>CBIHOQ010000041.1:0-51527 GCA_966212065.1 uncultured Burkholderiaceae bacterium
GGCCGCATGGTTGGCGGGTATCATCAACCATTACCTGGACGGGTGCCACGGGGCGGCCTTGGGCCGGGTCCACGCTCCGTTGGGTTTGCGCTCCCCACGTCCCGTGTTCTATCGCGCCGTCCTCGAAGTGCGCTGCACATCGCAAGCCTTCGCAACTGCCTTTCTCGTTCAGAGCAAACTTAATCCAGTGAGGCTTTTCGTCGAGCGGACGCCCGCTGGAAGCAAAGCCCATGCCGGCAAGCTGATGAGAATCGAACGACTCAAACATGGTGGTCTGTGAGGCCAGCATCACAGGTGATGGATCGCATTTGCAAGCGCACAGGTCGCCTTCCAGTGCGGGCTGCCTGCCCATGAAATTGGCCGACCAACGCGGCCCTTGCGGAACAATCTGTCCCGTCGAGTGGCAGGCTGGACACGTTACACTCGCGCCCAGAAACGTTAGTTCCGTTCCTTCGTGCGACATGCGAGGGATGCCTTCATTGACTACACCGCCGACCGACGATCGATCGCCCTTTCTCAAGCGGGAACGCCTCATTGTCTGTTCCCTCTTTGCCGTGAACGTTCAATTTTCCCGATGACTGTTTCAGCATTTCCTTGTTGCTCGTTTTTTGCGTTTTGCATAAACGCTTGCTCCTTTTCAGAGTCGGCCTGAATTCTCGGAATACTCTCGTACGGCAGCAGGTGCCGTTATTTTGGTCGGCGATTATAGCAACTGAGCGCGCTTACTCAGTCGCGTGACGCTTGGAGCGAGCGCGTACGTCGTCCGCTGTTGCGAGCGGCAGGGCGATGAAATCGCGCTCCGGCATTTCGTCAAACGTCTGCGGGAACGGTAGGTAGAGCTTCACGATCCAGCGCTTGCCGCTCTTGCGCGCCGCGTATGGGTGGAGGATCTCGCCGTCCTCTGCTCGCCGATCAAAGCGCAGAACGCCTTTATTGGGATAAGGGCCCGAGGATTCTTCGCGGCGCGCCTGCATCATTTGGCTCACGATCTCGTGAGGAAAGCCGGGGTGGCCAGAGGTATCGGCCTCCTCGATTGCCGCGCGAATGGCGTCCTCTTCCGTGAGGTGACAGTCGGCTATCTCATGCTCGTCGAACACTTCTTCCGTCGCGACGTACGGCGGGCCGCGATACCAGTTCGGATCCTCGTACGCGAGACGCATGGCGACGATGGTTCGGGTGCCGACGTCGGTACAGCGCCAACGGAAACCGGCTGGGCCGAGGAATTCGAGCCCAATGTGAAAGTCCGAGTGCTTCATTTCGACGGGGTAAAGAGGATGGATGCCTATTGTGGCAGAGTCGGCGCTGGGATTTTCGTGGGCTGTTCGCCCACGGTATGCGCGTGGCGCCGATCGTCTTCCGCATGCAGATAGAGTCCTGTCGTCTCGATCGAGGCGTGCCGCAGGTTCTTCTGTATGAAGCGGATGTCGGTGCCGGCGTCGGCCTGGTGCGAAGCCGCAGAGTGGCGCAGCCAGTGCGTCGAGGCGCGGCGTAGCGTCGCTGCGCCCGCCGGATCGGCTGGTTCTAGCGTGTCGGCGGTACGCCGGAGCGCTTCCTTCACGATCAGATACACCGCCGTCGGCGTCAAGTGCCGAGCGGTGTCGCCGGCGATGCTCATCACGGCCGGCGTCAGCTCGTCCGCACGCGGTAACGGCGACAGGCCATGAAAGGCGCGGTACCGGCCAAACTCAGTCATCAGCGCATCGCTCACGGGCACTTCGCCCTCAGTGCCGCCTTTGCCGATCACGTGCAGCCACCAGCGGCCGCGCCGTTGAACGAAGTCGGACGCTTTCGCGTGCGCCGCCTCGCTCGCGCGCAGCGCCGTGTGATACAGCAGGCGCACGATCCATCGGCTGCGCTCGTAATGCTGGCGCTCGCGTGCGGTCGCCTGCGGCCAACTTTCAACCGAGTCGAGTACGACCTGCCATAGCGCGTGGTCCAGATAGCGCTCCACACGCCGCGTGCGCGATGCTCGCGTGCCTCGTGCTCGGCGCAGCGCAAGCGGGTTGCCCGCGAGGTAGCCGGCGGCAACCAGGTAGTTGAACAGGCCCGACAGGATGCCGAGTGCCTGGTGCCGGCTGTGCTCGGCAAGCGGCCCGTCGAATAAGCGCCGTGCCCCGCCGCGGCGCGGCAGCGCCGGGTCGGTCCAGTCCGCCGTCGGCGCCGCCAGAAATCGCTCGTACAGCAGGAAGTCCTCGCGCGTGAGGCTTGAGAGCGCTTTGCCCAGCACGCGGGTGGTCCACACGAGCAGGCGCACAGCCTCCTTGCGGTAACTGCGCAGCGTGTGCGGCGAGCTCGCGTACTCGGCAAGCCAAAGACGCACGGCCTCGAGGTCGGTGTCGGCCGCGATCTGTCGATGGGCGCCGCGTGCGCGGTTGGTGCCGGCGCGGCCGTCGAGCGCGATGGGTAGCGTCAGCGGCAGGAGCGATTCGGGGGCTGGGGCGGGCAGGTTCATGACTGGCGCGTTTCAAAACGGCGATGTCGCAGCGTACACCGAAGTTTCTAACGATTATGCGGATTATCGTAAATTTCAAGCCAGTATAGTTACGTGTATAACGTAATACAGAGATATACGCCTATAATCGCCGACGAAACTGCGCCGTTCTGACTACTTTTCACCATGAAATCCGCCCATGAGCCGCATCAGTGATACCCGCCTGCGCACCCGCGAAGCCGCCGCGCGCCTCGTCACCTCGGGTCGGCTCCCGCATGAACTCACCGTCGATCTGATCTATGCCGAGATCCGCCAGGGCAGCCGCACGACGATCAACGACGAACTGAAGCTGTGGAAAGACGAACAGGCGCGCAACGACGCGCTGGCCGCGGCGCTGCCTGCGTCGGTCGCCAACGCGATGCTTTCGCTTTGGGCCCTCGCCGTTGAGCACGGTGAGCAGGCTTTCGCCGGTCGCGGCGAGGAACTCGAGCGCGAAGCGGCCGACGCCACGGCGCGGGCCGAATCCCTGGCCACCGCCCATGCGACGCTGGAGGCACAGGCCCAGACGCTGCGTGCGCAGCTCGAGGAGCGCGAGGCGCAACTCGCCGCGGTGACCATTGAGCGCGCGCGTGCGCAAGCCGAGCGCGATGCGGCCGTCGAAGCCGCACAGGCCGCGATCGCCGAACGCGACACCGTTCGAACCCAGGGCGAGGAGGCGCTGCGCGCGGCGCAGGCGGCGCACATGCGCGAGCTCGAGGTGCTACGGGCCGAGCGTGTTGCGCAGGAGGCCGCTTTGCGCGTGGAAATCGACACGGCCACCGTGCGGCTCGAGGGCGTGCAAAAGCGCGTCATGCTCCAGACCGAGGAGGCGCGCGACGCACAGCGCCGCGCGGAAGCTGTCCTTGCGAAGGTCCAGCAGCGCAACGAGCAGCTCGTCGGCGACGTACAGCGGCTCACGGCCGACGCGGCCGAGCAGCGGCGCCTCGCGGACCGGCACGAAAAGCAGCTCGCGAGCGTGATGGACGAAGCACGTGAGTTGCGGCGCGAGCGCGATGCACTCGCGCAGGAGACTGCGCTCCTGCGCGGGCAGCTGAGTGCGAGAGCAGAGCCTACGCCGGCGCGCACGACGAAACGCGCCCGTCAGGCCACGTGATGGCGTGACTCGGCGCATGTGTCGTCGAACCGCCCGATGCCCCGCGCTACAATCGCGCGGCCAGGAACGCGCCTTTCGGGAACAACAACGATGAACGCCCCGCGCAGTCCGTGGAAGACCCGCTATTTTCTTGACACCGAATTCACGTCTTTCGACGCCTGCCAGCTCGTCAGCGTGGCAATCGTCGGCGAAGATGGACGTGAGTTTTACGCCGAGCGCACGGACTTCGATCGTGCGCTGTGCAGCGATTTCGTTTGCGAAGTTGTGCTCCCGCAACTCGGTCAGTTTCCGGAGCGAGCGATGACGTTCGACCAGTTGAAAAGCGAACTACTGGCCTGGCTGCAAGCCATACCGGCCAGGCCGAAACCGGTGCTGTGCTACGACTATAAAGGCGACTTTGTGCTGCTTGGTGTGTTGCTCGGCGGCCCGCTGCCTCGGGGCTGGAAGAACGAGAACGTCAATCCGCGGCTGAGCGCGGAACGCCTTGCGTCATACTTCGCCGAGCACGGGGGCGAGCATCACGCGCTGCACGACGCACGAGCCAACGCCTGCGCCTTCATCTAACCGCCGCAGTTCGACAATCGATCCAGCCCGACGGTATGAGCAACGTTCACGACACCGCTTACCCCGTCCTCCCCGCCGAGGTAAGCGACGACGAGCTACGCGCGGTTTATACACCCAGCGCGGTTGAAATTCGCTTCGTCGGCGGCCTGTTCCGCCAGGCGCCGACGCGCGTTCTGATCCTCACGCAGTTGAAGCTGTTGCAACGGCTTGGATACATGCCGCTCGTATCCGACGTGCCGTCGGCGATCATCGAGCATGTCTGCACGGTGCTCGCCGCACGCCCGTTGCCGCGCACAACGCTCACGCGTTACGACCGCTCGGGCAGCAAATCTCGGCATCAGAAGATCCTGCGCGAGTACGCCCGCATTCTTCCCTTGGACGCCTCGACCAACGAACAGCTCGCTTCCTGGGCCGCCAACGCTGCGCGCACCAAGGCCGAACTGCCTGACATCATCAACGTCATGCTCGAGGAACTCGTTCGCCACCACTACGAATTGCCGCCGCTCGCGACGCTTTCGCGCATCGCGAGCCAAGCCCGCAGTCAACTGAACGAGGCCATCTACCTCGCGTTCACCGAGGCGCTAGACGAACCGTTGCGAACGCGACTCGACGAGCTTTTCCAAGCCCGCGCAGGTCGGACGGCCTGGGATGAACTGAAGCGCGAACCCAAGCGCCCGGGGCCGCGCGAGCTGGCAAGCTTTCTCAAGCACATACAGGCGATGACTGAAATGGCCGAGGGATTGCCGCCGGCGCCGGACATCCTCTCAGTACCGAAACGCATGCAGCTCGTCACGGAGGCGCGCGCACTCGACATCCATGAGATGCGTGCCCTCAAGCCCGCCAAGCGCTACACGCTTGCCGTCCTGTTTATCTTCTCGCAGTTGCAGAAGGCGCTCGACGATGTCGCCGAGATCTTCATCAAAACGGTCCGCAATCTGGAGAGCACGGCAAAGTGTCGGAACAACGCGAGACGATGACCACGCGAGCGCCTTCTTGCGCGAAGGATCGGGCGCAGGCTAGGCCGATGCCTTTGCTGCCGCCGGTAACCAGAACGACTTTTCCGTCAAGCTCGAGATTCATTACAGTGCTCCTTGTTTCAGCACATCCGGGTTGTGGACGTTGATCGGCGAGCCATTGGCAAAGGCCACGATCTGGTCAAAGGCGTTGCCATAGGCAAATTCATAGTTGTCACGCTCGACATAGCCCAGATGAGGCGTGCACAAGGCGTTCGGCTGCAACAGCAAGGGGTCGTTCGGATCGTTCAACGGCTCATGCTCGAACACATCGACCGCGGCTTTGCCGGGTCGGCCGTGGCGCAAGGCCGCGACAAGCGCGCCGGGCTCAATCAGCTCGGCTCGACTGGTGTTCACCAGCAATGCGGTCGGCTTCATGAGGGCAAGATCGTCGGGGCCAATCAGGCCGGTCGTCTCGGCGTTCAGGCGCAAATGCAGGCTGAGTACGTCTGATCGGGCAAAGAAATCCTCTTTGCCCGATGCGACCCGAATGCCTTCTGCCTGTGCCCTATCCAGAGATCCCTGCCGCCCCCAAACCAGCAGTTCCATGCCAAAGGCGACGCCGATCCGCGCAACCATCGAACCGAGGCGGCCAAAACCGTAAATGCCCAGCGTCCGACCGCGCAACCCGAGCCCGACCGTGCTCTGCCATAAGCCTTGGCGAAGTGCGTGACTCTCGAGCGGGATGTTGCGCATCGCCGCCAAAATCAAGCCCCAGGTGAATTCGACTGTCGGGTATGAAGGGCGTTGCGTCAGCGCCGAAGAGACAATCACGCCGTGGCGCGTGCATGCGGCGAGGTCGATATGCGGAATGTGCCCGTTTTGGCTGATTAGCTTGAGCTTCGGCAGGCGCCTGAGCAGCGCTTCGTCCACGCGGGTCCGCTCGCGCAGCAATACCAGCACGTCGGCATCGGCAAGTCGCTCGGCCAGCACGTCGACGTCGGCTACTGCATCGTTCCAGACCGTGACGTCATGGCTCTGCAGTGTGGTGAAGCAGTCGAGCGTGCGCACGACGTCCTGGTAGTCATCGAGGATTGCAACTCGCAGTCTCGAAAATTGATCGGTCATGAAGTTCACTCTTTGCTGGGCAGATCGGCCACGGCGGTGCCTGTGTCGATCGCAAGGCACTTCTCGATTTCGAAGTTCGCTTTCGCCAACGCACGTTCCACCACCTCCGCCGCTCGCGCGATCGGAGTGAAGCAGACTCCGGTTTCATCAGCGACGACAATATCGCCGGGCGACACCCGGATGCCGGCGATCTGGATATCCCCGTTGATCTCCACGGTTTCAATGCGCCATTTTCCGGTGACTGGTGTAATTTCGGTCGCCCAGAGCGGGTAATCCGCCCGACGCGAATGGCCGACGTCACGGATGCCACCGGAGACGATCGCCCCGGCTTCGCCTTGCCGCTTGCCGGTCTGCGCGGAGATGCCGCCCATGTTGGATACGCCCGCAACACCGTCGATCACGACGACATCGCCAGGCAGCGCCAGGTTGTGCGCCTCGAACTCCGCCATCCGGTTCACGCTACGACGTGCAGCCTCGTAGACGTGCTCGCGTTGCACGACGTTGCGCACGGTGAGCGCCGGGCCGACGATGCTCGCGTTCGGCAAAGTCGGCTTGAGGGTCGATGTGCCGATGGCGCCGGTGATGCCCAGTTGATCCATCACATCGGCGATCACGCTGCTAGCGTCGGGGATACGCTTGAGCTTCTCGATAAGGCCCTCAGGCGGGCGGGGGGTGCGCAGAAGGCGAATACGGTCCGCACTGATCTTCCCGGTCAGTTTCGGCCTCATATCAACGGCATGGGCATCATTCATAAGACGAATCCTGGTGATATATTGCAACGGTCGTTTCACAGCCAGACAGTTTGATGCTGGCTGCGGCAGCCAATAATTGCTCAAGCGGTACGGGCCGTCCAATTCAAATTTGAGGGGGACGGTCATCATCTATGTGAATAACTATGCGTCTCGATTTGAATCTGCTCGTCGTTATTGAGGCCATCATGTTGGAGCGCCATGTGACGCGTGCCGCGGCGAGTCTGTCGATGAGCCAGCCGGCCGTTAGCAACGCCCTTCGCCGAGCCCGGGAACTGACGCACGACCAACTCTTTCTGAAAACCGCGGGCGGCGTTCGGCCAACCTCACGGATGCTGGCCATCTGGCCTGAGCTTCATCGCTCGCTAGCGGTAATTCGGGCGTCGATCGCACCTGCGCACTTCGATCCGCGCTCGGACCCGACCAGCTTCCGGATCGCCGTGACAGATAGCCTCGCTGGGGAAGCGGTCAGCGACATATCGTTGAGGCTGCATTCGATGTCACCCTATGCCCGCTTGGCATTTTCTTTCCACACGAATGCCGGTTCTCTCGAGGCAATAGAGCACGGTACGCTCGACTGCGCCGTCGGCATGTTTCCGTCACTTCCGCGAGACATCCATGTCCAGGGACTCCGGACGGATCGCTATGTATGCGTGATGCAGTCAGAACATGTTTTGCGGGAAGCGATGAGTCTGGAGCAGTTCGTCGCGGCTTCGCACGTGCTGGTCACTCCATCCGGGATGGACCTGGGGGTCATCGATGGCTGGCTCAGCCTGCATGGCCGTACCAGGACGATCCCGGTGGTCGTCAATCACTTCATCGATGCATTACGGATTGTCGCGAGAAGCGACCTGCTGACCTGCGTACCGAAGGGGTTCGTGAACGGACATGGCCGGATGCTTGTCACCGAGCACAAATTGGTCGTTCGCGAACTGCCTTTTGAAACGGAGAGCCTGATCTACAAGCTCGTCTGGCATGAACGGCTTCATACCCATCCCGCTCATCAGTGGTTCCGCTCACTGGTTGCCAGCGTTTGTGGAATGCCAGAAGAGATACCGGCAACTGAAGTTGCAGAGCCGCGATCGCAAATTTAGCTAAAGGGCCGCAGCGTCGCGACACGCTGCGTGCCGACGAGCAGGCAATAGCGAAAATGGTCGCGATCGCGAAGCAGCCCGGCGGCGCATCGGTTGCGTTGCGAAAGCTCGTCGAAGACGCTCGCCGCGCGAACGCCCAACGTGACAATCGCCGCGCCGCGCACGAGCGCGGGTATCACTTCATGTCCGCGATCGCCGGCGACCTGCCCGGCTTCGAGGAAGCGGCGCGCACCCTGTTCGCGGACGATCGCGCGCGTTTCGGCGAACTGATCGCCAGCTGGCCGCACGACGTACGCGACCATGCATTCGCGCTCGCCTTCGGCGACACGCCGTGAGCCGCGCTTTCAACTTGGAACGCTCCTGACGATGATCGACCTGAACGCTGGCGCCCTCGCGCCGGTTGCGACTGAGGTCGATCTCATCGCGCCCAGTCTTTCCGCAAGCCTCAGCCCCTTGAAATCTTCGCGGCGGCTCCTATCTTAGTTTCGGTTCAGGCAGTCGCGCGACCTGCGCGCTGAGTGTTTCATTTGTTTGCCGGCAGTCTGGCGGGCGAATTGAAGTGCGCTACGCTCATTCACCTTCCAACTGCTGGTAGGAGGAAAGGACGATGAGCGATCTCTACTTTGGCACCGATTTGTTTAGCGAATTCGATCGTCTGCATCAGCGGATGATGAATCTCGTGGGTGGCTTCCCTTTCAGCATTCGCGCGAGCGGTTTTGGCGCCTTTCCCCAAGTCAATATCGGCGCGACCGACGATTCGATAGAGATCGTCGCGTTTGCCCCGAGCGTCGAACCGAGCAAGCTCGACGTTTTCGTCGAAAACGGGCTTCTGACGATCAGTGGCGAGCGCGAGCCGGTGGGGCCACAAGAAAGTGACGAGGTGCGCACCTACGCGCAGGAACGCTTCGCCGGGAAATTCCGGCGTGTGGTCGAACTGCCGGAGGGCGCCGACCCCGAGAAAGTCCAGGCTCGCTACGAAAACGGCTGTCTGACGATCAGCGTGGGCAAGCGCGAATCGTCGAAGCCGCGGGCTATTGCTATCCAGTAATTAGAAGGAGAGCCAGCCATGAACGACACGACTCAACTCACTCAGCGCGAGCAAGGCGCTGTCACGCGCGATCAGCGCGAAGGTGGTGCGCGTCCCGCTACCGTGGCACCGGCGGTCGACATTTTTGAAGACAGTCAGGGTGTCACGTTATGGGCTGACTTGCCGGGCGTGACGAAGGACCAGCTCGAGGTGAACGTGCACGACAGTAGCCTGTCGATCGATGCGCAGGCGGTTGTGCCGACGCCACAAGCGCTTCGTCTGCATTACGCAGAAGTTCGCGTGCCGCATTTCGCACGCACGTTCACGCTCTCACCGGACTTCGACACGTCGAAGATTGACGCGAATCTCAAGGACGGCGTGCTGAAACTTTCGATCCCACGGCGCGAGGAAGCGCGGCCGCGGCGCATCGAGATCAAGGCCAGCTAAAAGCCTCGGGCGAGCGACACGAGCGTGCGGCGGCGTCTCAGCCTGGAACGCCCTGCGACGCATTCCAATATGCGGTGAAATTGATCGATCGCGGCGTGCTGGGCGAAGCGGGCCGCGCCGCCGCACCCGCAGCGTACGGTATCCGCAACGTTGAAACTCGGTCACACCGAAACGGAGGCTTGCGCGGTGAAAAGAAACTGGATAAACGCAGCGAGGAAAAAGGCTGTTATCGGCTCGAGCGCGCATATGGCGCGTTCATGCGCACTATTCCGCTGCCGGAGGACGTCGACGTCGATAAGGTCGATGCAAAATTCGAGAACGGCGTGCTGACGCTGCGCATGGCAAAAACCGGGACCTCGAAGTCGAGCGCACGCAAGATCGAGATCAAATAAGCGCGACGCGGCGCATTAAGGGTTCGCCGGGTGGCAGGAAGTTCGCCTCGTTAGGGTGGCGCTCGCCGGCGTCGCCCGCGCCGCATCGAGTCCGCGATGCCGGCGATCCGTTGAAAGGGCTAAATCGTACGCGCACCCGGTGGCCCGAGCTTCCTTATGACTGCGGCGCAGCGCGGATTGTCGGCTACGAGCACATCGACGTCAGCGAGTTCGAATTCAGTGAATTCAAACCCCGGCGCGACCGTACAACCGACCAATGAAAAGCCCGCCGGTTCTGCTTCAGCGGCGAGCGCGAAACGTTCCGCCGCAAACCAGCGCCCAGCTGGCACAACTATTTGGAATGCGGCGTCGCTCAACGCCAGCGCGTTGCCAAGCCGGTGGCTAATCAGTTCGCCTGCTGCATCCAGTACATGTATATCGAGCGGATCGCCGGCGTAGAAGTGCCAAATTTCGTCCGAGCGGATGCGGTGCCAGGCCGAATAAGCTCCATCGCACAACATGTAGTAAATGCATGTGGACGCCGACCGCGAGCTTTCGTCCGCTCGTCCCTCCCTGGTAGGCGAATCGACAATCCGTGCAACCCGCGCGGAGTCCCTGTGCGTTTCCCGGTAATAGCCGCCTTCCGGATGCGGCTCCAATCCGAAACGCTCGATCAGCCGGTGTTTTGTTTCGCTCGGTCGATTCATCGAATACCCTCCCACAAACGGTCTGCCTGCCCAAAACCGCAGGATTTGCTAAATTGCTGCGTGCTATCGTGTCCTTCATCGCGTTTTCAACGACCGCCATGAGCGATATCGATCATCCTGCCCAATACGCCGCCCGGCTCGCCCGGGTGCTCGATCACATTTACGATCACCTCGACGAGCCCTTGGACATCCAAAAGCTCGCTGAAATCGCCTGTCTCTCGCCGTATCACTGGCATCGAATCTATCACGCCATGTATGGGGAGAGCTTACCCACAACCGTTCGTCGCTTAAGGTTGCATCGCGCAGCGGGATGCTTCCCTAGCAAACCCGGGAGAAACTGCTATGACCCACCATGATGTTTCGATTCGCGAGATCGAGGGCTTCGACGTAATCACCGTCGATCACCGAGGACCTTATATGCAGATCGGCAAAGCGTTCGATTCTCGCTAGGGAGCGCGCAGTTGCACGCCTACATCGCGCGCCAAAAGGACCAAACGGACCACGATGTCGCCCCTTGGCCACCTGCAGCCTGGAACCGCGAGATGCTGACGCTGGCGGCCTTCTACTATAGCCCCGCCATCGACCTTGCTCGTGCGCAATGGGTCACGGCCAAAGCCGGCATCGACGTCGCCGACACGATTCCCAACCCGGTTCTGCAGTTGCCGTTTCAGTACAACACGCCTAACCCGGGGCCGGGTGCGCCTTTCACCTGGGGTCCTTCGCTCGATATACCGATCGAAACGGCGCACAAGCGAGGCTATCGTGTCGATCAGGCGGCCCACCTGTCGGAAGCCGCCCGTCTAAACATTATGAATGCAGCGTGGACGGTTCGGGCACAGGTGCGCGACGCCATGCTCGCCCTTTACGCTGCGCGCCAACGCATCGCATTCCTGTCCGCCAAGGCGGACGCCGAGCGGCAGATCAGCGCGACCTTGGCCCCGGCTATACCTACGACACCGGCACCCACAAGATGAGCTTCGGACTTGCCGGCATTACGCTGCCGATCTTCGACCAGAACCAGGGCGGCATCAAGCAAGCCGAGGCCAAGCGCAAAGAAGCGGCAGTCCGTATCGAGGCACTGCAGGACAGGATACTCGGCGACCTTGCGCACGCACTGGCGCGCTATGAGGCAAGCATTGAAGCGTTGCGGCTGTCCGACGAGCATCTGGCGAGTGCCCGCCGGCAACTGGACAGTCAGGCTGCTGCTTTCTCTAGCGGAAATGCCGACCGGCTCACCTTTACGCAGGCGAAGGCGGACTATCAAACCAGCGAAACCACCCGTCTCGATGCTGAAGTCGCGGTCCAGCAGGCCGCCGGCGCACTCGAAGATGCGATGCAGCAACCCCTGGCGCGCGACACAGCTAGCCGTGAGTCCGGACGCACAACGCGCCAGTCACATCGAGGTGGAGCCGCTTGCTCTCGTCGCGAGCCAGACCGGCATCAGCGCATACGCGTCCGTCATGACCCGCCAAAAACAAGGCGACTTTACCTCTGATGCTTAACGCGATCATCCGCTTTTCGCTGCGCTTTCGCGGCGTCATCTTCTCGCTTGCCGTCATGGCGGCCGGCTATGGGCTCTTTACGCTGACGCGAGCCAAACTCGACGTGTTTCCGGAATTTGCGCCGCCGATGAGCATCGTGCAGACCGCCGCGCCGGGTATGACCAGCGAACAGGTGGAGACGCTGGTCACGCAGCCGGTCGAAGATGCGCTCGGCGGTATGACCCGTCTGCAGTCGATTCGCTCGCGCTCCATGCAGGGCCTCTCCTCCGTCACGCTCATTTTTGACGACCATGCGAATGTGATGCAGGCCCGACAACTCGTCACAGAGCGCATTAGCGGGCTCGCGGGCACGCTGCCCGCGGGCGTCGCGACACCGCGGCTTCTGCCGCTCACCACAACGACGAGCGTCGTGCGCAACAATCTGCCCTTCGCACTTGTAGGCGGAGTTCTGAGCGTCGTGCTGACCGGCGCGAATCTGACGCTCGGCAGCATGGTGGGCTTCGTCACACTGCTCGGCATATCGCTGCGCAACTCGATCATGCTGATCAGCCACTACGAGCACCTGGTGCATGCCGATGGCCTGCCGTGGGACATGGATACCGCTGTGCGCGGCGCATCGGAACGGCTGGTGCCTATCCTGATGACCGCTCTCGTGACCGCGCTGGCGCTCGCGCCGCTCGCATTGACAAGCGGTGCGCCGGGTAACGAGATCGAGGGCCCAATGGCAATCGTCATTCTCGGCGGCCTGATTACGTCCACTGCGCTCAATCTGATCGTGCTGCCAACACTGGCGCTGCGCTACGGGCGGTTCGAGCCGCAAGAATTGGCGGAGCCCGGCACCCCGGTGGCGTAGGGCAAAGATTTTGCAACGCAATCCGCGGGGTCTCTGTATTCGAGCCATGGCGATTCGGTAAACTGCGCGTACGAGCGCCACGCGCGGACCTCCCTTACTCAGGTGCCATGAATTCAAGACTTAGCGCAGTGTTCGTCGCCCTCGGTGCCGCCGCCCTGTTCGGTGCCGCCACCCCCATTGCCAAAGCGCTTCTCGGCGCTATGTCGGCATTCATGGTGGCGGGACTTTTTTATCTCGGCAGCGGCGTGGGCTTGGGCATCGGTCTCCTCGCTCGGTCGCTGCGGCGGTCCAACGCGATGCCGACGGCCAGCCATCGAATCCAAAAAGCCGAGGTGCCTTGGCTCATGGGCGCCATCCTCGCCGGGGGTGTCGTAGGGCCTGCGCTGCTCATGCTGGGCTTGTCGAGTACATCCGCTGCGACCAGCTCACTGCTGCTGAACCTCGAAAGCGTGTTGACCGCCGTCATCGCGTGGGTGGTTTTTCGAGAGAACGTCGACGTCCAAGTGTTTCTAGGGATGGTGGCCATCGTCGCCGGGGGCGTGCTGTTATCGTGGCACCCGAACCAAATGGGTGTGCCAGTTGGCGCACTATTGATCGTCGGCGCATGTGCTTGCTGGGCAATCGATAACAATCTGACGCGCAAGGTGTCCGCGAACGATGCGATGGTGATCGCCTGTTTGAAGGGCTTGATCGCCGGCCCCGTGAATCTCGCTATCGCCTTTGGCACTGGAGCGACGCTGCCGGCAGCCAGCGCAGTCGGTGCCGCGATGCTCACGGGCCTCGCCGGCTACGGCGTGAGCCTCGTCCTGTTCGTCGTGGCGCTTCGGCACCTGGGGGCGGCGCGGACGGGGGCATACTTCTCGGTCGCACCGCTATTCGGAGTCACGCTTTCGCTCGTGCTTTGGCCCGAACTCCCTCCCGCAACGTTCTGGATCGCCACAGCGCTAATGGCGCTGGGCATCTGGCTGCATGTGCGCGAGCGGCATGAGCATGAGCACGCCCACAACCTGTTCGAGCACACGCACCGGCACCGCCACGACGAGCATCATCGACACGAGCACGACTTTCCGTATGCCGGTGACGAACCGCATACGCATCAGCACGTTCATCTACCCATCACGCACTCACACGCGCATTTCCCCGACATCCACCACCGCCACCCGCATTAACGCGTGCGGCAGACTAGCTTTGTCGCTGTCAGCAGCCGAATTCACTAAATTGCCCCTGGCGCGACCGTACAGCCCGGACGCTATCGAATATTTAGAGAGAACGTTGCGAGCACGAAGTGCTGCTGTCTTACATGCATTTGCGCACCTGCACGCTATCGGTACATGAAAAACACGATTCTCGACGTTCCCTCCTTTCGTTACTTCGCGCTCAGTCGCATTGCGACGACGATGTCTACTCAGATGCTGATGGTGATCGTCGGCTGGCAAATGTATGACGTCACGCACAGCGCCTACGACCTCGGATTGGTCGGGCTTGCCCAGTTCGTGCCTGCATTGGCGCTTTGCCTGGCGGTGGGCCATGTGGCCGATCGATACGATCGTCGCTACATCTTGATTGCCTGTCAGATCGTGCAAGGCGGTATCGCATTGCTGTTGACTGTGGGAACAGTGTCCGGGTGGCTGGGGCGCGAGCTACTGCTGGTCGCGTCGCTGGGATTGGGCACGGCAAGAGCTTTTCAAATGCCGACTCAGCAGGCGCTCTTGCCTATGCTCGTTCCGCTGTCCCTGTACCCGAGGGCTTTGGCGATCAATTCAGCCTCGTCGCAATTGGCCACGATCTTGGGCCCCGCGGTAGGCGGCTTCATCTACGTGGCAGGCGCGGCTGTCGTTTATATCGCGTGCGCGGCAATGTGTCTGCTCGCCATCGTGATGATCTACTTGATTCATTACGACCATGCGCGCCCTGCCCGCGAACCGGTGACGCTGCGAAGCCTGTTCGCGGGTATCAGCTTCATCTGGCGACGAGAACAGGTACTGGGAGCGATCTCGCTCGATTTGCTTGCAGTGCTATTCGGCGGAGCCACTGCGCTGCTACCGATCTTCGCGCGTGACGTTCTGCATGTCGGCTCGTGGGGGCTCGGGCTATTGAGATCGGCGCCCGCGGCTGGCGCGTTGTTGGTTTCGCTTTATCTCGCGCGCAATCCAATCGAACGCCGCGCAGGAAAAACGATGCTCGGTTGCGTAGCGCTTTATGGACTCGCCACTTTGATTTTTGCGCTCTCGAGATCCTTTGCGTTGTCACTCGCCGCGCTCGCGCTAACCGGCGCCTTCGACATGGTCAGCGTGGTCGTGCGGCAGTCCTTGGTACAGCTCGATACGCCAAACGAGACGCGAGGCCGTGTCAGCGCCGTCAATTCAATCTTTATCGGAGCATCGAATCAACTGGGCGAATTCGAATCGGGGGTAACGGCCGGTTGGTTCGGCGCGGTCCCATCCGTACTGATCGGCGGGGCCGCCACCCTACTGATCGTTGCGCTTTGGACGAAGCTGTTCCCTTCGCTTGTGCAAAGAGAACGCTTGACAGCTTCATAACCGAAACCTAGGGGCTGGTCAGATGTCGACTTCATCGCCGCGCGGGGCCGGCCGGCCCGGCGCGGCACTCGGCCAGTGCGTTATCGGTCGCTGCGCTCCACCGATATTTTTTGCCGGACGACGCCGGCCGGTGTGCTCGATGCGTCTTCTCGCGCGTCGCCCGTAGACAGACGCTCGCTGCTGGGCGCCCAAACGTGGCGGAATTGTTCGAGCTCTCGCTCCTCAGTGAATACCGACATCGACGGCTTGACCAAATCGTGCCGCGATACGACGCCGAGCAGGCGATACGTCCTCTCGTTTTCCACGACAGGAGCCCGCTCGAGCCCCTGCACGGCCAAGCGAGCCGCGACGTTTCTGCAGGTCTCGCCGGGCAGCGCGATCTCGGGCCGCATTTGCCCGAATACGGTGGCAACCGGCACATCGGCGCTTTCCGGCGACACTCGATCGAGCAATGCTCTATCGACCATCCCGACCAAGGCCCCCGATGCAACCACGGGATAGGCGCGGAATTTCTGCTGCGGTCCGAAGTAGTCTCTGAGCACCTCGGTCATCGGCGTGCTTGCATCGATCGTCACGACGTTGCGTGTCATGACTTCTTCGACGTAATGCCGCTCGAGCGGATCGATGCTGTACTCGCGATAGATGTGGTAGCCGCGTCGTGCGATCTTCTCCGTGAGAATCGAGCGACGCATGAGCAGAACCGTAAAACCGTATGCGACCGCCGCTGCGGCCAATAACGGCAGCAACGCATTGGCATCGCCGGTCAATTCGAACGCGAAGATGGCCGCCATGACGGGCGCACGCATCATGCCGCCGAGCGCGGCCGCCATGAAGATCAGCGGCCAGACAGCCGGCTCGCCTCCGGGCATATACGGGCCCACGATCGCGCCTACGCCCGCGCCCATCATGAGCAACGGCGCCAAGACGCCGCCCGACGTACCCGATGCCAGCGCGATGACCCAGATGATGGCCTTGACGACAACGATCGCGACGACCGCGTGCAAGACCAGATGGTTCTGCAGCAAGTCGCCGATAACATCGTAGCCGACGCCGAGCGTCCTCGGCTGGAAGTAGCCGCCGATGCCGACGGCGATCGCCCCCAATGCGGGCCACCACATCCAATGGATCGGCAGTTTGGCGAACGCATCTTCGACCTTATAAAGCCCGGAGGACAAGCCCCATGACAGCGCACCGGCAATCAAGCCGGCAATGGCCGACGATACGAGGCCGAGCGGACCGAGCGGCATGGTATGCAGCGGAAACAACGGCCCGCTGCCGAGCAGCAGCGGCCGCGTGAAGCCCGCGACGGCGCATGCGATGGCGACCGGCAAAAGGCTGCGAGGGCGCAGCTCGAACAGCAACAGCTCGATCGCAAGCAGCACGGCGGCCACCGGTGTACCGAACACCGCGGTCATGCCTGCCACGGCGCCGGCCACGAGCAACGCCTTTCTTTCCGCGCTCGACAAATGAAAGTACTGAGCGATAAGCGACCCGATCGCACCGCCTGTCATGATGATCGGGCCTTCCGCGCCAAACGGGCCGCCGCTGCCGATTGCAATCGCCGAGGCAAGCGGCTTGAGCACCGCCACCTTCGGAGACATCTTGCTCTTTCCGAACAAAATCGCCTCGATGGCCTCGGGAATGCCATGCCCGCGAATCTGTTCCGAGCCGAAGCGGGCGATCAAGCCCACCAGCAGCCCGCCGATCACGGGCACCGCGATGACCCACCACCCCAGCGTGTTGTCCGCCGGCGAACGATTTGCCGCGGAGAACTGCTGAAAGAAGAACAGATTGTTGAAGAAACGGATGAGATGCAGCAGAAAATCGGCGGCAACCGTGCTCAACGCCCCGCCGACGGCGGCGATCGCACTGATGCGCAGCAGTCGAACATCCGTTGCAAAATCGCCCTTGTGTTCGCTCATGAAACTCCCTTCTATGCAAGCTGATGGTGTATCCCACAGAACCCGCATTTATATCACAGTGTGATGTAAGGCGTGCGTGACCCCACGAATGCGTGCAGCCGCGGCCAAGGAGATCGCCGCAGTCATTGCCGAATCTACGTCGACTGTTCAAGGCGGCTATCGGGTTGCGGAAGAGGATAGTGCTGCATCTCCAGCGCCCGCTTATTCCCGGCACGGTGGCTGACAAAATGGAAGCAAGTCCCGCCGCCCCGAAACCATGGGACAGCAGGACCACCCACTTAATGCCAGTTCGCGGCCAATACAGGCTGCAAGGTTTGCTGCTCGTTAGGTGTCAAAGCTGTCTGGCCTGCCGGCGGTGGCGTGAATGCCGCCATCGCCTGCACGAGCTTTTCGACGTTGAAGTCCGACAGAACCTTGCCATCCCCAGCGGTGATCTGGCTGACATGTTCGGGCGAGCTTGCATACCAGTTCTTCAACGTGACCGTTTCCGAAGAACCGATCACATCGACCCTCAGGTCCTGCCCGACATGTTCGAACCAGAGGTGATCGGACGCAACGTCCGAACCGAATGTCAGCTTCGAACCAAACCCGGATGCAAATTCCAGGTTGTAGACTCCGTGACCCACCTTCACGGTGGCAAACGAATTCTTCAACGTCGCCGTATCGGTGCCGTCGCCAAGGTTCAGTGTGGTGAAGGTTCCGGTCGCCGTGATCGTATTGGTGCCGGTACCTACCGTGACGTTGTCGAACGTGCCAGACGCTACAACTGTGTTGTTACCGTTGCCCGCACTCAACGTATCTGACGAACCTGCGAGCATGACCGTATTGTCGCCATTGCCCACGCTTAGCGTCTCGAACGAGCCGGCGAGAATGACCGAGTTGCCACCGTTGCCCAACGTCGCCGACGAGTTGCCCCCCGTGACGAGCAAAACATGACCTTCGTCGTTGGCCGTGACCTTGTCGAACCCGCCGCTTTCGAAGACCGCCATTTGTCCCGCCGAGACCGTGACCGTCTGGAAAACAGCGGACACATTCAACACATTCGGCTGCAACTGCAGGTTCAACGTCGTGCTCGCCGAAAGGCCGCCCATGTCAGTAGCGGTAATCTTGACTCCCATCGATGTCGCAGTTTGCCCGGGCGGCGTCCCGCTGAACGTCTGCTTGATCGGATCGAAGGTCAACCAGCTTGGCAGTGGGCTGCCGTCCGGCATCGTAGCTGCATATGTCAGCGTGTCTCCTTGAATCGATTCGGAGAATAGCGTCGACGGCAGCGTATACGTCCACGCTTTGCGTGAGCCACGCAGGCAGCGCCGATCCGTCGGCCAGCGTCGCGCTGTATCGCAGTGCGTCGCCCGCACTCGCTTCGTTGAACAGTGCCGACGGCAACGCGTACGTCCATGCCGTTCCTGCCGCCGCCGTCTGGGACGATAGCGTCTGCGTGACAGTCGGAGCCTGATCACGGGCAAAGCGTATCAATTTCAAAGGTTCTGTGAGATCGACGTGCTGGTGGTAACCAACTCGCTCCCGGGGGAATCAAGCAGCCCACTCAAAGATGCGTCAGTTGCTCCAGATACCCCGTATGCCCAGAAACGAGTTGGGAGGCAAACTGATTACATACACAGCCGCGGGGCAGCCGATTTCGACTCGGTCCTTCGCACCGGCGTCGATAAAGTTTGTGTTGACAACTGCGTTGAAGTCTGCACCACTAATATCTATATTCGACTTGAATATCTTATGCGCTAGGTTGAGTAACCCGCCACCAGTAAGTGCAGCTTGCTCACCGATCCGCGAGTAGCTTGCAACTAATCCAAGGTCGAAAGATGCAGCATCGGTAAATCCCGCCACAAAGCAGTCCGGATCGACACCGGTACTGCCTGGATATGCTCTTTGCAGATCATGAGAACCATTCGGCGCAAATGCAAGAGTCATCATCCCCAAAGCCGCGGTCGTACCGGCAATGGTCGATCCAACGGAGCCGGTATTGCTGAACTGCGCGCCAACTTGATTGGCAAGTTCCAATGTGGCTTCGATGGTGTAATTGTTAGGCACAATCAAATAACCAGATGGGTTTGCGTTGATTATAGAATTCCCGTTCGCGTCATATATCTTGGTTTCGCTCGCTTGCGTGGTATTGGGATCAACAATATAGGATCCGTTGTACGAAAGAAATTTTGCTGCGACGAGTCGCCCGTCACGCGGAGGTCGCATCGCAGCCGCGCAGGCGAGTGGCTTCTCATTCTACTTTCGCGATACGCAGTTGGGCCTGAGAGATTGAAGAGTCAATCAGACTCAGCGCTCGCAGCGCGTAATCGCACAAAGAACCCCAAGGCACCCCAGATAGACTCACTCCCCCCAAAAAAACGAGCAATTTCGCTTTCGGGCCAACGGCTCAGCGTCATGTTGGCGAAGGCGTTGCGAATCCCTGCCGACCCTCTAGTTGCGAAAGGCATCGCAGCATCCGTCACCTAACGGGACTCGGGCCGGTCGATCCGCGAATCTTAAGCTCGGCCGCGATTTCAACACCAGCCGCGCGATCACGATCCCGATTCGGATCGTCGAGCATATCGAGAAGCGATTTCGCAGCCGCGCGCCCGATCGCATTCGTATCGACCCACATCGTCGTCAACGTCGGGGCGATCTCGCGCGCGAGGGCAATATCGTCGAAGCCCGTAATCGACAACTGCTGCGGTATCGAAATTCCCAACGCTTGCGCTTCGAGCAGCGCCCCGATCGCGAGGCTGTCGTTGCCGCACACAATCGCGCTCGGGCGCACGCCGGGTGCTTCCCATATCGTACGCAGGCTCTCGCGGCCGAACGCGATGGTCGCGGGTCCTTCGCGAAGATGGCCCGGGCGGACCGCGAGCCCATGAGCCGCCAGCGTTTCATGCACGCCGCGCAGACGCGCCTGGACGCGATCGTTATCGACCGAGGGCTGCACGATGATGCCGAAGTCCCGGTGCCCCAGTGCGATCAGATGCTCGGTCAGTGTCGCAAAGGCAGCACGATTGTCAAAACCGACGCAGCAATGCGGGCTTCCATGACGATAGGCGTAGGTGACGACGTAGGGCACCCCATGGTTGTTTAGAAGTTCGAACAACTCCGCGGGATAACACTCCCCGACCACGGAAACGGCTTCGACGCCGCGCGCCAGCATCGCCCGCACTTGCGTGAGGGCCTGCGCGGGATCGTAATTCGCGCAGCCAAGAAAGAGCGTGATGCCGTGCTCGGCGAAAACGGCCTGCATGCCTGATACCTGCGAGGCGAAGACATGATTGTCGAGCGTCGGGATAATCGCGCCCGCAATATGCGAGCGCGTCGAAGCCAGCGCACGTCCGGCCGCGTTCGGAATCCAGTTCAACGCACGCGCAGCTTCATGCACGCGCTGTTGTACTTCCGCCGACACCTTGCCCGGCTCGTTATAGACGCGCGAGACCGTCGCCGTCGAAACGCCGGCGAGCTGAGCGACGTCGCTCAGCACCGAGCGTCCGGTGCCACGCCGAGTACGCGGCACGGCCTGAGACAAGCGCGGGCGCGAAGGCGTCGTGCTCATGCGATGCTCCTTGGGTCGCTCGGCTCGCCGCCGGAATGCCGGAATGAGTCGCGAATCGAATCGGAAGCCGTCATCGTTAACCCTCGAAATAGCCGTTCCGCAGTTGCATGGCACATGCCGTCTGTGCCAATGTAAGCGCTGACAGCGCCAGCTGTCGTCCGATTATGCCAGGGCGTGCGGCCCTAATCCCTCATCACATGCTCCTTCGTGCCGGGCTTTTTACGGCGCAGCGTTTTCGGACGAAAATGTAAGCGGTTACATATCGGTGCGCACCCGCGTATCCCGCAAGCCTCGCGGCCGGAATGGCCGCCGCATGCCGGCCGCGCGAAGACAGCCCAAACAGCGAAGACATGGAGACAACGGCAATGAGCGAAATCCCTTCGGTACCCTTGGCACCACCGCGCATCAGGCGCGCGCAGCAGATCGCACTCACGCTCCTGATGATCAGCGGCATCGTCAATTACCTGGACCGCGGCACGCTCGCCGTTGCGAACGCGTCGATTCGCGCCGACCTCGGGCTTTCGCTGAGCCAGATGGGCGTGCTCCTCTCGGCGTTCTCATGGAGCTATGCGCTGTGCCAGTTGCCTATCGGCGCGCTGGTCGACCGCGTCGGGCCACGGCGCCTGCTCGGGCTCGGGCTCATCGTCTGGTCCTTGGCCCAAGCCGCGGGTGGACTCGTCTCAACGTTTGGCTGGTTCATCCTCGCGCGCGTCGCGCTCGGTATCGGCGAAGCGCCGCAGTTTCCGTCGGCGGCGAGAGTCGTCGGCAATTGGTTTCCGTTGCGCGCACGCGGCACGCCCACCGGAATATTTAACTCGGCTTCCCCGCTCGGCACGGCATTGGCGCCGCTGCTGCTATCGGTGCTCGTAGTCGCCTTCCATTGGCGCTGGGCGTTTGTCGCGACCGGCGCGGTGGGCCTCGTGGTCGCCGGTGTCTGGCTCGCGCTTTATCGGGACCCGTTGCGTGCACAACTATCTTTCGACGAACGCCGCTATCTCGATGCCGACGCGCAGGATGTCGTCACACGGCCCAAGGTGACGTTTGCCGACTGGCGTAGCCTGTTCGGTCACAGCACGACGTGGGGCATGCTCATCGGCTTTTTCGGTTCGGTCTATCTGAATTGGGTCTATCTGACCTGGCTGCCCGGTTATCTGACGGCCGAACGCCATATGAGCCTCATGCACACGGGCGTGGCCGCATCGGTGCCCTTCTTTTGCGGCTTCCTCGGCGCTCTGTCGGCAGGCTGGTTTTCCGATCTGATTACGCGCAACAGCCGCTCCGCCGTGGTTGCTCGACGCAACGCCGTCGTGATCGCAATGCTCGGCATGGTCGTCTTCACGATTCCCGGCGCACTGGCCCAAAGCAATACCGTTGCGCTAGCTTGTATCTCCGTCGTGATCTTCCTGGCCAATGCCGCGTCAGCCTGCTCGTGGGCACTAGCCACGGCGGCTGCACCGCCGAGCCGTATCGCTTCGCTTGGCGCAATCCAGAATTTCGGCGGCTTTATCGGCGGCGCGCTCGCGCCCATCCTGACTGGCATGATTGCGCAGCGGTGGTCGTTCGTTCCCGCGCTGCTGACCGCCGCGGCCATTGCATTCATCGGTGCGATGGCGTACCTGATCTTGGTTAAAAAGCCGATTCCCGAACATGAATCCGGCACCGCCAATGCGCCGCTGCCGGCCTGACATGGCTTTGCGCATGCGCTTAGCCCACCCTCAAGGAGAATGAATATGCACTCTGCTGGCCGAACCCGCGCGCCGATTGAAGGCATCGTGCCGGTCATGCTGACCCCGTTCGACGCATCGGGCGAAATCGATTATGGCGGGCTAGAACGGCTGATCGAATGGTATCTGCAGCACGGCGCCGACGCGCTCTTTGCCGTCGCACAATCGAGCGAAATGCAGTTCCTCAGCCTGCACGAACGCGCGGAGTTGGCCCGCTTCGTCGTCAATCGCGTCGCGGGTCGTGTACCCGTGGTCGCTTCGGGGCATATCAGTCATGCACCGGACGCCCAGTACGAGGAATTGAAAGCGGCGGCCGATTCGGGCGCGGATGGCATCGTACTGGTTACGAACCGGCTCGATCCCGATCGCAAGGGCACGGCGGCATTTCGCGAGAATCTCTCGCAGTTGCTCGCTCGCTTGCCGTCCGATTTGCCGCTCGGGCTTTATGAATGCCCTGCGCCCTATCGTCGGTTGCTAAGCGACGAGGAGCTTTCCTTTTGCATCGATTCGGGGCGCTTCGTGATGCTGAAGGACGTCAGCTGCGATCTAGAGACGGTGAAGCGGCGCGTCGCGCTCGCGAAAGGCTCGCCGCTCAAGATATTGAATGCCAATGCGGCGATTGCCTGGGACGCGATGAAAGCCGGTTCCGCCGGCTTTAACGGCGTATTCACGAACTTTCATCCGGATCTCTACCAGTGGCTGCGGACGTCGGCGCACACTGCGCCCGAGTTGGCGCATGAGCTGTCAACGTTCCTTGTCCTATCGGCTGTCTCTGAATCGCTTGGCTACCCCGCGCTCGCGAAGATGTATCAGCAGCGCATCGGCACCTTCGATTCAATCCGCTGCCGGGTGATCGACTATGACGTGCGTGAGCGCTTTTGGGCGCTCGATGCGGTACTCGATCAGATCGTCGCGGGCACCGAGCGGTTTCGCGCGCGTATTGCGGCCTTGTGACCGATCCGGCTCGGTGCCGCATCCGTACGATGGTTCGTCTGCGGTGACTCGAGGGGCCCGCTGGGAGATAGGCGCGTTGTTATTGTGCGACGCAAAATCGCCGATTGCGCCGTCCGGGCGGGGGGCTTGGCAAATAATTGTGCATCGCACTAGTTTTTGTTCAGGGAAAACCCTAGAATGCCGACTAAGGGATAACCCCTAACCGCATTCACCGGGAGTTGCCATGAGCCTCGTATTCGCCCTCGTTCAAAAAGTCAGCGATTTTTTCGCTTCGCCGCACCTGCCGCTCGATTCGGACTATTCGTTTGAAGCGCGCCATCGCGAAGCCGAGCGAATCCGCCGCGCTCAAGCTACCGTGTTCGGGATTCGTCTCGTCGACTAAACCGTCGGCTGCCGCTTAGCGTGAGTTGGCGGTTCACGGCATGCTTGCTGCGAGCGGCACCGGATCGCGTTGAACAAACAACGGGCGTCACTGACGCCCGTTTTGTCATGAGCGCGCCGGTTTGCGCCTTTCTCAATCGCGATCGGGCGCCCCGAGCGGAAAGAGCGGGCGATACGGGCGCGCTTCGTTCACCGCGCGCGCAAACGACGGCCGCGCCAGCAATCGCTGCCGATACGCCACGGCGTGCCGCAGAGAGGCATCGATCGGATGCGACCAATCGGCATAGAAGAGCGATGGTGCAGCTGCGCAATCTGCCAGGCTGAAGGCGTCGCCAGCGGCCCATTGGCGGTCTTGCATTCGTTCGTCGAGCCACCGGTAGGCACGATCCAGCATCGCCTTCGCTTCCTCAACTCCGTACGCATCGCGCGCCGTCTCCTCCCGCAATCGGTCGCCGACGATTTTCTGTACGGGCGTCATCACGTAGTTGTCGAAGAATCGATCCATCATGCGCACATCGAGCGCAGCGCGCCGGTCCTCCGGGATCATCGGCGCGGCGCCCGGGTAATACAGATCCAGATATTCGATAATGACGGTCGCCTCGAGTACCGTACGGCTGGCATCGACGAGCACCGGAAAGCGCTTGATCGGCCACAGAGCCGCAAATTCGGCTCCCACCTCAGCATTGTCGGGCGAGAGCATGGCGAAATCGAACGGTATGCCGTTCTCGTACAGGGCGATCAAGGCCTTTTGGGAATAGGCCGAAAACGGATGGGCGTACAGCTTCATAGCAGTCGTGGGCTCCAGGGTTTGGCGTACCCACCCGTGCGGGCACGTCGCTCGGCAGGTGCGCCAACCTGTCATCGTGCTTTCTTACAAAAACATGAATCGCGATTGCGATCACGCGATTGCCGCGCGTATTCGATCGACGTTCAACGCAAGTCGAAATCGACATAGCCATCGCGGATTTTCGCGTCGTGGTGTAAAGCGTGCGCGTAATATGCGGTCGCGCCGGGGCCGGCTCTCGGCCACTACCCCCGCCCCTGGGCTTGGGCTCGACGAGCGATCTCCTCGCTCGGCACATCTTCGATATGCGTCGCGAGCCACCACGTGTTGCCGCTTGCATCGCGCACGCCCGCGTTGCGATCGCCATAGAACTGATCGGCCGGCTCCATGATCGACGTGCCGCCCGCGCGCAATGCACGTTCATAAGCGCCATCCACATCGCTCAGATAGAGATAGAACGCCGCAGGCGCAGGCGAGCATTCGTCATTGCCGTCCGTCAGCATTAGGTGCGAATCGCCGATTTTCACTTGCGCATGGCGGATGCGCCCTTTCTCATCGTCGATACGTTCGGTGACCTTCGCATCGAATGCGCGTTGCAGAAAATCGATGACGGCCTTCGCGTCGGACGCCGCGATGTACGGCGTGACGGTATGAAACCCCTCGGGAATGGGCTTTACGTTCTTCGAGGTCATCGGTGCCTCCAATTCAGGTGGGCGGATCCAAAATTGTAGGTCGGCTTGTATTCGACCCACGCGCCCATTTTCGTATTTCGCTTGCCACCAACACACGATGAATGCCGGCCGACTACGGCTTGCCGCCAGGCACCGCCCGCAATCGAACCATTCCGTATAGCGCGACGAGAATAACGGCGCTACACTCGGATATCCCTCGCTGGAGAGCCAACATGGCCGACATCGATCCGCAACGGACCTTCCGCGGGCTTCCGCTCACGCCGGAGCAGGACGCGGAGATCAGGCACTACATCAAAGCGCGCAAGCAGCACGGCAAGCCGTGGGATACCCCCGAGCTCGATGCGATGCTGCGCGACATGCTGGAGCCGCCCGGCGAGGACGACTCCGGCGAAGACTTCGATGACGATTTTGGCGATACGCGTACGGCCGCCGAACGCGCGCAGTTCTCGGTCGACGACGAGACCAATCCCATCGAAGCGTCTGAGGAATGGCAGGCCGCGATGGAATCGGAGGCGATGAAGCGGCTCAATCATTGAGCCGCCCCTTTCCCTCGATAGCCGTTACTTCGGCTGCGCGACGGTACGCAGATACGGCTTGAGCGTCTTGAATCCCTGCGGGTACTTCTTCTTAGCATCCTCGTCGGACACCGACGTCGGGATGATGACGTCATCGCCCGGGCGCCAATTCACGGGCGTGGCCACCGAATGTTGTGCATTCAGTTGCAGGGCATCGAGCAAGCGCAGGACTTCATCGAAGTTGCGGCCCGCGCTCATCGGGTAGACCAGCATGGCTTTGATCTTCTTGTCCGGGCCGATAATGAACACAGAACGGACCGTGGCATTGTCGTTCGCCGTGCGCGTGCCGCCGCTCGCGTTGGGGTGAATCATGTCGTAAAGCTTGGCGACCGTTAGATCGGCATCGCCGATAAGCGGGTAGTTGACCGCATGCCCCTGCGTCTCGGCAATATCCCCCACCCAATTCTTATGATCGCTGACGGGATCGACGCTTAAGCCGATGATCTTGGTCTTGCGCTTGTCGAACTCGGGCTTGAGCCGTGCCATATAGCCGAGCTCGGTCGTGCAGACGGGCGTGAAATCCTTCGGATGTGAAAAGAGCACCGCCCAGCCGTCGCCGATCCACTCATGAAACTTGATCGCGCCTTCAGTGGTTTCGGCCGTGAAATCGGGGGCGACGTCGCCAATGCGGATGGTCATATGAACCTCCTCGGTTAGGTACGTTGACAAGCATAGAGAATCCCGCGTGTTGCGCTACCTGTGCGGCTTACGCGCGCCGCGCGGAATGTGACAAAGATGAGGCTCCGAATTATAGACCTCGGTGAGCCGCACGCTAGCCATGCCGCGCACCGAAGCCGCCGCCCCCGCGCCGAACGGGTGCAGTCCGCGCACGCGGCTGCACTGCTGCGGTGCGACATAACCGTAGATCCGCTCCCCAGCACGGTGCATTCAAACGGCAAAAGCCCCGCCGGCTCTTCCTTTCTCGCCCTTGGCATAACCCTTGCATAGATTCGACCCGTACCCGGCAACGGTGTCGGGATGCATGCAATGCAATGCGATTGTGGTCACGGTCAAGGGGCGCCTCGCCCCGCAGCCGACCGGCTCGCGCGCTTCAAGGACAACGGCGTCCCCTCGTGTATCTGCACGAGCGGACGCCGTTTTCGTTGATGCATGCCCTTAGCTTGGTTTTATCCCTTAAGTCGAGCAATGACGCTGCGACCTCAACGGTTCAAGGAGTAAGCAACGATGAACGCGCCCCGACTCGTCGTAATCGGCAACGGCATGGCCGGCATTCGTACGATCGAAGAGCTGCTCGCGCTCGCGCCGAATCAGTACGAGATCACGGTCTTCGGCGCAGAGCCGCATCCGAACTACAACCGGATCCTGCTCTCGCCCGTGCTCGCCGGCGAGCAGACGTTCAAAGATATCGTCCTCAATCCGCTGGAATGGTATGAGCAGAATGGCATTACCCTGCACCTGAGCAAGACGATCTCCCGCATCGATCGCAAGCGGCGCGTCGTCATGGCCGATGACGGCACCGAGGCGCCGTACGACCGCCTGCTGATCGCCACCGGGTCGCAACCGTTCATCTTGCCCGTGCCCGGCGCGAAGCTAAAAGGCGTCATCACCTACCGCGACATCGGCGATACGCAGGCGATGATCGATGCGGCCGAAGTGAAGCGGCGCGCCGTCGTGATCGGCGGCGGCCTGCTCGGCCTCGAAGCGGCGAACGGGCTCAAGCAGCGCGGGATGGACGTGAGCGTCGTGCATTTGGCGCCGACGCTGCTCGAGCGTCAACTCGACGCGAGCGCGGGCCGCCTGCTGCAACGCTCGCTCGAGGCGCGCGGGCTTCGATTCCTGCTCTCGAAAGCGACGACGGAAATCATCGGCAACGATGCCGGCGAAGTAGCCGGCGTGCGCTTCAAGGACGGGGAAGAGGTCGAAACGGATCTTGTCGTCATGGCCGCCGGCATCCGCCCGAATACCACGCTCGCCGAATCGGCCGGGCTTCATTGCGATCGCGGCATCGTCGTGAACGACACGCTGCAAACGTACGATCCGCGCATCTATGCCGTCGGCGAGTGCGTCAGCCATCGCGGCGTCGCATACGGGCTCGTCGCCCCGCTGTTCGAGCAGGCTAAAGTCTGTGCAAACCATCTCGCACTGATGGGGATCGGCACGTATAAGGGCTCGGTGCTGTCGACCAAGCTCAAGGTGACCGGCATCGATCTATTTTCTGCCGGCGACTTCATCGGTGGCGAGAACACCGAACAGATCGTGTTGTCGGACCCGGCGAGCGGCGTATACAAGAAGCTCGTCATCGAAGACGACCGGTTGGTCGGCGCGTGCCTGTACGGCGACACGGCCGACGGCGCCTGGTACTTCAAGCTGCTGCGCGAGGGCCGCAGGCTCGGCGAATTGCGCGATCGGCTCATGTTCGGCGAATCGAGCATCGGCGATTCGGGCGTGCAAGGCCATAACCGCGCGGCATCGCTCGCGGATTCCGACGAAGTGTGCGGCTGCAATGGCGTATGCAAAGGCACCATCGTCAAGGCCATCTCTGAAAAGGGGCTCTTCACGCTAGACGAGGTCAAGAAGCATACGAAGGCGGCCAGTTCGTGCGGCTCGTGCTCGGGCCTTGTCGAGCAGATCTTGATGAGCACGGTCGGCACGAGTTTTCAAGAAACGCCGAAGACGAAGGCCATGTGCGGCTGCACGGAACGCACGCACGACGAAGTGCGCAAAGCCGTGCGCGAGCACAAGCTGCTCACGCATCGCGCGGTCTACGACTTCCTCGAATGGCGCACGCCGAACGGGTGTGCAACGTGCCGCCCGGCCATCAACTACTACCTGGTCGCGACATGGCCGCACGAGGCGGCCGACGATCCGCAAAGCCGCTTCGTCAACGAGCGTGTCCACGCGAACATTCAAAAGGACAACACGTTCTCGGTCGTGCCGCAGATGAAAGGCGGTGTCACGACGCCCGATGAACTGCGGCGCATCGCCGACGTCGCGGACAAGTACAACATCCCGATGGTCAAGGTCACGGGCGGACAGCGCATCGACTTGCTCGGCGTGAAGAAGGAAGACCTCGTTAGCGTCTGGCAAGACCTCGGCATGAAGTCGGGTCATGCGTACGGCAAGTCGATCCGCACCGTAAAGACCTGCGTCGGCAGCGAATTCTGCCGCTTCGGCACGCAAAACAGCACGCAGATGGGCATCGATTTAGAAACGATGCTCGCGAACATGTGGTCGCCGCACAAGGTCAAACTGGCCGTGTCGGGCTGCCCGCGCAACTGCGCGGAGGCCGGCATCAAAGACGTCGGCGTAATCGCGGTCGATAGCGGCTGGGAGCTTTACGTCGGGGGCAACGGCGGCATCAAGACCGAAGTCGCGCAGTACCTCGCGAAGGTCAAGACGGCCGAGGAAGTGAAGGAGTACACGGCCGCGTTCCTGCAACTGTATCGCGAAGAAGCGCACTATCTCGATCGCTCCGTTCACTACATCGCGCGCGTGGGACTCGACTACATCAAACGCAAGGTCGTCGAAGACGCAGCCAATCGCCGTGCGCTCTATGAACGCCTGCTCTACTCGCTTGAAGGGCTGCCCGATCCGTGGCAAGCACGCGTCGAAGGGCAGCATCAGCGCGAATACATCCCGATCAAAGTCATCGCTTGAGGTATCGATCAAATGGACATGACGACTTCCGACACGTGGACGCACGTTTGCAGCGTCTCCGACATCCCGCGTTTGGGCAGCCGCGTCGTCAAGCGCGCAGACGGCGATGTCGCGCTATTTAGGACGACCGACGACGAAGTGTTCGCGCTGCACGATCGCTGCCCGCATAAGGGCGGTGCCCTTTCGCAGGGCATCGTGCACGGCAAGACGGTCACCTGCCCGCTGCACAGCTGGAACATCGCACTCGAGACGGGCGACGCCTGCGCGCCCGACGAAGGCTGCACGCTGCGCTTTGCCGTGAAGGTCGACGGCGACGCCGTGCTCGTCCGCTTCACGTGAGCGAGGGCGCCGTCGCGATGAAAGCCGGCCACGAAGAAGGTTCTGCTAAGACGGTCACGCGCTCGACATGCTGCTATTGCGGCGTCGGCTGCGGCGTGCTCATCGAAACGGAAAACGGCCGGGTGACGGGGGTCGCCGGCGATCCCGAGCATCCGGCCAATTTCGGCAAGCTGTGCACCAAAGGCCGCTCGCTTGCCCTCACCGCAACGAGCGACGCCGGCCGTGCCCTGCGCCCGGAAATACGGCTCACGCGCGAGGCTCGGCGCGAACCGACCGATTGGTCCCACGCGCTCGATCACGTCGCGGCGCGCTTTGCCGACGTGATCGAGCGCGACGGACCGGACGCCGTTGCGTTCTACATCTCGGGGCAGTTGCTGACGGAGGATTACTACGTCTTCAACAAGCTCGCGAAGGGATTAGTTCGCACGAACAACATCGATACGAACTCGCGCTTGTGCATGTCGAGCGCGGTGACGGCCTATAAGAAGGCGCTCGGCGCCGACGGCCCGCCGACATGCTACGAAGACCTCGAACTCGCCCGCACCGTGCTCTTCGCGGGCAGCAACATGCCGTACGCCCATCCGGTGCTGTTCAGGCGCCTTGAAGAAGCGAAGGCAAACGATCCGTCGATCAAATGGATCGTCGTCGATCCGCGCCGCACCGATGTCGCCGCACTGGCCGATCTGCATCTCCCGATTACGCCCGGCACTGACGTTGCGCTGTTCAACGGCATGCTGCATCACATGATTTGGGAAGGCGCGGTCGATCCGGCTTTCATCGCCGCGCACACGAACGGCTTCGATGAACTGAAATCGCTCGTGCGAGGCTATACGCCGCGCATGGCCGCGGAAATCTGCGGCGTTGCCGAAGCCGATCTGCTTCAAGCGGCCGAATGGTTCGCTTCGAGTCCCGCCGCACTCTCGCTCTATTGCATGGGCCTGAACCAGTCGAGCCACGGCACCGACAAGAACCTCGCGCTCATCAACCTGCACCTGGCCACGGGGCAGATCGGCAAGCCCGGCGCCGGCCCGTTTTCGCTGACGGGCCAACCGAACGCCATGGGCGGACGCGAGGTAGGCGGCATGGCGACGATGCTCGCCGCGCACCGCGACATCGGCAACGCCGAACACCGAGCGCAAGTGGAAGCGCTCTGGGGCGTGAGCGGATTGTCGGCCCGCCCCGGCTTGCCGGCCGTCGAGATGTTCGATGCCGTCGCCGAGGGCAAAATCAAAGCAATTTGGATCGCCTGCACGAACCCGGTTCATTCGATGCCCGACATCGAACGCGTACGAAAGGCGCTACGCACAGCGGAGTTCGTCGTCGTGCAGGAAGCGTTCATGCAGACCGATACCCTGCCCTACGCGGACGTCGTGCTGCCTGCTTCCAGTTGGGGCGAGAAATCGGGCACCGTGACGAACTCCGAGCGGCGGATCTCCCGCGTGCGTGCCGCCGTCGAGCCGCCCGGCGAGGCACGGCCCGACTGGTGGATTGCGAACGAGATCGCACGCAGGCTCGAAGGTCGGCTCGCGGCAGACCGCGACGGCGACGGACGCGATACGCTGTTTCCTTTCGCGTCTCCCGAAAACGTTTTCGACGAGCATAGAACGTTGACCGTCGGGCGCGATCTCGACATCGGCGGGCTGTCGTACGAGCAGATGGAAGCCGACGGTCCGCAGCACTGGCCGTTTCCGGCCGGCGCCAAGACGGGCGACGCGCGCCGCTACACCGATGGCGTCTTCGCCACCGCCGACGGTCGCGCGCGCTTTCATGCAACGGCCTACCAGCCTGTGGCCGAGGCTGCCGACGCACGCTATCCGTTCCGCCTGCTGACGGGACGCCTGCGCGATCAATGGCACGGCATGAGCCGCACCGGGCGCACCGGCGCCCTCTTCACCCATGCGCCCGAGGCCACCTTGTCGATGCGGCGTGAAGATGCGGCGCGGCGCGGCTTCAAGGATGGCGATCTCGTCACGGTGACGAGCCGCCGCGGAAGGCTCGTACTGCCCGTCGAGACGAGCGACGATCTGCCTTCGGGCACCGTCTTCGCCGCCATGCATTGGAGCGGGCAATTTCTGGCGAGCGGCGGGATCAACGAAGCGACGATCGGCGCCGTCGATCCCGAGTCGAAGCAACCGGAACTCAAGCATGCGGCCGTGCGCATCGAAGCAGCGAAACTGCCGTGGCGGCTCGTCGCCGCCAAGCGCGGGGACGTCCTCGCCCTGCGCGAGGCAGTGCAGCCGTTGCTCGCGGCACGCCGTTACGCGTCGATCCGTGTCGAAGCCGACGACCTGCTCGTCGTGTCGGCGGCCGACATCGATGCCGACCCGCAATGGACCGAACGGCTGCACGATGCGTTAGGATTGGCGCGTGGCGACGATCTGCTCGAATACCGCGACGCGCGTCGCGGGCGCACGCAGCGCATCGCTTGGAGCGGGGAGCTCGTCGACGGCTTCCTGCTGACGGGCGAAACGAGTCCCGCCGCGCTGATCGAGCAAGTGCGCACGGCCGCGCCCTGGCAAGGGCCGCGCCATGCGATCGTCCTGCTCGGCGGCGACACGCCGGGGCGCAGTCAGGCGCCGCGTGCGCGTGTCGTCTGTAGCTGCAAGCAAGTGACGCAGCCGCAGATCGAGCAGGCGATAACCAACGGCGCGGGACTCGACGCGCTGAAATCGACGCTCGGCTGCGGCACCGTTTGCGGCTCGTGCGTCCCTGAAATCAGACGGTTGCTGAGCGCGACGGCACCCGCTTAACCCGAGGTTCGCTCAACCGTTTCGATGCTGCGTATTTTGCTTGTTACCGATACCGACAAACCGATCGGCGAATTGCGCGAGGCGTTGGCACGCCTTGGCTACGACATGCTGCCCGAAGCCGCCGCGCCGCATACCTTGCCAAAGGTCGTCGAGCGCGAGCGGCCCGACATCGTCATCATCGATACGGAATCGCCGTCGCGCGATACGCTCGAGCACCTCGCGGTGATGAACGAAACGGCGCCGCGGCCCGTGCTCATGTTCAGCCACGATGCGAATCAGGCGCTGATTCGCTCGGCCGTCGACGCCGGCGTCACCGCGTATATGGCTGAAGGACTTTCGCCGGACAAGCTGGCACCGGTGCTCGAAGTGGCGCTCGCGCGTTTCGCGCATGAAGAAAAGCTGCGGCAGCGTTTGGCGAAGGCCGAGCGGGAGCTGGAAGACCGCAAGACGATCGATCGCGCCAAACGCTTGTTGATGGAGCGCGGCAAACTCTCCGAGCACGATGCTTATGCGACGCTGCGCAAACGCGCGATGGACGCGGGCGTGCGGCTGGCCGACATCGCACGCCGCGTGATCGACGCGGCCGACTCTTCGAGGTAGCACGAGATGAACATCGCACCGCCCGCCGGCGACACGCCCGAAAAGACGCACCTGCGTATCGGCTTCGTCGCACTCTCCGATGCGGCGCCGCTCGTCGCTGCGAAGGTGCTCGAGTTCGGGCATCGCCATGGCCTCACGCTCGAACTGTGCCGGCAGCCCTCGTGGGCCGCCGTGCGCGACAAACTGCTCTCGGGCGAAATCGATTGCGCGCATGCGCTCTACGGTCTCGTGTATGGCATCGAACTCGGCATTGGCGGCCCGCGCGACGAGATGGCCGTGTTGATGGTGCTCAATCGAAACGGACAAGCCATCACGTTGTCCTCGCCGCTTGCACGCGCGCTCGACGAGCAAGGCAGCCTCAAAGCGGCGCTGGCCACGCTCGGGCGGCCGCCGGTATTCGCGCAGACGTTTCCGACAGGCACGCACGCGCTGTGGCTTTACTACTGGCTCGCCGCGCAAGGCGTGCATCCGCGCGAGGATATCGAGAGCGTCGTCATCCCGCCGCCGCGAATGGTCGATGCGCTCGAGCGCGGCCTGCTCGACGGATTTTGCGCGGGCGAGCCGTGGCATGCAGTCGCGGAATCGCGCGGAGCCGGCGAAACCGTCATCGCCACCAGCCAGATCTGGCCGAACCATCCGGAGAAAGTACTCGCATGCCGGAGCGAGTTTGCGCAACGCTATCCGGTCACGGCGCGCGCGCTCGTGCGCACGATGCTCGAGGCTTGCCGATGGGTCGATGCACCGGAGCATCGAGACGATATCTCGACTTGGCTTGCCAAGCCCGACGCATTGGATGTACCGCGCGAACTGATCGCGCCTCGCCTCGCAGGACGCGAGGGCGGCAAGCGCTTCGCGCGCCCGCCGTTGCCCGTGGCATTTTTCGACGGCGGCGCCGTCAACTACCCGCGCGTTGCCGAAGGCCGCTGGTTCCTCGCCCAGTATCGGCGCTGGGGGCTGCTACGGGAATCGGATGCGCCGGCGCGAGAGGATGAAGCCGTTGCCGAACGCATCAATCGAACGGCCCTTTATCGCGAGGCCGCGGCAATGGTCGATGTGCCTGCGGCGGCGTCGGACGAAACGCACGCTGAGGCCTTTTGCGACGGCGCCGTCTGGCGGTAAAAACCGGCTTCGATCAAGAAGTGCCAAGCATTTAAGCATCAAGCACGAAGCGCTAACCCCGCGCGTCCTAGACACATTGATTTCTCCCTCGTTTTCCCAAGGATTTGCGGCATCGCCGCAACGGTCCGCGACGCGCGCTGGCGCACATATATCACGTTGACATATAATCTCGCGTTTCCGCGCTGCAGCATGCACCCGCTGGCCGCGCTTTCGTCATGTGATACGAAGCAAAACATTGTGTCTAGTCAAGCCGTCCACGCCATCCTGCATTGGTTCGCCCGCTTTGCCCCGCATTCTGTAGCCGTTTCCTGGCGTGAACGCGTGCGTTCGTGCTTCGGCGCGCTACTGGGTATCGCCGCGACGGGCGCATCGATGCATTGGCTGCTGGGCCCGCAAGCGCAGATACCGTTTCTCATCGCGCCGATGGGGGCATCGGCCGTGCTGTTGTTCGGCGTACCGGCGAGTCCTCTCGCGCAGCCGTGGTCGTTCATCGGCGGGAATCTCGTTGCCGCCACCGTGGGGGTGTTGAGCGCAATGTGGATCGGCGACCCTATCATCGCTGCGGCGTTGGCACTCGCCGCAGCGACGTGCGTCATGTTCGCGCTGCGATGCATCCACCCGCCGTCGGGCGCGGTGGCGCTCACCGCCGTGCTCGGCGGCCCGGCCACCCATGCGCTCGGCTTGCGTTTCGTCATCGAGCCCGTTGCGCTGCAATCGTTCGTTCTGCTTGCATCGGCCATCATTTATCACACGGTGACGGGTCACCGCTATCCGCACGCGAGCCGCCCCGCCGCGCAATCGGCGCTGGGGGCAGCAGCCGTGACGCGAGCCGATATCGAAGCCATCGTCCGCGAGCGAGGCGAGCTGATCGACGTGGCCTCCGACGATCTCGAATCGCTCGTACGCGAAGCGCAATTGATCGCCTACGCGCGCAGCTTCAGCGAACTCAAATGCGCCGACATCATGTCGCGCAATGCCGTCAGTGTCTCGAGCGAGACGACGGCCGCCGCCGCTTGGCGATTGCTCGAACGCCATCGCATCAAAGCGCTGCCGATCGTGGACGAAGCACGGCGCGTCGTGGGCATCGTCACGCGCACCGATTTCGTCGGGCGTACCGCCTTCGGGTTGCGCGGGCCGCGCGCACGGCGGCTGTCGTTGTGGCGCGACGCAACGGAAGCGCGCCGCGTCGACGATTTGATGACGCCCAACGTGCGGACCGTCGATGCCAGCCTGCCCGTCGCTCAACTGATTCCGGTATTCGCGCATTACGGACACCACCACATTCCTGTCGTGGACGATCGGCGCGCACTGATCGGCATGATTACGCAGTCGGATTTAATCGGCGGGCTGCATCGGCAAACACAAGCGCGAGAATTGCGAACGGCCTGAGTTCAGTGCCCCGCTCGGCGCGTCATCGATGAAAGCCTGACTGCAAACCGTTTATGGACGGCCATCGCAGGCGATATATATCACAATGTGATATTATTTTTGGTTTCAACCTGCCTGGCCAACCCCATGAAAATGTCCGCTTCCCGCGCACTCGCCAAGACCGATTTCGAGCAGCTATCGGAATTCCGCTATCAAATGCGGCGCTTCGAGCGATTTTCCGAGCATGCCGCGCAAGCCGAAGGCATTACGCCGCTGCAGTATCTACTGCTGCTGCACGTGAAGGGCTACCCCGGCCGCGAATGGGCCACCATCGGCGAGTTGGCCGAGCGTCTGCAGGCGCAGCACCACGGCGCGGTTGCACTGGTATCGCGCTGTGAAGCGCTGTCTCTCGTCAAACGGAAGGTGAGCGAGACCGATCGACGCCAGGTGGAAGTCCATCTGCAAAAAGCCGGCGAAGCCGTATTGGTCAGGCTGGCAGCGCTGCATCGCGCGGAGCTGATATCGCTGCAAGGCGCGTTCAGCGTACCGCAAATCGATTTATGAACTAGTTCAATCCACCTATGAGCATCGACCCAAACAAGCGAGATTTTTCCGCCAATGCGCGGTTACCCGGCATCTGCGCACTGGCCGCCGTCATCGGTGTACTCGGTACGATCGCTGCCGTGGTGCTGCTCAAGCTCATCTACTTGTTCACGAACGTGTTCTTCTACGGCACGCTTTCGTTCGCGAACCAATCGCCCGCCGATAACAAGCTCGGTGTATGGGTCGTACTCATTCCCGCGCTGGGCGGGCTTATCGTTGGACTGATCGCCCGTTTCGGTTCCGACAAGATCCGCGGACACGGTATTCCCGAAGCGATCGAAGCCATTTTATTCGGCAAAAGCCGCATGTCGCCGAAAGTCGCCGTACTCAAGCCGCTATCGTCGGGCATCGTCATCGGCAGCGGCGGCCCGTTCGGTGCCGAAGGTCCGATCATCATGACCGGCGGTGCACTCGGCTCGCTGCTCGCGCAATGCGTGAAGGTCACGGCGGCCGAGCGCAAGACACTGCTCGTCGCCGGGGCAGCGGCCGGCATGACGGCCGTTTTCGGCACGCCCGTGGCAGCCGTGCTGCTCGCCGTCGAATTGCTGTTGTTCGAATGGCGTCCGCGCAGCTTCTTGCCGGTGGCCCTCGCCTGCGCCGTCGCGGGTTTCATGCGCGCGATGTGGTTTGGCATCGGCCCGCTGTTTCCGCTCGAAACCGCACCTCCGTCTGCCATCTCGCTGCTCTCCTGCTTAATCCTCGGCGTCGCGAGCGGAGCGCTGGCTTCCGGGTTGTCGATCGCCCTCTATGCAACCGAAGATCTCTTCGCCAAGCTCCCGCTGCACTGGATGTGGTGGCCCGCGATCGGCGGCCTCGCCGTCGGCCTCGGCGGTCTAATCGAGCCGCGCGTGCTCGGTGTCGGCTATGACGTTATCGGCGACTTGCTGCACCAGCAACTCGCGGTGAAAGCGGCCATCGCGATTCTCGTCGTCAAAGCGATCATTTGGGTCATCGCATTGGGCTCGGGCACCTCGGGCGGCGTGTTGGCCCCGCTGCTGATGCTCGGCGCCGGTCTCGGCATCGTAATGGGCCCGGTGCTGCCCGGCCATGAAGTGGCGCTCTGGCCGCTCGTTGCCATGGCGGCCACGCTCGGCGCCACGCTGGGCGCACCGCTCACCGCGATCGTCTTCGCATTCGGCCTCACGCACGACAGCAATGCGCTGCTGCCCTTGCTCGCCGCGACGCTCGTTGCGCACGGTTTCACGACCGTCGTCATGCGACGCTCGATCATGACCGAGAAGATCGCTCGGCGCGGCTACCACATCTATCGCGAGTACGGCGTCGATCCGCTAGAGCGTCATCACGTCGATGAAGTGATGACGCGCGACATCAAAACGATCGACGCGGCGCTGCCTGTGCGCGAGGCGCTGGCGACGTTCTTCGGCCCGAACCAGAGCCATCGCGCCTACCCGGTCGTAAGCGGCGATCGGCTGATCGGCATCGCCGATCGCGAAACGCTCGTTTCGTTGACCGACGCGAAAAACGGCGCGGGCCGAGACATGACGCTCGGCGACGCGCTTTCAGCAAGTACGCCCACCGTCGCGCTGCCGGGGGAGACGTGCCGGCTTGTCGCCGCACGGCTTGCCGTACATGGTCTCGAGCGTGTGCCCGTGGTGTTCGACCGCGATTCGATGAAACTCGTCGGCATCGTCTCGCGCAGCGACCTTGTCAAGCCCTCGCGCATGCACTTCGAGGAAGAACAAAAGAGAGAGCGCTTTCGCCGCATCGCTTGGCGGCCCCTAAAGCGCCGCTAATAAACGGCATGGGCCGCTACAGGGTAGGTAGTTTCCACGCTGTCGCTGCAAGCGCCGGTCATCTACCATTCGCCTATTCCTCATATCAAACAAGGGAAGGATAACCGGGGGGCGCTTGACAGCGCCGGCGCAGGAGCGGTGCACGCCTTCGCGAATGATTATTAGACGATAAGCAGCGGGTGGGTACGCCCGCGCACATTCGCGCCGCAGCGGGAGCACGAAAATAGGTTCACACGAAACGGCATCGATTGGACTCGGCCGTTACGGCATAAATCTATGATCGTGTGCGTCAATGGCGCAAGCACAGAACGAAAACGAGCGAGCGGGGATATCGGCTGAATACTCGGCACGAAGGAGATTGCGCGCGCTATCGACGCGCGCAACGCCAAGAACACTACGACGAGCGATTCAGCCGGTTTCGCAACGCTATGCGTTGCGGCAGCGCCTAACGGGGAGGCGTGACATGGACATCATCGAATTGGCGCGGCAAGCGGGCCTGCAAGTACTGCTCGATGCGCGTATCGGCAGCCAGACCTACCACAGCGTATGCGGTTCGCTGCCGTCGTTGCAGCGTTTCGCCGAAGCTGTCGAAGCGGCGACGCGCGCGACAGTGCCCCGGCCGCACAATGCGGCCCGGCGACATGCGATGTCGCCACGCTACGCGGCGGCGATACGTCTGCGCATGCGCGGATCGAGGTGCGCGAAACGCTTCACGCACAAGCGAATCGGCACGGACAACGCTCCGCCACACGGTGACGAAAGAGCGTAGAACACCGCGCGTTCATGCCCAGCGCATCCGTCGATACCGACGCGCCGCGGCAAATCTATCCCTATTCTTGTTCGCCGTTACGCAGCAATAGCAGGGGGACGGTCGTATCGTGCAGCAGCGATTCGGCTACGCTGCCGGCGAAGAGGCGCCTGATGCCGCTGCGTCCGTGCGAATACATGACGACGAGATCGGCGCCGAATTCGTCGCTGGCGCGTGCGAGCACCGCCGCCACGTTTTCGCCATAGGCATCGATGGCACGCACGGTACCTCGCGGGGCGAGCGAGGCGAGGCGTTCCCGCGCATCGGCGAGCACCGATGTCGCCGTCTCGCCGGAGGTATCGCGCACCGGCATCTGCTCCACAAACCCGGCTCCGACATCGACCACTTGTGCGGGATGCACGAGCACGTGGACGGCTTGCAACTGTGCGCCCGTGAGTTTAGCGAGTTCGATGGCGTCGTCGAGTGCGCGCTGCGCACCCTTGCTGCCGTCGACGGGGACCAAAATTCGTTCGTACATCGTGCCCTCCATGGCTTGCACCGCGGTTCGATCTACGCGCGGCGGTGGCTTGAAACCGTTCGCAGCCGGGTACGCTCGGTGCGAGTCCCGCTCGATCCCCTATTGGGATGACGAGTGAGCCGCCTCCGGCGTCGCTTGCGTGCCGAGGATGCGTTCGGACAACTTGGTGTCGTAGCTCGAGTGCACGTGCGTGCGCTTCTTGTCGGGGAACGCGTACGTATAGGCCTTGCGCAATGCGAGCGACGCTTCGTGAAATCCGGACAAGATGAGCTTTTGCTTGTTCGGATACGTTGCAATATCGCCGACCGCAAAGATGCCGGGCACCGACGTTTCATAAAACGACGTATCGACGGCGACCCGTCCCACACGGACGTCGAGCCCCCACTCGCCGATCGGCCCGAGGTCCGCTACGAGGCCATAAAGCGCGATCAGATGATCGGCCTCGATGGTGACGCTGCCTCCGATCGTCTTGACATCGATCGACCGGAGCACGCCGCCCGGTGCATCCAGCGCCGCAATGGTCCCGATGACGAGATCGAGTTGACCCGCGGCTGCGGCTTGCTTGACCTCCTGCACCGTCGCCTCGGCGGCCCGAAATGCATCGCGCCGATGGACGAGCGTGACGTGTTTCGCGCGGCCGCGCAGCGCCAACGCCCAATCGAGGGCCGAATCGCCGCCGCCCGCGACGACGACGCGCTGATCCGCGAACATCGCGCGCTTACGGACCGCATAGTGAACATGGCGTCCTTCGAGCGCCTGCGCTTCGGCAAGCGCCACACGCTGCGGCACGAACGCACCGTTACCCGCCGATAGCAGCACCGCGGCGGTATCGAACACAAGCGCGCGATCGGTGCTCACGCGCCAGCGCTGCGACTCCTCGACGCGCTCCACCCGTATCACCCGCTGCCCGAGATGAATCGGCGGCGCAAAGGGTTTGCATTGCTCCATGAGCCGATCGATCAACTGCCGCGCCGTGCACACCGGTAGCGCCGGGATGTCGAAGATGGGCTTCTCCGGATAGAGCTCGATGCATTGGCCGCCGACTTCCTCGAGCGCGTCGACGATATGGCAGGACAGGCCGATGACGCCCGCTTCGAACGCGGCAAAGAGCCCGACGGGCCCCGCTCCGATGATGACGACGTCCGTACGAAGCACCTGTTCGTCGATCGATACGACTGGTTCGCTCACGATCACTTCCTCGATGATGTCGATGTACCGCGGCAATGCCGACGCATGAGACGTGCACGAAACCGCTCACTGCTACGCACGCATGACAAGAACAAGTATAGGGAGAACCCCGACGGGGCGCGGCAGTGGCCCGCCGCCAAGTAGGGAGAAGCGTGGATCGATGTGTGTGAGGAATATGCGGAAAACAGCCCAACGCGAAAACCCCGCGTTCCGCAAAACGCAGGGTTTGTCGGCGATTCAAAGCGTCGCGGGTGCGACGCCCGTCGTGCCGCTAGACCGAGCTAGGCCTGCTGCCAGCTTGGAAGCGGACCTAGAAGCGGGATTAGAAGCAGCCTTAGAACCGGTGACGCAGGCCGATCATGGCAGCCGTCTGGTTATCCGACGACGACACGTTGCTGCCGAGCGTACCGTTGTAGATCGACGCGCCCGCACTGCTGGAATGTGCGTACACGACCTGAGCGTAGACATCCGTGCGCTTGGACAACGCGTAGTCGGCTTGTGCGCCGATTTGATGGACACGCTCCCCGATGTTGACACCCGTCACCGACCCTCGGTTGTCCGTGAACGTGTACGCAACGCCAAGACCGAGCGCCGGCGTCAGGTTGTACTTCGCGTTGACTTCGTAGTTGTCTTGGCGAACAGAGGCCAAGGCCTGAGCGTTGTCGAGACGCGCTTGCGTCCACACGGCCCCGACTTGCGCCGGGCCGAACGCGTAGCTTGCACCGACGCCGTACGTCCGTTGGCGAAAGTTGCCGATCGTAGTGAGGACACCGCGGTTGGCCGCGGTGGCAACACCGTTTGCGCCCGCGCCGAAGTTCGAACCGTCGAGCGCGCCACCGGTCGCGCTCAACGGGTTGTTCTGCTGAGCGTACGCCGCGGCAACACGCAGCCCTTGGAACTGATAGGCCGCGCCGAGGCTATATGCGCGGTTCGTGGCGAAGCCGCCAGCTTGGTTCGAGAAGCCGTACGTCGCGCCGAACGTGAAGCCCGCGTAGTCCGCGCTCGTGAACTTCACCGAGTTGTTGATCGCGAAGCCGCCGTTCGTGTTCAGGTTATCGAAGTTGCCGTAGTGGGCGAACGACGTCCCACCCCAACTGCCCGTTGCGCTCAGCGGAGCCAGGAAGTCTTGTGCTGCGTCGTATTGACGGCCAAGCGTGACGGTGCCGTCGTTGCTCGACAGGCCGACATACGATTGACGGTTGAACTGGCTGCCGTTGTTGGCGTAACGGCCATTGTTCAGATTGAAGCCGCTTTCCAACGTGAAGATCGCCTTCAGACCGTTGCCCAGGTCTTCAGAGCCCTTCAGGCCGAAACGGCTTTGGCTGATGCCGCCCGACGTTTGCTGCCAGTTCGATTTGCCAGCAACGTTGCTGGTGTAGGCAAGACCTGCATCGATCACGCCATAGAGCGTGACGCTGCTTTGAGCGTGTGCGGCGACTGCGAAAGAGGCGGAAACCGCTGCGACGACCAGGGTTTTTTTCATTAGAGAAGTCCCTTCATAAAACTGGCTCACTGCCAGACTTCGGAAAGACGGATCTACGATCGGCACCGCGCCGGCAACAGTCGATCGCGTGGCCAGACCCATCGACCCGTCCAATGAGGCGCGAGTCTACGTGTTCGCCCTAGGTCGGGTCTAGGCGGGCCGCACAACACCTTCTTGCTTCGGAAGAAATAATCAATTTGGGATAAACCCTTAGAACATTGTTTTTGAACGTTTTTGTCTTGTGCTAAGAGCACGTGGCGAACTGACCGAAATACGGTAGCGTGGAGGCTTGAGAGTTGCAAAATCGCAACGCTCTTACATCCGCGTACAAATGAGATAGCGCCCGGTTCTGGAACGGCGGCGAGGAACGGTGAAGCGTGGGAATGAGCGGCGGACAAAAAGATGGCCCGTTGACGAAACGCCGAACGGGCCTAGGAGGGTTGGCCTCGAGATAGCCAAGGCCGACTATACCGAATCGGAATTCGCGAGGGGCGCTTCGTAATGAACCGTAAAAGATTTCACGCGCCGCCTAGCGCCGGCGCGCTGCCGCTCACCGCCTAAAGACACTGTGTTCGGGCAAGACCGTTCGCTTCTCGACGGCCTGCAACCGCCAGACGCCATCGGTCTTGACCGGCTTGCCCGACGACGACCAGCACGCCCCTCCTTCTGCCGCCGTAGGACAGTCGGCCTCAACGTGCAAGCCGCTCAGCGTACAAAGCGGCTGCTCGGCCGTTGGGGCACATAGCTGCGTGACACCCCCTTCGTCGCGCAGTTCGCCCCAAGGCGGAAGATCGATCCCGTCATGCGATTCCCTCGACCATACGCGCTCATCTGTATCGAGCCAAAGCACGGCGTAATCATGATTCACGGTGGGATCGGGACCGTTGATCAAAATAGTCAAACGCATCGCGCACTCCCCTCAAGACACACTCCCCGAAAAGTTAAGTCTATGTCGCGATGCATCGATTGCAAGGAACAGGATGTCGGAGGGGAGCCTGGCCTACTGCACGCCGTAACCCCGGGCTTGCATGCAGTCGCTGTACGCATGCCAATAGGCCATCATCGGCGGCTCGGGCGGAGGCAAAGGCGGCAGGCCAGGCGATGCCGCGGCGGCGGAAGCCGAAGAAGGTCCGAGCGGCCCCGAAGCCGGCGAAGCGGCTGACGAAGTCGAATCGGCGACGCTCGCGCTCGCCGACGGCGGTCCATTGGAATGCGTGGCGCTAGGCGGCGCCCCGTTGCCGGCGGCCCCGGAATGCGCGGCCTCGGGGGTTGCGGCGGCGGTATTCGCTGCCCGCGATCCGCCGCTGGAGGCATCGTGCGGTGCAGGCAATGGAGGGGCGCTCGCACCTTTGCCTGCATCGGGACCGAACTGCGCCTTTTTCGTCCGGGGCGGACGCTGCGACTGCCGCGTCGTATCGACGCCCGTCTGTTGCCTCGCCTGCCAATAACAATAGGCGTTGTCGACACTCTGGGCCGCTGCGCTTTGGCCCCGCAGCGGATAGACCGGCGGCCGCTGCGCCAACGCGGCGGTCGATACCGCGAGCAGGACAGCGCTCGCGCAAAGGGAAATCTTCATCTGCCGTGGTTCCTTGTGTGCCCGAATGAATCGACTCTGCATGGCGCGGACAACCGGTCCGGGGCACCGCCGTGTACCCCGCCGGCCGCCGCGATACTTCGTGCGTGGGGGCGCTCGAAGACCGGGCGAACGTCGGCGCCAGCCGCCCCTCTCAGCATAAGGACACAAGAAACCGTCAGAACGAGAGAGTATCGGCACCATCCGCCATATCCCCGGCAATAAGGGACGGATATAGGGGACGGATCTCACTGCTTTATGCGCATAAATCTTTTATAAGTTTTATATCGTTAGATCCAACAACGACCCAGGTCGTTCAGCGGGCGGGCCCCCAAGACAACCCTGGCGAGGAGCGCCCGCGCCTTAACTGTCACGGCACACGCCATGCCATCGCTGGTTGGCCTCCTCGCGGGCCGTCACGAATCGAAAAGTCAGGTTGATCCGCTCTCCCCGTAGCCCGGGCACTTTGGCGACACGGTGTCGCCACTCGCGCTGCGTGTGCCCGCGCATGACCAACAGGCTTCCGCTCGTCAGCTCGAACACCCGTAGCAGCCCCGTCTCGTTGTGCCGAAGATCGAATCGGCGCGCCGTCCCAAGGCTGACGGACGCGATCACCGGCTGCGTCCCGAGTTCGGGCTCACGATCCGCGTGCCAGCCCATGCTGTCTTCTCCGCTGCGGTATCGGTTCAGCAAGACGCTGTTGAAGCGCGTGGCGCAGGTCGCTTCGGCGAGCGATTTCAACGCTTCCACGGTCGGCGTCCATGCATGCGGCTCATTGCGAATGCCGGAATAGACATAGACTGCGCCCGAATCGCCCTGCCACGCGGTCAAACGCGGCAACGACTTCACGCCGCCGGGCGTACGAATGACGTCTTGCTTCCACTGCACCTCGTCCATAAGCGCAGACAGTGCCATCGTCGCCTCGTCGGGCGACAACCAATGCGGATACCAATCGACATCGATCCGCGGAACGTCGCCGAACATATCGTCGATCATCAATCACCTTTGCAGGCGGCGCCAATCGGCCGCCGTTTCCTAACCGTTATTTTCCTCTCGGCGACGCAAGCCGCGCCATCGCAAACTTGCTCGCTCGTTGGCGCCGTGAACCGACGAATCGCGGCTGCAGGAAGATGCAGGCGTGGCTATCATTGATCCCTCGCGATCTCTCACTCCATCCCCCATTACCGCCGATCATGACACTTTCCGCCGACGCCCTCGATCAGCTGTTCCTCGAAGCGCGCACGCACAGCGCCTGGCTGCCGAAGCCGGTCGACGATACCCTCCTCGAACGGATCATCGCGCTGACGGTGATGGGCCCGACGTCCGCGAATTGCAGCCCCGGCCGCTTCGTCTTCGTCAAATCGCCCGATGCGAAACAAAAATTGAAGCCGGCGCTTTCGGCCGGCAATGTCGATAAGACGATGGCCGCCCCGGTCACGGTCATCGTCGGCATGGACCTGGCGTTCTACGAGCATCTCCCGAAGCTGTTTCCGCACGCGGACGCGCGCAGCTGGTTCGTCGGCAACGAGGAAGCGATCCGCAGCACGGCTTTTCGCAATGCTTCGCTGCAAGGCGCTTACCTGATCATGGCAGCGCGTGCGCTCGGGCTCGACGCGGGTCCGATGTCGGGCTTCGATGCAGCGGAAGTGGACGAGGCCTTTTTCGCGGGAACGACGGTGAGATCGAACTTCCTCGTCAACCTTGGCTACGGCGATCGTTTGAAACTGCACCCGCGCAATCCGCGCTTCTCGTTCGACGAAATCGCTCGCATCATATGAAAAGGCTAGAATGCGGGGGCTAAGAAATTACGTAAACAGCGCGATATAAAACACGGCGGCGCCTATCAATGCGCCGACGAAGCAAAAGCCTTCGCACTTCTCGTCGGAGTCCTGGCGCACCCATGCACCGACGACGCCGAATAACCCTGCAATGCCCAGCGCCACGAATACCATTGCCACGTCGAATAGTGCGCTGCGGCTGATCTCGAGCAGATCGGCGCGTCGCACGCCGTAGTAGAGGCCGAGTGCCATTAACGACAGCACGAAAAGCGGCAGCATGACGTGGCTGCCGTCGTAGCTCAGATGGTGGGGGCGATGCCCTACGTGAAACAGTTTGTCGATTTTCATCATTCGCCTCCTTTCCGAAGGCATAATCGACGCGGTAACCGAAGCACCGAATGTCTATAGCTTAGTTCGATTTAAGAAACGGGGGAACCGCGGTTATTCCCGCACTGCAACGTATCGGACGCTATTGCGCGGCGCCCGGCAGCTAAGACATCCTCCCGGTAAAATGGCTAACGGCCTGCCGCGTGCCGGTAGCGCGCCGTCCACTCACGCTTTCCATCGCCCATGCGCCGTTCCTCGTTCTTCACACGCGCCATCCTCATTGGCATCATGCTGCATGTGTACGTCGGTCTGCGGCTCGTTCCCGAGTTGCCGGTCGGATTCGCTGTCAAGATTCTTGCTGCCTGTGCGCTCGTTCTTTCGTGCTGCTTGATCCCGCTAGGAATGCTCTCCCGTCGGTTCGAACGCCAGCCGCAAGCCGACCGCATTGCCTGGATCGGCTTGCTCGCGATGGGCTTCTTTTCATCGCTGCTCGTTTTTACGTTCCTGCGCGATGTCGCACTGGCATCGGCGTTGACCATCGATGCGCTCTGGCACGGCGCGCTCTCGCTCGATCGCTGGCGGGTCGATACGGCTGCCGGCGTGGTGGTGGTGGCGGTCCTGTCGACGGCGCTCGGATTCATCAATGCGCGCCGGCGCGCGCGAGTGGTTTCGGTCGACGTCCCGATCACCGGATTGCCGGAAGCGCTCGATGGGCTGACGATCGTCCAGATCAGCGATATCCACGTCGGGCCGACGATCAAAGCCCGCTATGTCGATGCGATCGTCGATGCCGTGAACCGCCTCGAGCCCGACCTCATCGCGGTGACGGGCGACGTCGTGGATGGCAGCGTCCAACAGTTGGCAGGGCATACCGAGCCCCTGCGATGGCTCAAGGCCCGCTACGGTACCTATTTGGTCACCGGAAACCACGAGTACTACTCGGGCGCGGAGCAATGGATCGCGCAATTCCGGCATCTCGGATTGCGCGTGCTTCTGAACGAGCATGTCGTGCTCGAACACAACGGCGCGCGGTTCATCGTGGCAGGCGTGACCGATTATTCGGCAGGCCATTTCGACGAAGCGCATCGCAGCGACCCCGCCGCCGCAGTGGCCGGCGCGCCCGGCGACATCGATATCAAGCTGCTGCTCGCGCATCAGCCGCGCACTGCCCTGGCGGCAGCGGAAGCGGGCTACACGCTGCAATTGTCGGGACATACGCACGGCGGCCAGTTCTTCCCGTGGAATTTCTTCGTTCGTCTGCAGCAGCCGTTTACCGCCGGGCTTGCGAAGCTCGACACGCTATGGATCTATACGAGCCGTGGAACCGGCTATTGGGGACCGCCTAAGCGCCTCGGCGCGCCGTCGGAAATCACGCGCCTGCGGCTCGTAAGCGACCCCGCTATTTAAACCCCGTGCGCGTCCGCATCGCGTCCGTATGCCGCTACTGCCTAGGGACGGGACGAATAGACTTGCTGATCGTCGTCGACCAATGCACGCGCGCACCAGTAATCGAGTGCGAGCCCTTGGAGCTCGTTCGTTCTCACGGCCAACCTCCTTCGCATGCCGTACGCGGCTGCCGGGCCTGCGCCGGAATACGTATGCGTGCGACCAGTGGATAGTGGTCGGACGCCTGTCGCGCAAACGCGCTGCGATGCACAGTCACGTCGACCAGGCATTCCCCGGGATGCATCCAAATGCGATCGAGTGCAAAAACGGGGCACACCGTGGGGAATGTACGAGGTGCGGGCGCCGGGCGGAAGTGCGAGAGCAGCGCACGCAGCGCGCGCCCGCGCACGAACCACTCGTTGATGTCGCCCACCAGAATGACCGGCAGCTCGCTGTTGTCGAAGGCGGCGAGCAGCGTGCGCACCTGCGTGCTGCGTTCGCTTGCCGACAAACCCAGATGCGTTGCGACGACGCGAATCAGCCGCCCCCCGCATTCGATGTCGGCATCGAGCGCGCCGCGAGGCTCGCGCCCATGAAATGACAGATCGAGGGTCCGCGCGGCGCGCACCGGGAAGCGGGACAGCACCGCGTTTCCGTAGCGGCGTTTCGGCGTATCGAGCGTTGCGCCTTCCACAGCGAACATACCGGTCGCCTCCCGCAGTTGCGAGAGCAGATCGGGCGTTTCGGAACCGCCGAGGGGCACCTCCTGCATCGCGATGATGTCGGCGTCGAGTTCCGAGATGACGTGTGCGATGCGAGAAGCCATCTGCCGCTTCGCCTTGAGCGTCCATGCCGGTAGCCCGCCGTGGACGTTGTAGGTCGCGATCTTCAGTTCGCAGACGCCATCGTCTTGTACCGGCCCGGTGCGGCCCTCGACTATATCGAGCTCGGCCGCCACGGCCTGCGCAGCCGCGCCGAGGTGGTCGTTCAGATCGGCAGTCACTTATGTCGCCCCAGCCAGCGTTGAAGCATCGCGGAAATGCCGACGAGCACCAAGCCTATGGCACACATCGTTGCAACGGAACTTGTGTTCGGGTGTCGAATCGCCTGCAGCAGTTGATGCGCGAAAATCACCGTCAGCACGATGCCCGGCACCATCCCTAGCACCGAACCGATCATGTAGTCTCGCAGCCGTATATGCGAGGCGCCGGCCACGAGGTTGACGATCGTAAACGGCGCGATCGGCAGCAATCGAAGAATCACAACCATGACGATGCCGCGCTCCCCGATACGCTCGCTGAGCCGGTTCGCACGTGCGCCGGCAAGCCGACGCACGACATCTCGCCCCAGCAAAACGCCGATACCGTAGGTTGCGATCGCGGAGAGCAGTGTTCCGCCCAGCGCGTAGCCGATCCCCGGCCAAGCACCGAAAACCAGCCCCGTCGCCGCGATCAGCAACGTGATCGGGACCGACACCATCGAGGCGACGACGTACCCCGTCAGCACGATCGCGGGGGCGAAAGGCACGGAATCGAGCCGTTTGATGAATAGCGCGAGCTCGGCGAGATTCGCATGCTGGCCGAACGCTGTGAAGCGCCAAAGTGCCGCCATCGCGGCCAGCGCCAAGACGAAAGCGCCGAGCAGCAGAAAGCGCGCGGTTAGCGATTTGCTCCGTTCTTGAGGCACGAACTCGCGCACGAGCGCGTCCGGCGCGATCGGCTGCTCGGGATCCAGCCACGCATTGAGCGGGACGAGCGCATCGAGATCGGCCGTCACCACAGGCGTAAACGGCTGCAACGTACGCCCCGCGGGGCGTGTCAACGCGGCGATGGCTGCGTTGAGCCGATGCCCGGACGCCAGTGCGCGAGCCACGTAGGATTCGTCGACATCGAGGTGCTCGGCGAGCAGGCGGTTGCGCCAACGTGCGATTGTCTCGCGGACACCCGGGTCACCCTTTGCGTCGATGGTCACGTTGCATTCCGTGTCGAGCACCATCGATCGATTGTTCAGGTTCGCACTGCCTACGGTGAGGACCTCGTCGTCGATGATCATGACCTTGCTATGGACGTTGACGCAGCCGGTCACGAGGCCGTCGACGTGCGGGCAATACAGGCAATAGCGCTGATGCCCATCGGCATCGACGAGCGCGCGATGCAAGCGTGCGCGCAGTACCCCCATCGTCGCTTCCTGCAACCAGCCGCTTTGCATGCGCGGCACGACAGCCGCTACATCGGGACCATCATCCTCGGAGAGCCGTGCACGGAGCGCCTGCCGTACGACTGCGGCGGTGAGGTATTGGTTTTCGATATAAATGGAGCGGCGCGCCGCCGCGATCATATCGGCGGCGAGCGATCGGATGTGCTGAATCGCACGGTGCGAACGATAAGGCGGCTCCGTGAGCGAGATGCCGAGCATGACGTCGCGTAGTTGCACCTCTGCGCTAGAAGGCCATGGATCCATATCGCGATCCACCGCCCGATGCGCACGCACAGCGATCTGCCTGCCGCATGAGCGCCGCCAGCGCTCGCGTGCGAGGGCCCCGATCGCCGCTGCAGCCTCGCCGTCGAAGACGGCCTGGACGTCATGAAACGGCCCATAGGGCAAACCGTTCGCGTCGCGGCGACGGCTATCCTCGGGCAAGTGCGCCGGCGTGTCCCAGCGCGAACGCGTCAGATCCAGCCCGCCCACGAACGCCAACCGATCGTCGATCACGACAAGCTTCTGATGATGCGACGCGCCGCGCGGGTGCGAGCCGTCCTGACGAAACACGATGCCGCGTTGCGAACGCCAGCCCGTTTGATAGACGGGCATCCACTCGCGCTCGAACGCATAGATCATGGCGAAGTCCCACGCGAGGATGTAGATGCGCAACCTTCGCCGCATCGAGGATAGGCTTTGCAAAAACGCACCCAGCGCATCGGGCAGGCCGTCCCCCGCGCCCTCCGGCACGAGTCGCATACGACTGTCGATGTCCCAGCCGACGATAAAAACGGTACGCTGCGCACGCAGCAACGCCTCGCGCAGCGCGGAAAAATAAGCGCTGCCGTCGATTAGCAGTGCGAACCGATCCGCGTGGCGGATCGAGTCGCAATTGCGCCCTACCTCGAGCAGCCCATACCGGGATGTCGGTGTGGACAATGTATGTGTCGGGTCGCATGCGGGGACTGCGGCGTGCGAATCGGCGGCATTCATCATCGTTATACGTGCGCCGCTCAAATAATTGGCACCCCGCCGGTCACGGCCACCGTCGCACCCGATACGTAACTCGCCTCGTTACTGGCGAGCAAGACATAAACGGGCGCGAGCTCCGCGGGTTGCCCCGGACGCTTCATGGGCGTCTGCTTCCCGAATTCCCTGACGTTGTCGGGCGGTAACGTGGCGGGAATCAGCGGCGTCCAGATCGGGCCCGGTGCCACGCAATTCGAGCGAATGCCCCGCTCAGCCAATAGCTGCGCGAGGCCGCCCGTGAAATTTTGGATTGCGCCCTTCGTCGTGGCGTAGGGGAGCAGTGTGGGGCGCGGTTTGTCCGCGTTGACAGACGTGGTGTTGATGATGGCGCTGCCGGGCTTCATATGCGGCAGCGCCGCTTTCACGAGACGAAACATCGCACCGATATTGATATCGAACGTGCGGTCCCATTCGTCGTCGCTGATCTCTTCCACCTTCTCGTAATTCATCTGGTGGGCTGCGTTATTGACGAGGACGTCCACACGGCCGAATGCTTCTATGGCCCGATCGACGATCGTTCGCGCCTGCGAGCGCTGCGCGAGATCGCCCGCTATGAGTACGGCCTTGCGGCCCGCCTTCTCGACCCATCGCGCCGTCTCACGCGCATCGTCATGTTCGTCGAAGTACGCGATCGCAACATCGGCGCCTTCGCGCGCGAAGGCGATCGCCACGGCGCGGCCGATTCCGCTGTCGGCGCCCGTGATAATGGCGGCCTTGCCGGACAGGCGTCCGTGCCCCTGATAACTTTGCTCGCCGTGATCCGGCTGAGGAGACATCGGCGCTGTTCGACCCGGAATGTTCTCCTGCTGCTGTTCCGGCAAGGGCGGTATCGGTTTGCTCGTCATCGTCGGCTCCTGTGTCGCAGTGCGCTGCAAAGGCAGCGGAAACCACGAACAGAGAGCAACGCACATGCCGGGTGTGACCTGGCAGCGCCGCTTCTAGGAATTTAACGGTTATCGGGTTATCGGAGGCGCTGTCCGCTGTCCGCTGTCCGGTGCGTTTTTCTGTCGCCGCAAAGCACAAACC
>CBIHOQ010000042.1:0-48741 GCA_966212065.1 uncultured Burkholderiaceae bacterium
CTGCTGCGCTGCGTAAGAGGGTTGACCCTGCTGCGCTGCGTAAGAGGGTTGACCCGGTTGCCCGGTGTAGGGCACTTGACCAGGCGCTGACGGTGCGGCTTGCGCCGTAGGTGCTTGCTCCGCTGCCGGGGGCTGCGCGGGTGGTTGCTGGCTGGTCAGCCGAGCGCCATTCGCGGGTGCGGCCGAATCGACCACGGGCTGCGACGCGACTAGCGCCGTTTGAGATTGATCGTTTTGGACGCCGGAACTCGATGCCTTTGGAAACACGCCGGTGAGGGCGGCGGTGGCCGCGAGACTCGCGACGATGACAGTGCCCGCGGCGACCGCGATCAGCGGATGCAGGCGACGGGTAGGAGTGGTTGGGTTATTCATATCGCACCTCCGTCAAGCACGAAGAGGCCTTGGATTGAAACAACGATAGTGTCCGCCATCGCCGCCATGCCATCGTTTCAATTTGTAACGCTCACGCCCCTGCGCGTGCCAGCGTTGCCTGCGCATAGACAGGGATGCCCTCGGACTCGATCGATTCTGCAACGGGCGGACCATCCGTAAAAAAGCCGTCGGAGCTTCGCTCGCGACGGCTTTTACCGACGGTTACAAAGTGCTGTCGCGCCTACGCGTCAATCTTCGCGGCGCAGATGCGGGAACAGAATGACGTCGCGAATGCTCGGGCTGTCGGTCAGCAGCATCACGAGACGATCGATGCCGATCCCACAGCCGCCCGTAGGCGGCATGCCGTATTCGAGTGCGCGAATGTAGTCGGCGTCGAAGTACATCGCTTCTTCGTCGCCGGCATCCTTCTGCTCCACTTGCTTCTTGAAGCGTGCAGCTTGATCTTCCGGATCGTTGAGTTCCGAAAAGCCGTTGGCGATCTCGCGGCCTGTGATGAACAACTCAAAGCGCTCGGTAATGCCTTCGACGGAATCGGATTCACGCGCGAGCGGCGACACCTCGACAGGGTAGTCGATGATGTAGGTCGGTTCCCAGAGCTGCGCTTCGGCCGTTTCCTCGAAGAGCGCCAACTGCAGCGAGCCGACGCCCGCGTTCAGGAACGCCGGTTGCGTCGTATCGACGCCGAAGCGCTTGAGTTCGGTGCGCAGAAACGCCGCGTCGCTCAATTGCGCGTGGGTGTAGTCGGGTGCGTACTTACAGATCGCCTGCGTGATCGTCAGCCGATGAAAAGGCTTCGACAGATCGAGCTCGCGGCCCTGGTAGACAATGTTTTCCGTGCCGAGCGCATCGATGGCAGCCTGCCGAATCAATTGCTCGGTGAAGTCCATGAGCCACGTGTAATTCGTGTACGCCGCGTAGAACTCCATCATCGTGAACTCGGGATTGTGCCGCGGCGACACGCCTTCGTTACGGAAGTTGCGGTTGATCTCGAAGACGCGCTCGAAGCCGCCGACAATCAATCGCTTCAGGTAGAGCTCCGGGGCGATGCGCAGAAACATTTGCATGTCGAGCGCGTTGTGATGCGTGACGAACGGTTTGGCCGTCGCCCCCCCGGGGATCGGGTGCAGCATCGGCGTTTCGACTTCCATGAAGTCGGTATCGGACATGAACTTGCGGATCGATGAGACGACCTTCGTGCGTGCGACGAACGTGCTGCGCGCTTCGGGCGAGACAATGAGATCGACGTAGCGCTGGCGATATCGCGTTTCCTGATCGGACAGGCCGTGGAACTTGTCGGGCAGGGGACGCAGCGCCTTCGAGAGCAGGCGCAGTTCCGTGCAGCGCACCGACAGTTCGCCCTTGTTCGTGCGAAACAGCACGCCGCGGGCGGCAACGATATCGCCGAGGTCCCACTTCTTGAAGGCTTCGTACGTTTGCTCGCCGACATCGGCTGGCGTCACGAAGAACTGGATTTGGCCCGAGCCGTCCTGCACCGTCGCGAAGCTTGCCTTGCCCATCACGCGCTTGAGCATCATGCGGCCCGCGACGGCCACCTGGAGTGCCTTGGCTTCCAGCGCCTCCTTGTCGCTGTCGACGTATTGCGATTGCAGATCGCCCGCGTGGTGGGTCGGGCGGAAGTCGTTCGGGTAGGCGATGCCCGACTCGCGCAGCGCGCGCAGCTTCTCGCGCCGCTCGGCGATGATCTTGTTCTCGTCGACGCTTACGTCGGCGGTGGGGAGAGTCGATTCGGTCATGGTGTATCCGCTGCTGCGCTTAGACGCCTTGCTTCAGGCTCGCGCTGATGAAATCGTCGAGGTCGCCGTCGAGCACCGCCTTCGTGTTGCTCATTTCGACGTTGGTGCGCAAATCCTTCACGCGGCTCTGATCGAGCACGTAGGAACGAATTTGATGACCCCAGCCCACGTCGGTCTTGCTCGATTCGAGCTTGTCCTGCTGGGCCTGGCGCTTGCGAATCTCGGCTTCGTACAAGCGCGACTTGAGCATCGCCATCGCTTCGGCACGGTTGCGGTGCTGCGAGCGGTCGTTCTGGCATTGCACGACGATGCCCGACGGCAAGTGCGTGATACGCACGGCCGAATCGGTTTTGTTGATGTGCTGACCGCCGGCGCCCGACGCTCGGTAAGTATCGATGCGCAGATCGGCGGGGTTGATATCGACTTCGATGGAATCGTCGATTTCCGGGTACACGAACACCGACGTGAACGACGTATGGCGGCCGCCCGACGAATCGAACGGCGACTTGCGTACGAGGCGGTGGATGCCTGTCTCGGTGCGCAAGAAGCCGTAGGCATACTCGCCCTCGATCTTGATCGTCGCGTTCTTGATGCCCGCGACATCGCCATCGGATGCTTCGAGCACTTCGGTTTTGAAGCCCTTGCGCTCGCAATAGCGCAGATATTGCCGCAGCAGCATCGCCGCCCAATCGCACGCTTCCGTGCCGCCCGCGCCGGCTTGGATGTCGAGAAACGCATTGTTCGGATCGGCCGGGTTCGAGAACATCCGGCGGAATTCGAGATCGGCGACGCGCGCTTCAATCCCTTGTGCATCGGCTTCGCAGGCGAGAAGCGTTTCGTCGTCGCTCTCCTCGCGGGCCATGTCGAACAGATCCTGCGCGTCGCGCAGATCGGCGTCGAGTGCCGAGAGGGTCAGAACGGCGCCCTCCAGCAACTTCTTCTCCCGGCCAAGGCCCTGGGCATGCTTGGAGTCGTTCCAGACGTTCGGATCTTCGAGTTCCTTGTTGACTTCTGCTAGACGCGAGGCTTTAGCATCGTAGTCAAAGATACCCCCGTAGCTCGCCCGCGCGTCTGCGTAGGTCCGCTAGAGAGCCTTCGATCGCGTTCAGACGTTCGGCTTCCATGTTGATCTTTTCGGCTTCGTAAAAAGGAGAAATTATAGCCGATCGGGGCCTCGCGCCGGCTGCTCGGCAAACAGGGCAAGGATATTCGCGGCGTCAAATTGCAGCGAAAGTATCCGGACGGCCTGAAGCTCAAAGCGTATTGATGGAGTGTTGATGGCGCCGAGCTAGATCGCCAAGCCCGGGCGGGCCGACTAGCCCGCCTGCGCGGGTACTGCCTGCTCGACGACGAGTTGCACGCGTGTTACGCCGTTCCAGCTATCCGCCGTCAGCCGATACGCAACATGGGCGCGTGCCGGCAGGGTTTCCGTGTGATTGAACCAGATCGCCTGGAAGCGCTGGCGCCCGCGGGCGAGTTGCAGCTTCAGATGCTTTTCCTTCACCAGCGCTTGCGATACGACATCGAATTCGCCCGAGAATGTCGGGGCCGGAAACCCTTGGCCCCAGACGGCCGCGTCGATCAACTCGACGATCTGCGGCGTGAAGTAGGCATCCTCCAGCTCGCCGTCGGTCATCACCACGCGAGCCAGCGCGTCCTCGTCCAACGCCTCGCGCGCGACCGCTTCGAATGCCGCGGCAAAGCGCGGTACGTCCCGCGTCGCGAGCGTCAGACCGGCAGCCATCGCGTGGCCGCCGAACTTGACGATCAAATCCGGCTCGCGCTTGGCGATCAGATCGAGTGCGTCTCGCAGATGAAAACCGGGAATCGAACGGCCGGAGCCCTTGACGAGTTCGCCTCGTTCGTCGGCGAGCGCGAAGGTAAATGCGGGCCGGTGGTACTTTTCCTTCAAGCGCCCCGCGACGATGCCGATGACGCCCTGATGCCAGCTTTCGTTGAATAGCGTGATCGTTGCGCAGCCGTCGGGATCGAGCGAAGCGATGTCGATCAGCGCCTGCTGCTGCATCCCCGCTTCGATTTCGCGCCGCTCGCGATTCATCGCATCGAGCTGCTGCGCGAGTTCCCAGGCGCGACCGACATCGTCGGTCGTCAAACACTCGATGCCGAGCGACATGTCCGACAGCCGTCCCGCGGCGTTCAGGCGCGGGCCCAGCGCGAAGCCGAGATCGAAGCCCGACGCACTGCGCGCATCACGCCCGGCCGCGCGGAATAGGGCGGCGATGCCCGGTTGCATGCGGCCGCGGCGGATGCGCGTAAGACCCTGCGCGACGAGCACACGGTTGTTGCCGTCGAGCTTGACGACATCGGCCACGGTGCCGAGCGCGACGAGGTCGAGCAGGCCGTCGAGCCGCGGCTCGGGTACACCCAGTTTACCGAGCGCGCCGCCTTCGGCGAACGCGCCGCGCTCCCGCAGTTCGGCCCGCAGCGCAAGCAGCACGTAGAACATGACGCCCACGCCCGCGATGCACTTGCTCGGGAACGTGCAGCCGGGCTGGTTCGGGTTCACGATCGCGCGCGCGGCGGGCAGCGTGTCGCCGGGTAGGTGATGATCGGTGACGAGCACGTCGATGCCGCGGGCGTTGGCCGCGTTGACGCCGTCGACGCTCGCGATGCCGTTGTCGACGGTAATTAGCAGATCGGGCTTGCGCGAGGCTGCGAGTTCGACGATTTCGGGCGTGAGCCCGTAGCCGTATTCGAAGCGGTTGGGCACGAGGTAGTCGACCTGCGCCCCGAACATGCGCAGGCCGCGCACGGCGACGGCACAGGCCGTCGCGCCGTCGCAGTCGTAATCGGCAACGATCAGCAAGCGCTTGCGTTGTTCGATGGCGTCGGCGAGCAACCGCGCCGCTTCGCCCATGCCCTTGAGCGCGACCGGCGGCACGAGCCGCGTAAGTCCGGTTTCGATCTCGTCCGGTAGGCGAACGCCGCGTGCGGCATAGAGGCGCGCCAGAATCGGATGCAGGCCATGGCGGATCAAAGCCGCTTCATCGGCGGGCGAACAGGCGCGGGTGACGATTCGAGTCATATCAGCACAATCATTCGAATAGCGACGCGAGCACGCGCCGGCGCCAGAACTTGCGCAAATCGCCGCGGGTCGCAGTTAGCGTGACCGAGCCGGTATCGCCTGCCAGCGTCAGCGCAAGCGCGCCGAGGCGGCCTGAGTCTAGCGCTTCGAGTGCGGGCACGAACCAGTCGCGCTCGAACGCATCGAGCGCCGCCTGCCAGGCGGGCCAATCCTGCGCGATGAACGGCGCTGCGCAGGCGCCGAGTTCAACGAGCGTCGTGCCGGCCGCGAGCGGCGGCAATGCCGGGAACGCACCCGGTGCGGCGCCCGCATCGACCCCGGCTGCGAGCGCGAGCCCGCGCGTGGCGACCGCGTCGGACAGCACACGCACGAAGGGACTGCGCACGCGCTGTGCAGCGCCTTGCCCGTGGAGCCAGATGGAATTGACAGCCGGTAGCCCTTGCGCCTCGCGGGCCTCGTTCACGGGATGCTCGAACCAACCCATCTGCACTTCGTTTTGCAGCTTCATCCAGATGCGCGAACGCTGGCCCGAACGGGCGTCGTGAGGCAGCCAGATTTCGATACTGCGCCCGCTCGCGCGGAGCGGCGCGGCGCCCGCGAGCTTGCCGAGCACCTCGCCCGTCAGATACCAGCGGCGCGGCGTCGGCGCCTCTACGCGCACGCCCAGTGCTTCGACGAGCGGCTTGGCGACGGCGAAGAGCGTCGCCGCCTCGTCGTCGGTCAGGTTGAGCGCTTGAGGATCGATCAGTACGAGATGATCGTGCGCAATGCGCACGTGCACGGGTTCCACGCAGGCCCATTCGTCGACGCCCGGGGTGCCGCCGTCCGCAAGCAGCATATAGGGCGCGAGCGGCGCCTCGTCGCTCGCGTTCGAGGCGATGGCGCCGAACTGGCGGGCGACCCACCGCTCGTGCGGCAGGGTGCGCTGGAAGTCTTCGCCCGCCACGCGCTCGACGAGCGTCGCGCGGGCGAGCAGTTTGTCGAGCGCCGGGCTGCGCAGGTCGTGCAGCGCCGAGGAGGCGTCGGCAGCCGTAGGCAGCGCAAACGGCATCAGGAGATGAAGACGGTTCGAATGCATGATGGTGCGCATTGTATGGCAAACTGCGCGCTTGATCGGTGCTGCATGGTGCGCAGCGGCGTGCGTGGCCCGGCCAAGCGCGCTGCCGGCCGGCGTTTGCGTTCGCTTGCGTTTTTAGTAGCATGGCGCACGCTTTATGCGCAGCGCGTGGTGGCGGTAAAGAATTGAAGGATTCGCTTGAAACTCCCTTACGAATGGCAGATCGGCTGGCGCTATACGCGCGCCGGCAAGCGCACGACCGGCAACGGTTTCATTTCGTTCATTGCGGCCGTGTCGATGTCGGGCATCGCGCTTGGCGTGGCCGCGCTGATCGTCGTGCTCTCCGTCATGAACGGATTTCAGATGCAGGTGCGCGACCGGATGCTGTCGGTGCTCGCGCACGTCGAAATCTTTTCGCCGTCGGGGTCCATGCCCGATTGGCAGCGCACGGCGTATGAAGCGCGCCGCAATCCCGAAGTGATCGGCGCGGCGCCCTACGTCGATGCCCAGGCGCTGCTCACGCGCGGGGACGCGGTGAGCGGGGTGGCGCTGCGCGGCGTCGAGCCTTCGCTCGAGCCGCAAGTGTCCGACATCGGCAAAGACATGAAGGCGGGCCGCTTGACCGATCTCGAACCGGGCCGGTTCAACATCGTGCTCGGCGCCGATTTAGCCGCCAATCTCGGCGTTTCGCCCGGTGACAAAATTACGCTCGTGGCGCCCGAGGGCTCGATCACGCCGGCCGGCATGATGCCGCGCTTAAAGCAGTTCACGGTTAGCGGCGTGTTCCAATCGGGGCATTACGAGTACGACAGCTCGCTCGCGCTCATCAACATTCGCGACGCGCAAGCGCTCTTTCGCATCACGGCGCCGACGGGCGTCAGATTAAGGCTCAAGGACATGGAGCAGGCGCCGCGCGTCGCGCACGAGTTGGCGCGCACATTATCCGGCGATCTTTATATTCGCGACTGGACGCAGCAAAACAAGACCTGGTTTTCGGCCGTCAAGATCGAAAAGCGGATGATGTTCGTGATCCTCACGCTGATCATCGCCGTTGCCGCGTTCAACCTCGTTTCGTCGCTCGTGATGACGGTCACGAACAAGCAGGCCGACATCGCCATCTTGCGCACGCTAGGTGCACAGCCCGGCTCGATCATGAAGATTTTCTTCGTCCAAGGGATCACGATCGGCTTCATCGGTACGGCGTCGGGGGTCGCGCTCGGGTGTGTCATCGCATGGAGCATTCCGTGGCTCGTGCCGATGATCGAGCATCTGCTCGGCGTGCAATTCCTGCCTCCATCCGTCTACTTCATCAGCGAACTGCCGGCGGAATTGATTCCGGGCGACGTGGCGAGGATCGGCATCATCGCTTTCGCATTGTCGGCGCTCGCGACGCTCTACCCGAGCTGGCGGGGTGCGAAAGTGCGCCCGGCGGAGGCGCTACGCTATGAGTGATTTCATGATCGAACGACCGACCGCTCTCGGCGCCCCTTTCACCAAGGACAACCTCGCCGAATGTGTGCTCGAAGCGCATGGGATCTCCAAGGCATTCGTTCAGGGCGGATTGAACGTGCCCGTGCTGAACGGCGCCAATCTTTCCGTGAGGCGTGGCGAAAAATTAGCCATCGTCGGCGCGTCGGGCTCCGGCAAGAGCACGCTGCTGCATGTGCTCGGCGGGCTCGACGAACCGAGCGACGGCGAAGTGTCGCTGCTGGGCCGCGCGTTTACGAAGTTGGCCGAGCGCGAGCGCAACGAGCTGCGTAACCGCGCGCTCGGTTTCATCTATCAGTTTCACCATCTGCTCGCGGAATTCAGCGCGGTCGATAACGTCGCCATGCCGCTGCGCATTCGGCGCCTCCCTCCCGATGAAGCGCGGCGTGAGGCGCTCGCCATGCTTGAGCGCGTGGGGCTTGCGCACAGGGCGAAGCACCGTCCCGGCGAGCTCTCGGGCGGCGAGCGTCAGCGCGTGGCCGTTGCGCGCGCGCTCGTAACCAAGCCCGCTTGCGTGCTGGCCGACGAACCGACCGGCAACCTCGACGGTGCGACGGCCGATAACGTCTTTAACCTCATGCTTGAATTGTCGGCTACGCTCGAGACGAGCTTCGTCATCGTCACGCACGATGTCGAATTGGCCGGACGCTGCGATCGCATCATGCGGCTGCGCGACGGCGTCCTGCACGAAGAACCGTCCGTGCCGGTGTAGCGCACGGCGCATCGCACGCGCGCTGGAGGGCTCGCCATGTGGATCGATACCCACTGCCATCTGGACGCAGGCGAATTTGACGCCGACCGCGACGCCGTCGCGCAGGCGGCACGGGCATCGGGTGTGGAGCGTATCGTCATCCCAGCCGTTGCGCGCGAAAACTTCCATACGGTGCGCTCGCTCGCTCATCGCCTCGAAGGCGGCGTGTATGCGCTCGGCATCCATCCACTGTTGACGCCGCGGGCGAGCGAAGCGGATCTAGACGCGTTGCGCCGCGAGATCGAGGCGAGCCTAAGCGATCCGCGCTTCGTCGGCATCGGCGAGATCGGGCTTGACTACTTCGTTCCCGGCCTCGACGATGCGCGCCAGCGGTTTTTCTACGACGCGCAGTTGCAACTCGCCCGCGAGTTCGATTTGCCCGTTATCTGCCACGTACGCAAATCGCAAGACCTTGTGCTCAAGGGCTTGCGCCGTTTTGCGGTCAAGTGCGGGATCGCGCATGCGTTCAACGGCAGCTTCCAACAGGCGCACGCCTTCATCGAACAAGGGATGCGGCTCGGCTTCGGCGGCAACGTCACGTTCGAACGCTCGCGTCAGATCAGGCGGCTCGCAGCGCAGTTGCCGCTCGAGGCCATCGTCGTCGAAACCGATGCGCCGGATATTCCCCCGTCCTGGCGCTACAAGCAGCGCAATACGCCCGATCAAGTGCCGCGCATCGGCAGCGTCATCGCCGAGCTGCGCGGCATCGGCGTGCATGAACTTCAGATAGGCACAACGGCCAACGCTTACGCCGCGCTGCCCCGACTCGCGCCTGCTTGCGCATAATTGACGCTCGTTTGCGCCGGACCATCGAGTCGAATCGAACCGAATCGAGCGTAACCGAGCTGAACGGAACTGAACCGGAATGAACTGAACGGTCCGGGTTGGCCGCGCGCCGGCGCGCCGCCGGGTTCGCATGTCGGCGCGTGGATAAGGAGGGCGGATGCGGGCAGTGCTGATCGGCTTCGCGTTCGGTGTCGCCATGCTGCAGCAACGCGCCGTGCTGCCGATGCGTTGGGAGTGGGCGGCGCTAGGTGGGCTGTTTGCAGTGGCAGTGAGCGTCGCGGCATGGTCGTGGGCGTCTTTGGCGCATGGGCCGGCGCGTGCGATAGCGGGGGCGAGGGCAGTTCAGTGGGCGGCGCGATGCCGGCCGCTCGTGGGGCCTGTGGCCCTCGCTGCGGCGGCTGTCGTCGCGGGCTATGCGTACGCGGCGCTGCGCGCGGAAATTCGTCTAGCCGAAGCGTTGCCGCCCGCGTGGGAACTGCGCGAACTCGTGCTGACGGGGCATGTACGAGGCTTGCCCGTGGGCGATGCGGCGGCCACGCGGTTCTTGTTTGCCGTCGATGCCGACGATGTCCGATCGAGAACCGGTATCGCGCGTTTTCCCTCCATCGTGCAGTTGAACTGGCGCGCGCGCGCAGCCCGCGACGTGCCGCCGTTGGAGCCAGGCGATCGTTGGCGGTTGACGGTCAAACTCAAGCGGCCCCATGGGCATGCCAACTTCGCCGGGCAAGACGCCGAAGTGTCATGGCTCGGGCGCGGCGTGCGAGCGACGGGAAGCGTCGTCTCGATCGCCGCGGCAAAGCGCTTGCCCGGCGTAGCCGGCGGTGTGGGCACGGCGATCGCTCGGATACGCTTCGCGCTGCGCGAGCGCATGGCCCGAGCACTCGTCGGGGCGGCGCATGGCGGGATCGTAACGGCGCTCGCGATCGGCGCGCAAGAAGGCATCGCCGAAACCGACCGGCTTGCCCTGCGCCGCACCGGCACGAGTCATCTCGTCGCGGTGTCGGGTTTGCACATCGGCTTCGTTGCCGGCCTATGCGCCGCGCTGACGGCTTGGCTGTGGCGTCGGTCATGTTTTCTCGGTGCGATGCTCTCGCGCCGCGGAGCGCGGGAGTGGCCGCTCTTCATGCCGACGCCGATCGTCGCCGCGGCGGCCGGTGTTGCAAGCGCTGCGGCCTATGCGGCGCTCGCGGGGTTCAATGTGCCCGCTCAGCGAGCCCTGTGGATGCTCGTTGCGGCGAGCGTGGCGTTCGTGCTTGGACGCAGCGTCGGGTTTTCGCTCGTGCTCGCATGGGCGGCTGCGCTCGTGTTGATCGTCGATCCATGGGCAGCGACGGCGGCGGGCTTCTGGCTTTCGTTCGGCGCAGTCGCGCTGATTGCTTTCGCGATGCGCGGCCGGCTGCGTATGCGCGGGGACGATGAAGCATCGCTCGACATCCTCGATGCGATTCGCGCGAGCGATCCCGAATGGACGGCGCCGCTTGCGCAGTCGGCCGATACCGGCTTGGCACCGTGGCGGCGACGGCTAGCAAGCGTGCGCCGCCGATGCGCGGAGGCGATGCGTGCGCAATGGGCGGTGACGATCGGCCTCGCGCCGCTCACGGCATTTTGGTTCTCGCAGGTTTCGCTCGTCGGGCCGCTCGCGAATGCATTCGCGGTGCCCTGGGTTAGTGTGCTGGTCGTGCCGGTCGTGCTCGTTGGCATTGCCTTGCCGGCGCCGCTCGATGCGTTGGCCTACGAATTTGCGCATGTGTTGCTCTCGCCGCTGATGCAGGCGCTGCATGCGCTCGCGCAGTCGCCTTGGGCCGATACCTATCCGCCGCGTCCGTCGCTCTGGGCGTTGGCCTCTGCACTGGCCGGCGTGGCCTGGTGCTTGATGCCGCGCGGCTGGCCGCTGCGCTTCGCGGCGCCCTTGGCATGGCTGCCGCTCGTCGTTCCTTCTGCGCCCGAGATCGCGGAGGGGACGTTTCGGCTGACGGCGCTCGATGTCGGGCAGGGCGCATCGATTCTCGTTGAGACGCGTCGTCGCGCGCTGCTGTTCGACGCCGGGACGGGTCCGGAGTCGACCCGCGCGGGCGAGCGCATCGTCGTGCCTTTCCTTCGAGCGACCGGTGTCGCTCGGCTCGACGCGCTCGTCGTGAGCCACGGCGATGCGGACCACGCGGGCGGCGTGCCGGCGGTGCTCGGCGCGGCTGGCGTTCGGCAAGTGCTGGGCGGGTTGCCGAGTGATCATCGGCTATGGGATGCGGCGAGGGCGAGCGGGATCGACCGGCTGCGCTGCGCGGCCGGTCAGCGCTGGCGGTGGGACAGCGTGGAGTTCGAGGTGCTATGGCCGGACTCGGGCCCGCTGCCGTCGCGCTCGAACGAGCAGTCGTGCGTGCTGAAGGTCAGTGCCGGCGGCATGAGCGCGCTGCTGACGGGCGATATCGGCAAGTCGTCGGAACGCGCGCTCGTTCGCCGGGCGCCCGAGGCGCTGCGTGCCGACGTGCTGCTCGTCGCGCATCACGGCAGCAATACTTCGTCGACCGAACCTTTCCTCGATTCAGTTAGTCCGCGCATCGCGGTATTTCAGGTAGGCTATCGCAATCGCTATGGCCATCCCCATCCGCGTGTCTGGTCCAACTTCGCTGCGCGCGGCATCGTGCTTGCGCGGACCGATCGCGACGGCGCGGTGCGCGTCGCATTCGAAGACGGCCGGCTCACGCTCGAGCGCTATCGAGAATCGCACGCGCGTTATTGGATGGAACGATATTGGATGGAACGATAAAAAACGAACGTCCTTGGAGGCAGCGCGCGTGAAAGACATCATCCATTTTTCGCACGCGAACGGTTTTCCGGCTTCGACTTGCCGGACGCTGTTCGCCGAGCTTTCCGATGATTACGAGCTTCGCTTTATCGAGCGCATCGGCCACGATCCGCGCTATCGCGTCACGAGCGATTGGCCGCATCTCGTCGAAGAACTGCTTGCCGACATCGGCCGCCGCTACGAGCGGCCCGTGTGGCTCGTCGGACATTCGCTAGGCGGCTACCTGTCGCTGATGGCCGCGCTCAAGCAGCCGCATTGGGTGCGCGGTGTCGTGATGCTCGACTCGCCGGTGATCGCAGGCTGGCGCGCGGGCGTCTTGCGCTTTACGCAATGGACGGGGCTCGACGAGCGGCTCTCGCCCGCGGCGGCCACGCGTACGCGCCGCACGCAATGGGCGAGCCGCGAAGAGGCGTGGCGCCATTTCCATGCGAAAAGCGCATTCGCGCGATGGGACGAGCGGGTCTTGTCCGACTACATCGATTTCGGTATTCCGCAAAGCACGGTCGACGGCGCACGCACGCTCGCGTTCGACCGACACATCGAATACACGATCTATCGGACTCTGCCGCGCACGTTGGGGGCGCGGTTAGCGCATGGTGCGCCGGTGCCCGTGGGCTTCATTGCAGGCACCCAATCGAAGGAGATTCGCCAGGTCGGGCTCGATGCGACGGCGCGCGCGGCGCGCGGACGCATCGAATGGATCGAGGGCAGTCATCTGTTCCCGATGGAAAAGCCGATCGAGACGGCGAGGGCGTTGCACAGCATGCTGCGCGCTCTGCGAAACGGCGTAGCGGCGAGGTAGCCGCGGCATAGCGGCGCGCAGTCTGGCGCTGGGGCTTCGCGCGGGCCTAAGGTATAATCCGTTTTTCCCGCGAGCATCCAGCGATGACTAAATATGTTTTCGTCACCGGCGGCGTAGTGTCGTCCCTCGGCAAGGGCATTGCCGCCGCTTCTCTCGCCGCGATCCTCGAATCGCGCGGTCTCAAAGTCACCCTCCTCAAGCTCGATCCCTACATCAACGTCGACCCCGGCACGATGAGCCCGTTTCAGCACGGGGAAGTGTTCGTGACTGAAGACGGCGCCGAGACAGATCTCGACCTCGGTCACTACGAGCGGTTCATCAGCACGAAGATGCGCCGCGCGAACAACTTCACGACGGGGCAGATCTACGAATCGGTGATCCGCAAGGAACGCCGCGGCGATTATCTCGGCAAGACCGTGCAGGTGATTCCGCACATCACGAATGAGATTCAGGCGTTTATCGAGCGCGGCGCGGCATCGGCCACCTGCGGCGAGCCCGACGTGGCGATCGTCGAGATCGGCGGCACCGTGGGCGACATCGAATCCCTGCCGTTCCTCGAGGCAGCGCGTCAAATGAGCCTGCGCCTGGGCCGCAATAGCGCTTGCTTCGTGCATTTGACGCTCGTGCCGTTTATCGCAACGGCGGGCGAGCTCAAGACGAAGCCGACACAGCACAGCGTGCAGAAGCTGCGCGAGATCGGAATCTTGCCGCACGTGCTGTTGTGCCGCGCCGATCGTCGTATTCCCGACGAAGAATGCAAGAAGATCTCGATGTTCTCGAACGTGCCCGAAGATGCCGTGATCTCGGTATGGGACGTCGACAGCATCTATAAGATTCCGCAAATGCTGCATGACCAAGGGCTCGACGGCATCATTTGCGAAGAGCTGAAGCTGCAGCCGAAGCCGGCCGATCTGTCGGTGTGGGCGGCTATCGTCGACAAGATCGAGCGCCCGTCGCATGAAGTCACGATCGGCATGGTCGGCAAGTACGTCGATCTGACGGAATCGTACAAGTCGCTGATCGAAGCGCTGGGCCATGCGTCGGTGCATACGTCGGCGAAGGTCAACATCGAGTACATCGACTCGGAACAGATAGAAGCCGAAGGCGTCGAAAGCCTCAAACACCTCGATGCCGTGCTCGTTCCGGGCGGCTTCGGCCGTCGCGGCACGGAAGGCAAGATTGCGGCGATCCGTTATGCGCGCGAAGCGAAGGTGCCGTATTTGGGCATCTGCCTCGGCATGCAACTGGCCGTGATCGAGTTCGCACGCGATGTCGTCGGCCTGCCAGGGGCGAACAGTACTGAGTTCGACGTGAACACCGCGCATCGTGTCGTCGCGCTCATCACCGAGTGGTACGACCGCGAAGGCCGCGTCGAGAAGCGCACGGAAGGATCGGATCTCGGCGGCACGATGCGCCTGGGCTCGCAACGCTGTCCGATCAAGCCCGGCACGCGCGCCGAGGAGATCTACGGCAAGGATGTGAACGAGCGCCATCGTCACCGTTATGAAGTCAATAACCGCTACGTGCCGCAACTCGAAGCCGGCGGCCTTATCATCAGCGCGCACACACCGAGCGAAGATTTGCCCGAAATGATGGAGCTGCCGCGCAGCATGCATCCGTGGTTCGTCGGTGTGCAGTTCCACCCTGAATTCACATCGACGCCTCGCGACGGGCATCCGCTGTTCAAGTCGTTCGTCGAAGCGGCGCTCGCCTGTCATGAAGCACGCAAGGAGAAGGCATGAAGCTGTGCGACTTCGAGGTCGGTCTCGACAAGCCGTTTTTCTTGATCGCGGGCACCTGCGTCGTCGAATCCGAGCAGATGACGATCGACACGGCCGGACGGCTCAAGGAGATTTGCGCAAAGCTTGGCATTCCGTTCATCTACAAGTCCTCCTACGACAAGGCTAATCGCAGTTCGGGCAAGTCGTTTCGCGGGCCCGGCATGGATGAAGGGCTGCGCATTCTGTCGGAAGTGAAGCGGCAATTAGGTGTGCCGGTGCTGACCGACGTGCATGGCATCGACGAGATCGAGCAGGTTGCTTCGGTCGTCGACGTCTTGCAAACGCCGGCTTTTCTGTGCCGTCAAACCGATTTCATTCATGCTTGTGCGCGCTCGGGCAAGCCCGTCAACATCAAGAAAGGGCAGTTCCTCGCGCCGCATGACATGAAGAATGTCATCGACAAGGCGCGCGAAGCGGCGCGCGAAGCAGGCCTCACGGAAGATCGCTTTTTTGCCTGCGAGCGCGGCGTATCGTTCGGCTACAACAATCTCGTCTCGGATATGCGCTCGCTCGCGATCATGCGCGAGACGGGCGCGCCCGTGGTATTCGACGCTACCCACTCGGTGCAACTGCCGGGCGGGCAGGGTACGAGCTCGGGCGGGCAGCGCGAATTCGTGCCCGTGCTCTCGCGTGCGGCCGTGGCCGTCGGCGTGGCGGGCCTCTTCATGGAGACGCACCCCGATCCTGCCTGTGCGCTGTCGGACGGCCCCAACGCCGTTCCGCTGCGCCGCATGGGTGACCTGCTGGAGACGCTCGTCGCCTTGGATACCGTCGTGAAACGCACGCCGTTCATCGAGCGCGATTTCAACTGACCGTACCCGCCCAGATCTAAATCAAGAAACTCAAGAAACACAATTCATCGTTATCTTTAGAGGAAATCATGAGTGCAATCGTAGATATCATCGGCCGTGAAATTTTGGATTCCCGAGGCAACCCGACCGTCGAATGCGATGTGCTGCTCGAATCGGGCACGATGGGCCGTGCGGCGGTGCCTTCGGGCGCGTCCACCGGCTCGCGCGAAGCCATCGAGCTGCGCGACGGGGAAGCGGGCCGTTACAACGGCAAGGGCGTCCTGAAGGCGGTCGAGCATATCAACACCGAGATTTCCGAAGCGATCATGGGTCTCGACGCGTCGGAGCAAGCCTTCCTCGACAAGACGCTGCTCGAGCTCGACGGCACCGACAACAAGTCGCGTCTCGGCGCGAACGCGATGCTGGCCGTCTCGATGGCCGTCGCGAAGGCCGCCGCTGAAGAAGCCGGTCTGCCGCTGTACCGCTACTTCGGCGGATCGGGCGCGATGCAACTGCCTGTGCCGATGATGAACATCGTCAATGGCGGCGCGCACGCGAACAACAGCCTCGACATTCAAGAGTTCATGATTGTCCCCGTGAGCCAGCCGACGTTTCGCGAAGCGCTGCGCTGCGGCGCCGAAGTGTTCCACGCGCTGAAGAAGATCCTCTCGGACCGCGGCATGAGCACGGCCGTGGGCGACGAAGGCGGCTTCGCGCCGAACTTCGGCAGCAATGCGGAATGCCTGTCGGCGATTCTGCAAGCGATCGAGAAGGCCGGCTATCGCGCGGGCGAAGACGTCCTGCTCGCGCTTGATTGCGCGGCGAGCGAGTTCTATCACGACGGCAAGTATCAGCTGGCCGGTGAAGGCTTGCAGTTGTCGTCGGCCGAATTCACCGATTACCTCGCGACGCTGGCCGACAAATTCCCGATCGTTTCGATCGAGGACGGCATGCACGAGAGCGATTGGGACGGCTGGAAGCTGCTGACGGACAAGCTCGGCAAGAAGATTCAGCTCGTCGGCGACGATCTCTTCGTGACGAACACGCGCATCCTGAAGGAGGGCATCGAGAAGGGCATCGCCAACTCGATCCTCATCAAGATCAACCAGATCGGCACGCTAACCGAAACTTTCGCTGCGATCGAAATGGCCAAGCGCGCCGGCTACACGGCCGTCATTTCGCACCGCTCCGGCGAGACCGAGGATTCGACGATCGCCGATATCGCCGTGGGCCTGAACGCCGGTCAGATCAAGACAGGCTCGCTGTCGCGTAGCGACCGTATTTCGAAGTACAACCAGTTGTTGCGCATCGAAGAAGATCTCGGCGACATCGCGAGCTACCCCGGCAAGTCGGCGTTCTACAATCTGCGTTGACGCCACCCTTCGTCCTCCCCGATCGTTCTGCATGACGCCCCGCGCTTCGTCCGGGGCGGTTTTGAATTTGCGGCTTCTTGAATGCGCCTCGTCACCGTAGTCCTCGTCGCCCTGCTTGCGCTGATCCAGTATCCGCTTTGGTGGGGCCATGGCGGATGGTTGCGCGTGCACGAGTTGCGCGGCGCATTGGCTGCGCAGCAACAGAAGAATGCGGACGAAAAGCTGCGCAACGAACGGATCGAGGGCGAAGTGCAAGATCTGCAAAACGGCACGGCCGCCATCGAGGAGCGCGCGCGGTACGAAATGGGGATGGTCAAGGGCGGCGAGGTGTTCGTCCAATTCGTCTCGCCCAATTCGGCGCCGAGCGCCAACCTCGCGCCCGTGCCGAGCAATACATCGACGCGCGGCCAAGTGTCGGCGGCGCCCGTCAGCGTGGTGCCGAACCCGGTTTCACGCGAGAGGCCCGGGAAGAATAACAAGCGGGCCGCCGAGAAAGCCAAGCACGGCGCCGCGCCGAAGGGTCATAGCGCAGGCTGATCGCGCGGGTTATTCGGCGATTGTCCGGCGGTTGTTCCGCGTTGTCCCGCGTTGTCCGCTACGTTCGACGGTTCGGCACATTGGCGCGGCCGCCGCTCACTCGCTTTACCACCACCCGCCCGGATAGTAGCCGGGGCTGGCGTAGCCCACTCCCCAACCGCTGTGCCAACCGCCGTAGTAAGTCCCGAACGTCACAGGCGCCGGGTAGTAGTACGGCGAGTACGGCGCATACCGCGCGTAGTCGCGCGCCCACGCGCTGGCCGACATCGCTTCGTTTTGCTCGCGCAGTACCTGCTTGTCGATTTCGTCGTAGCGCTTTTTCTCCGCCGCCGAGAGCGGACGGGCGCTTTCGGCGGCGCCCGGCTGGCCCGGTGGTAGACGGCTTAGTACCGGCCCCGGCGGCGGAGCCACGACGCAACCGGGCAATGCCGCGAGCGCCGCAGCGCAAAGCGCTGCGCTCGCGGCGCGGCACACCGTGAGCGGCGAGAGCGGGCGGATCGATACGTTCATTGGACAGCTCCGAGTACTTCGGCGAACGAAGAAGAGAAGCGAAAGAGTCGACGCAGGCGCGAGCGATACTCAATGCCGCTGCGACTGTGCCGGTGCGACGCCGGCCGCTACCTCGTTTGCTGCGAACAGCTGGGCGACGTCGACAGGGTCGAACTCGTAGCGTTGATTGCAATACTCGCAGTGGATCTCCACGTGCCCTTGCTCGACGATGACGCTTTCGACTTCGCCGCGCCCGAGCATCTTCAGCATCGAGCCTACGCGTTCGCGCGAGCAACTGCATTCGAATCGCGTGAGCGTGGGGGCGAAGTGCTGCACGTTTTCCTGCCAAAACAGGCGTCTAAAGAGCGTCTGCGGCTCTTCCTTGAGCAGTTCTTCCTGCGAGAGCGTGCCGCCGAGCACGCAGACGCGCTCCCAAGTATCGGTATCGTGGTCGCCCGCGTGCGGGACGATGCCGCCGTCGCCGGGCAGCTTCTGCAGCAGCATGCCGACGGCGCGTTCGGTGTTTGCCGCGAGCCACAAGCGCGTATCAAGTTGCTCGGAATGATGCATGTAGTGCTCGAGCACCTGCGCGATCGATTGCAGCGGGCCGTCCTGGCTGCTCAACGGCACGATGCCTTGGTAGGGCTGCTGGCCCGGCCGCTTGTCGTGCGGATCGAGCGTGATGACGCACCGGCCGTGGCCGCTCGCGTTGAGCAATTCGACGAAGGACAGGTGTTCGGTCAGCGTTGGATCGGATCCGCTCGAGATCTTTGCCGTCGCGCGCATCGTCAGCGTGGAGCTGCATTGTACGACGAGCATTTTGATTGGCCCGTCTCCGAAGATCTGCATGATCATCGTGCCGTCGAACTTCAGGTTCGCCGATAACAGCGCGCATGCGGCCATCATTTCGCCGAGGATGTCGCGCACGGCGACCGGGTACTGCCGGCGCGTGAGCACTTCCTGCCACGTATTACGCAGCGAAACGATCTCTCCGCGCACGGGCGCGGCGGCGAACATGAATTTTTGCAACTGGTCGTCCACAACGGTTCCTTCAATCATCGATGCCGCCGGCGCATGCCGGCGGCGAAGCAGCGCCCGATTTCAACCGATCCGCACGAGCTGTGCTTTGAACAGCTCGCGGCGGCCGACGTAGGATTGGGCGCTTTGCGCGAGGCCTGCTACTTCCTCGTCCGTCAGTTCTCTTGCGACGCGTGCCGGCGCGCCGAGGATCAGCGAGCGGTCGGGAAACGTCTTGTTTTCGGTGACGACACTGCCGGCTCCGATCAGACAGTTGCGGCCGATGACCGCACCATTCAAGACCACTGCTTGAATGCCGACGAGCGAACCATCGCCGATCGTGCAGCCGTGGAGCATGGCTTGGTGCCCGACCGTTACGTTCCGGCCGATCGTGAGGGGGCGGCCCGGATCGGTGTGGAGCACTGCGCCGTCTTGGACATTGCTGCCGGCGCCGATCGCAATCGGGTCGTTGTCGCCGCGAATGGCTGCGCCGAACCAGACGCTCGCGTTCTCATCGAGCGTGACCTTGCCGACGATCGTGGCCGTATCGGCAACGAAGACGCTTTCGTGAATCGTCGGCGCATGTTCTCCCAGCTTGTAGATCGGCACAATGGCTCCTTTGGGCGAGCGGGGCACGGCCGGTACAATGCCGCAGCATTGGGTATTGAGTTATGCCCACGCGCCAGATGTCGAATCGCATATTGTAAACGGTCCGCCCTCGCACGGTAGCAGGCGGGCCGCGCGACCCTGCTCCGCCCGCCGTCTCGTTCCACGATCGATGAACCAGCCCAGACCCAACGCGACTTCCTTGGACGCTGCCGCCGCCGGCATGCGTCGTTCGGCGCTTGCCGTCCTATCCGAGCGCGAGCCGGCCGCGAAAGCCGCTGCTGCGCGTGCTTTGCATGCTCGATATCGCGCGGGCGAGACGGCCTGCCGCGCCGACGAAATCATCGACGAGCCGCCCGGCTTGCCAGGGCGCCCCGCGCGGCCGGCGCTGGTCGAACCGCGCTTGCTGCGCCACCGAGGCATGCAGACAGAGGCCGGCCGCGCTGTGTTGCTGCATGCGTTGGCTCATATCGAATTGAATGCGATCAACCTCGCGCTCGACGCCGTTTGGCGCTTTCCCGGCCTGCCCGAGGCGTATTACGCCGATTGGCTGCTGGTGGCTGCGGAGGAAGCGCATCACTTCGGGCTACTACAAGCGCGGCTGCAGGCGTTCGGTCACACCTACGGCGATTTCCCGGCGCACGACGGGCTCTGGGATATGTGCGCGCGCACGCATGGCGACGTCCTCGCACGCATGGCGCTCGTGCCGCGTACGCTGGAGGCGCGCGGGCTCGACGCGTCCCCGCCGATTCGCGCCCGCCTCGTGCAGGCCGGCGATGCGGCGTCGGCCGCGATCCTCGATGTCATCTTGCGCGACGAGATCGGTCACGTTCGCATCGGCAACCGTTGGTTCCGGCACTTGTGCGAGCAGCGCGGACTCGAACCGCACGAGACCTACGCTCGGCTTGCCGAACAATATCGTGCGCCTCGCCTGCGCGGGCCGTTCAACTTCGACGCACGCCGCGATGCGGGATTCGACGAGGCGGAACTGGCTGCGTTGGCCGCCCAGTCCGCGGGCACTGCGACCGATGCCGCCGATGGCGGTGAAGGCGGTGAAGGCGGACCGCAACCACGCTAACCGCCGCGGTTGGCGCTTGCAACGCCGTGCCATGTCGTACCCGTCGCTCCCGCCGCGCTATCGAGTGCTGCGTCTAGCCGTCGGCGCATGGCAACTCAGCCAAATCGTCGATACGTCGATATAATCGAACGATCATTCGTTTTTATCGCGGCGCTTGCCGGTACTCCAAATGAACAACCCGCAATCCGATTTCGTTACCGCACGCGACGGCGCGAAGCTGCACGTGCGCCGCTGGGGCCGCCCCGACGCGCCGACGCTGTTCATGCTGCATGGCTGGATGGATGTGTCCGCATCGTTTCAGTTCGTCGTAGACGCGCTGGGCGGCGATTGGCAGGTCATTGCCCCCGATTCGCGCGGGTTCGGGTTGTCCGATTGGCCCGTAGCCGAGCGCGGCGGCGGCCATTACTGGTTCCACGACTATCTGGCCGATCTCGAAGTGTTGCTCGATCGTTATGCGCCGACGGGGCAGGTCAATCTCGTCGGCCATAGCATGGGGGCGAACGTCGTTTGCCTGTACGCGGGGGCACGGCCCGAGCGCGTGCGGCGCGTCGTCGATCTCGAAGGCTTCGGGCTTGCTCCCGCCCGCGCGAGCGAATCGCCGCGTCGCCTGGCGGTATGGCTCGACGATATGCGCGAGCCTGCCCGGCTCAAGGCATACGAGACGCTGGATGATGTCGCCGCACGCCTGATCAAGACGAATCCACGCCTTGCGCCCGATCGCGCGCGGTTCCTGGCTCGGCACTGGGCGGCGCGCGGCGACGACGGCCGCTATGTGCTGCTGGCCGATCCCGCGCATAAGCACCACGGGCCGCTGCTGTACCGTCTCGACGAAGTCATGGCGGTATGGTCGAACGTCAGGGCGAAGGTTCTGCATGTGGAAGCCGTAGCATCGCCAACTTTGGCGCTGTTGGCGGGCTCGATACCGCTGCCGGAGTACAAGGCCCGCTTCCGGGCGTTCCCGGATTGGAGGGAAAAGATCGTCGACGACGCCGGGCACATGGTCCATCACGACCAGCCTGAGCAAGTCGCGGCGCTGATCGAGGCGTTTTGCGCCTGATGCGGGCCGTTTAGCCGCGAGGGGGGTGTTACGGAGCGCAGCGGCGCGCCACGCAAAGCCGTGCGTTCTTTGCCGAACGGCCAAGTTAGCCGAACGGCGGCGCCGCTTGTTGGAGGCGTTGCGGGTAAAATACGAAGATCACTTCCACCCGAAAGCATGAACGCCGATCTCCATTGCCATTCGACCGTTTCCGACGGCGCACTCGCTCCTGCCGAGGTTGCCCGTCTCGCACACGCGGGCGGCGTCGCACTATGGGCTCTGACCGACCACGACGAAGTGGCGGGCCAGGCTGCGGCGCGTAACGCGGCGGAGGCGCTCGGCATGCGCTATGTGAACGGCGTGGAGATCTCGGTCACTTGGGCGTCGCGCACCGTGCACATTGTTGGGCTCGGCGTCGACCCGTCCTGCCCGGCGCTCGTCGCGGGGCTTTATGCCACGCGCAACGGGCGCGCGGCGCGGGCGCAGGCGATGAGCGACGCGCTTGCCGCGGTCGGGATCGAGGGTGCCTACGAAGGCGCGCTAGCTCACGTGTCGAACCCGGATTTGATTTCGCGCACGCACTTTGCGCGCTTCCTGGTCGAGAAGGGCTACGCGGCATCAACGGCCGATGTCTTCGAGCGCTATCTCGGCGAGGGCAAGCCCGGCTACGTCTCGCATCGATGGGCCACGCTCGAGCACGCCGTCGCTTGGATTCAAGCGGCTGGCGGGACGGCGGTCATTGCCCATCCGGGCCGCTATAAGTACACGCCGCTCGAATTCGATGCGCTGTTTGGCCAATTCATCGATCTGGGCGGCAAAGCCATCGAAGTCGTGACGGGCAGCCATGCGCCCGATCAATTTCGCGAATACGCCGAGGTGGCGCGCCGTTTCGGCTTCGAGGCATCGCGCGGCTCGGATTTCCACGCGCCGGGGGAGGGCCGCACCGAGCTCGGCAAATTGCCGCCGCTGCCGTCCGATCTCAAGCCCGTTTGGGAGCGCTGGCTCTAGCGTTCTCGTCCGAACAGCCCGCGCGCGGCCCCGCTTCGCCGCGTGCGCCTCGGCGGAAACGGCAGCGCATTGCCGTTTCCGCCGGCTTACCGATTGCTCGCTCATGTCCCAATTCTTTAAGATTCATCCCGATAATCCGCAGCCGCGCTTGATCGCGCAGGCCATCCAGATCGTGAAGGACGGTGGGGTGATTGCGCTGCCCACCGATTCCAGCTATGCCCTTGCATGCCGGCTCGACGACAAAGACGCCGTTACGCGCTTGCGCCGCATTCGCGGGCTCGACGAACGGCAGCACTTGTCGCTGCTCGTGCGCGACTTGTCGGAGCTCGCGACGTTCGCCATGGTCGACAACCATCAGTTCCGGCTTATCAAGTCGGTCACGCCCGGCCCGTACGTGTTCGTTCTGCTTGCGACGAAGGAGGTGCCGCGGCGCTTATCGCACGCGTCGCGCAAGACAATCGGGTTGCGTGTGCCCGATCACGCGATCACGCTCGCGTTGCTGGAGGCGCTCGGCGAGCCGCTCATCGCGACGACGCTCATTTTGCCTTCCGAGGACGAGCCGTTGAATGATCCGGAAGAGATTCGCACTCGTCTCGAAAAACAAATCGATCTCGTCATCGATAGCGGCGCTTGTCCGCGCGAACCATCGACTGTCGTCGACCTCACCGGCGACGAGCCGGTGGTGGTGCGTGCGGGCCGCGGATCGCTCGAGCCGTTCGGCCTTATGGCATCGTGAGCGATCGCGGCGCGGAGCCGGTCCGGCCGCTTGTTACAATACTTTAATGAACCCTTCTTTAATTCAGACCATCGCGGTATACGCGCTGCCTGTGATCTTCGCGATCACGCTGCATGAAGCGGCGCACGGCTATGCGGCTCGCCTGCTCGGCGACAACACGGCCTACATGATGGGGCGTGTTTCGTTCAACCCGATGCGCCACATCGATCCGTTGGGCACGATCGCGATTCCGCTGCTGCTCTATTTCGCGACGGGGGGGGCGTTTGTGTTCGGCTATGCCAAGCCCGTCCCGGTGGCGTTCGGTAACTTGCGCAATCCGCGCTGGGGCACGTTTTGGGTCGCGCTGGCCGGTCCGCTTTGCAATTTCATCCAGGCGCTGGTGTGGGGCGTGTTCGGCGTGGCGCTCGTAGCGTTCGGCGTGGACGAACCGTTCCTCACGCGCATGGCGGCCGCGGGCATCGGCATGAATCTCGTGCTCGGCGTGCTGAACCTGTTTCCGCTCCCGCCGCTCGACGGCGGGCGTGTGCTCACGGCGCTGTTGCCGCCGCGGCAGGCGTTGTCGCTGGCCCGCTTCGAGCCGTATGGCTTCTTCATCGTGATGGCGCTCGTGATGACCGGCATCTTAACCAAGTTTTGGCTGCGCCCGCTCGTCTCGATCGGCTACGATGCCGTGACGGCCATCCTGACCCCTCTCGCTTCGCTTTTCAACTGACATCATGTTTCCAGACCGAATCTTCTCCGGTATGCGCCCGACAGGGTCGCTTCACCTCGGCCACTACCACGGCGTGCTCAAGAATTGGGTCCGGCTGCAGTCGGAATACCCTTGTTTCTTTTGCGTCGTCGATTGGCACGCGCTGACGACGCACTACGAAACGCCCGAAGTCATCGAAAAGAGCGTCTGGGAAGTGCTGATCGACTGGCTTGCGTCGGGGATCGATCCGGCGCAGGCGACGCTGTTCATCCAAAGCCGGGTGCCGGAGCACGCGGAGCTCGCGCTGCTGCTCGGCATGAGCGCGCCGCTTGGCTGGCTCGAGCGCGTGCCGACCTACAAGGAGCAGATCGAGAAGCTCAAGGACAAGGATCTGTCTACCTACGGCTTTCTCGGCTACCCGGTGCTGATGGCGGCCGACATCCTGCTTTATCGCGCGTCGCTCGTGCCGGTCGGCGAGGATCAAGTGCCGCACGTCGAGATGACGCGCGAGATTGCGCGCCGCTTCAATCATTTGTACGGGCGCGAGCCGGAATTCGAGGAAAAGGCGCTCGACGCGGCGAAGAAGCTCGGGGGCAAGCGCGCGAAGCTTTATCACGAACTGCGCAACGCGTATCAGCAAGAAGGCGACGATGAAGCGCTCGAGCAAGCGCGCGCGATGCTGCAAGAGTCGCAAAGCTTGTCGATGAACGATCGGGAGCGGCTGTTCGGCTATCTCGAAGGTTCGCGCAAGATCATTCTCGTCGAACCGCAGGTGCTGCTGACCAAAGCGTCGCGCATGCCGGGCCTCGACGGTCAAAAGATGTCGAAGTCGTACGGCAACACCATCGGCCTGCGAGAGGATGCCGAGGCCATTACGAAGAAAGTGCGGACGATGCCGACCGATCCGGCCCGCGTGCGCCGCAACGATCCGGGCGATCCGGACAAATGCCCTGTGTGGCAGTTGCACCAAGTCTATACGGACGCATCGACGCACGAATGGGTGCAGAAGGGTTGCCGTTCCGCCGGAATCGGCTGTCTCGAATGCAAGCAGCCGGTCATCGAAGGCATCTTGCGCGAGCAGCAGCCGATGCTCGAGCGCGCGCAGAAGTATATGGACGATCCCTCGCTGCTTCGGGCGATCGTGGCCGACGGATGCGACAAGGCGCGCAAGTTCGCCACCGAGACGATGCGCGACGTGCGCGAGGCGATGGGCCTCTCGTACTCATGACGGTGCGGCACGGCACGGCAGGCGAAGGGCTAGGCGAGGGCGTGCGATGACGGGTATCGACAGCGCCTGCTTGGATACCTCGTTCGGAAGCGGGGCGCAACCGTCGCCTTGGATCTTGCGCTGGTCGCATCTGATCGCGCCGAACGGCGCGGTACTCGATCTGGCGGCCGGCAGCGGCCGGCATGCGCGCTGGTTCGCGGGGCGCGGGCATCCCGTCGTGGCAATCGATAAGGCGCGAGAGGCGCTCGCGGCCCTGGCCGGTATCGAAGGCGTAACGAGCGTGCCGGCCGATCTCGAAGACGGCAGTCCGTGGCCGCTGCCCGAATCGCAGCGCTTTGCCGCCGTGGTCGTGACGAATTACCTGAACCGACCCCTGCTGCCCCGGCTGTCGAGGCTATTGGCACCCGGCGGCATTTTGCTGTACGAGACGTTCGCGCGCGGCAACGAGACGGTCGGCAAGCCGTCGAATCCGGCGTTTCTGCTGGCACAGGGCGAGCTGCTCGCCGCCGTGCACGGACGTCTTTCCGTCGTGGCCTACGAAGACGGCTACCTCGCCGTTCCGCGGCCGGCTTTCGTTCAGCGCATCTGCGCCGTCATGCCGGCGCAGCCGCTTGCCGCGGGCGCGCCGCCGCCGCGTTACGATTTGCTTGGCTAATCCGCTACAATCGCGCTTTCACGTTTGAATTCATCGTGTTTCATGGCTAACGGCACATCCAGCGGCACATCCAGCGGCACCCAAGGCAGCCTGCGCATTCGCGGCAGCATTCCTGCGATCGTCACGCCCATGCTCGAAGACGGCGGGCTCGATCTGCCGGCATTTCGCAAGCTGATCGACTGGCACATCGACGAAGGGACCGACGCGCTCGTCGTCGTCGGCACAAGCGGCGAGTCATCCACGTTATCGGTGGACGAGCACGTCGCCATGATCAAGACAGCTGTCGAGCACGTGGCCGGACGCATCCCGGTCATCGCGGGCGCCGGCGGCAATTCCACGATCGAAGCGATCGAGCTCACCCGGCAAGCGAAATCGCTCGGCGCCGATGCCACGCTGCAGGTCGTGCCGTACTACAACAAGCCCACGCAAGAGGGCATGTACCGCCATTTCGCGAAGATTGCGGAATCGGTCGATCTGCCCGTCATCCTCTACAACGTGCCGGGCCGCACGGTTGCCGACATGTCGGCCGAGACGGCGCTGCGCCTCGCGCAGGTGCCCGGCATCATCGGCATCAAGGAAGCGACGGGCAACATCGATCGCGCGGCGCAGTTGATCAAGGCGGCGCCCACGCATTTTTCGATTTACAGCGGCGACGATCCAACGGCGATCGCGCTAATGCTGCTCGGCGGCCACGGCAATATCTCGGTCACGGCAAACGTGGCGCCGCGAGCCATGAGCGAGCTCTGCAAAGCCGCGCTGGCGGGCGACGCGAAGACAGCGCGCGAGATCCACTTCAAGCTGCTGTCGTTGCACAAAAACCTGTTCATCGAATCGAATCCGATTCCGGTGAAGTGGGCGCTCGAGCAGATGGGGCGGATGAAGGGCGGCATCAGACTGCCGCTGACGCCGCTCGACACGCGGTGCCACGAAGCGGTGCGCACGGCGCTCGTCGAAGCCGGTGTGCTCGCTTAAGCGGCCGGCGAACTCAGCGTCGGTCATCGCATTGAATTTGTCGTTGCATTCATCGACGTCGATCCCCGGGTACCCGCTCGGCGGCGTCGCAGGCATGTGTTGCGCATCACGAAGGACCTCATGAAACGTTCCGCTTTCTCCATCCATGCCGTTCGCGCGGCGGCGCTCGTCCTGGCGATCTCGACACTTGCCGGCTGCGAAACACTCAACGATTGGTTCGCAACCGATCGCGTCAATTACAAGGCGACGGGGTCGGCTCCGCCGCTGCAAGTGCCCGGCGATCTGACGGCAGACGCGACGCAGCCGCGGTACGCGGCACCGCTCGTTACGGCGCCGCTCGGGGGTGCATCGGCGCGCAACGTCACACCGGCCGGCAATTCGACCGAAGGCGTGCCCAACGCGGCGGATCCGCTTGGCATGCATATCGAGCGCGACGGCGATCGGCGCTGGCTTGTGATCGATGGGCGCACGCCCGATCAGCTTTGGCCGCAGCTAGAAGCGTTTTGGAAGGACAACGGCTTTGCGTTGAAGACCGATACGCCGGCCACGGGCATCATGACGACGGATTGGGCCGAAAATCGCGCCAACATTCCCGACGACTGGTTCCGCCGCACGATCGGCCGCGTCATCGATTTTGCCTACTCCTCGGGTACGCGCGACCGCTTCCGCACGCTGGTCGAGCGCGGCTCCAACGGTACGACGGACATTTCGATCACGCACAGCGCGCTCGAAGAGGTGCTGACCGGATCGGATAAGACGTCATCGCGGTGGATCGAGCGTCCGCGCGATCCGGTGCTCGAAGCAGTGTTTCTGTCGAAGCTCATGGAGAAATTCGGGCTGACCGAAGCGCAGTCGAAGCAGTTGCTCGCCGATGCGCGCCCCGCCGAAGCGCCCGCGAAGATCGACATGAGCGGGGGCGCGACGACGATCGGTCTCACGGACGGCTTCGAGGTGGCTTGGCTGCGCGTCGGGCTTGCGCTCGATCGTACGAACTTCACCGTCGACAATCGCGATCGCGAAAAGGGCGTTTACTACGTCCGCTATGCGGATTCCGCGCAAGAGCTCAAACGCGATGGTTTGCTCGGCAAGCTGTTCTACAGCTCGCCGGCCAAGCAAAAGCCCGGCAAAGAATTCCTCGTCAACGTTCATTCGGTGGGTAGCGGCACGGAAGTGGCGGTCATCGATGCAAACGGTCAGGCCGACACGTCTCCCGAAGCGAAGCGTTTGATCTCGCTGCTGCACGCTCAATTGAACTGATCCTCGCCATGCGCTTTGCCAGCCTCGGCAGCGGTAGCGAAGGCAATGCACTGATCGTCGAGGCGGCGAGCGGTCACACCCGCACCCGTGTGCTGCTCGATTGCGGATTCTCCGCAAAAGAGGTCGAGCGCCGCCTCGCGCGGCTTCAATGCGGCATCGATGCACTCGATGCGATCCTCGTCACTCACGAGCACAGCGACCATATCGGCAGCGCACTGACGCTCGCGCGCAAATGGTCCTTGCCGCTTTATATGAGTTGGGGGACGGCAAAGGCTGTCGGCGCCGATACGGCCGACGTCGATTTGCACGTGCTATGGGGCGACGAGACGGCCGCCATTGGCGATCTCCAGCTCCTGCCCTATACGGTGCCTCACGATGCCCGTGAGCCGCTTCAATTCGTTTTCTCCGACGGTGCGCGTCGCTTAGGGGTCCTAACCGACGTCGGCACGTCCACGCCGCACATTACCGCGATGCTGAGCGGCTGCGACGCGCTCGTACTGGAATGCAACCACGACGTCCGGATGCTCGCGACGAGCCGCTATCCGGCATCGCTCAAGGCGCGCATTGGCGGCAATCACGGGCACTTGAATAACGATGCGGCTGCGGAAATCTTGTCCGCATTGGATAGGACACGGCTCACGCATGTGGTCGCGGCGCATTTGAGTCAGCAAAATAACGTCCCGGAGCTTGCGCAGGCGGCGCTGGCCGGCGTGCTTGGCGGGGCAGCGGAAGATGTCATCGTTGCGTCGCAGGCGCTCGGATTCGACTGGCTGGGCTGTGGCGGAGGATAGGAAGGCGATGGGCAGGCGCGAGGCAGGGGCCATTGGCGCGATACGGCGATAACAGCCGCGCGTTGCGGTGAATCTGCTGCGCAGTCGTTTTGCGTAGGCAACAAAAAACCGGCTCGTGGCCGGTTTTTTGTTGCCTCGTTTCAGGCAGCAGCTTACTGGCTTGCGCCCGAAGCCGGAGCAGCGGCCGAAGCCGAAGCGTCCGAAGCAGCAGCGGCTGCACCCGACGCGGCAGCAGCGCTTTCGCTGGCAGCCGTAGCGCTCGATGCAGCAGCGTTTGCGTCCGAAGCAGCAGCAGCCGGAGCCGAAGCAGCCGGCGCTTCGCTTGCCGGAGCGGCAGCGTTTTGGTCGCTGCTCTTGTTGCATGCAGCCAGTGCAACAGCCGCCAACAGGGATGCAACGAGGAGGGATTTCTTCATGATCACGTCCTTTTATGGTTAAAGGTAAGCAACAGCGCGAAATAATACCGGTAATGTGCTCCAACACCAACCTCGGCCGCTGGTGGATGCACATCAGAGCGTGAATCTTCCCCACGGCTTGGGCGGGAATTATATGCACTTTCGTACCGACCGTCGACAAAGCAGGGTCAATACGTTGCCTTTCTCATACAGAATTTTCCCCGTAATCGATTGGCAGGCACGGCTAACGTCATGGGGATGCGCCGACTCGTACCCAGCCGGCACGATACCACTCGTGCAATAGCGCTGTCATCGACGGCTCGGGCGAGAGTGTTACAAAGCGTTTCCCTTCAATTCGTCGTGCATCGGCCAATTCCAAGAGCCATTTGCGGCTGCGCGGAAGAGGCGATTCTTCGCCATTGATGAAATACGTCCGCGCGCCGTACAAGAGCGCCGTCTTGTTGTCGAGACGGATGCCCGAAGCCTGCGCACGCCGAATGAATGCCGCTTCGGCGAGCGGCCGATCGGGCGCGTCAAATACCACATGCGGCTTCGGTTCGCTCAAATAGCTGCCAAGGAACGAGACCAGGTCGCGTTCTGTCCATCGCGTGCGAGCAAGGATTGCGCCAAGTTCGGCGGTCAAGGCGGCTGGCAAGGCGGCGGGATGCGCAACGGCGGCTTGGTGCGGGTCCCGATAAAGGCGCTCGCCTGCTTGCGTGCGCGCGGTCTCGCTGCGTTCGGCCAAATGGTAGAGAAATTGGCCGACGAGCTCGTTTGCAGACGGCGCCCGAAAACCGATGGAGCAGGTCATGCATTCGCCGTCGGCGATGCCGTCGTGCGCGATATGGGGCGGCAAGTAGAGCATGTCGCCGGGTTCGAGCAGCCACTCTTGCTCCGGCTCGAAATGCTGTAAAACCTTCAAGGGCAGTCCAGCTTTTAGCGACAAGTCGCGCTGTGCCGAAATGCGCCAGCGGCGTTTGCCGTGCACTTGCAGCAAGAAAACGTCGTAAGAGTCGAAATGCGGGCCCACGCCGCCGCCATCGGTCGCATACGAGATCATGAGATCGTCCAGACGGGCGTCGGGTACGAAGCGAAACCGGTCGAGGAGGGCGCGCGCACGGTCGTCGTATAAATCCACCCCCTGCACGAGCAGCGTCCACGCGCGGCGTTTGACGCTGGGCAACTCATCCGGTTCAAACGGGCCGTGATCGAGGTGCCAGCGCCCGCGCGTTTGCGACACGAGGCGCGATTCGACGTCCTCGCTTGCGGCCAGTTCGAACAGCGCCTCGCGCGTAAGCGGAGGCGACCCGTCTGGGACCGCACCGCGGATCAGCAGCGGTTTCTTCTGCCAGTAGCGCCGCATGAATTGCGACGGCGTGAGGCCGCCCAGCAGCGCGGTGGGCCTATCGGGCGGTGGGGGCGAAACAGGCAAGGCGGACGAGGTGGCCTTACCGGCCGGATGGTCGAGTGGCCGCTTAGGCATCGTATAATGGAACCGTATTTTGGAGACTTGGATGAAAATTGCGAAGAACACCGTTGTGTCGGTCGCTTACAAGCTGTCGGATGCTCAGGGCAACCTCATCGAGGAAAGCGAAGAGCCGATGGTCTACCTGCACGGCGGTTATGATGGCACGTTCCCTAAAATCGAGGAAGAACTGGACGGGCACGAGCCGGGCTTTGAGACTCAGATTCAGCTCGAGCCGGAGGACGCATTCGGCGAATACGATCCCGATCTCGTGAAGGTCGAGCCGCGCACTCGGTTCCCTGAGCCGATCGAAGTCGGCATGCAGTTCGAGGGCACGCCCGAGGACGACGACGATGAAATGGATGCGCTGATCTACACGGTGACGGATCTGGCTGAAGACAAGGTCGTGCTGGACGGCAATCATCCGCTGGCCGGCATGGCCCTGCGTTTCGCGCTGACTGTCAAGGAAGTGCGCGAAGCGACGGCTGACGAGATCGAGCACGCGCACGTGCACGGCGCCGAAGGCATCGAAGTCGTCGATGATGACGATGACGACGAGGAAGACGCTTCAGGTTCAGGATCCCCCACCTTGCATTGAACCGGGCATTGGCCCGGGGAACACGCTGCCGGGCGCCCGCTGCTGCCGCGGTGGCGCGCTTGCGGGTGCCGGCGGCGTTCCCTGCGTAGCCGGTGCCGTCTCTGGGGCCGAGCCGTCGGGCAGTAATGGCGGTTCCGAAGCCGGCGTCGCGGGCTCGGGCGCCGGAAGCGGCACCGGCGGCGGCACCGTCGGCAGTGCTGGCGGCACGTTCTGAATGCCGGGCAGTGGCCCTGTTGTCGGCCCCGACGCACCGGGGACGGAAGCGGGGCTTTGCCACGGGACGGCCGGCGATACCGGCAACGCCTTCGGCACGGTACGCACGCTGACTCGAAACGGCGCAGGCCGGCCAAAACTCACGTTGAACTGAATCCATTGCGTCGTCGCGTCGGACGGCGCAATGGCAATGCGCGTCAAGTTGGCGACGCGCGCGCCCTTGTTGTTGTAAAGCGGATTGTCGATCGTGAACCCGCCGGCCAAGGCGTGGGCATCGCGATGAACGACGATCACGGGCCCGCGAAACGTCTGGGCCGCATTCACGAGACTGCGCTTGAATTCAAGATAGCCATCGCGTTTGCGATGCCGCGCGAAGCGCAGCCACGCGAACCTGTCGGCATGCTCTTCATAGCGGGAAAAGTCCGGATCGGCTTCAATGAATACGACGAGCGCTTTCGCGCCATGGCGCTTGGCGTATTCTGCCGCATGCTCGAGCCAGAACGCCGAGGCGATCGCGCGATCGTCGAATTCGCCGTTGCGGCCACCCGCATCCGAATAGTGGTTGTTGCCGCCCACTACATCGAGCCCCACGAAAACCGTGTCGCCCGTTTCCCATCGCACGTTCTCGCGAAACGCGTGAAACCGCGCCACCTCGCTTTCGCGCGTCAGGGATAACGTGCGGCGCCCGAGCGAGACCGTGTCGGAAAACATCGTCTGCCGTAGGAAGTCCAGCCGTTCGGCGGCGTCGTAGCCGCCGGCCGCCGTCGATGGGCAATCGGCCCAATCGTGTTCGCCCGGAATGACGATAAGCGGTATCGTCGATGCCTGCAGCCATTGTTGGCGCCGATCGTAAAGCGCGTCGGCGCATGGTTCGCTCGCGCCTTTGATGTTGCCGTCATTGACGACGAACGAGAGGTGATCGTCTAGCCCGATGGCCTCGATCAGCCGCTGTGCGGCGAGTTCATCGGCCGGACTGCGGATCGCGCTGGAAATCACGGCGAAGGCATAGCGCGGCTCGGCAGCAAAGGCAACGGCAGGCGCTGCTGCGGACAATAGGCAGATCGATGCCGCAGCTGCTAGGACCTGGATCACGCGTCGCGCCTGCGTCCGCCTGAGTGCCCTCACGCGTCGGGCTCCGCGGATCGACGATCGCGCTCCGCGTTCGCCAGCGCTTGCAGTTCGTAAATGAGATCAAGCGCATCGCGCGGCCGAAGCTCGTTCGGGTCGATGTCTCGGAGCCGTTCGAGCGCGGGATGCGGAGCCGGCACGATCGCGTCGCGTTCGTTGGCAAGTTCGTTGGCAGGTTCGTCCGGCGCGTCCTCGGCATAGACAGGCGCTGCGAAGAGGTCGAGCTGCGGGGTGGCGCCGGTGATCGACTGCTGCTCCAGATGCGCGAGATGTTTGCGCGCAGCGCGAATGACGGACGGCGGCACGCCTGCCAGTTGCGCAACCTGGAGCCCGTAGCTTTGGCTCGCGGGCCCTTCATCGACCGCGTGCAGAAAGACGATACCGTGACCATGCTCGACGGCGGACAGGTGCACGTTCGCGGCCTGCGCAAATTCGAGCGGCAACTGCGTCAGTTCGAAGTAGTGGGTGGCGAACAGCGTATAGCAGCTGTTGGCGGACAACAGATGGCGTGCGATGGCCCAAGCGAGCGCTAGGCCATCGAAGGTCGACGTGCCGCGGCCGATTTCGTCCATGAGCACGAGGCTTTGCACGGTTGCGTCGTTGAGGATCGCGGCGGCTTCGGTCATCTCGACCATGAACGTCGAGCGGCCGCCCGCGAGATCGTCGGCCGCCCCGATGCGCGTGAAGATGCGATCGATCGGGCCGAAGCGCGCACGCTGCGCGGGCACATAGCTGCCGGCGTAGGCCATCAGCGCGATTAGGGCCGTTTGCCGCATGAACGTCGACTTACCGCCCATGTTCGGTCCCGTGATCAACAGCAGTTTTCTGTCGGCGCTCAAGCGGCAGTCGTTGGCGACGAACTGCTCGACTTGCGCCTCCACCACCGGGTGCCGCCCTCGCTCGATCTCGATGCCGACATCATCGGAAAATTCGGGTGCGACCCAATCGAGCGCCTGCGCGCGTTCGGCAAACGCGGCGAGTAAGTCTAGCTCGGCGAGTGCCGTCGCCACGCGCTGGCAATCCTCGATGAACGGCAGCAGCGTTTGCAGGAGTGCGTCGTATAGCGCGCGCTCTCTTGCAAGTGCGCGCTCTTGCGCAGACAGCGCCTTGTCTTCGAAAGTCTTCAGTTCCGGCGTGATGTAGCGTTCTGCGTTCTTCAGCGTTTGCCTGCGGCGGTAGTCGTCGGGCACCTTGTCGGTTTGCCCGCGCGTGACCTCGATATAGAACCCGTGCACCTTGTTGTACTCGACGCGCAAATTGCCGATACCCGTGCGAGCGCGCTCGCGCGCTTCGAGATCGATCAGGAATTGGCCGCAGTTTTCGGAGATGTCGCGCAGCTCGTCGAGTGCGCTGTCGTAGCCGCGCGCAATGACACCGCCGTCCCGCACCATGGCGGCGGGTTCCGCGGCGATGGCGCGCGTGAGCAGATCGACGCAGCCGGCCGGCGGCTCGAGCGCGGCGCCAATGCGTTCGAGGGAGGGCGTGCCGGCCGCCATGGCCGTGACGAGCTCGCGTAACGCGGGCAGCGTGACGAATGTATCGCGCAAGCTCGAAAGATCGCGGGGACGAGCCGAGAGCAGCGCGAGACGGCCCGTGATGCGTTCGACATCCGCGATTCGGCGCAGCGCCGCACGAAGCATGTCGAGGCTTGTGCCGTTGGGGGCGCCGAGCAGCGCGCCGATCGCTTGCTGGCGCGATCGAGCGACGAGCGCCGCGCGCGGCGGATGATGCAGCCAATGGCGCAGTAAGCGGCTGCCCATCGTCGAGCAGCAGGTATCGAGCAGCGAGCATAGCGTCGGCGATTCGCCGCCGCGCAGCGTCTCGGTCAATTCCAAGTTGCGGCGCGTGGCCGGATCGAGGCCAATGTATTCGGACTCGGTTTCGACCTTGAGGCTACGGATGTGCCGCAGCTGCTGGCCTTGCGTCGACGCGGCGTAGAGCAGCACGGCGCCCGCTGCGCCGCAGGCACTCGTGAGCCCTTCTGCGCCGAAGCCGTCGAGGCTCGCGACATTCAGTTGATCGCGGAGCCGTTGCGCGCCCGAGGCGATGTCGAAGTGCCAAGACGGTACGCGCGTGAGCGTGCCGGAAGCGGCGCTTGGCATCAGATCGGCCGCGCCGTCGGCCACGAGGATTTCGGCTGGCCTGATGCGCTCGAGGGCGGCGCCGATTTCGCTCGGCGCAAGTTCCGCGAGTCTCAAGGCGCCGCTTGCGAGATTGAGCCATGCGAGGCCGATGCCGATCCTCACGCCGCGCTTGTTGTGGGCGGGGCAGGCGGCGAGCAGATAGACATCGTTCTTATCGGAGAGCAGCGCCGCGTCGGTGAGTGTGCCCGGCGTGACGATGCGAACGACCTTGCGCTCGACAGGCCCTTTCGAGGTAGCCGGATCGCCGATCTGTTCGCAAATGGCGGCCGATTCTCCGAACTTGACGAGCTTGGCGAGATATTGCTCGACGGCGTGGTATGGCACCCCAGCCATCTTGATCGGATTGCCGGCTGACGCGCCCCGTTGCGTGAGCGTGAGATCGAGCAGGCGCGCGGCTTTTTCCGCATCGTCGAAGAAGAGCTCGTAGAAGTCGCCCATGCGGAAGAACAGCAGCGTGCCGGGGTGATCGGCCTTGATGCGCAAGTACTGCTGCATGTAGGGCGTGTGCTTCGCGAGCGTTTGTTCCGCCGAAGCATCGACGCGGGTTTCGGTTTTCATTCGTCACTTTCGCAAAAACGTATTCGGATGCGGCCTCTCGCTTCGGTGTGGCACATGCGCTCGATGCTGCGGCCGCGCCCCGCCGATGGATGGCGGGTTCGGCAGACTATACTTCGCGCGGAATGCATCTCGTGCTCGTCCGAACGGCTCTAATCTTGGCGTTCGCAGGGCGAGGCACGGTACCGGGCGCGTATCGGCGATGCGTCGCCGAAGCGAAGTCGAAAACAAGCCGTACATTCTATGAGATTCGAGGCTCGGCCTTTTTTCATCCGACAGGACAGCCGGTAAGGAGATCGAAAAGTCATCGATAAGCAAAAAGGCGGCCGAAGCCGCCTTTGGGTCCTCCTATCCTTTGACTTCGCTGCCTTCGCTGCCTTCGCTGCCTTCGCTTCGCTACGTCCGCTACCCATCGACCGAGGAACGGGCGCCGCGACGTTCGTCACTTGCTGGTTTTTGCCGCGCGGCTGTAGGGGCTCAAAATCGGCACCATCTGCGCGTAGATCTTGGGATTGCCGGCGACGATCTCGCCAAGCTGCAGGAATTCGGACTCGCCCATGTAATTGCCGACGAGGCCGCCCGCTTCCGTGATCAGTAAGCTGCCGGCCGCCATATCCCAGGCGCTGATGCCTTGCTCGAAAAAGCCGTCGAGCCGGCCCGCCGCCACGTTGGCCAGGTCGAGCGCGGCCGCACCGGGGCGGCGCAGGCCCGTGCAGGAACGCGTCATTTCAGCGAACAAGCGGCCATACGCTTCGAGGCCGTCGGTTTCGCGGAAGGGAAAGCCCGTGCCGATCAACGCATCGCCGAGACGGTCGCGGCGGCCGACGCGGATACGGCGGTCGTTCAAAAAAGCGCCGCGGCCGCGCGAGGCCGTGAATAGGTCGTTGCGCGTCGGATCGTAGATGACGGCCTGCGTGACGATGCCCTTGTGTGCCAGCGCGATCGACACGCCGTAATAGGGGAAGCCGTGGATGAAATTGGTCGTTCCGTCGAGCGGATCGATGATCCAGACGTAATCGGATTCGTTTTCCGAGCGGCCCGATTCCTCGGCGAGGATCGCGTGGTCCGGGTACGCCGTTTTGAGGGCATCGATGATGGCCGCTTCGGCCGCTTTGTCGACTTCCGTCACGAAATCGTTGTGCTGCTTCTTGCTGATCTGAACGAGATCAAGATCGAGCGAGGCGCGGTTGATGATTTGTCCGGCGCGACGGGCGGCCTTGACGGCAATATTGAGCATCGGATGCATAAAACGAATTCCTTGTACCGCGGCGTGCGTATACCGCGACGGGTGGGCCAAAACCGCCCGGAATGCACGGGCAGCATTCCGTCGACGAAAGCGAATTGAAGAAGAGCAATGTGCATGCGCGCCGATGTCCGCTGGTGACGTTGCTGGTGACGTTGCTGGTGACGTTGCTGGTCACGTCGTTTCGCCGGGCGCTGCACAGGAATAGCGTGATTTTACCCGAGTCGGCGGCCGCGCGGCTCAAACGTTGCGACCGGCCGTCGCTGCGGCAAGACTCGCCGCGGTATCGTTCGCTTCCCGCCGGCGGGCGCGATACCATATCGGTAAGCAATGCCTTGTTCCCTCTTATTAGCGCTTCTCGTTACCTTCTCGTTACCTGTTCGCCTTTATCTTGAATCGCTCGACATCCCATTTGCCATCAGCCACCGTCCACACCCATGCGGCGGGCCCTCACGGCGGGTTTACTTCGACCCGGTTCGTCCTGGTCGAGCCGAGCCACCCCGGCAACGTCGGGGCGGCCGCCCGTGCGCTCAAGACGATGGGGTTCTCGCGGCTCGTCCTGGTTGCGCCGCGCTTCGCTCACGTGCAGTCGGACCCCGAGGCGATTGCCATGGCAAGCGGTGCGGAAGACGTGCTCGCCTCGGCGCAGATCGTGCCGACGATCGCCGAAGCCTTGACCGGTGTGACGTGGTCCGTTGCGTTAACGGCACGCATGCGTGAATACGGCCCGCCACAACTGGCCCCGCGCGAGGCGGCGAGCGAGGCGCGCCGTCACGCGCTGGGCGGGAACATCGCATTCGTCTTCGGCAACGAACGCACGGGGCTTTCGAACGAGCACGTGGAGCGCTGCAGTGCGCTCGCGCATATTCCGGCCAACCCGGCCTACAGCTCGCTCAATCTTGCGCAAGCGGTCCAAGTGCTCGCCTACGAACTGCGGATAGCCTATCTCTTCAACGCTGACGACAGCGACAGCGACAGCGACAGCGATGCGTCCGCGGCCGGCGCGAAGGTCGGGGTACAAAGCGAAGCCGATCCTGCCGCGCGCGCGCCGAACGAGGAGGTCGAGCGCATGTACGTCCACCTCGAAAACGCCCTGATTACCCTCGAATTTCTCGATCCGGCTCACCCGAAAAAGCTGATGTCGCGGCTGCGGCGGCTATTCGCGCGGGCGGGCCTCGAGCGCGAGGAGGTCAACATCCTGCGCGGCATCGCCAAGCACATCCTCCTCAAAGCGCATGCCAAGGACGGCTCGTCCTCGTCATATAGGGCCAAGCGGTAACGTGTCGGCGCAAAACGGGGAAGAGTTGGCTTCTACTGCGGTCAATGCCCCTTACCGGCGGAGGGGCGATCCGATGGCCTTCGGCGCGTGTGCCATTATCCGCATAAAATCGAGCCGCAAGTCATAAGGAAATCGCTCGACGTCATATCGACGCGTTCGCCGCGGTACCTAGCCGCCGGCGCTTTTTCAGCGAGCCCCGCCATGTTCGACACACTTCGCGAAGACGTTGCCACGATTCGTCAGCGGGATCCCGCCGCACGCAGTGCCTGGGAAGTGTTTACCTGCTACCCGGGGTTTCACGCGATCCTCCTGCATCGGTTCGCTCATGCCTGCTGGCGCGTACGCCGGCGCTGGCTCGCCCGTTTCATCTCGCAGGTCGCACGGTTCTTGACTGGAATCGAGATCCACCCCGGCGCCACGATCGGCCGGCGCGTATTCATTGATCACGGCATGGGTGTCGTGATCGGCGAGACGGCTGAAGTCGGCGACGACTGCACGATCTATCAGGGCGTCACGCTCGGCGGCACGCTGCTCACGCGCGGCGCCAAGCGGCACCCGACGCTCGAGCGCGGCGTCATCGTCGGTGCGGGCGCGAAGGTGCTCGGCGGTTTTACCGTGGGCGCCGATGCGAAGATCGGTTCGAACGCCGTCGTCGTGAAGCCCGTGCCGGCCGGCGGCACGGCTGTCGGCAATCCCGCGCGCGTCGTCATGCCGGCCGACGAAAAGCACTCGCCCGAGCGGGCCGCCTTCTGCGCCTACGGCATCACGCCCAACGCGGAAGATCCGGTATCGCTCGCGCTGCACGGGCTCATCGATCATTCGGCCAAGGAAGCGATGCGCGTGGACGAGATCGTCGCTGCGCTCGAGCGTCTCGGGGCGAAGATCGATGCGCTGCAGGGCGTCGATGCGGCGGCCATCGATTTGCAGCGCTTATCGGCCGCAATGCAAGGGCCGGCCGCGACGCATACGGAATTTCGTGGCAGCCCAACCTAGGCAGGCGAAAGAGACGCTAGGCTAAGCAAGGAGCAAGGCGGCGCGCCGTCCGATCCTAGGCGCTCCAACGGGCGCGCTCGGTACTTGCTCGGTACTTCAATCCAACTGCAGCGCGTGAATGCCTTCGGAATCGATACGCAGATAGCCGCCACGGCGGGCGCCATGGTCGAGATCCCAATCGGGCAGCACCCAGCGCGTGCCGCCCGCCTCTTGGTGGCGCGCGGGTTTGTGCGTGTGCCCATGAATCATCGTCGTCGCATGGCTCGAACGGAACAGCGCTTCGACGCCTTTGTGCGTGACGTCATAAAGCGGCGAGGGCGGCCGTGTGCGGCCTTCGTCGCTCGAGGCGCGCATGCGCTGCGCGAGTGCTTGCCTCCACCTGAACGGCCAAGCGAGGAACATCACCTGAAGCGCGCGCCAACGCGCGATGCGCCTGAACGTTTGGTACTTGCGATCGGCCGTGCATAGCGCGTCGCCGTGCGCGAGCACGATGCGTGCGCCGAATGCGGTTATCACGAATGGGTCGGGTAGCCAGATCGCGCCTGCCGCTTTCATAAACCGCTTGCCGAGCAGGAAATCGCGATTGCCGTGCATCACGTACAAAGCGATGCCGCGCTCGGAAAGCGTGTGCAGAATCGCTGCGATGCGCGCCGCAAACGGATCGGCGCGCAGCATATCGTCGCCGATCCAATAGTCGAATAGATCGCCGAGCACGAAAACGGAATCCGCGCTGTCGGCCGTAACAAGGATGAAATGCTGGAACGCGTCGACCGTGTGAGGGATCGACGTGCTCAAATGCAGATCGGAGATGAGCAGAAGAGGGCGCGGCGCGTGCGGGCGCGTGTGGCCTCGCTCGTGCGGCACGCTGGCCTCGATGTTGCGAGGCCCCGTGTCTTGCCGCGCCGAGATTCCCGCATCTCGGATGGCGCTCGTGTTCAATCGACGACGACCGCTTTTTCGATGATGACGTCGTCGAGCGGCACGTCTTGATGGAAGCCCTTCGAGCCTGTGCGCACCTTCTTGATTTTCTCGACGACATCGAGCCCGTCCGCGACGCGGCCGAACACGGTGTAGCCCCAGCCCTGCGGCGTCGGCGACGTGTGATTGAGAAAATCGTTGTCGTTGACGTTGATGAAGAATTGCGCCGTAGCCGAGTGCGGATCGTTCGTGCGTGCCATCGCAACGGAGCCCTTGACGTTCTTCAGGCCGTTGTTCGCTTCGTTGTCGATCGGCGCATCGGTCGGCTTTTGCTTCATGCCGGGCTCGAAGCCGCCGCCTTGGATCATGAAGCCGTCGATGACGCGGTGAAACACCGTGTTGTCGTAATGACCTTTCCTCACGTAATTGAGGAAGTTTTCGACGGTCTTCGGTGCCTTTTCGGCGTCGAGTTCAAGCTTGATGACGCCGTGATTCGTATGTAGTTCGACCATGATGGGTTCCTTTCTAAAAAGCCAAGCCGACGCGCGAGGCGCGCCGGCGGGGAGGGGCGTTATTTCGAAACGACAGTTGCCGATTCGAGCACGATGGGCTGTTGCGGCACGTTCGCCATCGGTCCGCGCGTCGTGGTGGGCGTCGCCTCGATCTTCTTTACAACGTCCATGCCCGAAACGACTTTGCCGAACACCGCGTAGCCGTTCCCGTCCGGGTTCGGGTAGTCGAGCCCCGCGTTGTCGACGGTGTTGATGAAGAATTGGGCCGTGGCCGAATTCGGATCGCTCGTGCGCGCCATCGCAATCGTGCCCATGGCGTTCTTCAAACCGTTACGGCTTTCGAGCGGAATCGGCGCGCGGGTGGGTTTTTCCGCGTAGCTCGCCGTGTAGCCGCCGCCTTGAATCATGAAGCCCTTGATGACGCGATGGAAGATCGTGCCGCTGTACTGGCCGGATTTCACGTAGGCGAGAAAGTTCGCGACGGTCTTGGGCGCCTGCTCGGGATAGAGCTCGACTGTGATGTCGCCGTCGGTCGTTTTGAGCAGCACTTGCGGGTGCGCGGCCGCGGGGCTCGTTTGTGCGAAAGCGGGGGCGTTCGCGATCAGAGCGGCGCTGCCGAGCGCCAACCAAAAGCGTTTCATGTATGTCCTCAGCGTGGAAGAAATCGGATGGAAGGCCGCGCTCAGTGCGACGGCGCGAGGTAAGGCTGGGTCGGAAACAGGCCGCTCGGTGCGCCGGGTTCGACACTTTGCGAATTCGATGCCGCGGGCGTGGCCATAGGGTGCTGTGCGGCCGGGCGAGGCCCGGGCGGCGCGGCGGCCGGCGATACGATCTTCTCGATCGCGGCTACCCGCTGGGCCGTGGTGGCGCTGGTCCGACCGAGATTTTGCGCGCGCCGGTACGACTGGTCGGCCAGGCGCAGGTACAAATCGCCGAGATTTTCGTACGCGAGCCCATAGCTCGGATTCGCCTTCACAGCGGTTTCGAGCGCGGTGCGGGCGTCCTCGTAGCGGCCGTGCTTGGCATAAAGCGCGGCAAGATTGTTGTACGGCTCCGGCAGTTCGGGGTACGACTGCGTCAATTCGGTGAATTGGCGGATCGCGTCGTCGTCGCGATTCAAGCGAGCGAGCACGGTGCCGCGCTTGAACTTTGCTTGGACGTCGCGCGGGTGCGAGGCAATGCGCGCGTCGAGTTCGGCGAGCGCGCCGCTCCAGTTTTGCGAGGCGATCGATGCGTCGATTTGCGGCGTGCCGTCGGCGACGGGCGGCGACGTTTGCGCGTACGCCGCCGCGCTTGCGAAAACCGCTAACGCAACGCCGAAAACTGAGGCGGCGGCGAGGGCCGCAGCACGGTGCATGCGGCCGCTGGAAGGTTTCATAGGCTCAAGTCTGGATGTTATACTCCGGCCCATTCTAACAAAACGTTTGTCGGTTTCCTCGAACGGCAAACGACCCTCCGCCAGTCGTGGTCGCCTTTCGCGCCGCTCGCACCGCAGCACTCGTGGCGCAAAGAGATTCGCACCGCGCAAGCCGTTTGCGGTTCATCGCGAAATGCTGCCAAATGCTGCGAAAAGCGTCGCCGAGTGCGGATTGCTGCAGGCTTACGCATCGTCTCCTATGGAATCACTGCGCATTTACAACACGCTCGCGCGTGACAAGCAAGTTTTCGTGCCGCGCCGTGCCGGTGAGGTGCGGATGTACGTCTGCGGGATGACGGTCTACGATTACTGTCACATCGGCCACGCTCGCCTGCTGGTCGTGTTCGATGTGGTGCAGCGTTGGCTGCGCGTGCTCGGCTATCGCGTGACGTACGTGCGCAACATCACGGATGTGGACGACAAAATCATCCGCCGCGCGATCGAGAACGGAGAGACGATCAAGGCCGTCACCGATCGTTACATCGCCGCACTGCACGAGGATGCCGATGCACTCGGCGTCGCGCGTCCGGACATCGAACCGCGCGCGACCGATTACATTCCGCAGATGCTGGGCATGATCGACACGCTTGTTGCAAACGGCTACGCGTATCAAGCGAGCGACGGCGACGTGAACTATGCCGTGCGCAAATTCGCGCGCTACGGCGCACTTTCGGGCAAATCGCTCGACGATCTGCGCGCGGGCGAACGCGTGGCGGCCAACGACGCGAAGGAAGATTCGCTCGATTTCGTTTTGTGGAAGCACGCGAAGGCCGGGGAGCCGGCCGATTGCACGTGGGATTCGAAGTACGGCGCCGGCCGTCCTGGCTGGCATATCGAATGTTCGGCCATGGGCTGCTCGCTGCTGGGCGAGCATTTCGATCTGCATGGCGGGGGGCAGGATCTGCAGTTTCCGCACCACGAGAACGAGATTGCCCAAAGCGAAGGCGCGACCGGACAAACGTTCGTCAACTATTGGATGCACAACGGGTTCGTGCAGATCGACAACGAGAAGATGTCGAAGTCGCTCGGCAACTTCTTCACGATTCGGGAAGTGACTGCAAAGTACGATCCGGAAGTCGTCCGGTTCTTTCTCGCGCGCGCGCATTATCGTTCGCCGCTCAATTACAGCGACGTGCACCTCGACGACGCACGCGCCGCGCTCACGCGTCTTTACACCGCGCTCAAGGACGTTGTGCCCGCGGCTGCGCCGCTCGATTGGAACGAAGCGCATGCGCAGCGCTTTCGCGAAGCGATGAACGACGACTTCAACACGCCCGTGGCTATGGCCGTGTTGTTCGAACTCGCGACCGAGGTCAATCGGTCGCGCGATCCGGCGCTGGCGCGGCAGTTGCGAGCGCTTGCCGGCACGTTGGGGCTCTTGGGCCGCGATCCGCGCGCGTTCTTGCAGCAGGCCGCGGGTGCGCTCGATGTGCAGGGGCTCGATGTGGCCGCGATCGAAGCGAAGATCGCCGATCGCGCCGCCGCTAAACGGGCGAAAAACTATGCCGAGGCAGACCGGATTCGAGCGCAATTGCTCGATGCCGGTGTTGCGCTTGAAGACAAACCGGGCGGGCTGACCGAATGGCGCCGCGTATGACGCTCGTGCATCGCACGTCGCGCTGATCGACTCGCCAGGCAGGAGGCAAGATGGCAACGGCCAGAAAGGCGCCGGCGCGCGCAAGTCGCAAAGGCGATCTGCGCACGAGCGCAGCGGCGGCAGCCGCGGAAAAACACGACAAGGCGAAGCGCGCCTTGAACGCAAAGCTGCCCGCTTCGGCCAAGGCCGCCGGAGCGAAGGCATCGGTCGGTGCGAGCGAAGCGAAAGCGAAACCGGCCAGGGTAGCGAAGCCGAACGGCGCCGCGGCGGCCGAGTCGGCGGCCGAGATTCAAGGCTCGGTGCGCGAGCGTGGCACCGGTGAAATCGTGCGCAAGTCGCGGGCGGGCAAGACGGCCGAGGCGGCAGTACCGGTTCAGATGGGCGGCCTCGAACCGGCCGTCACGCGTCCCGCTTATTGGGACCGCGCCTGTGCGGATCTCGTCAAGCGCGACCGCATCCTCAAGCGCCTCATTCCGAAGTTCGGCCCCGTGCACCTCGTGAACGGCAGCGATCCTTTCCTTACGCTCGCGCGTTCGGTCGTCGGCCAACAGATTTCGGTGGGCGCCGCACAGGCGGTATGGGAGCGCATCGAAGTGGCTTGCCCGAGGCTGTCGCCGCAGCAATTCCGAAAGCTCGGTCACGAAAAGCTCACCGGGTGCGGGCTGTCGAAGCGCAAGTCGGAGTACCTGCTCGATCTCGCGCAACACTTCGTCTCGGGCGCCTTGCACGTCGACACGTGGACGTCGATGGATGACGAAGCGGTCATCGCCGAACTCACGCAGATCCGCGGCATCGGCCGATGGACCGCCGAAATGTTCCTGATTTTCAATCTGTCGCGTCCCGACGTGCTGCCCCTCGACGATCTCGGCCTGATTCGCGCAATCAGCGTCAATTATTTCAGCGGCGAGCCGGTGACACGCAGCGAGGCGCGCGAAGTCGCTGCCAATTGGGAGCCGTGGCGCACGGTTGCGACCTGGTATATGTGGCGCAGTCTCGACGGGGCGATCTAGTAGATAGTAGAAGATAGTAGATAGGTAGTAGATAGGTAGTAGATAGGTAGTAGATAGGTAGTAGACGTCGCCTCTATTGATTGGGCGGAATCGATAGCTTTGCTCGATTTTGACGGAAGCGCGGACGGTTAGAATACGCGCTGCCGCAAGACTCAAGGAACGAACATATGAAAACGACCTTTCTGGATTTCGAACAGCCTATCGCCGAGCTCGAAGCGAAGATCGAGGAATTGCGCTTCGTGCAGGACGATTCGGCGGTCGACATTTCGGAAGAGATCGAGCGGTTGTCGAAAAAGAGCCAGCAACTCACGAAGGACATTTATGCGAGCTTGTCCCCGTGGCAGGTTTCGCAGATCGCGCGGCATCCGCAGCGGCCGTATACGCTCGACTATGTGAGCGAGCTTTTCACCGATTTTCACGAGCTGCATGGCGATCGCTCGTATGCCGACGACCTTTCGATCGTCGGTGGCTTGGCCCGTTTCAACGGCCATCCGTGCATGGTGATCGGTCAGCAAAAGGGCCGGGACACCAAAGAGCGCGCGGCGCGCAATTTCGGCATGCCGCGTCCGGAGGGCTATCGCAAAGCCGAACGACTCATGCGCGTTGCCGAGAAGTTCTCTCTGCCGATCTTTACGTTCATCGATACGCCAGGCGCGTATCCGGGCGTCGGCGCCGAGGAGCGCGGACAATCGGAGGCGATCGGCCGCAACCTTTATGTCATGGCCGAACTCAAGACGCCCATCATCGCGACGGTGATCGGCGAGGGCGGCTCCGGGGGCGCACTGGCGATCGCCGTGGCAGATAGCGTTCTCATGCTGCAGTTCTCGACGTACTCGGTGATTTCCCCCGAGGGCTGCGCGTCGATTCTCTGGAAGAGTGCGGCGAAGGCGCCCGAGGCGGCGGAAGCCCTCGGGTTGACGGCGCATCGTTTGAAGGCGCTTGGCCTCATCGATAAAATCGTCAACGAACCCCTGGGCGGCGCGCACCGCGACGTAAAGGGCATGGCTGCGTTGCTGCGCCGTGCGCTGGGCGATACGCTACGCCAGTTTCAAGGCATGAACGTGCCCGATCTGCGGCAGCGCCGTTTCGATCGGCTCATGTCCTACGGCAAGTTCAAAGAGTCGATCCCGGGCGCATAAATTGCCCGAGCCGACAGGGCGGTGGAACACATGGCTACCGTGCGCTCGTCCTTTCTGTCATTGCTGACGTGACTGCTTCCGTCGATTCCGCCGCCGAGCGCATTGTTCTCGATGCCCTCGGCGGTGTGCTTTCCTCGCTGCCTTCCGATGCCGCCATTGCGATCGCCTATAGCGGGGGGCTCGACTCTACCGTGTTGCTCGACGCGGCGCAGCGCACCGCCGGCGCGTCCCGCTGCGTCGTGCTGCATGTTCATCACGGATTGAGTCCGAACGCCGACCGGTGGCTCGCGCATTGCGAGGCTACCGCGCAGGCGCTCGGCGTGCGCTTCGACGCCGAGCACGTGCGCGTTCGGCGAGACGGTGGTGAGAGCTTGGAGGCGGCTGCGCGCGAGGCGCGTTATCGCGCACTCGACCTCATGTGCCGGCGACAAGGCGCCGCGGCGCTGTGGCTCGCGCATCATGCCGACGACCAAGCGGAGACGGTGCTGCTTCAATTGTTGCGCGGAGCGGGCGTCGCGGGGCTCGCGGCCATGGCGCCGCATCGTATCGACGAAGCGTCTGCCGTGCCGCGCGTGCGGCCATTCCTGCATCTCTTGCGCGCACAACTCGAACGCTATGCCCATCTGCGCGGGTTAAGCTGGATCGAGGATGAGTCGAATGCCGATACGCGCTACGCGCGCAACGCGCTGCGTCACCAAGTGTTGCCTGCGCTGAGCACGCACTTCCCCGGCTTTCGCGATGCGTTGGCACGCAGCGCTCGGCATGCCGCCACGGCGCAGCGGCTGCTCGACGATCTAGCGCACATCGACCTGCGCACGATCGCACGCGACGATGGCGCCGCGCTTTCGCGCAAGGCGCTGACGGCGCTCGACGATGCGCGGGCGACGAACGTGATGCGCGTTTGGATGCGGTCGGCGGCATTGCCGACGCCGTCCGCCGCGCGCTTAAGCGATATGCTCCGCCAATTGCGCGAAGCACGAGGCGGGCACGCGCTGAGCGTCATGCACGACGGCGCGCGTTTGCGGCTCTATCGCGACAAGATCTATTGGGAGAAACGCGCACCCGAGCGGCCGCCACCGGGCACGCGGCGCGAGGCTCACGAAGCGATGCGTTTGCCGCCGAGTGTACGACTGCCCGGCGGGGCGGGCGACGTCGACGATGACTTGAGCGAAGGCAAGCGCGAGGCCAAGCGGGTGGAGCATTTGGCTTGGAGCGGCCAGCAAGTGTGGCATTTGCCGCAGTGGCGCGGATCGCTGGTGTTCGTGCCGACGGGCGATGACGATACCGGTGCCGATACGGTGCCCGCGGCGTTGCTCGCGAGCGCGCCGCTTTCCGCGCGCCCGCGCACGGGCGGGGAGCGAATGCAGCGGGCGCCGGCAGGCGCGGCGCGCACTTTGAAGAACCTATTTCAGGAATTGGGCGTGCCGGCATGGGAGCGCGACGTGCCGCTCATCTATCTTGGCGAGAAGCTGCTTTATGTGCCGCTGGTGGGCCTGAACGGTGCGTTCGCGCAGCCATTGGCCGAGCCGTTGCGGTTGCCGTTGGGCGGGCGTGGCGAGCGCAGGCGGCTGGAATGGCGCTTGGATTTGCTGATCGCTTAGCTCGCGCGGGCGGCCGCCCCGCGAACCGAAAAAGCGCGAGGGTGCGTCGCGCCGGGTTGACAGCCGCCGCCTTCTCCCGCTTGTCTTTTCGCCGTCGATCAAGTACGCTCCAAGGCTCGCTCGATCCGCTTTCGCAGCCGTTTGCACGCATTTTGCGCGCATTTTGTGCATTCGCCGCCTGTTTCTACGCTATCCGCGCCAGCGATGGGTTCGCAGCAGGCGCTTCGCATCCGGGCAATCCGCACATGCTGCCTCCACGCTTTCGCAGCCAACCTTCGTCGTCTAAGCGCTCACGAGGCCGCGAGACCGAACGGCGGTCTTGCGGTTCTGCTTTGACGTATCGGCGCGGTTTCTCCTTCAGTTCAGAACGACAATGGCACTCATCGTACATAAATACGGCGGCACTTCGATGGGCTCGGTCGAGCGCATCAAGAACGTCGCCAAGCGCATTGCGAAATGGCATAGGGCTGGGCACAAGTTGGTCGTTGTGCCTTCGGCGATGTCGGGCGAAACCAATCGTTTGATTGGTCTTGCCAAAGAGCTTTCGAGCCAGCCGAACCCGCGCGAGCTCGACGTTATTGCGTCGACGGGCGAGCAGGTCAGCGTGGGGCTGTTATCGATCGCGTTGCAAGATATCGGCGTCGAGGCCGTGAGCTACGCCGGTTGGCAAGTGCCGATCAAGACCGACAGCGCGTTCACGAAGGCGCGTATCAGCGAGATCGACAGCGAGCGCGTGCTGGGCGATCTCGATGCCGGGAAAGTGGTCGTCATCACGGGCTTCCAGGGTGTCGATCCCGAAGGCCATGTCACGACGCTTGGCCGCGGCGGCTCGGACACATCGGCTGTGGCTGTGGCCGCGGCGCTCGAAGCGGACGAATGCCTGATCTTCACCGACGTCGACGGCGTGTACACCACGGACCCGCGCGTGGTCGAAGAAGCGCGCCGGCTCGATCGCGTCACCTTCGAGGAAATGCTCGAAATGGCGAGCCTCGGCTCGAAGGTGCTGCAGATCCGCTCGGTGGAATTCGCGGGCAAGTATCGTGTGAAGACGCGTGTGCTGTCGAGTCTGACCGACCCGATGATTTCGCTCGAAGAAGAAATGAAATCGGGCACGCTGATCACTTTTGAAGAAGACGAGACCATGGAAAAAGCAGTTATCTCCGGTATCGCGTTCCAACGCGACGAAGCGCGCATTGCGGTGCGCGGCGTGCCCGACAAGCCGGGCATTGCCTATCAGATTCTCGGCCCCGTGGCGGACGCGAATATCGACGTCGACATGATCATTCAAAACCAGAGCGTGCACGGCAAGACCGATTTCACGTTCACGGTCGGCCGCGGCGATTATCAGCGCGCCATGGATATCTTGCTCAATCAGGTGAAAGGCCATGTGAATGCCGAGGAAGTCGTCGGCGATCCGCGCGTGTCGAAGGTGTCGGTCGTCGGCGTGGGCATGCGCTCGCACGTGGGCATCGCCAGCACGATGTTCCGTACGCTGGCGGAAGAGGGCATCAACATCCAGATGATCTCGACTTCCGAAATCAAGATCTCGGTGCTGATCGACGAGAAGTACATGGAACTTGCCGTACGGTCGCTGCACAAGGTGTTCGA
>CBIHOQ010000043.1:0-47375 GCA_966212065.1 uncultured Burkholderiaceae bacterium
GGCCGCTGGGCCGCTGGGCCGCTGGGCCGCTGGGCCGCTGGGCCGCTGGGCCGCTTGCGCAGCGCCCGTTTCACCGCAAGTATTCTCCATGAGCAAGCCAGGTAGCCCGCGTCACATCGATCAATTGCTTCGCGAAGCGGTCGAACTTCAGCAAAACGGTGCGTTGGCCGAGGCCGAGGCCACCTATCGCGAGATACTCGCGCTGCGTCCGCGCCACTTCGACGCGCTGCAATTGTTCGGCGCGCTGGCTTTGCAAGCGGGCCGCTACGAGGAAGGCGCCGCCCTACTGCAGAAGGCGCTCGAGATCGACCCGCGGCAAGCGCCGTTGCACTCGAACTTGGCTTTCGCGCTGAACGCGCTCGATGTTCACGAAGCCGCGCTCGCCGCTGCCCAGCGCGCCCTCGCGCTGAAGAGCGGTTTCATCGATGCGTTGAACAATCGAGGCATGGCGCTGGCGGGCTTAAATCGCGCCGAAGAGGCGCTCGCCAGCTTCGAAAAAGCACTCGCCGGCAACCCCGATTTCCCGGAAGCCTGGAGCAATCGCAGTTGCGTGCTGCGCGATCTAGGGCGGCCCGAAGATGCCGTGAACAGCTGCGACGAAGCCATCGCATTGCGGCCGAACTACGCCGAGGCCTGGAGTAACCGCGGCAATGCGTTGTCCGATCTCAATCGCCCGCTCGAAGCACAAGCGAGCTATGAGCGTGCGCTGGCGGCTTCGTCTCGTCTCGCCGATGCCTGGAATAATCTCGGGCTGACCTTCGTCGACATGAATCGGCATGCCGACGCGCTCGCCTGCTACGAACGTGCGCTCGCACTGTCGCCCGATTCCGCCGAAACGCATTGGAACCGGGCACTCTGCCTGCTGCAAATGGGCGAGCTCACGGCGGGTTTCGCCGAATACGAATGGCGTTGGCAGCGCAAGCGCATTGCACCGAGCCAGCGCGAATTCGATGCGCCGCTGTGGCTCGGCGATACACCGCTCGCCGGCAAAACGATCCTGCTGCATGCGGAGCAAGGGCTCGGCGACACACTGCAGTTTTGTCGATATGCCGCGCTCGTCGCGGCCCAAGGCGCGCGCGTCGTGCTCGAAGTCCAGCCCGAACTCACGCGATTGCTGGCGGACCTCGAAGGTGTCGATAAACTCGTGACGGCGGGCGAACCGCTGCCCGCGTTCGATTGCCATATTCCCCTGCTTAGTCTGCCCTTTGCGCTGCAGACGACGATCGCCACAATTCCCGCTCGAACGCCCTATCTATTCGCCGGCCGTCACGCCTCCTCACAATGGCGTGCTCGCATTGACGCAGCCGCATCGACGCAACCGAACGCTTTGAAAGTCGGCCTCGTTTGGGCCGGCGGCCACCGCCCTCATGTGCCGGAGCTACGTAAGAACGACGCCCGACGATCGCTCTCTTTCGCTCGCTTTGCGCCGATCGTCGAAGTCCCGGGCATACAGTTCTTTAGCCTTCAAAAAGGCGGCAACGCGGCGCAACAACTCGGCGCCATGCGCGAGCACCATGAGGCTAGCCGACGTGTCGTCGATTGGACCGATGAGTTGAACGACTTCGCCGATACAGCGGCCCTCGTCGACAATCTCGATCTCGTCATATCGGTCGATACGTCGACAGCGCACTTGGCCGGTGCGATGAACAAGCCGGTATGGATTCTGAACCGGCTCGATACCTGCTGGCGCTGGATGCTCGAGCGAGCGGACAGCCCGTGGTACCCGAGCGCCCGCCTGTTCAGGCAACCGACGCTCGGCGATTGGGACAGCGTCATCGAATCGATCGTGCGCGAACTGACGACGCTCGCGCGCACGCAGCCGCGCTCGGCGAACACCGCCCGCTGACCGCGCAACGCGACGCGGGATCTTCGCCGAATACCGAGTTCAAGCAGCCGACAACGCCGCCAACTGCCGTGAGAGTGCGTCGCTCGCCGAAGTCATCGGCGAGCGTAACTCATTGGTCATCCAACCTTGCGCCGCGAGCGCGGCCTTCACCGGCGCGGGGTTCGGCTCCAAGGCCAATGCGCGCAGCATCGGCACCAGCTCATGATAAATCGCGCGTCCCTGCACGAGATCGCCCTGCACCACGGCCGCGTACATCGCTACGAAGCGCGCCGTACGAACGTGCGCAGCAGCCGCGATCGCACCGGCCCCACCCATGCACAACGTGGCGAACACCAAATCGTCGTTGCCGGCCAGAACTTGGAGCCGTCCGTCGAGAATCAATGCGAGGGTGGTGTCTTGCACGCCCGAGCAATCCTTGATCGCTTGAATGCGCGGGTGGGCCGCAAGCGTAAGCAACGTGTCGAGCTCGATCCGCACGCCGGTGCGGTAGGGAATGTCGTACAAGACGATGGGCGCTGCGCTCGTATCGGCCAGCATCGAGAAATGATCGACGAGCCCCGCCTGAGACGGCCGAATGTAATACGGCGCGCACACGCACAAACCGGCAATCGGTTCATCGTTGAGCCGCAGCACGCGCTCGCGCAGCGCCGCGGCTTGATTACCCGCAACACCCACTACCACCGGCAGTCCCTCTGCCGCACTCAGCACCGTGGCGAGCACGGCATCCTGCTCTTCGCGCGAAAGTGCGGCAGGCTCGCCCGTCGTACCGAGTGCGACAAAACCGGCCACGCCGGCGCCGCGATAATGGGCGACGAGCGCAGCGAGCGCACGATGATCGACCGCGCCGGCATTGAACGGCGTGACGAGCGGAATCCAGACACCGGAAAAAATCGACGACATTGCTTCACCTCGTAAAGAGACCGAATGGATCCGAGGGAAGGCGCCGGGCAGGCTGAGTAAGGAAGAAGGTGTTGTCACTGTCCCGTCGCGCGTCCGACGGCACAGCGCACCGGTCAGACGTGCGGCTGTTTTTTGGCTTTGGAAACGGCGAGCGCCACCGTCGCGCTGTGCGAAGACCGCACAGCAAACGCTGCGACAACCGGCGGAAAATAAACGGGGCGCGTTTCCATTCGACGCAGTGTACAGGGTGGGTCGAGGCGCAGCCAAGCTTTTTGCGGCAACTGCTGCGTCCGCACCTTGACTTCCGGCTGCGGCGAAGTACTATACGCATCGCGCACACCCCTACCCGCCGAGGCCGCCGATGACCGTCCCCCAGCAAGCCTTCCTACGCGACGCCATGCGCCGCATGAATATGACGCGCGATGCATTTGCCAACCGCATCGGCGTCAGTCGCCGCGCGCTTGACACGTGGCTGCTGCCCGAAGATTCGCAAGAGTCGCGCTCGATGCCGGAGATCGTTGGGCGTTTTGTTTCGGAGATCGTCCTCAACAGCGCGCGCGAGGAGGGATATACGCAACGCGTAGATTCTTCGTCGTTAGCCGGCCGCATCCTGTTTGAAGGGAAACGGCAGCTACTGTCGGTCGATCAGTTTTCCCGCGAGTCGGTCGAGGCGCTGTTTCGAGTCGCCGACGTCATGCAGCCGGTCGCACGGCGCCAAAAAATCTCGCGCGTGCTCGAAGGTGCCGTGCTCGGCAATCTGTTCTTCGAAGCGAGCACGCGCACGCGCGTCTCGTTCGGCGCGGCCTTCTGCCGCCTGGGCGGGTCGGTCTGCGATACGACGGGTTTCACGTTCTCGTCGATGGCCAAGGGCGAATCGATCTACGACACGAGCCGAGTCATGAGCGGCTATGTCGATGCGCTCGTCGTGCGGCATCCCGAGCAAGGCTCCGTCGCCGAGTTCGCACGCGCGACGAACCTGCCCGTTATCAACGGCGGCGACGGGCCCGGCGAGCATCCCAGCCAGGCTCTGCTCGATCTCTATACGATTCAGCGCGAATTCTCGCGGCTCGGCAAGATCGTCGACGGGGCGCACATCGCACTCGTCGGCGATCTCAAGTACGGACGCACGGTGCACTCTCTCGTGAAACTGCTCGCGCTTTACCGCGGCATCAAGTTCACGCTGCTCTCTCCGCCCACGCTCGAGATGCCAACGTACATCGTCGATCAAATCTCACGCAACGGTCATGTCGTCGAGCAATCGAACGATCTGGCCGGGGGCCTGCGCGGCGCCGACGTCGTTTACGCTACGCGCATTCAGAAAGAGCGCTTCGCCGACGAATCGTTCGAAGGTTACACGCCGGAATTTCAGATCAATCAGGGCCTCGTCGATGCAACCTGCGGAAAAGACACGCTGATCATGCATCCGCTGCCGCGCGACAGCCGCCCCGGCGCAAACGATCTGAGCACCGATCTCAATCACGACCCGCGGCTCGCGATCTTCCGGCAAACCGACAACGGCATCCCGATTCGGATGGCGATTTTTGCGGTGCTGCTCGGCGTCGATCATCTCGTGCAGCATTCGATGCGCGATACGACATGGCGTCCGCCGGCGTACCTCGGCCCCGACGATGCAGTCTTTCACGGCATCGATTGACGAAGCGCGGCGCTATCTGCCGGGCCCCTCGTTCCCTTCGGCAGATTTTCTCCCACCTGCTATAACACCTTGACGCGCGACTCATCCCGCACGCGGCAGCGCCGCTGCGCGCGAGGCCGCCGCATCAGCGCGCTCCTCGCCGCTACGCGTCCTCCCGCTACACCGGATCCGCGTGCAGGCATCGCGCTTGCTGCTCCAATGCGTTTGCACTTTCACGCTTTCACGCTTTCACGCTTTCACGCTTTCGCGTCGACCGTCGCCCCTCAACGGAGCCTCGTGCATTGGTCATGTCCAAGTCCTCCACGCCAGATCATCCCCCCGGTGCGCTCAATCTCGCGCGTCGCCGCTTTCTGCAATCCGCCGCCGCGGCCGCCACTGTCGGCGCGGCCCCGCATTTGTCCGCTGAGGAACAGCCGATGGCTCAGCCCACGCCTCCGCCCGCCGCACATCCCGCCCCACCCGCTGGTCCCGTGAAGCTCACGATCAACGGCCGCCCGTACACGCTTCAACTAGAGCCGCGCGTGACGCTGCTCGACGCGCTGCGCGAATATGCCGGGCTCACCGGCACAAAAAAGGGCTGCGACCGCGGGCAGTGCGGCGCATGCACGGTGCTCGTCGACGGGCGGCGCATCAATTCATGCCTGACGCTTGCAGTCATGCATGAGGGCCAGTCGATCACGACCGTGGAGGGCCTCGCACAGCAGGAGGGATTGAGCCCGATGTTGAGCCCGATTCAACGCGCATTCGTCGAGCACGATGCCTTTCAATGCGGTTACTGCACACCGGGCCAACTGTGCTCGGCAACAGCCCTGCTCGAAGAATTCAAAGCCGGGTCCGCGAGCGCCGCGACGCGCGACGTCCGCGCTCGCCCGACCGCATTGACCGATGACGAGATTCGCGAGCGCATGAGCGGCAACCTGTGCCGCTGCGGGGCCTATCCGAACATCGTCGCAGCCGTGCGGATCGTGCACGAACGCGGCTGATCAACCACAAGGAGTCGCTACATGGAGGCAATCGCATACGAACGCGCCACGAGCGTCGCGCAGGCCGTGCAAGCGGTGCGCGAGCCGGGCACCGCGTTCATCGGCGGCGGCACGAACCTGCTCGATCTGATGAAAGGCGGTGTTGCGCGGCCCGTCAAGCTCGTCGATATCACGCATCTGAGGGAAGACGGCCTCAATACGGTGCGCGCACTACCCGACGGCGGCATACGCATCGGCGCGCTCATGCGCAACAGCGATGCAGCCGATCACGCTCTCGTGCGCGCGCAGTATCCGCTGCTCACGCAAGCGCTCGTCGCCGGCGCATCGGCGCAACTGCGCAATATGGCAACGGCCGGCGGCAATCTCATGCAGCGCACACGCTGCCCCTACTTCTACGATCCCGCATTCGCGGCATGCAACAAGCGCTCGCCCGGCAGCGGATGCGCAGCGCTCGACGGCTACCAGCGCATGCATGCAATCCTCGGGGCAAGCGAGCATTGCATCGCCGTCAATCCGTCGGATATGAGCGTCGCGCTGGCCGCGCTCGATGCGATCGTTCAAGTGATAGGCCCTGACGGTGCACGCGCCATCCCGATCGGCGAGTTTCATCGCCTACCCGCCGATCGCCCCGACGTCGATACGACGCTGCGCCCCGGCGAACTCATCACCTCAGTCGATCTACCGCCCTCGCGCTTGACCGATCACACGTACTACTTGAAGATTCGCGATCGAGCGAGCTACGCGTTCGCGCTCGTGTCGGTCGCCGCGGCGCTGCAATTGCGGGGCGATACGGTTACGGCATTGCATCTTGCGCTCGGTGGTGTCGCGCATAAGCCGTGGCGCGCGACTATCGCGGAAGGCATGCTAACAGGGCGAGCGTTGACCGACGCCGCACTGCGCGAAGCCGCGGCGGCTCAGTTGCGCAATGCGCAGCCGCGACCCGGCAATCGCTTCAAGGTGATGCTCGCCGAGCGCGCGATCATGCGTGCCGTCAACGTTGCCGCGGGCCGCGAGAGCGTCGGCGTCACCGGAGCGCCGGCATGAATACGAACACGAATACGATCGGTCAACCGCTCGACCGCACGGACGGTGTCCTCAAAGTGACAGGCCGCGCCCAATACGCAGCCGAATTCCCGGCCGCGCAACTCGCGCATGCGGTACTCGTCACCAGCACGATCGCACACGGACGCGTCGCGTCAATCGACACGACGCGGGCCGACGCAATGCCGGGCGTGCTGTATGTAATGACCTCGCGCAATGCGCCGCGTCTGCCGAACGGCGGCCGGCCCGAAGTCGCGCCCCCTGCGCAAAGACGGCTATCGCTGCTGCAAGACGACGAAGTGCGCTACGACAACGAGCCGATCGCCGTCGTCGTCGCCGATACGCTCGAGCGTGCGGTCGATGCGGCCTCGAAGCTACGCATCGGCTACGAACACAGTTCGCCCACGCTTGATTTCTCGCAGGCCAAAGCACACGGACACCCGCCCGCGTCGATGATCGGCGGCAAACCCGATACCGAGCGCGGCAACATCGCACAGGGCTTGGCAACCGGGGCCGTGCGCATCGATGCGGTGTATACGACGCCGATGGAACATCACAATCCGATGGAGCCTCATGCCGTCATGGCGATGTGGGACGGCCCGCGTCTAACCGTTTACGACACCACGCAAGGCGTGGGCAACGCGAGGCGGGCCATCGCAAACTTTCTCGGCATCCCGCCCGACGATGTACACGTCATCTCGCCGTTCGTCGGTGGCGGCTTCGGCTGCAAAGGTTCGGTGTGGTCGCACGTCGTGCTGTGCGCCATGGCGGCACGCGCAGTCGGACGGCCCGTCCGCCTCGCACTGACGCGTCCGCAAATGTTCGGCCCCGTTGGGGGGCGCCCCCGCACCGAGCAGCATCTCGTGCTTGCCGCGCGAGCGGACGGTACGCTGACCGGCATGCGTCACGATACGTTCTCGAACACGTCAACGTTCGAAGATTGGACCGAAACGTCTGCTGTCGTCACGCGCATGCTCTACGAAGTACCGAACCTCGCGACGTCTCACCGGCTCGTGCCGCTCAACGTCGGCACCCCCACCTTCATGCGCGCGCCCGGCGAGACGACGGGCTCGTTCGCGCTCGAATCGGCGCTCGACGAGCTCGCCGCCGCGTTGAAGATGGACCCGGTCGCTTTGCGCTTGAAGAATTACGCAGAAGTCGATCCGCAAGAACGCAAACCTTGGTCGAGCAAGCAACTGCGTGAATGCTATCGCGTCGGCGACGAGCGATTCGGCTGGTCGAGGCGCACGCCGGCGCCGCAATCGATGCGCAACGGCACGACATTGATCGGCATGGGAATGGCCACGGCCACGTATCCGGGGCACCGTAGCGAAGCATCGGCGTTCGCGCGGATTCTGCCCGACGGCAGCGCGGTCGTTGCATCGGCCACTCAGGATCTGGGCACCGGCACCTACACCGTCATGACGCAGGTGGCGGCCGATGCGCTCGGCTTCCCGCTCGAACGCGTGAGCTTTGCGCTTGGCGATTCTTCATTGCCGCAAGCCCCGGTATCGGGTGGATCGCAGTCGGTAGCAAGCGTCTCGCCGGCCGTGCGCGAAGCCGCGACGGCGGCGCGTGCGCGCCTCATCGACCTGGCATGTGCAGACAACGGCTCGCCGCTGCACGGACTATCGCCCGCTGAGGTGACGGTGGCGGACGGCTGGGTCGTGAGCCGCGCCGATCCGTCCCGCCGCGATCCTGCTGCCGCCGTCATCGCTCGCGCGGGCGGCCAGCCGATCGAAGCACGCGCCACGGCCAAGCGGGGAGAAGAAGCTGAGCGATATTCGTTTCATTCGTTCGGCGCAGTGTTCGTCGAAGTGCACGTCGATGCGGCGTTGGGTACGATCCGCGTGCCTCGTGTCGTCGCCGTCTACGACGTCGGCCAATTGCTGAACGAGAAGACGGGCAAGAGTCAGCTCATGGGCGGTATCGTATGGGGTCTGGGCGCCGCATTGGAAGAAGCGAGCGAACTCGATCCGCGCTACGGGCGGATCGTCAATGCAAACCTGGCCGAGTATCACGTGCCGGTCAATGCCGACGTCGGTACGATCGACGTCAGCGTGCTGAATGTGCCCGATCCGCGCTTCAATTCACTCGGCGCGCGCGGCATCGGCGAGATCGGTATCACGGGTGTGCCGGCGGCGATCGCGAACGCCGTCTACCATGCGACGGGCGTGCGAGTGCGCGACCTGCCGATCACGCTCGATAAAGTGTTGCAGCAAGAGCGCGTTTGAGCTCGCCTAGTCGAGGCCGCATTCGGCCTATCATTGGCCTATCGCAATGCGGCGGCGACCACACGCGCACTCCGAAAACCTTGCGTGGTGGCGATAACGCGCCGCACAATCCAAGCGTTTGTCATTCTCGAAACGGGCTAGCGCCACATGACTTATGCCTCGTCCACTACGGCGCTGCTGCTTGCAGCCGGCCGCGGAACGCGCTTCGATCCGGCCGGGCTGCAAAACAAGCTGCTCGCGCCGCTGCCTGACGGCACGCCGCTTGCCTGCGCAGCGGCTCACGCGTTGTTGACGACACTTGCGCATGTCACCGCCGTCGTGCGGCCCGGCGACGAAACGCTCGCGCATGCGCTCAACGACACGGGCTGCGACGTGGTGTTTTCCACGGACTCGGCGCGCGGAATGGGCGCGAGCCTCGCCGCAGGCGTTCGTGCCACCCGCGACGCCGACGGCTGGATCATCGCGCTTGCCGACATGCCATGGATAGCCCCGGCCACAATCGAGGCGATCGCGCGTCGGCTTGACGGCGGCGCATCGATCGTCGTACCTGTCTATCGCGGCAGGCGCGGACATCCCGTCGGGTTCGGCGCGATGCATCGCGATGCGCTGTCGTCGCTGGACGGCGATGTCGGTGCGCGCGCGCTGCTCGAATCGAACGAGATCGTAGCGATCGACGTGGATGATGCGGGGGTGCTCGCCGACATCGACACGTACGCCGACTTGCATCGCGGGCGATAGTCGATTCATCGAATTAATTCATCGTGACGAAGGTGCGCGAAAGCCCCTGCGCGGCATCGGCGGATGGCGTATAAACGTAGAAACGTACGACGTGCAAGAGAACCCCGCCGCAACGCGCCTCGGGTGTGCCGTCACCGTCATCGTCGCCGTCATCGATACGCATACGCCATGGACTATCGCATGCATACCACGCCGGTCCCCGACCCTCTCGCGGACCCCACGCGTGATCCGGAGGGCGAGCCGGTCACCCGCCCGGCACCCGGCCATCACAACGATGAGCCGCAACGGCCGGAAGGGCCTCCGGACAAAAATCCCTCGCAAACGTAGCTAGTCGCCCGCACGAGTTCAATTGCCTCGCCGCCATCGGTTTTCGATATCGCTCGCGGCGCCGCCGCTGTTTTCGCGAAGCGCTTACTGCATCTGCGCGCTATGCGCGGGTCCAAGGCTGCCAGCACAGCGCCTACCCTGCTCGATCAGGGTTTCCCCCTCTGCGCAGCTTGAAACGACGGGTCGATATACCGGGCACGCGCGGCTTCATCCTATGCTTTTTGCATAATGAAGTCGCTGGCCGATTCCCCGTTCGTGAGCAACTGAATGCAGAAAATGACTTTGAACAGAAGGCTTGGATCAATGATCGCGGTCCTCTGGACCGGACTCATCTTGATCGGCATCGCCGGCGTGTGGCAAAACCATGCGTCGATGGTCGACGATCGCAAAGACCGCCTCGTCGCGCTTGTACAGGAGGCGACCAGCGTTGCGCAGCACTATTACGACGCGGCGCAGCAGCACCAGATGAGCGAAGACGACGCGAAGAAGCAAGCGCTTCAAGCGATCGGAATACTTCGCTACAGCGCCGATGGCTACTACTCGATCAATGATTCGCAAGCGGTCATGCTGATGCATCCGATCAAGCCGCAATTGGTCGGAAAGAATTTGACCAGCTTCACCGATCCCGCCGGCAATCACCTGTTCATCGATATCGTCAAGGCATCTGCGCAAGAGCACGGCGGCTTCATTCACTATCTGTGGTCGAAACCGGGCAGCGAGGAGCCCGTCGCGAAACTATCGTACGGATTGCGCTTCGCCCCTTGGGATTGGGACATCGTCACCGGCATGTACATGGACGACGTGAACGCGGCATTCGTCTCGAACATCGTCCGCTGGGCCGGCATCATCGGCGTACTGGGCGCGCTGGCCACAGTCGCGATGATGTTCCTGCTGCGCAGTGTTCGTCGCGGGCTTGGCGGCGACCTGGAAGTGGCCGTCTCCACCGCTCAGCGCATCGCGGGCGGCGATCTCACCGCCCATATCCCCGTCCGTGACAACGACGAGTCGAGCCTCATGGCCGCGCTCGCGCAAATGCAATCGGGGCTGGCCGATGCGGTCAAGCGCGTGCGCGTCGGCACGGAAAACATCAACGTGGGCGCCGGCGAGATCGCGGCGGGCAACACCGATCTATCGCAACGCACGGAGCAGCAAGCCGCGGCGCTCGTCGAAACCGCGTCGAGCATGGACGAGATGACGACGAACGTGAAGATGAATGCCGAAAGCGCCTCGCAGGCTGCGCGCCTTGCCGAGCAAGCCGCCGGCATCGCCACGCGCGGCAGCAGCGTCGTCGACGATGTCGTGCGCACGATGACCGAAATCACATCTAGCTCGCAGAAGATCGGCGACATCATCGGCGTAATCGACGGCATCGCTTTCCAAACGAACATCCTCGCGCTCAACGCGGCCGTCGAAGCCGCGCGCGCGGGTGAGCAGGGGCGAGGCTTCGCCGTCGTCGCATCGGAGGTGCGCAGCCTCGCTCAACGCTCGGCCACCGCCGCCAAGGAAATCAAGGCGCTCATCGAATCGTCGACGAACACGGTCGATCAAGGGGCTGCACTGGTCGCGAACGCGGGTTCGACGATGGGCGAAATCGTGCAATCGGTGCGCCGCGTCAATGAGATCCTCGAAGAAATCAGCCATGCGTCTCGCGAGCAAAGCGCCGGCATCGAGCAAGTCAATCGCGCCGTCGGAGAAATGGACAAGGTGACGCAGCAAAACGCGGCACTCGTCGAGCAAGCCGCCGCGGCCGCGCAATCGCTGAAGGATCAGGCGGGCGTGCTGAGCGAAGCAATCTCCGGTTTCTCGCTGCCCGCATGATCGACGCGGCCCGCCGATCGCATCGCTGACGCTCGGATCGGCACCGCATTCGTCGCGATTCATCGCGATTCGTCCGACGATAGGTAGACCGCCGCATTCGCGGCGGTCTTGTTTTTTCTACGCCGCGTTTTATACGCGCCCTCTTCTGGGCCCACAGCCTCCGCGCTCAACCCAGCGCGTCATCGGCAGTACGCGCACACGCGGTTAATTACATTTTCATTACAATACGAACCCGCACCCCTTGCGCGCTTCGCTCACCCCTTCACGCCCTCTCGATGACCGCAGACCCCAAAAAACGTCCGCCGCGCTATTCGCCCAGCCCCGGCCCGCTTGCCAGCCGAACCGTGCTTGCGCCGCGGTGGCACGTCAAACGCTCGGCGTTTCTGATGGCTGCGATCTCGCTCGCATTCGCCGGCCTTGCCGTGCGAGCGGGCTGGGTACAAATCGTCGAACATGAGTTTTACGTCGCGCAAGGCGAAAAGCGGCATCGGCAATTGCTCGAACTCGAAGCGAAGCGCGGGCCTATCGTCGATCGACACGGTGCCCTGCTCGCGGTCAGCCTCACCACGTACGAAATATGGGCAGAGCCCCAACGCCTGGACAGCGCGGCCGTCGCACAGCTTGCGCAAGCGCTCGCCCTTTCCCCGCAGCACCTGCGGGAGCGCCTCGAATCCGGACGTGCCAAAGTATTGCTCAAGCGCCACGTCGATAGGCAAACGGCAAGCCGTATCGCAGGCCTACGCCTATCCGGCGTCACGCAGGCCGCATCGTCGAAGCGCTTTTATCCCGAAGGAGAATCGGCCGCGCATATCGTCGGCTTGACCGACATCGACGACATCGGCCAAGAAGGCGTCGAACTCGCCGCCGATGCGCTGCTTGCCGGCGAGCCGGGCGCGCGCGAAGTCATCCGCGACCGGCTGGGCCGCGTCGTGTCCGATTTGAGCCCGCGTGTACCGGCGCGCCAGGGGCAAGCGGTCCGTCTCACCATCGACCGCCGCATTCAGCAACTCGCGTTCGCGCAGCTCAAAGATGCACTCGAGCGCCATCGGGCACAGGCGGGCAGCGTGGTCGTACTCGATGCCGGAACGGGCGAAATTCTGGCGCTCGCCAACGCGCCGTCGTTCGACCCGAACGCACGCGCCGCCTTGACGGCGCACACGATGCGCAACCGCGCGCTCGTCGATACGTTCGAGCCCGGCTCCACGATTAAGCCGCTCGCGATCGCGACCGCACTCGATGCCGGGCGCGTGCGGCCCGATACGTTGATCGATACCGAGCGGGGCCGCTATCGGATCGGCAAGCACATCATCCACGACACTTCGGATCACGGCACCGTCAGCGTGGCGCAAGCGCTCGCGACGTCGAGCAATATCGCACTGGCCAAGATCGCGCTGACACTGCCGCCCGAAACGCTTTGGACGGCTTACCGCCAATACGGCATCGGCCTCGCGCCGCCGCTGCCGTTCCCCGGCGTCGCGGCCGGCAAGCTTAGGCCTTGGGAGAAGTGGCGCACGGTCGAGCATGCGACGATGGCCTACGGCTACGGCTTGTCGACCTCGCTGCTGCAAATGGCGCAAGCCTATACGGCGTTGGCGGGCGACGGCACGCTGCGCCCCGCCACGCTGATCGCCCGCGATGAACACGCCGAATCGGATGCTGATTCGAATACTGCAACGGACGCCGGCACGCGTGTCGTGACCGCGCGCACCGCTGCGACGCTGCGCACCATGCTCGAGGCCGCTACGCTTTCCGGTGGCACGGGCCGCAAGGCCGGCGTCGAAGGCTACCGCGTGGGCGGCAAGACCGGTACCGCGTGGAAACATGCCGGAAAGGGATACGCAAGAAACAAGTACCGCTCGCTATTCGTCGGCATCGCACCGATCGATGCGCCCCGGCTCGTCGTCGCGGTGATGATCGACGAACCCTCGGGTTCTTCATACTACGGGGGCGCCGTGGCAGGCCCAGTGTTTGCGGCCGTCACGGGCGGGGCGCTGCAGTTGCTTGGCGTCCCGCCCGCGGTGCAGGCGGCGCCGGAGGCGTAATGGGTATTGGACGCGGCGTTCGCATGGCGATGACCCGACTTTGTTTTCGGGCGCAAACGTACTAACGTTTGGAGAAGAACAAGTCGGCGCCCCGGCCGAGGCGCTCATCGAGGACATCGATCATGACGACGGTCGCCAGCTTTCATATCGAGTACACACGGTTTCTCGATCCTGACGGCGTACCGACGCAGCCTCTGCCGCACTTTGCCGCGGACGCCGGAGTGCTCGAAGCGTTATATCGCGCCATGGTGCTCACGCGTGCGTTCGACGCAAAAGCGGTTGCACTGCAGCGCACCGGCAAGCTCGGCACGTTCGCTTCGTCCGTGGGACAGGAAGCGATCGGTGTGGGACTTGCGTCGGCCATGCGGCCCGAAGACGCCCTGTTTCCCTCTTATCGCGATCACGCGGCGCAATTGCTGCGCGGCGTCACGATGACCGAAAGCCTGCTCTATTGGGGCGGAGACGAGCGCGGCAGCCGTTTCGACGCCGCACCGCACGACTTCCCGAATTGCGTGCCGATCGGCACCCAGGTTTGCCACGCGGCGGGGGCGGCCTACGCGTTCCGGTTGCGCGGCGAGGCCAGAGCGGCCGTCGCCATCGTCGGCGACGGCGGCACGTCCAAGGGCGATTTCTACGAAGCGATGAATATGGCCGGCGTCTGGCAGGCGCCGCTCGTTATCGTCGTCAACGACAATCAATGGGCAATCTCGGTGCCCCGCGAACAACAAACGGCCGCGCAAACGCTCGCGCAAAAAGCGATAGCGGCGGGGATTGAAGGACGGCAAGTCGACGGCAACGACGTGATCGCAGTGCACGAAGCCGTGCGAGCGGCGCTGGTCAAAGCACGCGGCGGCGGCGGCCCGACACTGATCGAGGCGCTGAGCTACCGCCTTGGCGACCACACGACCGCCGACGATGCCACGCGTTACCGCGATCCCGAACGCGTCGCGGCGATGTGGCAGCAGGAGCCTATCGTGCGCTTGCGGAAATATCTGCTGTCGCTCGGCGCCTGGGACAAGCCTCGCGAGGACGCACTTCTTCAGGACTGCCAACGATCCGTCGAGACCGCCGTGCAGGCGTATTTCGCTGTCGCCCCGCCTGACGTGTCCGCCATGTTCGATCATCTCTATGCGTCGATGCCGCATGCATTGGATGAACAATTGGCGACCGCGCAACGATTCTCGGAGCGAGCGGAGAACGGGCATGGCTGACATCGCACTCGTCGAGGCCGTCAACCTAGCGCTCGCTCATGCGCTCGAGCACGATCCGTCCGTCCTCCTGCTGGGCGAAGACATCGGCACGAACGGTGGCGTGTTCCGCGCGACGCTCGGTTTGCAAGCGCGCTTCGGCGCGCAGCGCGTCGTGGACACGCCGCTGGCTGAAACTGCCATTGCGGGCACGGCGATCGGCATGGCGGCGATGGGCCTGCGTCCCGTGGCGGAAATCCAGTTCACGGGTTTCATCTATCCGATTGTCGACCAGGTGCTCAACCATGCGGCGCGTCTGCGTCATCGCACGCGGGGTCGCTTGAGTTGCCCACTCGTGATTCGATCGCCGTGCGGCGCGGGCATTCACGCACCCGAGCATCATTCGGAAAGCCCGGAAGCGCTGTTCGCGCACATTCCTGGGCTGCGCGTCGTCATGCCATCGTCGCCGGCGCGCGCCTACGGCTTGCTGCTGGCGGCCATTCGCGACCCCGACCCGGTGATTTTTCTCGAGCCTACGCGGCTCTATCGCTTGTTCAAGCAGAGCGTCGAGGATAGCGGCGAAGCGTTGCCGCTCGACACCTGCTTCACGTTGCGCGAAGGCACCGACGTCACGCTCGTTGCCTGGGGCGCGATGCTACAGGAAGTCCTGAGAAGCGCCGATCGATTGGCCGAAGCGGGAATCTCGGCCGAAGTCATCGACGTAGCCACGCTAAAACCGCTCGACATCGAAACCATCCTGGCGTCCGTCGCGAAGACCGGCCGCTGCGTGATCGTGCATGAGGCGCCGCGCACGTGCGGCCTCGGCGCGGAGATCGCGGCCGCGATTGCCGAGCGCGGACTTTATTCGTTACTCGCGCCGATCGAGCGCGTGACCGGTTATGACGTCGTCGTCCCACTCTCCAGGCTAGAGGGACACTACATGCCGAGCGTCGCGCGCATCGTTAGCGCCGTGAAAAAAACGCTCGAGGCATCGACATGAATATCTTCAAGCTGCCCGATCTCGGTGAAGGCCTGCAAGAAGCAGAAATTGTGGAATGGCACGTGAAGGCCGGCGATGAAGTGCAAGCCGACCAGCCGCTCGTATCCGTCGAAACCGCAAAAGCCATCGTCGATATTCCTTCGCCGCAAGCGGGACGCGTCGCCAAGCTTTACGGCAGCAAGGGCGACATCGTGCACCTGGGCGCCGCGCTCGTAGGCTTCGAAGGCGAAGGCGGACAAGGCGATAAGGGTACTGTCGTCGGCCGTATGGAAACGAGCGAACAGGTCGTCCGTGAAGCGGCGCCGTCGGCTATTGTTTCCGCCCCCGGCGGGGGGCTTAGCGTAGGAACGACGGCCGTCAAGGCCACGCCGGCCGTGCGTGCGCTCGCCCGCAAGCTCGATATCGATTTGACGATGGTGATGCCGACGGGGCCGGACGGCATCGTCACCTCGAGCGATATCGAACGCACGGCGAGACTCTTGGCGGAGCTCGGCCCGCCCGAAGCGCTGCGGGGGGTGCGCCGCGCGATGGCGCAGAACATGGCGCAGGCGCAGAGCGAGGTGGCCGCGGCAACGGTCATCGACGATGCGGACATCGGCGCGTGGCAGCCCCCCACCGATGTGACGATCCGCTTGATCCGTGCACTCGTGGCGGGATGTCGCGTGCAGCCGGGACTCAATGCGTGGTTCGACGGGCGCAGCGGGCGCCGACGCGTACTCGCAAAGATCGACGTGGGTATTGCAGTCGACTTGCCCGACGGGCTGTTCGTCCCCGTGCTGCGCGATGTCGCGCATCGCGACGCGGCCGATTTACGTGCGGGGCTCGATCGGATGCGCGCGGACGTGCGCGCGCGCAAGATCCCGCCCGAGGAAATGCGCGGCAATACGATCACGCTGTCGAACTTTGGGATGATCGCAGGGAAATATGCGGCGCCGATCGTGGTGCCGCCGACGGTCGCCATTCTCGGCGCGGGGCGCATGCACGACGCGGTAGTCGCAAAGGACGGTAAGCCCGTTGTTCATGCCGTCTTGCCGCTCAGCTTGACGTTCGATCACCGCGTCGTCACCGGGGGAGAAGCGGCTCGGTTCTTGGCGGCGGTGATCGAGGATTTGGAGTTGGCCGATTAGATCTACTTTGACTCGCTTCGCGTGCAAAACCGATTCGGCCAACGAGTGTCGCCAATGTGGCCGACGATTCGGCATGGCGCCACGGCCATTACGTTTTGTAATGTCGACGAAGCCACGGCTATCCCGAGATCGACTCAAAACGACGAAACGCACGGCGCCCGGTGCGTTTGCGGCGAGACGTCCCCTTGCGGCATACAAGTTGCGCCCCCAAACATATGCGGCTCGCGCCGCGCGTCTTTATCCACTTCCAGCGAGGGCGCTATGTTAGGCACGATCTTGCTAGTCATCCTCATTCTTCTGCTGATCGGCGCGTTCCCGGCCTGGCCTCACAGCCGCGGCTGGGGTTATGCGCCAACCGGAACGCTCGGACTCATCGTCATCATCGTTGTCATTCTCGTCGTACTAGGTCGCATATAGGCACGCACAGGCCGGCGGAACGCTGTTCGCGTTCCGCCGCCTAGCCATGAATCGACGGGGGTACTCGCCGATGAGTCGATTGCACACGACACGGCCCCCCTAGAGCACGGCATGCCGGCGGGGACGCTGACGTTTCATGCGCAGCCGGGCAACTATCTCGCATTCCTAGGCCGCATTGCACCGCCGAAACGGCCCGATCTTGCGATCGCGATCGCCGAGCGCGCCGGCGTGCCGCTCAAGATCGCCGCCAAAATCGACAACGGCGATCGTTGGTACTACGAAGGTGATATCGAAGCCCCATTTGAAGCGCGGCGATTATTCGCGATGGTTCGGCGAAGTCATCGGCGACGAAGAACTGGCTGGCGAAGCACGCGCCATCGAACAGGCAAACGCGCTGGACCCCAGCGCAAGCCGAGCTCGCATTCGCGCCGCCGTGGAGCGCCGCTACACGCAACCCGAGAACCCTTCGCTGCCGCCAATCCGCGCGCCTTGACTCGTCAGAAGTCTGAAATAATCCGATTCGCGCGCGTTGCAATGGTTATACCGCGCGCGGGCGCGCGGGCATGTTAATCGACCATCGACCACTGTACCGATGTCGCGCCGCTCGCGCGGCCGATCGTAGCGAGCGATGGCGCCATCTCATGCACGTCGAACGCTTCCTTCCAGTGCACCAGGTAGCGTGACGTGCACGTCCCTTCGCGTTCGTCGACGCAGTCGTCGCGCGGCTCCAGCGCACACCCGAGCTTCGACAGTTGCGCGATCAATCGCTGCGGGCAATCGGCATCGATCGCATAGCGAAGCGTCAGCCATGCGGCTTTGCGTCGTTCCAACTTATGCTCGAGCAAGCCTAATCCCCATAGCACCGACAAGCCGAGCACGGTGCCGGCCACGCCCAAGCGATACTGCCCGCCGCCGAAACAGAGTCCGATGACGGTGACGAACCAGAGCATTGCCGCCGTCGTGACGCCGATGACGAGCCCGTCCTTGCGCAAGACGGCACCCGCGCCGATAAAGCCCATCCCGGTCAGGATGCCGAGCGGCAGCCGCATCAAGTCGAGCGTGACAAAACTATCTTTAGCCTTGCCGGTTTGATCGAGCAGCGCATTGGCTTGCAACATCGCAAGGCAAGCGGCGAGACAGACGAGGATCGTCGTGCGCAGGCCCGCGGCCTTGCCCGATTCACTGCGATTGACGCCGAACGCGGCACCTGCGGCAAGCGTGCAAGCGAGGCGCAGGATAACAGTCGGCCAATCGAGCGTGAGCGGCATCGTCTCCATATCGAGGGCGCGGCACCGAATAGGCCGATGTCGCGTAGGTCTGGTAACGCCTGACGGAGAAGCAAAGCGCACGCCCACCTTGGACCTCTCGTCATGCGGGTACGTGGCTTGCAGCGCACGGAAGGCGATTCTGCCGGCGACGACGCCGGCGCATCGTTCCCGTCAACGTCGTGCTATCTCGCGCTATAAGGAGCCGCAATGAAGCGAACCGTTCTTGCTTTGACCTGCTGCGCCCTGCTGCTGCCCATCAGCGGCATCGGCATCGCCGAAGCCCAAACACAAGCTGCATCGACCACGGCCGCCAACCCGCTTCCCGACCCCGATCGCGATTTCGTGCAGGCGGCCTCGATGTCCTCGTCGACCGAAATCGACGCGGCCAAGCTTGCCCAGAAGAACACGAAGGACAAGGACGTCAAGTCGTTCGCACATCGCATGATGCTCGACCACACGAAGATGACGGTCCAGTTGAAAGCTGCCGCGCCGCACGGCGTGGAAGTGCCGAAGGACAACTCCGACACAAACCTCGTCGATTCGTTGAAACCGCTCAAGGGCAAGGAGTTCGACGACGCCTACATCGCGAAGCTCGGGCTCAAGGGCCACGAAGACGCCATCGCGGCATTCAAGAAAGAGATTTCCGACGGGCAAAACGCCGATCTGAAAAAGCTCGCGCAAAAGGGCTTACCCACGGTCGAGCACCACTATCAGATGGCGCAGGATCTCGCCAAGAAGAAAGGGGTGCAGCAGTAGCTGCCGTATCGGTGCGAGCCGATCGATAAAAGCCCACGCATAGCCCATGGGCGTGTCTGCGGCCTATCGGTGTGTAAGCGATGGGGCGCATGCCGGGGCATGCGCTCTATTTCACGGCGATCCGCGGCCGAACGCTTAATCGTTCACTCGTTTAGCCGTTCAGTCGTTTCGCCGCTGCGCCGTTCAATCGCCTTTCGTCCATTCGACATTCGCGCCCACCGAACGCAGATTTTCGACGAAGTGCGGATGAGCACGCCGGATAGGGAGCGCATTCGTGATGATGGAGCGTCCTTCGATGCTCGAGGCCACCATCAGCAGTGCAATGGCAACGCGAATAATGTAAGGGCTTTCGACCTTCGCGGGACTGAGCGGGATGCCGCCGAACGTGATTAGCCGGTGTGGATCCGACAGGAACACGTGTGCGCCGAACTTCGACAGTTCGACCGACCATCCCATGGCTCCGTCGTAGACCTTGTTCCAGAACATCGCGCTGCCTTCTGCGCGCACGCCGAGTGCGATAAAGATCGGCAGCAAGTCGACGGGCAGATACGGCCACGGCGCCGCCTCCACTTTCGTCAAGATGTTCGGCGTGAAAGGGCGGCGTACACGCAGTGGGCCGTCGCGCAACGCACGGGACCAGCCGTCGCGGTGAACGAGGTCGATGCCGAATTTCGCGAACGTTCGATCGATCAGCGGAAACTGCTCCGGGGCGCTGTTCTTGACGACGATATCGCCACCCGTTATCGCGCCGAGCGCTAAAAACGTCGCGATTTCATGAAAGTCTTCGCTAAAACGGAATTCCCCGCCGCCGAGGCGGTGCCCGCCCTCGATCGTGAGGCGGGAGGTGCCGATGCCTTCGATCGGCACGCCCAGCATCGCGATAAAGCGGCAAAACTCTTGGACGTGCGGCTCGGACGCGGCATTGACGAGCGTCGACTTGCCCGATGCGCTGGCCGCGCATAAGACGAAGTTTTCCGTCGTGGTGACCGATGCGTAATCGAGCCAATGATCGTTGGCGGCCATGCGGGTTTGCGCACGGACGATCAGGGAATCGGGGGTGCGCTCCACCTTCGCGCCGAAACGCTCGAACACCTCGACGTGCGGATCGATCTCGCGTACGCCCAACGTGCAGCCTTTCACGTCGTTTTCGAGCCGCGCAACGCCGAAACGCGCAAGCAGCGGCGGCACGAGCATGATCGACGAGCGCATTTCCTCGGGTAGACGATGCTTGATCGGGTCGAACGTCGTGGCGTGGTGATGCAGTTCGAGGACGCCCGTGGAAAAATCCATCGATACGTCGCTGCCGAGCGCGCGGAAGATATCGAGGATCTTCTTGACGTCGGTGATTTCCGGCACGCCGATGAGCCGAAGCGGCTGGTCGGTCAGCAACGTGGCGCAGAGGATAGGCAAAACGGCGTTCTTGTTGGCGGAAGGTGTGATCTCTCCGCGAAGCGGGAGGCCGCCATGGACGATCAGATCGGACATATTCGGGGCAAAACAGATAAAAGCAGATGAAAGGGGCGTGGCAGACAAACGCAGGCGCATATGATGCCATTGTCGGGCCGAGCATGGGACGGGAATCTTGTTGAAGGAAGCCGCTATCGCCCGTTTCAGTTCCGGCGAACGATAAGCGTAACCCGCGGGCCGGGTTCCGCCTTTTGTCGTAGCGAACGGGCTTCGGCCGGCAAACGATAGGCTTCGTCGGGCAACGAGGCCGCTTTCGTCAAGGACTTCGTCGCGACGGGTGGCCATCTGTAGCCAGGCGTGCCACAAACGCGAACTCGAGTGCGACGCTCTTTTGCATCAAGTACTTACATTGTCTATGAGCAAGTTATTCACAGCCTTGCCAACATAATCTGGGGATAAGTTGCCCGCGCGTGGGTACAGCCTTGTCCGGCCTTGTCTGGCCTCGATTGCGGGAATTTCGACGATCTGAGCATCGGCCCGGCCCTAGTGCCGCAACCGAAGAGCGTCCGAAATAGCGAACGTCTCGGCGTGCGGGGGGCCGATGCCGGGCTTAACTGACTTCCCTGTTCCCTTGCTCCCCAAACCCCTGGCCGAGCTGTTTTCGGTTTCCGGCCCAACCGTGTACCGAACCCTCGCTCGCCAGCCAAACGTTGCATAGCGCCAAATTAGTCAACGCCATTTTGCAACGGGGCTTGCACACTAGGGGTTGCCGGAAGGCACAATTCGGCCAGTTGCGGCCGTCCGCCGTCGCCGCTACACGGTCATTCGAGCGGCTGCTCCGCCTCAAGCAGCGGACCTTCGCGAGCCGAAAGTGTTGGGCTTGTGATCGACCAGACCCGCTATCCAGGCCGTCACAGAACTCGCTACTGAGTAGCTACAGGCCGCTTTCCCATAACATGGCCAGTCCACGGTTCGCCGTCGTGCCCCAACGTTTCCTGGAGGAAGGCGATAAAACTCGCCAGCTTTGGTGGCATGCGCGCATCGGGCAAATGCACCGCATGGATGGGCCAGGTCTGCGCCGGCCAGTCGGGAAAAAGACGAACGAGCCGACCCGCATCCAGATCTTCCTGCAGCATTACCTGAGGTTGAAAAATCACCCCTAGTCCCGCGAGCGCGGCTTCGCGAAGCGCGAGGCCGCCATTGACATCGAGACGGCCACGCACCGCGATGCACTCCACGCCATTGCCGCCGGGACGTGGAAAACGCCATTCACGTTCGGGTCCAGTCGCGACTATGAAAGCCAGGCAGTTGTGCTGCGCCAGATCGGCGGGCACCTGCGGCTGGCCGTGGCGCGCCAGATAGGCCGGTGATGCGCAGGCGATACGCGGCGAATGGGTCAACGGCCGCGCAATCAAGCCCGAGTCCGGCAGAACCCCGGCGCGGATGGCGGCGTCGAAACCTTCCTCCGCCAGATCGACGAAACGATCGCTAAGTGACAGCTCGACCTGAACCTCGGGGTAGCGGTCGAGGTACGCGGCAAGCGCCGGGACGAGCACACGCGTGCCATAGATAATCGGGCAACTCACCCGCAACCGGCCACGCGGCTTGCTCTGCATTTCTCGCGCGTCCAGCTCGGCGGAGTCCACCAACGCAAGAATTTCAAGGCATCGCGAGTGATAGCGCTTTCCGAGTTCGGTCAGGCTTTGACGCCGCGTCGTGCGATTCAGCAGCCGGCCTGCGAGGCGTCGCTCCAACTCGCGGATATGGTTGCCGACCATCGTGGGCGTCATACCGCTGCCTTCGGCCGCGGCGGTAAAGCTGCCGCGCTCGACCACGCGTGCAAATATCGCCATGCTGCTGAATCGATCCATTCGCAAGCTCTATTAATGAGTGTTCGAAGAAATACTGCGTTTATCAAGTCAGGCTAAAGAATAATACTCGGGTCATGGCTTCACTCACAATCCACAGCGAGGACTCACCATGACCATTGCAAGCACAAACCTTCAGCATCAACACGTCGTCCTGCTGGGCGGCACCTCGGGAATCGGCCTTGCCACTGCTCAGGCCGCGCTGGCAGCCGGCGCCTCAGTGAGCGTTGTTTCATCGCGCAGTGAGCGAGTCGCCGAAGCTGTCGCGAGACTCGGCGACCGGGTCAAGGGATACACGGTCGATCTGAGTAACGAGTCCGCCGTGCGCGCGCTGTTCGGGCAAGTCGGCGCTTTCGACCATCTGGTCTACAGCGCGGGGGATGCGTTGCGAACCGGGGCGCTCGCCGACATGGACCTCGCTACGGTCCGTCAGTTTTTCGAAGTGCGAGTATTCGGCGCAATTGCCGCCGTCAAACATGCGGCGCCGCATCTCCGTCCCGGCGGCTCCGTGGTGTTGACCAGCGGTGTTGCGAGCTTGCGGCCACAAAACGGTTGGGTGGCGCTGGCCAGCGTCTGCAGCGCGATGGAAGGTCTCACACGGGCACTCGCGGTGGAGTTGGCGCCCATTCGCGTTAACCTTGTGAGCCCCGGTTTGGTGCGCACGCCGCTGTGGGATAACTTGCCGGAATTCGAGCGCGAAGCGCTCTACTCCGCGAGCGGCGCGGCCTTGCCAGTCGGTCGTGTCGGCGAGGCGGAGGACCTCGCGCAAACGTACGTCTATTTGATGACCAATCGCTATGCTACGGGACAGACCATGATTGTGGACGGCGGTGGCGTGCTGGTCTGATTAGCAACGGGCTCGAAGAAAGCGACGGCCGCTACGCCCTGAAAGCCGCCGAAGATGTCACGCTTCGTCGAACGGCGCCAGCGGGTCGGGTGCTGCCGGACGCGAGCTGTGCTGCATCGCGGCGGTTCGCCGCAGCTACATCGGACCGATCCCCGACATGAAGGGCCGCTCGCCCGTGGTTCTAGAAAGGCGACGGTCAATAGCCTCATGCCTCGCGGTGCCAGCGCACGAAGGACGAGACGTTTCCTATCGCAGCATTGCCTGGAAAAACTGCACCACATCGGCGTTGAATTGTTCATGGAACGCTGCGCGGTCGAAGCCTGGCAGGCTATTGCAGACTTCCGGCGTCTTCCGGGACAGACGCGCATCGCAGGGTGGTAGGAAGTCGTAGTGGCCTGCGTTGGCGACCACGTGATATTCGAGCGTTCGGGGCAGGTCGGCGCGTACGGCCTCGTCGTAGTAGGGATGCGGCTGATGACGATCGTCGGCTGCACGCCAGATTTGGATCGGGGCTCTCACGCTACTTAGCCCTGCACGGCCGAAGGTGAAGCCGAACGCGGGCGCGGCGATGACTACGGCCATGATGCGCGGATCGTGGACCCAAGCACTAGCGGGAACATCCGCGCCGAAATGGGGATCGACGCCGGCACGCTTCAGGGCCTCGCACAGGTCATGCTCCGGGTGGGCCTCGCAATACGGAGTGATCTGCGAAAGGTCCGGAATCCCGCCTGCGGCCACGAGCACGGTGAAGCCGCCGTTGGAAAAGCCGAACGCGCCGATGCGGGCCGCATCAAGCCGCCCGTGCGAACGCCACTCATCGAACATGTAGTCCACCAGTCGGTGAAGCTGGGCGGGACGGCGCCACAGTTGCAAGACCCCGGTCTGGTTATCGAAAGTGTCGCCAGCGTGACTGACTGCCGCCGCCACGAAGCCCGCGTGAGCCAAGGCGAGAGCCGTGTCGTAATGGCTGCCGTACCAACCGCCGCCGCCATGCGACATCACCACCAGCGGCAGGCGATGGCCAGCGATCGGAGCGCCCGGCGCCACAGTCTGAGTGAAATTGCCCAAGGAGTGCGGTGTCGCCTGCGCGTTAGTTGGATACCAGATCCCGGCCGTTAGCGGCGGCTCCGCGCCATTCGCTATCTTGACCTCCTCGAAACCGACATCGGCGGCGAGGGCAGGCACGGCAACCAAGGCAAAAAGGGTGGTGATCACGGCCATAAATCTCACGGCGGTCTCCATCGTTGTCGTCGCTCAGATCGAACGGTGTTGAGTAACCGTTTTGAAACGGACCGTATTGGTGCCAGGGCTTCGCGATGGACTTGCAGTTCCGCTCGCCGAAGACTCATTTGAGCTGGGCGCTTCGGTCGCGTCGATCGCTCCGAAGACGGATGCCAACCCTATCCGAAAATCGACCTTGGATGGTACAGGACGCTCACGAGCGTCTGTTTTGTAGGAACCCAAATGACGGCTCCGGGTCGTGAACTGCCCTTCGATCATCGCGTCGTCGAAGCCGCCCACAGCACACTCGTTCTCGGCGTCACATCGCGCTCGAATTTCCCTGCCATGTACCACTGAAAGTCGTAGATCTAGCAGAGCCGCTTTCGGTTTCCCGCCCAACCGTGCCCCGAACTCTCGCTCATCAGCCAGAAGGGACATAGCGCGGCCTCGATAGGTCATCCCCCCCCGAACTCTACGTCAGGCGAGTTCGCCAGGCTTAACTGATTTCCCTTTCCATTGCTCCCCAGACCCCGACTACGTGACCTACTATGACGCATCTCAACAGAACAATTTCGAGCATCGAATCGGCATGCCTCCCACGCGGTGGGATTGGATTGGGGCAAGACTGCCGTTGCTAAACTAGCCGGTGCGGTCAATCCGCTTGCGTGCCTAGGCGCGAACTTCGCCGCTCTCGCCTCGTGCGTCGGCAAGTGATAGTGTGCCGTCTGTCGTTTCTCTCACCCACGCTCGCGATAATCCGAGGATAACTGCGTCTTGCCCACGTTCACGCTTGCCGCCTCTGTGACGGCCGAACTCGAGATTCGCAAGAGCCGCTTCATTGGCCATGCGATCCCCGTCGCCGACCGCGACGCGGCCATGATCGAGTTGCGCCGTCTGCGCGAAACGTATCCGGGTGCAACGCATGTCTGCTGGGCACTGCTGGCCGGCGGGCAATCGGGTATGTCCGACGACGGCGAACCGTCGGGAACGGCAGGCCGCCCGATCCTCGAAGTGTTACGCCATCACGATCTCGATGGCGTGCTCGCGGCGGTGGTGCGCTACTACGGCGGTGTGAAGCTCGGCGCCGGCGGCCTCGTACGCGCTTATACGGACGCCATCGCGAGCGCGCTTGGACAGGCCCAGCGTATCGAGCGAATCGCACAAGTCGAACTCGCCGTCGAAATCGGCTATCCCGAAGAAGCGCGCGTGCGGCGATGGATGGAGCAAAGCGGCGTTGAACTCGTGGAAAGCGGCTATGGCCTGTCGGTGTGCCTCTTGCTTCGAATGCCCGCGACGATGCGCGATGCCGCACGCGACATGCTGCGCGATTTGACACAAGGGCGCGCGCGTTTTCCCGATGCCGAAGGCGGCGGCACCGAGGCCGTGCGTCGGTAAACGGCCGTTCGAGCTTTCATTTCCCACTTTCTCAGCGCCCCGCCGATGGGCCTTCGATTGACCAGGTGCGTACTCGCGTCGGAATTCCTGGCGGAGGGTCATCTGTCGAATTGGACGGGAAAACGCGCTCCTTTCGTCCAATTGTGCTGCGGCCGGCGGCACTACACTGCTTTCCATGGAGCGAGACATTGGCTCCATCCACGAAGCCCTCGCGATGCGACGTGGCGCTAGACGGTTGTAGCAGTAGCTAGACAGCGGTTTTGCAGTTGCACGTAGCAATCGGGGTTATCGCTGGTAAGGCTCAACACCGGGGTTTGGGCACAGCGCTGTAGCAGTGGGTAGTACTTAGCGGTTCGCGGTACATGGCAATCCGCAGTACTTAGCAATACGAAGCATCTAGCAGTTCGAAGCATCTTGCGGTTCGAAGCATCTTGCGGTTCGAAGCACCTTGCAGTTCGAAGCACCTTGCAGTTCGAAGTACCTTGCAGTTCGAAGCACCTTGCAGTTCGAAGCACCTTGCAGTTCGAAGCACCTTGCAGTTCGAAGCACCTTGCAGTTCGAAGCACCCTTGCGGTTCGAAGTACCTTGCAGTTCGAATCATCTAGCAGTAACGAGTACCTAATGGGCAGTACCGTAGTTGGCAACACCGGTAGTACCAGCAGCACGTCACCTCGGAATAGCAGCACCTAGCAGTTGCGGTAGCAGCACCCCTGGAAGTAGACGGAACTCCAGCAGTAGATTCAACTCACCTCGAAGTTGCAGTAGACGGGCCCTGCCTTTTCCCTGGGTAGGGCCCTTCGCTTTACCGGATCGCTGCGCGCCCGCGCCCGACATTACGTGGGCGGTTCTGGAAAATCCAGCTCAATATGGTTGTTCAATGCGCTCATCCGGCTCGCCGCCGGACGATGCCATGACAACGCAATTACGCCCCAAGGCCTTCGCCGTATACAGCGCGGCATCGGCTCGCACCATGACGCGAGCGAGCGTGTCCCCGGCCCGGAACTCCTCCACCCCCGCGCTGAACGTGCAAGGCGTCTGCTCGCACGGGCTTGCCGCAATGGCCGCACGCAAAACGTTGGTGAGTCGCAACGCCTCCGCCACGCTGGTCTTCGGGAACAAGACCGCAAACTCCTCGCCACCGAGACGACCGAATTGATCGCCGGGGCGCAGCAGGCGCGACACCGTCGCCCCGAAATACCTCAACGCGCAATCGCCCGCTGCGTGACCATAACGATCATTGATAGCTTTGAAGTTGTCGATATCGAGTATCGCGAATGCAAGCGGCGTTCCACTAGCCCATGCGGCCGCAAGGGCTCCTTCCGCGCGCTCTATAAAAGCGCGCCGAACGAGCGTGCCGGTCAATTCATCGATCGTCGCAAGCCGCTCCATACGTTCGGCCAATCGGTCGTGTGCGAGCATGACCATGGCGATCGACATGAACGGAAGACTTAGGATACCGAGCCCTAAGAAAGCGACGTTCAGCGGCGACGGATCGAGAAAGGCCCGCTCGTGATCGAAGCCTAAACCATAGGTGAGCGAGCGTGCCACGTGAACCAGCCCCCCGGCAAACGCGGCAATCGCGAGAAAGTAGTAGTTGTACTTCGGACGCTGCGGCGCTCGATATCGCAGTGCCGTCCATGCGATTGCGAAGCGTATGTAAGCGAAATACGCGGAGGTGACCGCAATGCGCATATCGAGATCGGCGTTGCCGTACATCACGTAAAGCATTGCGACGAAGACGGCAACGGCTGCCAAGTATTCGACGACAGACGCAAGCGGTCTTCCAAAGAAGGCGCGGGTGCCTTGTAGAACGACGAAGCTGCCGGCCACGAACATCGTATGCGCGACAGCCGTACCGAGCCATTGCGGCACGTGTGTATTCGCAAGCGTCAACGCAATGCCGACCGTGAAAAAACAGTAAGCGGCACACCAGCGCGGTACGCCGCGCACGCCTGCACGCAGCAGCGAGGCAAGGACCGCCACGCTCATCAGGCAAGACATAAGCGCGATGCCGAGGAGCGCGACAGTGCTGGGCATGATTGGAAAAGTCAAGATCGCTAAGTCGTGAATCGATATGCACGGACGAACTCATCGCGTGCGGGCCGACGGTCCGGCACCCCTTGCGTGCCGTATCGTATCGCACTCATCCGTCAGACTAAATAAATGTTGCGGGGCAACACTGGCCGCGCATCATGTTACGCGGGTCCGGCCTTTGCTCTCGTGATCTAGGCGTTTCCACACAAGAGACTGCGATGCAGATTGTCACCGCGCTCGGTCACGCATTGTGGATGGCATTCACGATGCTCTGGCAGATCTTCTGGGGGCTGAGCCTCGGCTTCCTATTCTCGGCCGTGATCGAGGTTGTGGTCTCCAAGTCGGAGATGTCGAGGCTTCTCCCCGACGCATCGCCAAAATCGCTGACAGCCGCCGCCCTGCTTGGTGCGGCTTCGTCCTCGTGCTCTTATGCCGCCGTCGCGATGGCCCGCTCCATTATCCGAAAGGGCGGCGACTTCACGGCCGCGATGGCATTCCAGTTCGCCGCGACCAATCTCGTGCTTGAACTCGGCGTCCTGATGTGGGTCCTGATTTCGTGGCAGTTCGCTGTCGCCGAGTTAATAGGCGGCCCTATCATGATTGCCGTCCTGGTGGCCCTCTTCCGGCTCTTTCTCTCGGACTCGCTCAAAAGCGCCGCTATCGGGCAGGCGGAAAAAGGTATCGCCGGCAGCATGGAAGATCACGCGGCCATGTCGATGAGCGAACAGCAAGGGACCTGGAAAGAACGCCTTGCGTCAGGAAAGGGATGGATAGCCATCAGCCATAGCTACGTGATGAACTGGGCGATGCTGTGGCGTGATATCAGCGCCGGCTTACTCATCGCAGGAGCCTTGGGCGCGTGGGTGCCCGATAGCTTCTGGCAAACGTTTTTTCTCGTAAGCCATCCAACGGCCGCCATAATTTGGGGTGCGTTTATCGGACCGCTGATTGCCGTTGCGTCGTTTACCTGTTCCATAGGAAACGTGCCGCTCGCGGCAGTGCTGTGGAATAGCGGGATCAGTTTCGGCGGCGTCGCCTCTTTCATCTTTGGCGATCTCATCATCCTTCCGATTCTCAATATCTACCGGAAATACTATGGCCGAAAGATGACGGCATTTTTGGCGGGCACCTTCTACCTTTCGATGGTCGCCGCTGCGTTGCTGGTCGAAGGCCTGTTCCAGGCGCTGGGCTGGGTTCCGCAGGAACGGCACACGGCAGCCGTGGACGCGGCGATCACCTTCAACTACACGACGGTCCTAAACATAGTCTTTGGCGCTGCATTCGCGGTTTTGACGATCGTGTTCTTTAGAACCGGTGGACCTGACATGATGCGGATGATGGAAAGCGGTGAGCATGAGCAGGGCGCGCACGGGCACCAGAGCACCCATGACCACGCGCATCACCATCACGGCGAATAGAAGTAACGCTCCGGTCCGGTTGCGCCGTTTACGCCTCGTTTACGCCTGCGAGCTTTCCGATGCACCATCGATCAAAAACTTCGCGCGGCTCTTGGCACTCCCCAACCAAGCCGGCGCACGCCCCCGTCCGGACCAAGTCGCCCCCGTTTTCGGATTGCGATACTTCGCCGGCTGTTGCCCTCGAACGTAATTGCCGCGCCGCTTCACCCCATTCTTCGCTTCGTTCTCGGCAGGCGCCGGCGAACTGGGAGCGTCTCCCTGGATGAGGAACCGAGCACGATTCTTAGCATGCGCAATCCACGCCGGGGCGCGGCCGCGTCCCGACCAAGTTGCACCGGTTTTTGGATCTTGGTATTTAGCCGTGCCCGCTACAGACGCTACAGATTGAGCAGACGCCGTCTTACCGCGCTTTGCGCCGCGTTTCTTGGAACCGATGTAGGCCTCGATATCCGCGGCGGTAACTCCGCCTTTTTCCATAAGTTCGACGATGCGGTCAAGCGTTGCCGAAGCCCGCGTTGCAGCAATGGCTTCAGCCTGATCCTGAAGACGCTTTATCTTCATTTGGATGGATTCCAAGGTCGGCATAACTTTCTCCCTAAAATATGAGTTCGACGCACTATGCCATGATACGAAGGGCTCTGTCACGCCGGCCGCACTAAAAACGCGAATACTCCTATGCTTTTTTTCTTTGGCGACGTCCATACGGGCATCGTACGAAGGCGTCGTGGACCATTTTATGGGCACCTAATCACGAAGAGTGCCGCAGCTGCTTGTGAAACAATGTAGTCCCGCAGAACGCACCATCAGGCATCAACGCGTAGTTAGGTATCACCCCTACACGTTGCCATCCCGCCCGCTCATAAAGTCTTTCGGCATCGCCATCCGTCACCGTATCGAGCACAAGGACCGATTTACCCGCCTCGTGCGCCGCGTCATCGACTGCAGCCATCAGGCGCCTGGCAACACCTTGGCGTCTGGCTTCACGGCAGACCAGCATCTTTGCCACATCGGCGCGATGCGGCTGGTTTTCAGGCTGATCGATAACGAGTTGCACTGTACCGACGATACGTCCCGCCTCGTTCTCGGCAACGAGCAGTATTCGCTCGTTGCGCGCGACGGCATCGGCAATACGTCGCCAAAATTCCACTGCCGTGCTTCTCGATATCGGCAACATAAAGCTCACCGATGCACCGCCTTCAACGCAGTCGATCAGCACGTCGGCCAATGCGTCCACGCAGGCCATCGCCTCTTTCGCGCGGACACGTCGGACCGTTATCTTTTCGCTCATCATTTTTCCTCGCTCCCGCGATTAGTTGCATGAAAGGTTACTCAACTAGAGGACCGTCGCGCGCCTGTCGGTCGACGGGCGACAAGATGCGTCGCCACTACGATGTCGTAGCATGGTGTATCTTCGATCCAAATACCTATCTATCGTGGACCGGCCTGCGACCGTCGTCCACCGGAGTCAGTCCTTCATCTCGTGCAATCCTATGACCGCTTCCAAGCCAAACACCTTCGATGCGCAGGCAACCGCTGCACTGCTGCACTACCCTTCGCTGGTGCAAGCATTGCGCGAAGCCGTCGTCGAATACGGTGCGGGCCGCATCGTAAGCCCCGAACGCCTGGTCATTCCGATGCAAGAAGGCGGCGTCATGCTGTCGATGCCCTCGAGCGCCGGCGATCTCGCGATTCATAAACTCGTCACCGTATGCCCGAGCAACAGCAGCCGCCAATTGCCGACCATTCACGGTCAGGTCATCGCTTGCGACTCGCATACAGGTGAAATGCTCTTCTTGCTGGACGGCCCGACCGTGACGGGTCGCCGCACCGCGGCGGTTACGGCACTCGGCATAATGACGCTGAGCGCCACGCCTGCGCAAGAGATCCTCCTCATCGGCACGGGCACGCAAGCGGCAAATCATATCGAAGCGCTCTCTACGCTCTTCCCCAAAGCTAAGCTTCTCGTCAAAGGCAGGTCAGATGTCGCTACTCAAAGCTTCGTCCAGCGACAACAACGCATTGCGCCCAATCTGAGCGCGCTCGCCGGCAGCATTCCCGATTCCGTGGACGTGGTCATCACCGCCACGACAAGCAAAACCCCTGTTTACGAACAACCGGCGCGGCAGGGCCGACTCGTCATTGGGGTGGGTGCGTTTACGCCGGACGCAGCCGAAATCGGTAAGCAAACCGTCGACAGCAGTGTCGTGGTCGTGGACGATCCGCTCGGTGCCAGGCACGAAGCGGGCGATCTTATCCAGGCCGGCTTCGATTGGAAGAACGTTCACTCGCTGGCGCAAGCCATCGAGGGACATGTCGCGCCCGGAGCGCCCGTGTTTTTCAAGAGCGTGGGCTGTGCAGCTTGGGACTTGGCAGCATGCCGCGCTGTGCGAGATGCGCTGGGCTGACCCGGGAATAACGCTATCCCGCGCGCATACCTCTACTTTTTCGGCTCTTTATACGCTACGCAGTCGACCTCGACCCTGCAATCGATGACCATGCTCGACACAACACAAGCACGCGCGGGCGGGTGTTCGCCAAAGTATTCGCGAAACACCTTGTTGAAGGACGCGAAATCGCGTGCATCGTCGAGCCATACGCCGCACCGCACGACGTGCTCCGCGCCATACCCGGCTTCGTTCAAAATGGCCAATACATTCTCGAGCGTCTGACGCGATTGCTCGACGATGCCGCCATTGACGATTTCACCGTCGAGCATGGGCGTCTGACCGGAAACGAACAGCCAACCGTCCGCCTCGACCGCGCGTGCAAACGGCATGTGTTGGCCACCCGTGCCTTTGCCCCCTTCTACGCCATAACGCTTCATAGTTTCTCTCCTTCAAAAATTGTTTAGCCTTTGGCCCATGGGGCTCACCCGCCCCGGCCAACCACAGATTAGCGATGCGACAGCGCTTTCGCGGACTGCAATAGGTCCTCGAGCATGGCACTTCGCCTCTCGGGGCTCGTATCGCGGCTCGTCATGAAGCACAGCGCCGCAATCGGCAAGCCCGCGCGATCGCGGATAGGCGCCGCCATACACAGCCGGAAGGCATTGGAAAGCCCCTCGGTGCAGCAGTAGCCTTGATGCTTGGCGGCCTGGACGTCCTTGAAGAATTCGTCGAATCCGATACGAACGCCGTTGTCGAGGACGAAGTCTTCGTCCGGGATCAGCGCGCGAATTTCATCGGCATCTAGGTGTCCGAGCAGCAGCCGCCCCGTCGCGGTCCAAGGGATCGGTACTCTGACTCCGATGTCCGAACTGATGTTGAAGGGTCGCGCACTGCTCTCCGAAAGGACGACGGTGTACTTATTGCCCTCGAGCATGCACAGTTGTGCCGTCTCCTCGTACGTCCTGACCAACCCCAGCAGCGCTTGATGCGAGCGGCTGATCAAGTCGTTATGCGTCGCGTAATCGGATCCGTAATAGTGCATTTCCCGGCCGAAGAACACGCTGCCGTCCGCGGACGCCTCTAGCCAACCGGCTTCGGTCAAAATCGCAACCAATTCGTAAATGCTCGAACGAGGCGATCCGGTTGCTTCGACCAACTCGCGCATCGTCATCGGTCGCTGAGCGAGATGCAATTGCCGAAAAATGTCGATGACGCGGTCCACCCCTCTTGCCCGCGACGATTCAGTAACAGCCATCCGTTCACTCCATGAAGCGTTCATGCAACCCGGCGGTCCGCCAAGCGAGCGAGTTTACCGTGGCAAGCGCTCGCAAGCACTCGCAAGCACTCCATGCCAGCCGCAACACCTCAATGGTCGAGCACTCTGTGCAGGAAGTGCCGCGTACGATCGTTCGCGGGATCGACAAAAATATGCTCCGGCTCCCCCTGCTCGGCAATCACGCCCTTGTCCATGAAAACGACGCGATCGGCCGTCTTGCGAGCAAAACTCATTTCATGGGTGACCACAACCATCGTCATCCCATCGCGTGCGAGACCGCGCATAACCTCGGTCACTTCGCCGACCAACTCCGGGTCCAATGCCGACGTCGCTTCGTCGAAAAACATGATCCCCGGCTCCACGGCAAGCGCTCTGGCGATCGCAACGCGCTGTTGCTGACCGCCGGACAGTTGGCTCGGGTAATGATCCGCGCGATCGGCAAGTCCCACACGGTCGAGGGCGTCCATGGCGCGCTTGCGCGCATCGGCCTGACTCATCTTGCGCGCTTTAACGAGCGCGAGCGTGACATTTCCAAGCGCGCTCTTGTGGGGGAACAGATTAAACTGCTGGAAGACCATGCCGACGTGGCCGCGGATTTCACGCGCGCGCCGCGGATCGTGAAGCGGCACTTCGTTGACCCAGACCTCGCCGGAATCCGACGTTTCGAGTCCCGCCATGATCCGCAATACCGTACTCTTGCCCGAGCCCGATGCCCCAATGAGAACCAGCACTTCGCCCGACCGGACTTCGAGATTGATCGCTTTCAACACACGCGTCGAGCCGAACGACTTACTGACGCCCGAAAGCGAAATGACGGGCTTCAGTTCGGTTTGATGGCTCATGTCAATCTCCTACGGTCATGATGGCGAACCCATTGCGACAGCGGGAAGCACACGACAAAGTAAATTAAGGCGACGAGTCCGTAAACTTCGACGGGCTTGCCGATTCGGTCGACGATAGCTTGGCCGCCGTGCATCAGCTCCGACATTCCGATCATGCTGACGATCGACGTGTCCTTGATCAGCGACAGGTATTGGCCGACAAGGGGCGGCAGCACGATCTTCCCCGTCTGCGGCAGCACGACGAACGAGAACGTTTGAGCTTTCGTGAGGCCGAGAATCTGCGACACCTCCCATTGGCCACGGGGCACCGACTCGATTCCGGATCTGAAGACCTCGGCAATGTACGCGCCTTGGTACACACTAAGGCCGATTGCACCGGCTGCGAACACATCGATGGCATAGCCAAAGTAGGACACGCCAAAGTAAATGAACATCAGCGTAATGAGCACGGGCGTACCGCGAAAGAGCTCCGTATAGAGTTTGGCGACATGGGCGGTTCCCCATGGCCCGAACGATCGCAACACGGCGGCGAGCAGGCCAATCAAGGTGCCGCCTACGATCGCGGCTACGGAAAGCAGCAGCGTTGTCACCAACCCTTGCAGAAGAATGGAAAGGCTGGTTCTCAGCAAGTCGATCGACATTTTCCCGCTCCGATGGTTGGATTAAGCTCTATTGGCCCGGTGAAGCCGCAAACCACCGAGTCGTTTAGGCGTCCGGATGATCAAGGGGGGATGAAAGATGCGCGCGCCAAGCTGCCCGGCGAGCCATGAAAGCGCGTTGCTGAGCACGAGGTACGCGACCAGCGTCACGGTGAAGGTCTGTATGTATAGCAAGGTGCGCGCATTGATCACCGTTGCCGTGCCGGTCAGTTCAGGCAGTGCGATGGCCGACAGAAGCGACGTCCCCAGCAACAACTGGATCAAATAGTTCACGATGGCCGGATACACCGCACGTGCGGCCTGCGGCAGCACGATTTCGGCGAAAATTTGTGCCGGCTCGAGCCCGAGAATGGCCGCTGCTTCCAACTGCCCTCGGGGCACCGACTGCATGCCGGCACGAAACACTTCCGACAAGTAAGCGCCAACGTTCAGACCCAGTGCAATCACGCCGGCCCAGTATGCGTCCAGCGAGATTCCCGCGGACGGCAGACCGAAGAAAACGATGAAGATCTGCAGCAGGACTGGCGTATTGCGGATGATTTCCACATAGCCGCGCGCAATAAACCGCAACGCGGCGAGCGGAGAGATGCTGGCGAGCGCCGCCAGCAAACCCAGCACGACCGCCAAGGCAAACGCGAGCGCAGTCACCTGCAACGTGAGCCAGCCTGCTTTGATGAATTCGGGTACGTAGCCCCAGAGCGTTAGCCACTCGTAATTCATGCCGCCCTCCACGTCGTTCGGATCACCTCGGCTATCGACACTGTCACCGCCTTAGAACTGCGGATTCAACGGGTAGCGCGGGTCCACGCCGAACCACTTCTTATAGAGTTGCGCATTGAGCTTGGACGCGTTGATATTGAAAAGGAACAGGTTCAAGTAGCTGAGCCACGCCGGGTCTCCGGCTTTGACGCCGAATGCGTTGTATTCGAGCGGAACCAGCGATTCGTCGGTGACCGTGAGTTCGGGGTCGAGCGTCGCCTGATAGGCAAGGAAGTTGTTGTCCTCGATCATCGCGTCGGCCTGGCCCTGCTTGACGGCGAGAATCGCGGCCTGCGAGCTGTCGTATTCCTGGATCTTGACCGCCATATTCAGCGCTCGAACTTCGTCGCCGTTGGTCGAGCCCTTTACCGTCGCGATCGTGCGATTGCTCATATCTTTGACGGATTTGATGCCGCTGCTTTTCTTGACCAGTAAGGCTTCGCTGGCGACAACGTAAGGCGTCGTGAATTGGATCACCTTCGCGCGCTCCAGATTGCGCGTGAAATTACAAAATACGACGTCGACCTTACTCGTCTGGAGATTGGGAATCCGGTTCGCACTCGTCGTGTTCACCACCTCGAGCTTCACGCCCATTTGCTTGGCGAGTTCTTTAGCCAAATCGACGTCGTAGCCGTCGGGCTGACCGTTCTTGTCATAGAAACCAAACGGAGCGAAAGTTAGGCAGTCGCCTACGCGTAGCGTGCCACGCTGCAGCACGGCTTGCAGCGTCGACGGTGCGGCGGCGGCTTCGCTAGTCTGCGGCGTGGAAACCTTGCTGCAGCCCGTCATCGCGAGCAATCCGGCCACAGCGAACACAATGGCGGCTTTCGCGCCTCTTTGAGTAAGTTGCATGACTATGTCCTTGTCGGAGGGAGGAGTTCCGGGAGGGACGAATCGGCGCCAGTGCTTTCTGCACGCTAGGAGACCGCTGACTCACGCACCCGCGTTTTCCGATATACCGGACTACTATCCGGCGAATCAGATTAAGGCGCAGTGTTTGACGCTAATAACGAGGGCGCAAGCTAGCCATAGCCCCAATTGCAAAGTTATTTTTGGCGGGGCTAACGCCAGCGGCCGGGGAAAAGCGGCTAGCTCCTCCCCGGGGCACCGGTAGGGTCAAGATCGAACCGAAGGATTGGAAAACCGATATGACGCCGAACACGGGAGATAGGTCAGGGGCCGCCGGAACACCCGGGTCGGAATGCGCTTCCCCCCACTGCCATCGTTCATCGAATTCCCAACGGCATCTCGATTGAAGACGCCGCGATCATCGAGCCGCTCGCCTGCGCCATTCATACCGTCAATCGAGGCGACATCCAGCTCGACGATGTGGTCGTGATCGCCGGGGCCGGCCCACTCGGATTGATGATGACGCAGGTCGCGCATTTAAAGACGCCGAAGAAGCTCGTCGTCATCGATCTCGTCGACGAACGGCTCGCGTTGGCACGCGAATACGGCGCCGATATCACCGGGGGATGTGGGCAGGTACTTACTGCAGGTTCTCGAAAATCGCCGCGATCCCCTGCCCGCCGCCGATGCACATCGTCACCACCGCGTAGCGTCCACCGATGCGCTGCAACTCGTCGATCGCCTTAACCGTAATCAATGCGCCCGTTGCCCCGATCGGATGTCCGAGCGAAATGCCGGAGCCGTTCGGATTGACTTTGGCGGGATCGAACCCAAGCTCGCGCGTCACCGCACAGGCCTGCGCGGCGAATGCTTCGTTCGCTTCCACAACGTCGATGTCGCCGACCGACAGCCCCGCGCGCTGCAATGCGAGGCGCGTCGCCGGGACGGGCCCGATGCCCATGTGCAGCGGATCGACGCCCGCGTGCGCGTAGGCGACGAGCCGTGCCATCGGCTTGACGCCTTGCCGCTCGGCCGCGTCACGGGACATCAGCAGCACGGCCGCGGCCGCGTCGTTGATGCCCGAGGCATTGCCCGCGGTCACCGTACCGTTCTCGCGATCGAACACGGGCTTGAGCGACGAGAAATCATCGAGCGTTGCGCCAAGGCGCAGGTGCTCATCCGTATCGAACACGACGTCCTTGCCTTTAACGCGGCGCGTAATCGGCACGATTTGACGTTTGAAACGACCCTCGACGATCGCGCGCTCGGCACGGCGATGCGATTGAACCGCAAGCTCGTCTTGCTCTGCGCGCGAGATGCCGAATTTACGCGCGACGTTCTCGGCCGTCACACCCATCGGCACGCCATGGAATGGATCGTTCAGCGCGCCCAGCATCATGTCCACCATGCGCATGTCGCCCATGCGTGCACCGAAGCGTGCATCCGTCACGACATAGGGCGCGCGGCTCATGTTTTCGGCGCCGCCGCCGATCGCCACTTCGGCGTCGCCGAGCAGAATGGTTTGAGCCGCCGATACGATCGCTTGCAGGCCCGAGCCGCAAAGACGGTTGACGTTGAATGCCGGTGTCGTGTCCGGAATGCCGGCATTGATGGCAGCCACGCGTGACAGATAGAAGTCTTTCGGCTCCGTTGGGATCACGTTGCCGAACACAACGTGATCGACCGTTCCGGGCGCGACGCGCGTTCGCGCGAGGACTTCGCGTATGACGAGCGTCGCCAGTTCGGTAGGTGCCAGATCCTTGAGGCTGCCGCCGAATTTCCCGATGGCGGTGCGCACGCCTCCTACAACGACCACTTCCTTATTCATAAGTCCTCCTGAATGATCCGTCTCGCCTATCGTTGAATGGGGCTGCCGCTCAGAATTGTTCGGGGTCTAAAGCCAGCAGGCCTTCGCCGTTCTTTGCACTGAGGACCGACGTTGCCATCGCCGCCGCATGCGGCAGCACATGCTCGGCAAAGCATTGCGCAGTCGATATCTTTGCGCCGTAGAACGAGGGATCCTGCGCTTGCTTCGCCTGCGCAACCAGCGCGGCACGCGCCATCTGCCAACCCGCCAGCACCACGCCTGCGAGTTCCAGATAGGGCACGCTGCCGGCGAAGACAGCATTCGGATCGCTCTTGGCCTGCTTGAGAACGAACTCAATCACGGATGCCAATGCGCGCCGGCCCGCCTCGAGTTGTATCGCGATCGATCGGAACGCGGGACCGTCTTGCAAGGTCAATGCCTCGATCGTCTTGTCGATTTCACGCAGCAGGCTTTGCGCCACCGCACCGCCGTCGCGCAGCGTCTTGCGCCCGACGAGGTCGTTCGCTTGGATCGCTGTCGTGCCTTCATAGATCGGCAGAATGCGCGCATCGCGGTAATACTGCGCCGCGCCGGTCTCCTCGATGAAGCCCATCCCGCCATGCACTTGCACGCCCAAGCTCGTCACCTCGAGCGACATCTCCGTGCTCCATCCCTTCACGATCGGCACGAGGTATTCGTAGATGGCCTGATGCTCGGCGCGCACGCGCTCGTCATCGTTCCGATGGGCGATGTCGCAGTGCGCCGCCGCCACATAGGCCAGCGCCCGCGCCCCTTCAGTCAGCGCGCGCATCGTCGCGAGCATGCGGCGCACGTCGGGGTGATGAATGATTGTCACGGCCTGCTTGGCCGCGCCGTCTACCGGCCGGCTCTGCACCCGCTCTTTCGCATAAGCCACGGCCTTCTGATACGCGCGATCCGCCACTGCCACGCCTTGCATGCCCACCGCGAAACGCGCCGCGTTCATCATGATGAACATGTACTCGAGCCCGCGATTCTCTTCGCCGATCAGGTAGCCGAGCGCCCCGCCGTGATCGCCGAATTGCAGCACCGCAGTCGGGCTGGCCTTGATCCCGAGCTTGTGCTCGATCGAGACGCAGTGCACGTCGTTGCGCTCGCCCAGTGTCCCGTTTTCGTCGCTCAAAAACTTCGGCACGATAAACAGCGAAATACCCTTCACGCCTTCGGGCGCATTAGGCGTGCGCGCCAGGACGAGATGGACGATGTTCTCGGCCATATCGTGCTCGCCCCACGTGATGAAGATCTTCGTGCCGAACAAACGATAAGTGCCGTCGCCCTGCGGCTCGGCGCGCGTGCGAACGAGCGCCAGATCGGAACCCGCCTGCGGCTCCGTCAGATTCATCGTCCCGGTCCATTGGCCCGAGATGAGCTTGGGCACGTAGCGCTGCTTCTGCGCCTCGCTGCCTGCCGTGAGCAGCGCCTCGATCGCGCCGTCCGTCAGCAGCGGACACAGCGCAAACGAGAGGTTCGACGCGTTGAGCATCTCGATGCAAGGCGTCGCGATCAGCTTGGGCAGGCCCTGTCCTTCGTATTCGACCGGATGCTGCACGCCCTGCCAGCCGCCTTCGACAAATTGCCGGAACGCTTGCTTGAAGCCCGGCGTGGCCGTCACGACGCCGTCTTTCCAGGTGCTCGGATTGCGATCGCCCTCGACGTTCAGCGGCGCCAGCACTTGCTCGCAGAGCTTGGCCGATTCTTCGAGCACCGCTTGCGCGGTATCGATGCCGGCGTCCCCGGAGCCGGGGAGATCGGCAACCGTGGCGATGCCGGCCAACTCATTGAGTACGAACAGCATGTCCTTGATGGGGGCGGTATAGCTCATGACGATCTTTCCAAATGAAATGGGAGCGCGAGCACGGCGGCACGTGATGTGACACATGCGGCCACGTTGCCGGAGCCTCGCCGAAATCGTAACGCTAAAAGGCCGCTACGTGCTGACCAAACCGGACCGTCCACTGACAAATCAGGCCAAACCGTGCATGCTGGCCGGTCCAGAGCCGGATGTACCCAGTAGAGGAAACGTTCGGGGTGAACACGCGCTATGCGCGGCGGCGGTAGGTGCCGGGCGTGCTGCCGGTCCAATTGCGAAATGCGCGATGAAACGCGCTCGGGTCGTCGAAGCCGATGTCGCCGGCGATTTTCGTGATCGTCTCGATGTGAAAGAATTGGCAAAAGCGATGATGCGCTCGATGTCGTGAATCCGCGCATCATGTACGACCCGCATTGGGCCGGCCGAAGGCTCGATTGGAAAGCAGGTGAACGCATTGGCCGAACTGCAGGGCGAGGGACTCGTTCGGCACATCGGCTTGAGCAATGTAACCCCGACGCAGATCGAGGAAGCGCAGCGCATCGCCCCAATCGTGTGTGTTCAAAATCACTACAATTTGATTCATCGAGACGACGATGACCTGATCGATACGCTTGCGGCGCAAGGTATCGCTTACGTGCCGTTCTTTCCGCTTGGTGGGTTTTCACCGATTCGGTCGGCCGCACTCGCCAAAATCGCAGAATCGATCGGCGCGACGCCGATGCAAACCGCGCTCGCGTGGCTCTTGCATCGATCGCCGAACATTTTGGTGATACCGGGCACATCGTCGGTCGCCCATCTGCGCGAAAATCTGAAAGCTGCGCAATTGGAACTGTCGGATAAGGTGTACGCCCAATTGAATAGGATTGCGCAGATCGGCGAATGAGCCACGACCGTATCGCTCGTCCGATACGGTCCCTAGCCCTACAGGTAGCGCTTGCGCAAATCGCTCAGCGACGCGCGCTGCCCGCCCTGCGCGTCGAAATTCTCGGCAGCGAGCCATGCTTTGAACGCCTGCTTGAGCACTGGCCACTCCTTGTCGAGAATGGAAAACCACGCGGTATCGCGGCTTCGCCCCTTATAGACCACGGCCTGCCGGAAGATGCCTTCGAACTTGAAGCCCAGCCGCTCGGCAGCCGTCCGTGAAGGCGCATTCGCGCTATCGCACTTCCATTCGTAGCGGCGATAGCCGAGCTCGTCGAAAGCATAAGCCATCAGCAGATATTGAGCCTCGGTGGAGATCGCCGTGCGCTTGAGCAGCGGCGAGAACGTGACGAAGCCCACCTCGATCACGCCGTTGTTCGGGTCCATGCGCATCAGCGCCAACGTGCCGACGGCTTTGCCGGTTCTCTTGTCGATGACTGCATAGTGCCGAGGATCGATACTGCGCGCCGCCGCTTCGGCATGACACCGATACGCCTGCGCGTCGGCGAACGGGCCGACGCCGAGGTAAGTCCAGTCGCGACCGTCGGGCGCCGCGCTATAGGCTGCGTAAAGCTCGTCGGCGTGACGCTCCACGTTCAAAAGCTCGAGCCGGCAATACGTGCCCTCGAGCGTAGCCGCGCTCGGCAGCGGTCTCGGAACCCAGCCCGGCACCGGTGCACCGATGGGCTGACCGTATTCGTTCGTCGTGGTGGACATGGCAATCTCCCGGTTGGCGTAGGGTGCAGAAGACTTTAAGATACGCGTGGCCTCTGCCAAAGTACCACGATCCATCATTTCCATGGTGCCACGATGCCAGGGTCATGAAAGCGCCCTTCACGCTGCCATCTTTTATTCATCCTCGTATGCCCGCCGTCGACGAACCCGCCAGCCCCGTGTTGGATCTTTTGCTCGAGACGCCGCTCGTCAGAGATCGAAGCGGCGCGTCATTGCAAAAGCAATTGCACCAACGCATTCGCGGTGCGATTTTGGATGGCCGCTTCGTATCCGGCTGCCGTCTTCCGGGCTCGCGCGCCCTTGCTGCTTCACTCGGCATTTCGCGCAACAGCGTGACGGCCGTCTACGAGTTGCTTGGCGCCGAAGGCTATATCGAACTGAGCCGTCAGGGAACGCGTGTCACTGCGCTCGAGCCGCGAAAGGCCGAGCGCCACGGGATTCGTCGTGCGCCGGCCGCGCAAGTGTCGACGCGCGCCGGGCTCATTCGCGACGCGTTGTTCACTGCGGGTGACACCCTGCCGCTACGGCCCGGCGTACCTGCGCTCGCGCGCTTTCCCTTGAGCGCTTGGAAGAACTGCCTCGATCGCGCCGTTCGAGATACCGGCATCAAGGGCCTCGGCTACGGAGACCCACGGGGCGAACTCGCCCTTCGCACGGCCATCATGCGTCACTTGGCGGTCGCTCGCGGCGTGCGTTGCGAAGCGGAACAGGTGATCGTCACGGAGGGGGCGCAAGAGGCGCTGTCGCTATGCGTGCGGCTCGCGACGAATCCCGGAGAAAGCGCCTGGGTGGAAGATCCCGGCTATCGGGGCGCACAGTCGGCATTCTTATGCGGCGACTTGAAGATCGTGCCGATGCGCGTGGACGACGGCGGATTGCGCGTGCCCGATGATGCGTGGCTCACTCATACGCCCCGGCTCATCTATACGACGCCTTCTCATCAATACCCCACGGGCGCCGTTTTGACGGCATCGAGGCGGCTCGACCTTATCGGCAACGCACAGGCTCACGGTGCTTGGATCATCGAAGACGACTACGACAGCGAATATCGTCATTCGGGCGAACTCATCGGCGCGATGCAGGGTCTCGTTCCTGAGTCGCCGGTCCTTTATGTCGGAACATTCAGCAAGACGCTGTTCCCCTCGCTGCGTTTGGGGTTCCTCGTGCTGCCGGAGGCGTTGGTCGGGAAAGCCGCGCCGCTACTGGGCGAGACGTTGCGCGGCGGTCATCGTTACGAACAACTCGCGTTGGCCGGGTTCATCGAAAGCGGTCAGTTCAGCCGGCACCTAGGCCGCATGCGCCGGCTTTATCGCCGGCGGCAAGATGCGCTCAGAGCATCTTTGGCGCTGTACTTGAATACGCCGCACACCATCACGGGCGGCGACAGCGGCATGCATCTAACGGTCAAGCTTCCGGCCGATTGCTCCGACACGCGCATTGCCGAGGCGGCGCGCGCGTTCGACATGGCGCCGATGCCACTCTCTCGGTTTGCGTTGAAGCCGCTACCGGAAGATAACGGCCTCGTGCTCGGCTATGGGAACACGTCGGAGTCGTTGTTCGTGCCGCTGATTCGACAGTTGGAGCGATTGATTGAAGCCGATCGGCGAGCGCGCAAGCGGTAGGCTCGCCTCGATTGGCCGACCGCATGCGTAGACTGCGTACAATACGCGCTTGCCGTTTCCAACCGCAGGACGCTATCCATGACCATGAAGAAAACCGACCTTGAAAAAACCAAGGCGTTGAAACTGAGCCAATCGCTAAAGCAATCGCAGTCCGAACGCTTCGGCAAAGGCGCCGTCGAAGCGCCCATCAATCGCCGCGAGCAACGCAAGCTCGATCAAGCAAAAGGCCTCGTGCCGTTTGCGTGCAAGCTCGACGGCGAACTCGTTGCCACGTTGAAGGAACGCGCTGTTAGTCATCCGGACGGGATGACTGGGTTGGTCAGCGAATTGTTGAAGCAGGCATTGGGGCAGCCGGGCACGAAGGCATAACGAGGGCGCGGTGGCACGGACAACGACCAGAGGCAGTACAACCGTCGGATGCCACTCTTTTTTATCTTTATCGAGCAGGTAGGTCCCTTGCGCTAACGGAACGTTGCTCGATCGCTTTCCTGCGGTTCGGTCCGTTAGTGTTCGCTTCACTTGGCTTCGCTTCGTTTCGCGCACGCTCGCTCGATTTGCACGAGCGCGTCGCGATCCGGCGGATTCTGAAAGAACGCTTCGTACTCGGCATGTGCATCGTTCGCCGCTTCGCGCAAGCACGCCTCGTTTTTCGCATCCGAATGAAAACGAGCGTAGTAGGTCGCGCTCGAAACTAATGCAGTCACCGCCAGTGCGATGGGGACGCCGATGGCCCACGCATGTCCGGCGTCGCGCTGTGCCGATTTCGCCGGCAGGCTTTGCGATGCTTCGTTTCTATCTGTCGCTGACTGTTCCATGACAACGCTCCGAGGGCTCACGAACAATGTGGATTCCGTTCATCTTGCGTTGCGATCTAAAATAGGAAAAGTTGAATTTCCTGTCGATGTAAGTCAGTTTTGATGAACGAGGTTTCGCCCACCATGCGCCAGATCAGCCTCGACCGTTTGCGGACATTGGTCACCATTGCAGACCACGGCTCGTTCGCCGAAGCTGCCCGCGTCCTCCATCTCGCACCGCCAACGGTTAGCCTTCACATCTCCGACCTCGAAGCCCGGATAGGCGCCACGCTGCTTTTGCGTCAGCGCGGGCGTGTTGCGCCGTCTGCCGTTGGCGACACGTTGATTGCACATGCGCGGAAGTTGCTTGCCGACGCGGAGCAAGCAGTTGAAGAGGTTTCGCGGCAAGCGCAGGGGCTAGCGGGGCGAGTGCGTCTCGGCGCCTCGACGAGCGCTATCGCGCATCACTTGCCGAGGGCGATCGAGCAACTGAATCGGCAGCATCCAGGAATCGATTTGCAGATATCGGTACTCACTTCTCTCGAGACACTGACGCAGCTTGCCGACGGTGCGCTCGACGTGGGCCTGGTAGCGCTGCCGCAATCGCCTATGAAAGGGCTCTCGATCGAGCCGTGGCGCAAGGACCCGGTCATGGCGTTCATCCCTGCGGATTGGTCCTGCCCGCGTCATATCACGCCCCAATGGATGGCGGGCCAACCGCTGATCCTCAGCGATTCGAATACGCGGCTCTCGCGGTTGGCGTCGGAGTGGTTCGCGGCGGGCGGACAGTACCCGACGCCGCGGATCAAGCTCAACTACACCGACGCGGTCAAAAGCCTCGTGTCGGCCGGATATGGTGCGGCGCTGCTGCCGCATGAAAGTGCGGAAGGGTCGGCTGCGGGACAGGACCCGCGCGTCGTCATGCGACCTCTCCGGCCAGCGCTTTGGCGCACGTTGGGAATCGCACATCGTACGGCGAATGCCGATCGGGCAACCGAATATGTACTCGAGGTTTTACGCAGTGCGCGGGGAGCCGGTAGCGTTGGCCTGCGCGCCGCGCGGCTGCGCAAGAATGGTTAATACGAGGCTCGCCACGCTCGCGCTGCTCGACGCGTTGTGCCGGGGTCTTAGGTTATAACGAAGAAATCAGCAACTGCCCCACCAGCCACACCTGCTACCCGGTCGAAGTGTGCAACCAAGCTTGTCGCATCGATCGACACGGCCCGTGTCGTTGTTATGGCCTCGGGGCCATAACAACGAGAAGGGGCGCGTCGAGAACGGCGTGGGCTACGTCAAGAAGAACTTCTTGTCCGTCACGGCCGAGGGGATTGAAACGAGGGAGCAGGCGAGGCTTCTTCGGGAATGGTCCTGCCAAACTGGACAGGGCTATCTTTTTTCGCGACCTCTGCCTGCGGAGGAGTTAGCCGCACTGTTTCATGCGCATTCTCCCTGTTCCAGCCGCGGCCATTCCGCGGGGGACTTCACCGTGGAATTGCTCTGATGGACGCGTCCCACAATGGAATGCCGTCAGAACGACCGCTTCTTAAGCGTGTAGGCATAAAGCGCGTACTGAGTGTTGCTCTGCGGATCGAACCAGCCACCCTGACTCATTCCATCGTCGACGTCGTGCCAAGATTTGCCGAAGTCGCCGCTGTAAAACGTGTAGTCCCGCGGCGCGCCTTCGCGGCTTGCGTCCGTTGCATAGACGAGCAGTACCCCCTTCTGGCCGACACTCAGACCATCGACCTTGTATCGGGAGTCAAACGTATGCAGTTGCACGACTTTCGGCTGCGCGTAACTCGGCCACGTTGAAATGGCGCTCCTAGGCTCCCCTTTGTCGTGCAGGTCTTCATCGCTCCGCGGCGCACCTAGTCGGGAAAGCGCGTAGATCGAGTAGTTGCGGCCGGGCAGCTCGTCAGTGGCACCCAACTGGACAACAACCTGCTCCGGCAGCACGGCATCCTGCTCGAACTGCGTCGCGTCCCAGCGCAAGCGATACACGACGCTGGACAGCTGATTCTTGCCGAGTAAGGGCACATAGGTGGCTACGCGCAATACGCCGTCCGGACCAAGGTTCACCGCGCTGAATCGCTGGCGGAGTTCACGGGAATCTGTCGACATCGGAGGTAGCGGAATCTCTTGCCACGATTGGCCACCATCGGTGGTACGCCATACATGCGGGCCCCATCCGATCGCATAGCCGCGCTGTGAGTCTAGAAACTGCAGTTCGCTAATGTTGCGGTCTTCCGGCCATTTCAGTTGCGCCCACGTCTTGCCGCCATCCATGGAGCACCACAGTTTGGCGATGTGCGGCGCCGGCCCTTTCCTCGGATCGGCCGTCTTATAGTCCATCCAGTCAGTGGCGACGTAAACCGTGCCCCAGTTCTTCGAATACCACCACGCAGCGCCCTGAGCGAGATGCTGGAACGAGCGTGTCATCCTACCGTCCAGCGTTCCACGTAGAAAGCTGACAGTCGATCGGTTGAGCAATTCGGCCGTGTCATCCATCCACGGCGCTTCCGGAACTGCCTGAGCTTCATCGTAGCCCTTCTCTAATCCAATGACTCGAAACCGAACTTCGGGATCAGCGAGTTTGAGCGCCATCGCCTCATTGCCGTGAAGGCGAAAAGCACCACCGCCATAGGGTTTATCGTCCTTCATGAAGGACGAACTTATCGTTGTCCATTGCGGTTTTGTCATTGTTCGATATCCATAGCTTGTGGCGGCCAACAGGACCAAGATGCCAAATGGAATTTTCCAGTGATTAAGCTTGCGCACGTTTATTTCGCCGTCAGCAAATTGAGAGCTCGGTTTACCAGATCTTCCGTTCCTGACGAGACTGCGCCTGCACCGTCTCCGGCCCACGCCTTCATTGAGCCCCAGCCTGTTTTGTTAACTTGCTCATACGTAGCCAAGCCACCCCATTCTTGAAGGTTGGGCTGCCTTGTGATGTTGTACAGATCCGAAAGCGGAAGGTAAGCAATTCCGCCGTCCAGGTAGGCTAGCGGATGCGTCTTAAACGCGAAATCCTTGAACGTTCCATCGTCCAGCTCTAGCTGATACTGCGGCACGTCCATCGAAAATTCGCCATTCCCGGCTTTCTGGCTGTTGAGTTTTATCGAATTTCCTTGCATGTTCTGCGCAAGGCCTTTCTCCAAATTTTTCTGGAGGAATTTTCGTGCCAGAACAAGCCACGCTTTCCCGGCGGGACTCAGTTTCGGAAAAAGCTCCTTTCCGTAACGAGAACAGTAATAGTATCCATAACTGACATAGTACGATGGTGGCTTATGTCCGCACCCGACATGCCGCATCATAAAGTTGCCGTGTCGTGACCAATCGGAATCGGT
>CBIHOQ010000044.1:0-46789 GCA_966212065.1 uncultured Burkholderiaceae bacterium
TCGTCCCTCCTTAAAACAATGATTAGACTATTTTGTCAAGGGCTGTTGTAAAAACAGCATTGGCTTTCTGTTGCTAGATACGCAAACGTTTGCGGAATTGGCACCGCAGTTCAGCGCAAAGCGCGCCGTGCCCGACGCGCCCTCCGCTCGCTTTCCTACCGATAAAACCGTGCCCCGCTCAGGACCCGTGCTTCGGCATCTCGGCCATCGCGCGCTGCATTTCCTCCATCGTCGGCTCGCGCTTGCGGCTGGCGATATGCCATTGGTGTCCGTCCGGGTCTTCGACATAGCCCCAGCGGTCGCCCCAGAACATGTCGGCGAGCGGCATCTTGACTTCGGCACCGGCCGACACGGCCCGATCGAACGCCTTGTCGGCATCCTCGACGTAAAGGTAAAGACTGACCGGCGTGCCCTTCAGCGTCTTCGGACCGGCCATGCCGCAGTCGGGGCTTTCGTCGGTCAGCATCACCACCGAATCGCCGATCCGGATCTGCGCATGGGCGATCCTGCCGGTGGGTCCTGGCATCCGAAAGAGCTCTACGGCGCCGAATGCTTTTGCGTAAAACGCGATCGACTCAGTTGCGTTCGCGCAAATGAGCTGCGGCGTCACGGTGTGCATGCCTTCTGGAATGGGTTTGACGGATGAGGTCATTCTTAATGCTCCATTGTCAGTACGGGGTTAGTGAATGGGCCCCTGTCGGCAGGCGACACGCGCGATCCACATTAAGGTGTGTTTCGGGAGGCTCCACCCATACGACGAGCGACGCCGGCCGATTTCGACATCTTGCTGCAGTTTTTTGCGTTCTGCAGCGCACCCGTCTTTCGCACGCCAATCGAGACCGTCCGCCGCAATCCCATCCCACGAAGGTTCGTGGGGCGTTTTTTCTCCGACCAACACGGTTGCTGCTAAATGTTCAACACAGTGGGCGAAACAGTCGATCAACTGTTCCTGTTCGCGCCCTAGGCGCGAGCGCTACAGTGATGGAAATTCCTGCCATCGATAGTCGTAGTCGAGGCCGGCCGCGCCGCTGCTTCGACGAACCAGGAGAAACACCGTGAGCTCAAACGCCGCCGACGATCTGTCCCATTTTTGGATGCCTTTCACTGCCAACCGCCAGTTCAAGACGGCGCCTCGCCTGTTGGTGTCTGCACGCGGCATGTACTACCGCTCACACGACGGCCGCGAGATTCTCGACGGCTGTGCTGGCCTCTGGTGCGTCAACGCGGGCCATTGCCGCGACGAAATCGTCGCCGCCGTGACGAGCGCCGCACAAGAGCTCGACTTCGCGCCGACGTTTCAAATGGGCCACCCGCTCGCATTCGAAGCCGCGGCAAAAGTCGCCGAAGTCATGCCGGCAGGGATCGACCGTATCTTCTTTGCAAACTCCGGATCGGAAGCCGTCGATACAGCGTTGAAAATCGCGCTCGCCTATCACCGTGCCCGCGGCGAAGGGCAGCGCACGCGCTCGCCGATGCGCCCTATGTGAAAGACGTGCGCAACCTCGGCCTCGTCGCAGGCATCGAACTGCAATCGCGCGACGGCGCGCCGGGCGCGCGCGCCTACGAGGTGTTCGTCAAATGCTTCGAGGCCGGCGTATTGATTCGCTACACGGGTGACATCCTCGCCTTCTCGCCGCCGCTTATCGTCAGCGAAGCGCAAATCGGGCAGATCTTCGATACGGTTCGGCAGGCGCTTGCAGCGGTACGATAACCAAAACCGCTTCTAAACCATCGCCGCGCGATGTCGGCAACCCGCGCGACGATGCACCTTTGCAGCGTTCATTCATTCGAGCGTCGGTGCGTATTCGCACCCCTTGTTAAGTAGTTGACGACATGAGACAGTCGTGCGGCAGGCGCGGCCGCACAACTGTCGCGCCGACGTGCATGCCTTCACGCAAGCGCAGTGCCGTAAGGCATTCGACAGCAAAACATAAAAGAACGGAAAGAGGCGCAGATGACCGATCAGCAATCCTTAGCAATCGCAGCGCGGTTCGACCGCCTGCCGCCGTCACGCACCGTCTGGACGATGGTGATGCTCATCTCTCTGGGCGGCGTATTCGAGTTCTACGATCTGTTTTTCACGGGCTACGTCGCACCAGGCATGGTGCAGTCGGGATTGTTCAAGCCCGAATCGCTCGGCATTTTTGCGGCACTCGCGCCGATCGCCGTCGCGGGCTTCGGCACCTTCGTCTTCGCGACATTCGCCGGGCTCTGGCTCGGCACGCTCGTCTTCGGCTTCGTCGCCGATCGCTTCGGCCGCCGGTTCATTTTCACCTGGTCGCTGGTTTGGTATGTCATCTGTACCGCGATCATGGCGTTCCAGCATTCGGGCCAGGCCATCAATCTATGGCGGCTCGTTGCCGGTATCGGCATCGGTGTCGAACTCGTGACGATCGATTCGTACATCTCCGAATTGATCCCCAGTGCGGAGCGGGGCCGCGCCTATGCGGTCAATCAATTCATCACGTTCTGCGTCGTGCCGATCGTCGCGTTCCTGGCCTTCATCCTCAAGGGCACGCATCCGTTCGGTCTCGACTACTGGCGCGTGGTGATCCTCATCGGCACGCTCGGCGCGGTCTTCGTCTGGATCATCCGCCGCAACGTTCCGGAAAGCCCGCGTTGGCTCGCACGGCAAGGGCGCGCGGACGAAGCCGAGCGCATCGTCGCCGATATCGAGCGACGCGTCGAAGCGGAGAAAGGCATCAAACTGCCGCCGCCGCTGCCGGTCGGCAAGCAATTCGAAGGACGCGGCTCGTTCAGCGAGATCTTTGGGCCGCTCTATCGGAAACGAACCATCCTGCTCTCGATCTTCAACATGGCGCAGGCGATCGGCTTCTACGGCTTCGCCGCATGGGTGCCGACGCTGCTCATCAGCCGCGGCGTACACGTCACGACGAGCCTGCAATACGCCTTCATCATCGCAATCGCCAACCCGTTCGGCCCGCTGCTCGGCACGCTGTTCGCCGACAGGATCGAGCGCAAGACACAGATTTGCGGCGGCCTCCTGATCATGGGCATCGTGATCGCACTGTTCTCGCAAGCTTCGGCGCCCGGGCTCTTGATCTTGCTCGGCGTGCTCTTCACGCTCGCATCGAACGTCATGTCGTATGCCTATCACGGCTATCAAGCCGAGCTCTTCCCCACACGGGTACGCGCCCGCGCCGTCGGCTTCGTCTATTCCTGGAGCCGGCTCGCGGTCGCATTTGCAGGGCTCTTGATCGGGGTTCTGCTGCATAACTACGGCGTGCCGGGCGTGGCGGTCTTCATCGCCGCGGCGATGGTCGTGGGCATCTGCATGATTTTGCTCGGACCGCCGACGAAGGGCCGCTCGCTGGAATCGATCAGCCACTGAGGGCACTGTCGCGCGCCGCGTACGGCGCATCCGTCGAGCGCGCGCCACGTGCGCTCGACGCGGGACTGGCGTACCCTTTCTCCATTGGCAGTCAAACTGCTAACCGCGATGGGAGGCTCCGTTGACCGCACCGGCTCGCACCGGCACCCATATCGAAGGCATTCACTGGGTAGCCGAATATCTCGAAGGCACGCACGAAATCCGCGTGCTGCGCGAAGGATCCGAAGTGGGTTTGTACGATGCGCCCCCGAGTCTGTTCGGCGAAGAGGCCGAAGCCGGCTCGAAAAGCGTCGCGGATCATCGCGCGCTCGAAGCGGCATTGCGCGCGTATTTGTTGCGCTTCGTTGCCGAGCACGACGCCGAAGAGTAAGAGGCGTAGGCGTAAAGGCGCGCCGCCAACTTGTCGGCGCAGCGGATCAACTTGCGCTCGCGCCGGCGCCGGCGCCCCTACCCGCCCCTGTCAAGAATCCAAGCACGGTTTGCGTGAATTCGTCAGCGCGCTCGATGTTCGACAAATGCTGCGCGTCGAGTTCGACGAATTGCGCGCCGGCGATTCCGTCGGCCAATGTCCGGCTCAGAGCAGGCGCGACAGAAGGATCGCCACGCCCCGTCATGACGAGCGTCGGCGCATGAATCCGGCCCAGTTCGGCAGAGAGGTCCGCCGCGCCGACGGCCTCGCAATTGCCTGCATACCCTTCGCCGTCCATATGCGCGAATGCGTCGTGAATCGCTGCCAGCACGATTGGCTCGCGCGCCGCGAACGCGCGGCTGAACCAGCGCTCGAGCGTCGCATCGGCTAGCGAACGCGCGCCTTCTTCGCGAGCCTGCCTTGCACGCGTGCGCCAAACGTCGGGCGAGCCGATCCGGGCGGCCGTATGGGCCAGCACGAGGCGCTCGACCCGCTCGCCATGCCTCGCGCCCAAGGCGATGCCGATGAGGCCGCCCATCGATAGCCCGCAAAAGTGCGCTCGCTCGATCGAAAAGGCATCGAGCAAACCAAGCGCGTCGTACGTCAATTGCTCGATCGTATAAGGCCCGGGCGGTGCATCGGAGCAGCCGAGGCCGCGCGTATCGAAGCGCAGAACGCGAAACCGCGAAGAGAAGGCCGCGATCTGCGGCGCCCACATCGTCAAATCGGCACCGAGTGCGTTCGTAAGCACGAGCCAAGGCGCGTCGCTGCGCTCGGCCGCGTCGATGCGGTAGTGAAGTCGAATCCCGTTGATGTTGGCAAAGGACATGGCAGCGACTCCTTTCGGATCTGCAATTAGTTGGGAACGTATTGCATAGTCTGCAGCATCCAAGCCTACGATGCCGGCCGCGATGCGCTAACGAGCCGAAACCGTGAAACAATGACCCCCAAATAACCCCCATTTCGAAGCGGCGGGCAAGCGAAGCCAAGAGGAGCGAACGATGAAGGAAGCACCCCGAGCCAAGAAGGGCGATCAGGCGAGCAAGCGCGGCAAGAAAGCCGAAGCCTCGGCCTTGGCAACAGCGCGCCCCACCCGCGGCGAAGCCGAAGACGCCGTGCGGGTACTGCTGCGCTGGGCTGGCGACGATCCCGCGCGCGAGGGCTTGCTCGACACGCCAGCACGCGTCGTGCGCGCCTACGAGGAGTTCTTCGCAGGCTATTCGCACGATCCACGGGAGATTCTGGCGCGCACGTTTGCGGAAGTGGATGGCTACGACGAAATGATCGTGCTCAAGGACATCCGCTTCGAAAGCTACTGCGAGCATCACATGGTGCCGATCATCGGGCGCGCGCACGTGGCGTATCTGCCCGAACATCGCGTCGTCGGCATTTCGAAGCTCGCGCGGCTCGTCGATGCATTCGCGAAGCGGCTGCAGATCCAAGAAAAGATGACCGTGCAGATCGCCGACACGCTCAACGAAATCTTGCAGCCGAAGGGCGTCGGCGTGATTCTCGAGGCCGCGCATCAATGCATCACAACGCGCGGCGTCCACAAGCCCGGGGTGCACATGGTGACCTCGCGCATGCTCGGCGCTTTCCGCGACGATCCCTCGACGCGGCGAGAATTCTTAGCGATCGTCGGCAATCCGGGCGGACTCAATCTTCCCAATACCTAAGCCCTAAGCGATGCGCGCCGTGGCGCATTCGATACGTCCGAGTTCCTACGATCGCTCGACGGCCGTCGAGCGCGGCGACGGCAAACATCGACGGCAAATTCCCTAGCGAACGAGCTGTGCCGCCATCAGCGCGTAAAATTCATCGCCGCACGCGTGCCCGCGCGCTGGGATCTTCGCCATGCGCCCCCTCACGCACGCTGCCTTGCGCCACGCTCGTGCCCGGCGCCACGCTGTGCGTGAGCCAGACGTTTCCGCCGATCACGGCGCCACGCCCAATCGTCACGCGGCCAAGGATCGTCGCGCCTGCATAAATGACGACATCGTCCTCGACGATCGGGTGTCGCGCGTGCCCTTTGACGAGCGTACCGTCCTCATCGGCGGGAAAACTTTTGGCGCCCAGCGTCACGGCTTGATAAAGCCGCACGCGCTCGCCGATCACGGCCGTCTCGCCGATCACGACGCCCGTGCCGTGGTCGATAAAAAAGCTCGGGCCGATCTGCGCGCCGGGGTGAATGTCGATGCCCGTGTTGGCGTGTGCAATCTCATTGATGAAGCGCGCGAGCAGCGGCACCCCGAGCCGATGCAGTGCATGAGCAATCCGGTGATGCATGATCGCGAGCACGCCCGGGTAGCAGAGCAGGATTTCGGTGATGTGCTGGGCGGCGGGATCGCCGGCATGCGCCGCTTGGATGTCGCTCACGAGCATCGCGCGAATGGTCGGCAGCTGTGCCGCCAGCGAGCGCGTAATGTCGAAGGCGATCGCTTCGAGTTCCGGCCTCGGCGTATCGGCATGCTCGGGCAGAAAGCGCAACGCACGCCGCACTTGCTCGCACACGAGCCGCAGTGTGCTTTCGAGCGTATGGCCAACGTAATAATCGACGCTTTCGTCGGTCAGATCCGGCGCACCGTAGTGAGTCGGAAACATCACGGCGCGCAAGCCTTCGACGATATGCACGATCGCCTCGCGCGAGGGTAGCTCGCGAATGCCGCGCGGATGGCGCGTGCGATGGAGATCTTCGCGCGAGGCGCGCAATTCGGCCACGATTTGATCAAGGCCCCAATGACGGGAAAGCGGGTTCGGCATGATGAGGAGGGTGCAGCGAAGCGTCGGAAACCGGATATGCGCAAGAGATTACCGCGTTTTATCGCACGTTGCCGAGGGTCGAGTCGCGGCAGCTTCGCGCGTTACACCGTCAGGCTGCTCGCGTCGATCCAACGCACGGCCCACTCGCGCGCATGCGCGATTGCCGCGGCTTCGTCGGTGAAACGCAGTTCGTTGGGGAAAAATCGGTTCGCAACGAGCTCACCGTCGCTCGAGCGCGAAATCACGACGTATGGCTGGTAGGTACCGTCTCCCGCCCGCGCAGGCGCGCAGTTAAGCAAGTATCCGCGATGCGTGAATGCGGCGTCGGGGTAATGCATGAGTCACCTGCCTCCCTTAGTACGCTTGCTGCGTCGTGCAATGCGTCGCGCAGCCTCGGCAGCAAGCACCTGACTGCATTTTTACCACGGGCGCCGGCTTGCAGGATTGGAATCATACTCTGTAGGAAACGTCGGTTCTATTGAAATTAATTGGGGTTTTTTGAGCGGCCGGGGTGGGTCGCCCGCTGGACCACGCCGGAGCGAGGCCGGAACAGCTCTTGCAGCGGCGAAGCAGTATGAGCAACCGCGCAATCGAGGATCCCGGCCACGCGCCGACGAACCCAGAGCGCTTGAAGTTGCTTGAGGCTGCGCTACGATGGATGGACGACTGCGCAAGCTCGACGCATTCGGACATTTCAAACTTTAGGATGACGGATATGAACCGAGCGCAACTCATCGAGGAGCCCGCATGAAAATCGTCGTGATCGGCGCGAGCGGAACGCTCGGCCGGGCCGTCTGCGCACAATTGAAGCAACGTCATCAGGTGATCGAAGTGGGCGCGACGCGCGGCGATCATCATGTCGATGCGACCAGTCTGCCGAGTGTCGAGCGCTTGTTTCATGAAATCGGCCGCGTCGATGCGGTCGTCACTACCCTAGGCAAAGTCCATTTCGGGCCGTTCCATGAAATGACGGCCGACCAGTTCTGGATCGGCCTGCGCGATAAGCTCATGGGTCAGGTCAACGTCGTCCTGGCCGCCCAGCATCACGTTAGTGACGGCGGCTCGTTCACGCTGACGGGCGGCATTCTGGCCGAAGAGCCGATCCGCGAAGGCATCAATGCGACCACCGTGAACTTCGCGCTCGAAGGTTTTGTGCGCGGTGCAGCAATCGAGCTGCCGCGCGGGCTGCGCATCAACCTCGTGAGTCCGACTGTGCTCGAGGAATCACTGGGGGCGTATGGCCCTTACTTCCGCGGGTTCGAAGCCGTCAGCGCGGAACGTGCTGCACTCGCGTTCTGCCGCAGCGTGGAAGGCGCGCAAACCGGGCGCGTCTATAAGGTGGGAAATTGAGGCACTGAGGAAAACGGCACGCGCAACGCCCCCGCGCACATCGGCGCCCGCGCGCAAACACGATGAAACGAACGAGGGCGGCGAATAGCATTCGTCGCCCTCGGTTTTACTTCGCCCGCGCTTCGTTTCGCTTAACGACGCTCGAACGTGCCGTCGCGCAAGCGCCAGAGGTTCAACGGATTGTCCTCTTGCACCGCTTGGGGCAACAGTTCGGCCGGCAGATCCTGATAGCAGACGGGCCGCAGGAACCGCTCGATTGCGAGCGTGCCGACGGACGTCGAACGCGGATCGGACGTGGCCGGGAACGGCCCGCCGTGCACCATCGCATGCGAGACTTCGACGCCGGTCGGGAAGCCGTTAGCGAGAATGCGGCCGACCTTGCGTTCGAGCGTCGGCAGAATCTTGCGCGCGAGTTCGATGTCCTCGTGCTCCATCAGCAACGTCGCCGTCAATTGCCCTTCGACATGTTCGGCCAGCTCGATCATTTCATCGATATTCGCGCAGGTCACGATCAGCGAGCTCGGCCCGAAAATTTCGTCTTCGAGCGGCGGCGCGCTGAGAAAGCGCGGTTGCGTCGTCGCGAACAGCTCGGGCAAGGCTGCGTGCGAGGCATCGGTCTTTGAACCCTGGCTAAGCCGCGTCACACCCTCAACCGCAGCGCGCTTGGTCACGCCGTCACGGTAAGCGCTTGCAATGCCGGCCGTCAGCATCGTTTGTGCGCCCTTCTTCTCGAGCGCCTTGGATGCGGCCTCGACGAACGCCTGCCGATGCGGGCCTTCGAGCACGACGACGAGCCCCGGGTTCGTGCAGAACTGCCCGACGCCAAGCGTAAGCGAATCGACGAAACCGTTCGCTACCGCTTCGGCACGCGCCGCCAATGCACCGGGCAAGACGAAGCACGGGTTAATGCTGCTCATCTCGGCGAAGACGGGGATCGGCTCGCGGCGCCGCGCTGCGATGTTCATCAGCGCAATGCCGCCGCCGCGCGAACCCGTGAAACCGACGGACTTGATGGCGGGATGCGCGACGAGCGCTTCGCCGACGGCATTACCCACCCCGATCACGAGCGCAAACACGCCGGCCGGCAAACCGACCTCGGCCACGGCCTCCTGAATCGCGCGGCCTACCAGCTCGGACGTGCCCAAATGCGCCGGATGCGCCTTGACAACGACCGGGCAACCGGCCGCCAGCGCGGACGCCGTATCGCCGCCCGCCACCGAAAACGCGAGCGGGAAGTTGCTCGCACCGAACACAGCCACCGGGCCGACCGGGATCTTCTGCAAGCGCAGATCGGAGCGCGGCAAGGGCTTGCGATCGGGCATGGCCGAATCGAGCGTCGCACCGAGCCAGCGGCCGTCGCGCACGAGTTGCGCGAACAGCTTGAGCTGGCCGATCGTGCGGGCGCGCTCGCCTTCGAGGCGCGCCTTCGGCAGTGCGGATTCGGCATGGCCGCGCTCGATCAGCGCGTCGCCGAGCGCCAGAATGCGCTCACCCATTGCTTCCAGCAGGCGCGCCCGCGTTTCCAGCGGCGCTTGACGGAACGGATCGAACGCCGCTTGCGCCAAACGGCAGGCGCGATCGACGTCGCCGGCATCGCCGGCGCCGAAGACCGGCTCCATTTCAGCGTTACGGGCGGGTTCGAACGCGCGTAGCGTGCCGGCGTTGCCGCGCACCGACGCGCCGCCGATCAGCATGTCTCCTGTGATCTGCATCGTTGATTCTCCAATTTGAGCCGGCGCGCTGTCCGGCAGTAGTCGTTAGTCGTAATGGCGATGACGGGCGCAGCCGCGTCGCAATCGACGATCTTCGCATGATTTCGAAAGATGGGTTCGGTGCCCACATTGTGAGAGATTGTCTCGGCGTCTACGCCTTGGGTCGGCACTGCTCCCGAAAAAGCTCACCAGCAGCACGGATAGCGAACTGTGGTGAGGCGTCGGGGTATTAGATTGCTCACCCAAGATCGTTTCATAGCGCATCTCTGGCATCTCAAAGCGGCTTCAAAACGTTCATTCCGAGCAAAACCGCCGGTTCACGGTTCCCGTAACGTGAGTCCTGTCTGCCTCTCGAGCCTCACCGCTCGCGGGTCCCGAAAACACTCACCTTACGTGGGCGAGGCCTTCAGAAAAACGGCCAGGCCTGCACGAGCACGACCGCATTCATCGCCATGACGACGGTAAACGCCGCAATCGCGAGCGCGCGCATGACCCCACCCAGTCGATACGCTCCCATGACCCGCCGGCTGCTAGCGAAGCCGATCAAAGCGAGCATCGGCACCGGCAGGGCGAAGCTCAGCACGACTTGGCTCAACACGAGGGCGCGCGTCGCGCCGATGCCCAGCGCGACGACAACGAAGCTCGGCGCCATCGTCACGACGCGACGCAACCAGAGCGGCAGCGACACGCCCAGAAAGTCCTGCATGATCATCTGCCCGGCCATCGTGCCGACGACCGAGCTCGAGACGCCGGACGCCATTAGCGATGTCAGAAAGAGCCCCGCCGCCATCGAGCCGAACAGCGGCGTCAACGTGCGGTAAGCGGCGCCGATGTCCGCAACTTGATCATGGCCGCCATGAAATGCGCCCGAGGCCATGACGACCATTCCCATGTTCACGAGTCCGGCCACCGTCAGCGCAATGATCGTCTCGACGTTCGAATAGCGCACGAGCCTCGCGCGCGCTTGCTCGGTCTGCGGCTTGACGCGCTCGCCGGTCAATCCCGAATGCAGAAACAGCGCATGCGGCATGACGGTCGCGCCGACGATGCCCGCGCAGACGACGAGCGCCTCGCGATCGGGCACCGTCGGCACGAATACACCATGCAGGACCGCCCCCCACGGCACTGACACGAATAAGAGTTGGGCAATGTAGGCAACGGCGATGAGGCCGACGAGGGCACCGATCGCGAGCTCGAGCGGACGAAAGCCGCGCTTTTGCAGCGCAAGCAACGCCCAGGTAACGACGGCCGTGATCGCCATGCCTACGATCAGCGGAATGCGTGCCAGCAACGAAAACCCGATCGCGCCGCCTAAAAATTCGGCCAAATCGGTCGCCATCGCCGCAATCTCGCTCACGACCCACATCGTAAGCACGATAGGTCGCGGCAGCCGGCGTGCGCACAGCGTCGCCAAGCTCGCGCCGGTCACCACGCCGAGCCGCGCCGACACGGCTTGGAACAACATCGCCACGCAGTTTGCGAACAGAACGACCCACAGCAACGCATTACCATAGCCGGCGCCCGCCTGAAGGTTCGTCGCCAAGTTGCCCGGGTCTATATAGGCCACGGATACGACGATGGCGGGCCCGGCAAATGGCAGCAGTAAGCGTGCGCCGCCTCTGCGGCCCTCGAGTGCTTCGCTTACCTGCGCCGCCGTGCGGGCGCTCCAATTTCGCTTGCGTGGAGACACGCGCATGTCGTTCATGGGCAAGTCTCGCTCGGATGCGGATGGCACGCGCCGCGCCGACAACGTATGCAGTTCATCCAAATCCTCGTCTGTCGAATGCCAAGTTTGACAGCGTTTTGCGCTTTCGGCAGGGTCCGCCGAAACCGGCGCCAACGCCGCCGACGAAGCGGGAATGGAACCTGCTGTCTGCAACGCGTTCGCCCGTCGGATCGACCATTTCAGATGAAACGATCGCGCGCCTTCTTCCTTGCCCGCAGAGGCCTGCTGCGGCCGCACCGCATCCAACGCGCGCGGCACGGGCGAGCGGCGGCAAGCGCCGTGCCGGTCTTGTTGGTGGCGATGCCCGCCGCCCTGGCCCGCGCGGCCGCGCCGCTCGAACACAATGCGCTTGCACCCGCCGGAATCCAGGCCGAGTACATCGTACGGCTTTGGCACTTGACGCTCGTGGTCTGCGGCATCGTCTTCGCGGCCGTGCTCGTCGGCATCCTCTTCGCCTTGCTGCGGCGCCGCACTGCCGAACACCGGCTGCCGCCCGATCTGAGCGGCAACGTCAAACCCGAACGAAAAACGCAGCGGGCTGTCGTCGGCGTGAGCGTGTTGTCCGTCGTGTTGCTCGTAGGGCTCGTCGTCGCCGATGTGCTGACCGATCGCGCGCTGTCGAAGCTGCCCGTCTCCGATGCGTTGCACATCCAACTCACGGGTTGGCAATGGTGGTGGCAAGCACGCTACCCGGCCGATCATGGACGCTCGGCGTTCGTGACGGCCAACGAACTGCACGTGCCCGTCGGCAGGCCCGTCGTTGTCTCGCTCGGAGCCGGCGACGTGATCCACAGTTTCTGGGTGCCGAGCCTGCATGGCAAGAAGGACTTGCTGCCGGGCATTGCTTCGACGATCGAATTTCGTGCCGACCGCGCAGGCGTCTATGACGGACCCTGTGCCGAGTTCTGCGGAGCCGAGCATGCCCTGATGGCGCTCAGGGTCGTAGCCGAACCCGCCGATCGCTATGCGGCCTGGGCGGCGGCACAGGCTGCGGCCGCCGCCGCACCGGCCGGCGCACTCGCCGCCCACGGCATGCAGGTCTTCGAAACCTCGGCCTGCGCGAGTTGCCACACCGTGCGGGGCACCGGCGCAGCAGGCCTACTCGGGCCCGACCTCACACACTTGATGACCCGACAAACGCTGGCGGCCGGCGCACTCGCCAACAACGCCGCGAACCTTAGCCGATGGATCCGCGATCCGAACGGCGTGAAACCCGGCACGACGATGCCGGCGGTTCGCTTATCCACGCCCGATCTTCAAGCGCTCGTTGCCTGGCTGACCACGCTCAAATGAACGAATCCGACGCCCTTTCACGCCCCGATGTGGGGGCACACCTCTTTGACGGCCCCGATGCCTCCGCCGCTGCCCGGCGTGCGCTCGCACTGACTTGGGCGGACCCGCCCGGATGGCGTGGCGCGCTGGCCGCCATCAACCACAAGACGATCGCGCGGCGCTTTATCGCCACGACGTTCGTGTTCTTTCTGCTCGCCGGTGTGCTCGCGCTAGTCATGCGCCTGCAGCTTGCACGTCCCGGCAATCGCATCGTCGGCCCCGACACGTACGATGCGCTGTTCACGATGCATGGCACGACGATGATGTTCCTGTTCGCAGTGCCCGTGATGCAGGCCGTCGCGGCCTATCTGATTCCGTTGATGGTGGGTGCCCGCAGCATCGCCTTTCCGCGCATGAACGCGTACGCGTACTGGGTCTTTTTGTTCGGTTGCCTGACGCTCTATGGCGCGGCCCTGTTGGGTGCGGCCCCGCAAGCCGGCTGGTTCAGCTACGTGCCGCTCGCGGGGCCCAACTACGGGCTCGGCAAAGGCCCTGACATTTGGGCGCAAATGATCACGTTCACCGAACTTTCGGCCCTGCTCGAAGCCGTGGTGCTAATCACGACCATCTTGAAGATGCGTGCGCCGGGAATGTCGCTGAACCGCATGCCGCTGTTTGCATGGGCCACGCTCGTCACGCAATTCATGGTGATTTTCGCGATGCCGTCGATCATGTTCGCGAGCACCGCACTGATTCTCGACCGGCTCGTCGGCACCCAGTTCTACAACCCTTCGCTCGGCGGCGATGTGCTGCTTTGGCAGCATCTGTTTTGGTTTTTCGGACACCCCGAGGTCTATCTCATCTTCATTCCGGCACTCGGCTTCATCTCGTCGATCCTGCCCACTTTCACGCGCCGGCCGATATTCGGCTACACGGCCATCGTGCTAGCGCTCATCGCGACGGCGTTCCTCGCGTTCGGCCTGTGGGTCCACCATATGTTCGCGACGAGCGTCCCCGCGCTCGGCAAGAGCTTTTTCACGGCCGCCAGCGTCATGATCGCCGTGCCCTCGGGCATCCAAATTTATTGCTGGATCGCGACGCTCATCACAGGACGGCTCAATGTAAAGACGCCGCTGCTGTTCGTGCTCGCGTTCTTCTTCATCCTCGTGCTGGGCGGCATGACCGGCATCATGCTCGGCGCCGTCCCGCTCGATGTGCAATTGCACGACACCTACTTCGTCGTCGCGCATCTGCACTACGTGCTGCTAGGGGGCGCCGTGTTTCCGTTGTTCGGCGCACTCTACTACTGGTTTCCGAAGATCTCGGGCCGAATGCTCGACGAGCGTCTCGGCCGCTGGCACTTTTGGCTCTTCTTCATCGGCTTTAACGTCGCATTCTTCCCCATGCATCTGCTCGGGCTGCACGGCATGCCGCGCCGTGTGTGGACTTATTCGAGCGGCATGGGGTGGTCGGATTTGAACCTGCTCGCGAGCATCGGCGCCGCGACGATCGCGGTCAGCATCGCCCTGTTTCTCGTCAACGTCGTGCGCGCGCATTGGCGCGGCGAGCCGGCCGGCCGCGACCCCTGGGGCGGCGCCACGCTCGAATGGAGCACGCCGAGCCCGCCGCCGCCGCATAACTTCGATGCCATTCCGGTCGTGCACGGGCGCGATCCGCTCTGGGATCCGCCGGGCACGCCCGCCTATGTGTCCGGGCTCGCGGCCGATGCACGTGAAGTGCTGGTGACGACGGTGCTCGATGCCGTTCCCGATCTGCGTCCGCTGTTTCCGGTACCGTCGATTTGGCCGTTCGTCAGCGCCGTCGCCACGACGGTGCTGTTCATCGGATCCATCTTCACGCCCTGGGCCATTGTCTGGGGCTCGGTGCCTGTCGTCGCCGCGCTCACGGCATGGTTCTGGCCAACCCGTCGTCAGAACGCCCAAGCGCTGGCCTTGGAGCGCGAGCCATGAACATGAACATGAACACGAGCACGGGTACCGGTACGTCGGCGGACGGACATTCGGGTGCAGAGCAACCGCATACGCGCACGAGCTCATCGCTGCCGCATAGCGCATCGCCCCATGCGGCCGCCGATACCATCGACGTGCGCGGTTTGCCAAGCTTCGGCTTCAGTTCCCGCAGCCTCATGTGGTGGGCCACCGCCGGCTTGATGCTGATCGAGGGCACCGTGTTTGCGCTCGGCGTCGCGGCGTACTTCTATCTGCGCGACGTCAACGCCTCATGGCCGCTCGGGACGCCCGTACCCGATTGGCGATGGGGCACGCTGAACACCGCGATACTCATTGCCAGCACGGTCCCGAACGAAATCGTCAAGCGCGCCGCGCAGCGACAGGATCTGCGCGCGTCGCGTGCTTGGCTCGTCGTGTGCCTAGCCTTTGCGATGGCGTTCCTGGCCGTGCGCGGCATGGAGTTCGCGGCGCTCAACGTCATGTGGTACGGGAACGCATACGGGTCGATCGTTTGGTTTCTGCTCGGTCTGCATACGACTCACCTCGTCACCGATACGATCGACACGGCAGTGCTCGCAGCGCTGCTTTACTTCGGCCCACTCGAACGCAAGCGCTTCGTGGACCTCAGCGAAAACGCACTGTATTGGTATTTCGTCGTATTGAGCTGGCTGCCGATCTACGCGGTCATCTACCTTGCGCCGCGTTTCCATCCTTGATCGAACGATGACCGAACCGGACAAGGAGGCATTGCAACGATGAAGACTTGGCTCGGCTTGCTGGTGGCGCCGGCGGTCGTGCTCGGCGCGCAAAGCGCCGATTACGCGCTGGTCCAATTCGCCTGCAGTTGGGGGACGCAGGCGCCGCTCGCTGCCGTCAGCGCCGCGGCATTCTTGTTTTCGGCGATCGCCACCGTGCTCGCTTATCGCAGATGGCGCACTACGTCGGCGTCCTTTGCCGCAAGCTACGACGCACGCGCGGCGCGACCCGCCTGCCTCGCATTGGCCGCGACCGTAATCGCAGCGCTTTCCACGCTGATCCAATTGACGATGTGGTTTCCGCAATGGCTGCTCTCGCCCTGCCGATAGCGCGACGCGCGACGCGCATCGCGCGTGTGGCGATCGCAGCGTGCCTCGTCGCCCCTGAGGCGCCGGTATACGCGCACACGTTGACCACTACATCAGGCGGAACGCTCACATTCGGGTGGGACTTCGCACCCTGGGTCACGGCGTTGCTCGGAATCAGTCTCGCGCTCTACGGCATCGGTTTCGCGCGGCTTGAACGACGCGGCACCCACGGACGCATCGCGCGGCGAGCGCATGCCGCCGCCTTCGGCGCGGGCTGGCTCACGCTTGCGCTTGTATTGCTTTCGCCGCTCGCTGCATTGAGCGGCGCGCTATTCTCGGCACATATGGTCGAACACGAAGCCATGATGCTGATCTGCGCGCCGCTAATGATCCTCGGCCGCCCGCTCGGCATGATGCTCTGGGCGCTGCCGCACCCCATGCGCGTCGCGCTGGGCCGCCTCGTGCGCTCGCGCACCTGGGCGGCATGCTGGCGACGGATTGCCTCGCCCATGTGGGCTTGGTCGCTGCACGCCGTTGCGCTATGGGCCTGGCATGCGCCGGTGCTGTTCGAGGCGGCCGTTGCGCACCCCGTCATTCACACGCTGCAGCACACGAGCTTTTTGCTGACGGCGCTGCTGTTTTGGCGCGGCATCGTGGGCGAAGCCGCGACGCGCCGCGGCACGGGGCACGCGATGCTGTCACTGTTTACGACGATGGTCCATACGAGTGCGCTCGGCGCGCTGATCGCCCTTGCGCCGGGTCTTTGGTACCCCTCGTACATCGAGCCGACGAGTATGCTAGGCGCGGATCCGCTTCAAGATCAGCAGCTCGGCGGCCTCATCATGTGGGTCCCCGGTGCGCTCGCCTATTTGATCGGCGCGTTGGCAGTCGCCGCGCGTTGGCTCAGCGAGGGGCCAAGGACATCGCATCAAAGCCGTTGGCCGGCGCCGCACACCGACCGTCCCGCCTTCAAGGAATAGACAGGAATAGACGCGATGAAAAAGCCGCCGCGCATGGCAACCGACCTGCTGGTGCTGACGCTGCCGGCCGTGCTCGCGATTGCCATGGGCAACGCGAGACAGGGCGCGCTTCCGGCCACGCAGCCGCCCACGGCCGTCGATGCCGCATTGCTTGCGCGCGGCGAATATGTCGCCAAAGCCGCCGACTGCGCCGGTTGTCATACGGCGCCCGATCGCGGCGCGCCGTTCGCGGGCGGCCTCGGCATGGGCTCGCCGTTCGGCACGATCAAGACGAGCAACATCACGCCCGACCCGACTTACGGCATTGGCCGCTATACGTTCGAGGACTTCGACCGCGCTGTCCGCCGCGGCGTGGCACCGGGCGGCAAAGCGCTCTATCCCGCGATGCCCTACCCCGAGTTCTCGAAGATGTCGGATGACGACTTGCGTGCGCTCTACGCTTACCTGATGCACGGCGTGGCGCCGGTTATCAAACCCAATGAGCCGGCCGACGTCGCCTTCCCGTTCAATCAGCGCTGGACGCTTTTCGGTTGGCAATTGACGTTCATGCCGCGTGGGGGCTTCAAGTCCCAGTCCCAGTCCCATTCGCCGAACGACCCGCAATGGACGCGCGGTGCCTATCTCGTGCAATCGCTTGGCCATTGCGGAGCGTGCCATACGCCACGCGGCTGGGGTTACGAAGAACGCGGCTACGACGAATCGGCGCCGCGTTTCTTGACGGGCGGCATCAATGACCACTGGTTCGCGCCGAACTTGACGGGCGACCCGGGTTCCGGTCTCGGCCGCATGAGCGAAGCGGACATCGCCCGTTTTCTCAAAACGGGACACGCGGGTGGCAATATCGCATACGGCAGCATGGTCGAACAGATCGAAGACAGCACGCAGTACCTCTCGGATTCCGACCTGCTCGCCATTGCGCATTATCTAAAGAGCCTCCCTCCCCAGCAGCCGTCAGGCACGTACGCCCCCGTGACGCAGCCGGCGCGAGCGGCGACGAACGGCAATCGCGTCCCCGATTCGCAATCGGTCGGCTATGTCGTCTACCGATCGTTCTGCGCCAAATGCCACGGCGAGGACGGCAAAGGTGTCCCGATGGTCGTTCCCGCCCTTGCGGGAAATCCGTCGATCTTGGCGAAGGATACGACCTCGCTGATTCGCTTGATGATCGAGGGCGGCAATAGCCCCGAGACGCTGAGCGGCCCGCCGCGGCAGCGCATGCCCGCCTTCGCGGGGCTGCTCTCGAGTGCGCAAATGGCCGATGCTCTGACCTACGTGCGCGGCGCCTGGGGCAACGTCGCCCAGCCGATCTCGGGCAACGACGTGCAAGCGCTGCGCGAGACGTTACATAAATAGCGGACGCGCGCGACCCCCCATGCTTTCGCGACCGCGCAGGTCCCAGCTAATGCGCTTGGCCGTTGCGCAAAGAAGGGGTTTGTCGTGCGGCCGTAAGCCAGCCGTTTTACACTGCGCGTATCGCCCTACTCCGCTACGAAGCGCCGCTTAATGCAAAGTCTTCATCGTTTGTCGTTCGTTGCCTCGCCCGCGTTTCACCGTGAATCTTCCCCCGCCGCCTGACCATGGCCTCCTGCCCCGCGATCTTCATTGGCGCCGCAGCATCGGGCCAAGGCAAAACCACGATCACAGCGGCGCTCGCACGCGCCCACCGGCGTCGCGGCATGCGCGTACGCGTCTTCAAAACAGGCCCCGATTTTCTCGATCCGACGATTCTCGAACGGGCGAGCGGCGCACCCGTCGATTCGCTCGACCTATGGATGGTCGGCGAAACGATCTGTCGGCAATTGCTGGCCGAAGCGGCGCAGGAGGCCGATCTCATTCTCGTCGAGGGCATGATGGGGCTGTTCGACGGCACGCCGAGCGGGGCCGACTTGGCCTTGCGCTTCGGCCTACCCGTTGCCGCCGTCATCGACGCGCAAGCGGTGGCGCAAACCTTCGGCGCCATCGCACTCGGATTGGCGCGTTTCAATCCGTCGCTGACGTTTCACGGCGTCTTCGCCAACCGCGTGGGTTCGGAATACCACGCACGCATGCTCGAACAAGCACTGCCGAAAGACGTGCGCTGGCTCGGCCATGTGCCCGGGACGCAGGACATTGCGCTGCCGGAGCGGCACTTAGGCCTTCATGCCGCCGGTGAAATCGACGATCTCGATGCGCGCATCGACCGTGCGGCCGATGCGCTCGAGCCAACGGCGCTCGCGCAATTGCCGCCGCCGGTCGACTTCGACGCGCCGCCACGATCGACGCTGCCGCGGCTGCTCGAGGGCTTGCGCATCGCCGTCGCGCACGACGCGGCTTTCTCGTTCGTCTATCCGGCTAACATGCGCTTGCTCGCCGCCCTGGGCGCGCAGGTGAGCTTGTTTTCGCCGCTGGCGAACGAGCCGCTGCCGGCGCAAACCAATGCGCTCTACCTGCCTGGCGGCTATCCGGAACTGCACGCGCCCACGCTGGCTCGCAACAAGCGAACGGCGGGTTCGATCCGCGCCCATGCACACGCAGGCCGCCCCATTTTCGCGGAGTGCGGCGGCATGCTTTACCTGCTCGAGACGCTGACCGACAGCGCGGGCGAAACGACGCCGATGCTCGGCCTGCTGCCCGGACACGCGACGCTGAACAAGCAACTCGCGGCGCTCGGCATGCAGTCGATCATTGGCACGCATGGCGAGATGCGCGGCCATACGTTTCACTATTCGCATATCGAGACGCCACTCAAGCCGGCTTTGACGGCGCACTATGCGCAATCGGAGGCACCCGGCGAGCGGATGTATCGCTCTGGCGCCATCGTGGCCTCTTATCTTCACGGCTATTGGCCTTCGAATCCGGCTTTCGCGGCCGCTATCCTCCATGGCGATGCAATTTAACGACGACGAACGCGCAGCCGTCTATCGGGCGATCTACGAACGGCGCGACATGCGGCATTTCGTGCGAGCGCCGGTCGATGCGGCCGTCCTAACACGATTGATCGCCGCGGCCCATCGCGCGCCCAGCGTGGGCTTCATGCAACCGTGGCGGATCGCCCGCATTACCGACATGGCACTGCGCACGGCGTTGCACGATGCCGTCGAGCGCGAGCGCGTACGCACAGCCGATGCACTGGGCGAGCGACACGACGAGTTCATGCGCCTGAAGGTGGAAGGCATGCTCGAGTGCGGCGAGTTGCTTGTGATGTCGCTGATGGACGGCCGCGAGAATTACGTGTTCGGGCGCCGCACGATGCCCGAAATGGATCTCGCGTCGGTGGCCTGCGCGATTCAGAACTTGTGGCTCGCGGCGCGCGCAGAGGGCGTCGGCATGGGATGGGTGTCGCTGTTCGACGTCGACGAAGTGCGCACGCTCCTACGCATGCCGGCCGGTGCGAAACCGGTGGCCATTTTATGCCTGGGACATGTCGAGGCGTTCTATCCGCAGCCGATGCTCGAACTCGAGAAGTGGGCCGAGCGCATGCCGATCGACGAGTGCGTCTTCGAAAATTACTGGCCGGCCGACCCGGCGGCTTCGAAAATTCCCCAACGCGAATGAAGCTTGGCGAGCGCCCTTCGCCTAAATCGCGCCCAAGCTCGCCTAGCTTTCGCAGCGGTAGAAATCCATTTGCTGACCGGCCGCCACGGCTCGGCGCAACCAGTCCGGCGGATCCCCGTAGCCATCCCATGTATTGCCCATCGCGTCGCGATAGAGTATGGGCCGCTCCGCCTGCTTATCGGCGGAAATCGAGTCGGCAACGGCTTCCACAGTAATGCCGTATTCGTCCATGCGGCGTCGCAGCCAGCGAATCAACCGTTCGCGAGCTTCGCCTTCAAGCTGTTCCATCGATGATTCCGGTTATGGTTGATGCGAGGGCGCGTACGTCCCCCGTTGACCCGAGCCGAATCATACTCGACTCGCGGCCGGAAAGTTTGCAGCCGCCCGCCGGCGCTTGGCCGTGGAGGCAGCACACGATTGTGTTGAAACGAGTGTTGTCTTGAATTATCGATACAAAATCGACAAAAAGCAAAATCGGCAAAAACCCAGTGTCTTTTCCTCTGCACAGAACGTTCCTAGCGCCGCGCCCCCGCCGGGATAATGCTTTACGCGGTCACCCGATTAACGATCTTGGCCGGCAACGTCGCGCCGACGCTAGACGACGCATCGATGGCCTTGCTCCCGTAAACCCTCACCTTTGCCAAGCGCACGGGCCGTTTCTTGCCGTCGCGCGCCGGTCCGCGACGTGGGCTTCGAGACGCCCCGAGCGCAAACGGGATCATGTTCGAATTCGCGAATCGCTTGATAGGCCTCGCTTCGACGAGAAGGTCGCAAAAGATCGCAACAGGTCAGCCATCGTCGCAACGTGAAGGTTTTCGGGAGACGATGCGCCAAAACGATAGATTCCTAGCGGCCCGCGCACTACTCCCGAATTCCCTCACCCTTGCATTTTTGTCGATTGACTTCCCATACAGCATGGCGCCATTTCAAAAGCAATAGAAAGACGCGCATATCTCACATCGACTCCATCCGCCGCGCATTTTTTGAAGTAGGAGCGGGCGCGCTCCGCTCCTCGCTCGCCGTCCGCGATGCGCCCGCCGCCAAGCGCGCCGCCATCGCCGATTTCATCGCTTCCTCGATCCGTTCCTGGTTGTACGGCTTGCGCAGCAGCATCGTGCCTGCGAGCGCTTGATGATCGCTGTCCTCGGGAAGGGCGTCATAGCCCGTCGCGAAAATCACGCGCAAGCCGGGCTGCAGCGCGAGCGCACGCATCGCCAGTTCGTCGCCCGACAGATCCGGTAGCGAGATATCCGTGACCAGGATGTCGAACGCTTGCTCGCTGAGCAGCCGCAACGCATCGGTTGCATCGCCGGCCTCCGTCACGATGTGTCCTAGGTAGCTGAGCATGTCGGCCGTCGTGAAGCGGACCATGGCGTCGTCGTCGACGAGCAGCACGCGCGCCGCGGCCCGCGACGCATCGGGCAGCGCCTCCTCCGACTCGGAAGGCGGCGGCAGGCTCGCCGGTGCCGCCGCGATCTTGCCGCGCGGCTGATTGCGCAGCACGCTGCGAATCTTGCGCGCCATGGCTTCCCGGCTGTATGGCTTGCTGAGCAAGTCGACGCCTTCGTCAAGCCGGCCGCCGTGGACGATCGCGTTGTCGGTATAGCCCGAGGTGAACAGCACCGCAACGTTCGGTAGGCGCTCGCGTGCCGTGCGAGCGAGCTCGGGGCTGCCTAGCGGGCCCGGCATGACGACGTCGGTGAACAGCAGATCGATCGGCACGCCGCTTTCGACAATGGCCAAGGCGCTTTGCGCGTCCTTGGCGCGCAGCACGCGATAGCCGAGTTCCGAGAGCAAGTCGACGACGGTGCCGCGCACGTCCTCGTCATCTTCGACAACCAGCACGGTCTCGCTGCCGCCCGTGATCGGCCCGGTTTCGAGATCCGTCTCGACATCCTCCGGCTGACGCGCGCGCGGCAAATAAATCCGCACCGTCGTGCCATGTCCGGCTTCGCTGTCGATCTTGATATGTCCGCCCGATTGCTTGACGAAGCCGTAGACCATACTCAGGCCAAGCCCCGTCCCCCGGCCTTCCGGCTTCGTCGTATAGAACGGCTCGAAGACACGCTCGAGCAGTTCCGCCGGAATGCCGCAGCCGGTATCGGTCACGGCCACCATCACGTATTGCCCCGCCGCCACATCGCCATGGCGAGCCACATAGGTGTCGTCGAGAAAAGCGTTGCCCGCTTCTATCGTGAGCGTGCCTTGCCCTTGCATTGCATCGCGCGCGTTGATCGCGAGATTCAACAGCGCGGTCTCAACCTGCACCGTATCGACGAATGTGTTCCAGAGCCCGCCGGCGATCGCCGTTTCGATCTCGACCCCCTCGCCGAGCGACCGCCGCAGCAGGTCGTCGATGCCGCGCACGAGGCGGCCCAAATTGACGGTCTTCGGCGAGAGCGGCTGCCGGCGGCCGAACGCGAGCAGTTGCGAGGCGAGACGCGAGCCGCGCGATGTCGCGGCGACAGCTGTCTGCAAGCGCTGCTCTGCGCGCACGTTGCCCGCTACGTCGCGGCCCAGCAATTGCAGATTGCCGGCAATCACCTGCAGCACATTGTTGAAATCGTGCGCGACGCCGCCGGTCAGTTTGCCGATGGCCTCCATCTTTTGCGCTTGCCGCAATTGCACCTCGGTATGCGCGCGCTCGGCGATTGCAGCGGCGACGCGCCGCTCGAGTACGGCGTTCGCTTCCTGCAGGACGACGCGCCCCGCTCCAATACGCGAAAAGTCGAGCAGTGAATTGACGAGTTCGAGCAATCTAAGGCCATTGTGATGCGCCGTCTCCAGCCGTTGCCGCTGCGACGGCGCCAGCGCTTGGGTCGTCGTCGTATCGGCAAGCGCATCTTCGAGCGGGCCGAGCATCAGCGTGAGCGGCGTGCGAAACTCGTGACTCACGTTCGAGAAAAAGGTGGTCTTGACCCAATCGATCTCGGCCAATGCTTCGGCGCGCCGGCGTTCCTCCTTGTAAGCCTGCGCACGCGTGATAGCGGCGCTGATCTGGCCCGCGACGAGGCTTAGGAAACCGCGATAGTTCGCGTCGAATAAACGAAAAGGGTTCAAGCCGACGACGAGCGCCCCCGCCCGCCCGGTCTCGCCGGACGGCAATATCGGCACGACGACGCCCTGGCTGGGCGCCTCCTGCCAAGGGCCCCGCGGCAGCGGCGAACGCACGCGCGCGGCAAGGTCCGACACCAACACGGGCGCATGCGTGCGCAACGCTTCGCGCACCGGCCAAAGGTTCGGCTCATCCTGCGAGATCCGAACCGGCGCGGCTTCGTGCCCGGCATCGATCCCCGACGCGCCGAGAAGCTTGACATCGGTCTCACCGAGTTCGGCCAGATAAAGCATCGCAAAAGGCAGGTCGCGCGGGTGCGTGCGCAGCGCTTCAAGACTGCATTCGCTCGCCTCTTGGCCATTGCGTGCGTCGGCCGCACCGGCCGCGAGATCGCACAGCAGCGCGAACTGCCGCTCGCCGATCACGCGCTGTGTGTCGTCCGTATTCGCGCAGATGACGCCGCCAACGCCACCGTCATCGTCATCGACGGGAATCGGGCTGCAAGAGAAGGTGTAATACGTTTCCTCGCGGTAACCGTTGCGCTCCATGATCAGAGGCCGCACCTCGACATACGTGGCGTCGCGCCCTGTCATGGCGAGTTCCAGCATCTCGCCGATATCGTCCCACAACTCGTGCCAGACCTCGGCTATCGGACGCCCGAGCGCGCGCGGATGCTTGCCGCCGACGATCGACCGATAGGCGTCGTTGTAGAAATACACGAGCGATGGGCCCCAGCCGATCCACATCGGCTGGGGCGAATTGAGCATGATGCGCAGCGCAAGCTTGAGGTTTTGCGTCCATGCTTCGGGATCGCCGAGCGGCGTCGCGCGCCAATCGTAAGCGCGAATGAGCCGCCCCAACTCTCCGCCGCCCGACAAAAAATGGTTGGGCGCCGAGGTGGATGAAATGCGCGATGCGTCGCTCATTGAGATCCCTAATTCCAATTCACAGCAAAGATAGGCTCACGCCGCGTAAAAACCAATACGTGCACTCCAACAATTGGGTTCGAGGTCGTAGCGGAAGCGGCGACACGAAGGCCAATCACGTTGCTCAGCACAGGTCGTGCCCGATCCGTACATCGGCCCGAAACGCTCGTCAGGGCTCTGCGTGCTCCCGTAAAACCTCACCTTTGGGTGATTCGAGGCATCGAAAAGATGCGCAACACCGACGCAACAGGGACCGGAGAGAATCAACTTTGTGGGGGACAGGTACCCAGAAATGCGGCGATGCATCGACGCTGAAAATATTGCAGCCTGCCCTATCTCGACGTCTTTTTGGATCGTCCCGAAAACACTCACCTTAATCCTTAATGCATGCGATCCAGCGCGATGCTGCGAATGCGGGATTTGTGATTTGTGATTCCTGGAACAGGTTGAAATGCGAAACGGTGGCAAGACCGTTCGCCGATACACGAGCGGCCGATAAAGGTGAGCGTTTACGGGAGCCGGTGGAACGGCAGGGTTTTGTCAGATAAATCCTACGTTCGCGCCGCTGCGCCTACGCGAGTCTCGGCAGGCGCTTATTTCACCTTTCAAAGACGCCAACCATACTGAGATCAACGCACTACGGCCCCGCCATGCAATAAGTGCCGGTCGCCGAGCAAGGAGAAATCATGAAGAACGAACGATTCTTGACGCACCAAGAGATCTACGACCAAGTCGTCGGCCATCTCGGAGACCAACGCCGTGCCGCCCTCTTACCGCGGGGTGGCGGTGCGTACCGCGGCACGTGCGGCGGCTGCCCAATCGGGCACTTCATTCGCCCGGTCGACTATTCGAACGCGATGGAAGGCGTGCCTGTCCGGTATTTGATCGGCCACGAACTGAGCCACCCGGCCTATATGGATGCGGGTATCGCCGCGCTGCGCAAGGCGCTACTCAAGGCTCGGATCAACGTCTATAACGCACCCACCGTCGCGCTGCTAAGCTGCCTGCAAAACGTTCACGATGTCTTCGGTGTGTGGGAGTGGCAGGACCGACTTGTTTCGATCGCGCACGAATTCGGCTTGGTCGCGGGTCAGTTGAAGGTTGCGGCATAGCCGCCATTGCTGCGTCTCTTCGCCGTCAAAACCCCACCTTCAACTGAAACCCGATCGTGAACGGCAGGTTATCCGACGGAATCGGCGGCACGAGAATGAAATTCATCCCCACGCGCTTATAGGTGACCATCACGATCGGCGCAGCCACCGGCCCGATCGAATGATCGTGTCCGAAGCCGTAACCGCCATAGTTATAGCCGGAGATGAGCCCGCCCATGACGGCCAAGCGTACGAAGCCCCAATGCGCGAACTCGGGTGCCCAAACGCCGCCGCCATACCACGACGGACGCGAAAGCGAATTGCGGAATCCGCCCGCCGTCAGCGCCCATTGCCCGTTGAACCAGCACTCCACGCCGAGCCCGGGATTGACGTCTTCGAACGATTGCTTCGGACGGATGTGATGCGAGGCAAGCATCGCGTCGACCCACACGCCGCCGCCGCACCAATCGGCTGCGTGCGCTTGCGACGAACTCGCTGTGAGCGCGGTCGCCCCGATTACGACGGCCGATGCCGCCTTCACCGCGCGGGAGCCAGCCCTACGCGCTGCCGCCATCCCTAAACGCATGCCCGCTCCGTTTGCCCGGCCGCAGCCGGCAGTGTCATTGTTGATTCCCGTCATTGCGACGAATCGCGATCGGCCGCGGCGGGAAAACCATTCAGCGGCAAAGACCCCGATCCGACAGCCCGGATGATCGCGTGTGCGATACCGTTACCGTGCTCAGCAGCAATATAAACTATGGTTCGATGAAAGGTGAGGAGTTACGGGACCAGTCGCACGGTCGCGGCCAGGCCGAAGGTTTTGCGAAACCACGACGACGAGGGAAGAGATGACGATGACACGCTTTGCGATACGACTCATCGCCGCGCGCGCTTTGCTGGTTTCCGCGGCGATTGCGGCGATTGCGACGAGCGCGCTGTCGATGTCCGCCTGCACACCGCTGCGCGTGATTACGCACACGGTATCGGCCGACGAGGCGCACGTGCCCATCGGCACGTATGCGATGGATGCCGATCATTGGAGCGTCACGTTCGACGTCGAGCATTTGAAGTACTCGCGCCTCGCGATGCGTTTCGACCGTGCGCACGCCACGCTCGATTGGAACAAAGGCGGGCTCGAAACCAGCACGGTCGATGTGGCGATCGATGCCGCGAGCGTCGATACGAAAGTGCCGCTGCTCGATAAGATGATCAAGGGCCCGGACATGTTCGATGCGGCGACTCATCCGACGATCCGTTTCCTCGGCAAACGCTTCGTCCGCACAGGACCCGCGCAGGGCACATTGGAAGGCGAACTCACGATCCGCGAGGTCACTCGCCCGGTGACGCTCGAGGTGACGTTCAATGGGTACGGACGAAACCCGTTGACGAAAGCGGACACCATCGGGTTTTCGGCGCATGGCGCATTTAGCCGCGCCCAGTTCGGATTGGCAACGTGGTATCCCGCAGTCGGCGACGAAGTGCGGGTGCGCGTCGAAGCGGAATTCGAGCGGCGAAGGACGGAAGGTGAGAATGTTCAGGAGAACTAATCGCCGGCGCCCGTCATCGCGGGCGCCGCAAAGCATGACGGCTTCGAACGATTACGCGGTCCAGTCCAAGATGACTTTCCCGCTTTCGCCGGAGAGCATCGTGGCAAACGCCTGCTCGTAGTCGTCGACGGAAAAGTGATGCGTGAGGATCGGCGAAAGATCGAGGCCGCTTTGCAGCATCGCCACCATCTTGTACCAAGTCTCGAACATCTCCCGTCCGTAGATGCCTTTGATCTCTAGCCCCTTGAAGATCACCTGGTTCCAGTCGATGGCGGTTTGCGCCGGCGGAATACCGAGCAGAGCGACCTTGCCGCCATGATTCATGGCTTCGAGCATGCCGGTGAACGCACTTGGCACCCCGGACATCTCGAGTCCCACGTCGAAGCCTTCGGTCATGTGCAGCTCGGTCATGACATCGCGCAGCGATTCTTTCGTGATGTTGACTGCCCGCGTCGCACCCATCTTGCGAGCAAGGCCGAGACGATACTCGTTCACGTCGGTGATCACAATGTTGCGCGCCCCGACGTGCCGTGCGATCGCGACCGCCATGATTCCAATGGGTCCCGCACCGGTGACGAGCACGTCCTCGCCGACCAAGTTGAACGACAGTGCCGTATGCGTCGCATTGCCGAACGGATCGAAGATCGCGGCGAGATCGTCGGAGATCTCATCGGGAATCTTGAATGCGTTGAATGCGGGAATGACGAGATACTCGGCGAACGCGCCTTCGCGGTTCACCCCGACGCCAACCGTGTTACGGCACAAATGGCGCCGCCCCGCGCGGCAGTTGCGGCAGAAGCCGCAGGTGATGTGTCCTTCGCCCGACACGCGATCGCCGATCGCGAAGCCGCGCACCTCTTCGCCCATCTCGACGATCTCGCCGACATACTCGTGGCCCACGTGCATCGGCACGGGAATCGTCTTTTGCGCCCAGTCGTCCCACTTCCAAATATGGATGTCGGTGCCGCAAATCGCCGTGCGCTTGATGCGGATCATGACGTCGTTGTGGCCGACTTCAGGCTTCTTCACTTGCGTCAGCGTAAGTCCCGGCGCGCGTTCGAGTTTCGCGAGTGCTTTCATTTCTTCGGGCTCCTTATACGATTCCGAGCGAGCGGCCAACGCGCGTGAACGCATCCACGGCCCGATCGATTTGCTCGGGCGTGTGCGCCGCACTCATCTGCGTGCGGATGCGTGCGCGTCCCTTCGGCACGACCGGGTACGAGAAGCCAATGACATAGACGCCTTCTTTCAGCAGCGCATCGGCCATGCGCGAAGCAACCGACGCGTCGCCCAGCATCACCGGAATAATCGGGTGCTGGCCCGGTACGAGTGTGAATCCGACTGCGCTCATCGCCTCCCGAAAACGCTCACCATTGGCGCGCACGCGCCGGCGCAAGCGATCGCCTTCTTCGCTTGCGAGCAATTCGAGCACCTTGAGCGAGGCTGCGGCAATGCTCGGCGTCAACGTATTGGAGAAGAGATAGGGCCGCGAACGCTGCCGCAACAACTCGACGACTTCGCGGCGCGCGGCGACGTAACCGCCCGATGCACCGCCCAGCGCTTTCCCGAGCGTCCCGGTAATGATGTCGACACGCCCTTCGACGCCGCAAAATTCGGGCGTGCCGCGGCCGTGCTCGCCGATGAAACCGACGGCATGCGAATCGTCGACCATGACGAGGGCGCCGTAGCGATCGGCCAAGTCGCAGATGCCGGCGAGGTTCGCAATAATGCCGTCCATCGAAAAGACACCGTCGGTGGCGATCAGCTTGAAGCGCGCGCCGGCGGCATCGGCCTCGCGCAGCTTCGCTTCGAGATCGGCCAGGTCGTTGTTCTTGTAGCGATAGCGCTTGGCTTTCGACAGCCTGACGCCGTCGATGATGCTCGCATGATTGAGTTCATCGCTGATGATCGCGTCGCTTTCATCGGTCAGCGTTTCGAATAGGCCGCCGTTCGCATCGAAGCAACTCGAATAGAGAATGCAGTCTTCCGTGCGAAGAAATGCGGAGAGTTCTCGCTCGAGGTCTTTGTGCACAGTCTGCGTGCCGCAGATGAAACGCACCGACGCCATGCCGAAGCCATCGTTGTCGAGACCGTCCTTCGCCGCAGCGATAAGGCGCGCGTCGTCGGCCAGCCCGAGATAGTTGTTCGCACAGAAATTGAGCACCGCTTCGCCGCCGGCCAACCGCACGTCTGCCGACTGCGGGCTCGCGATCACGCGTTCGGTTTTGTAAAAACCGTCGGCGCGGATCTGATCGATCGTGCCGCGCAAGTGGGCGAGAAAAGTGTCGCGCATCGGTTCGCTCCTGACAGGAAGGGACGCCGCTCGCACCGGGTAACGCGCGATACGGCCATCTATTGCTGTTATAGTCGGTTGTCCGGTTTTGCCGAACAATTCCAGTTTTCCGAACACAAGTTCGATATACCGAACAACTTTAAGCGATCTCAAACCAAATGGCAAGCTCGGCCACTCGGCGCACCGCGCCTTCGCCCGTATCGGCTTCGATCTCGGCGCCGCCGCGCGTCGGCGAGCAAATTCAGCGGCTGCGCACGGAGCGCAAGCTGACGCTCGACGATCTTTCGCGTGCGGCCGGCGTCTCGAAGTCGATGCTCTCGGAAATCGAGCGCGATAAAGCCAACCCGACCATTGCCGTCGCCTGGCGCCTCACGAACGCGCTTGGCGTGAGCCTCGATCAATTGTTCGCCGCGCAACGGGCGCACGAAACGATCGCGGTGTCCGGGCCGCACGAAATTCCGACGCTGGACGGGCACGACGCAAAATACCAATTGCGCGTCTGGGGCCCAATCGAATTGGCGGGCAAGTTCGAGTGGTACGAGCTGACGCTGCAACCGGGCGGCGCACTCGTCTCGAACCCGCACGAGCCCGGCACGCGCGAGCACCTGACCGTGCTGAGCGGTTCGATCGAAATCGAAGCCGACGGAGAAACGAAGCGGCTCAAGCTTGCCGATACGGCACGTTACCAAGCGGACGTGCCGCATGCCATCCGCAATGCGGGCAAGAACGAGGCCAAAGCGCTACTGATCGTCATCCACGGGTAAGCACCGCTCAACCGTCGGGCGTACGCCGGCGTTTGGTCGCCCGGCAGTTGGTCGCCCTGTCGAACTACTGTATATTTACACAGTATCTCGATATTCGGAGAGCGGCTATGAACGAACACGATCTTGCCGGGCTGCGCTTTCAAGCCGCAGCGCGCGACCTCGAACACATCGTCGGTCATATCGCGGCGCGCTATGTCGTCCAGGGCGTCCCGTTGACTTGGCGGTTACTGCATGCGATCGAAGCGGAAGCATTGGCGGACCTCGGTTTCGCCAGCCGGCATGAGCCCGATGTGCTCGGCCTTTTCAAACGGCCAGAGGAGATGACTTACCCGGAGACGGACGATCCGGCGACCTTCGGCAAATCGAACGCGCTGCCCCCCGCGTTTGCATTCGCTGTTGCAGCTTATGAGGAGGCGGGCGCGGCGCAATCGGCCGAAGCCATCCACCGTCAAAGCCGCGCGCAATCCGGCTCGAGCTGGCGCGGCTAAACCGAGCGTTCCCGATTCGGCTCACCTTTGAGGTCCCGAATTTACTCACCCTTTACTCACCTTCACTCACCTAACGGCAGCGGTGCGTTGTTCCGGCGACGAATCAAGCGCTTAGTCCGGGCAGATCCGTGCGCGCCGCATCGAGAAAGCGAGTCACGGCTTCGAGGCGCGATCGCTTGATGCCCGACGAATGGTCGCATTCCGGGCAGAGCAACTCGTAGCCGTCGCCGGCGCGCGCGAGTTCGGGCTCGCCGTCCGAACATTTCGGACAATGGCTCGGGAGAGTGACGTGGGCGTCGAGCACGGTGCCGATCTCGGCAAAATCGGCGTCAGCCAGTTTTCCGGTCTCGGCCCACGAGCGGATCAATATGGCAAGTTCCGGGGAGAGGGCGCCCTGTTCCCGCGCCGCGGCGACCTCGCGGGTCAGTGCGTCGATCTCGTGCGACTGTTCGCGCACCTGCCCCTCTAACCGATCGCCTCGGCTTTTAGCCGCGCTAAGCTGCTGAATGAAATCGAACTCCTTGCGGCTCGCGTCACGAATGCCGGATTGATAGGTGCTTGCCATGCTGCGCAGCGCATCGAGTTCGACGAGCATCGGTTTCACACGGCGCTCGGCCTCCGCGACGGCATCTTTGATCTGCGCGGCGTAATGCTCGGTACGCTGACGCAACTCTCCATGAAGCTCGTCGATGCGCTCGCGCAATGAGGCGTTCGTCGTCTGTTCGGTTTCGAGGCGCTGTTCGAGTCGCGCGTTTTCCGCTTCGAGCCGAGCGATCGTGGCTTGCAACGTTTCGTCACCGCTTGCACGCAACGCGGCGGACGCGCCGATCTGAGCTTCGAGCGCGTGCACGCGTGCGAGCGCCGTTTCGGCACGCGCTTCGCTATGAAGCCGCGCGTCTTCGGCCGCTTCGCGGCGAATTTGCGCTTCGCGCAGCCCGCGCGTCGCTTCATCGAGCGCCTCGAACACTTGCCGGCGCTCGCCGTCGAGTGTCAGTTTGGCGTCGGCGAGCGCGTGCTCGAACAAGGCACCTAGCAACTCACCGGCCTTCGCTTCGAGCGATTGCGGGATTGCTCCATTTCCGATCCGCACGCGCGATGCATCTCTTATCCGTTCCCAAAAATGATCGATGTCTTTTGGAATGTCGCTCGCGCTGCCCGTTTGGGTCAGTTCCCGGACGGCGGCTGTCGATGGACGAAGTCCGAGATCAAAAAACAAGCGCTTGCAGGCGTGCAGCGATAATTCGCGACGATGCGCGCCGCTCGCACGCAGCGATTCAAGCTCTCGTCGGATGGCTTCGCGTTCTTCGTCGAGCGTCATCGGGGATCGTTGAGGTTATGGTGTAGCAATAATAACGGATTACGTATCGATTGATACGATTGTGAGAAAAATGAAGATTGTTCATGGGGAAGAGGGGTCGGCTCGGTTCAATCAGTCGCCTAGGCGTCGAATTGATGCGTTGTTCCGTGAAACAAAGCGAGCAACCTTCGATAGAGGGTTGATTTTTATCGGATTTCCCTGCTTCTCGTTATGCCGGCGCTTGTTTCACGGGACGGAACCGTTTTTCGAGCTTTCGTTTATCTGGGTGCACGCAGAGGATCTTTCTTGAGAGCCATTGAAGTAAACACCCTTGAACCTTATTAAAAGACGTTAACGCCACGGCTGAGCCTTACTGGACAAGGCTTTCGGCGTGGTCGAGTGAAGCTTTACGGGAGCTTAGGTGAGCCGGCACGGGACGAATCCGTGATGGGGTTCGGGAGCGACCGTGAGCCGTATCAGGAAAGAATGTGAGGGGATTCGGGATGCAGGCTTCTCGCCCGATACGTGAGCAGTGAGGCTTTCCGGGAGCTGTCGCCGCTGCACGCACCGTGTACCGGATGGGACGTTAATTCGATGAATCGAGCGAAGGTGAGACTTTGCGGGGGCTTTCGGAACGGTCACTTTGGTCGTCGATTCGGGGTCCTTTGACCGGTCGGTGAGTTCTTTCGGGACTCAACGCGCACTCTGAGTGAGCCTATTCAGGGAAGGGCCCATGTTTTGATGCGTTTCAGCACATTTCGCTGCGTTTTGGTGCATCGCAAGCGTCAAGGGTGAGCTTTCTCGGGATCTAATCGCGTACGGATGATACGGCGAAGTGGCGGCGGCGGGCCTCTGGCGGCGCTCCGCTAGCTTAAGGTGAGGCTTTTCAGGACGGATGGTTTGGTGATGCACGGCCTACGGCCAGTGCGCACATGACGCGATTGGTGAGGACATTCGGGAGCCAGATTGACCGTCCAAATCGTATCTCATGCGAAGTTAGTCTCCACTTTCGTTGAAAACGCCGCTCACTCTCGGTGGTGAGCCGCTGCCGGATGGTGCGAGGCGGCGACAGGGTGAGGCTTTTCGGGATATGTCGGAAGGCTAGTCTCGCGCGGCGAATGGGACCCAAAACGGCCGAAGGTGAGAGGATCCGGGAGCCGCGGGCCGGGTGCCTTTGCTCGAGGCGCGCGCGCTAAGTATCGGAGAGTGTTGAGAAATTTCTGCTGCGGCATTGTTGGGTGAGGGTTTGCGGGAGCATGCGTGAGGCGATACTTGCTCGCTGGTGCGCAGCGATCGGCATGTCGCTGGGTGAGTGTTTCCGGGATTCGCTGATGAGATAGGTAAGTGGGAAATGAGCGAAAGGTACGGCGGGATTGCTTCTCGTGCTCAGTGAGGGTGAGCTTTTCCGGGATTCACAAGCGATTTGCGCTGCGGCGATACTTGCGCATCGCGGTGCAGTGAAGCTAGGCCACGTTCGTCAGCGGGCGGAGGAGGCGGTCGGGGCTCGGTGGATTCGGAACGGTCTTCGCATTGAATGGCCGTTGAAGGTTTCGAGGCCGGCGGGGGCGCAAAAGCTTTCGCCAGACACTTTGCTGTATTGCCGTCGCGAAATAGCGACATTTGACGAGGTGAGCGGATACGGGAGCGTCTCGCAGCGCTCGCCGCCGGGTGCGTTCGATGCCTTTTCGGCGGAGGCCGCGTCCGACAATGATATGCATCGGCACCCGCCATTTTCACCAGGTGAGGCTTTGCGGGAGTCGGTCGAGGTGAGGCGTCGCGGAGAACCGTATTTCACCGCGAAGGGTGAGACTGTGGTTGTAGACGCCCATCACCACACTCTGTATCCTGGTGAAAATTTTTCTCCCCGACCGATGCATGGCAACGAAGCGCGCGAAGAAAACCGATGTCGTGAGTCCCAGCTCCGCTGAACTGCGAAAGGCCGTTGAAGCGATCGCGATTCAGCCCAAGAGCGGCAAGATCACGCTGCTGACGCGAAAGCTGTTCAACGTGCTGCTGGCCGTTGCACAACAGGCCGACGAGTCGGGCGACACTTACCGCGCGTTGCTGTCGGACATCGTTGCGAACTCCGCTTTCGATTCGAACGATACCGCCCTCGTGAAAGAGCACCTGCGGCGGATGGTGTCCGTGCAGGTCGAATGGAGTCAAGGTACGTCGAGCCAAAAACCGGGCCGCAAGTGGGGTATCTCGACGCTGATTGCCGATGCCGAAATTCTCGAAGATCCGGCCACGCGCCGCGTCTGGGTCGAGTTCTCGTTCGCGCCGAAGATCAAGAAAAAGCTGCTCGATCCGGTCCAGTACGCACGGCTGAGCCTGCAGTTTCAAAGCCAGCTGCGCAGCAGCGCGGGGCTCGCGCTGTATGAGATCTGCGTTCGATATCTGACCAATCCCAGTCATCTCACGATGCGTGAGTCATGGGCCTGGTGGCGCCCGATCCTGTCCGGTACGCCGGATACGGAGGCCGGCGACGAAGCCAAGCGCGAGTACAAGTACTTCAAGCGCGATTATCTGCGTCCGGCCATCGCGGAAGTGAACGCCGTAACCAATATCTTCGTCGAGCTTATCGAGCACCGGGAAGGGCGGCGTGTCGCGGAGATTCAATTTCGCGTCACCGAGCGCAAACAGCCGATGCTGGCGCTCGACGAGCATCCGAATGTCTTCGACAGCACGTTGGTCGATCGAATGGTTAAGATTGGCATCCCGTTGAAGGAGGCACAAACGCTGTATGCCGACAGCGAGGAAAACCGGATCCGGGCTGCCTTGCAGATGACCGAACAGCGCATGCGTAGTACGGCGCTGCCTGCTGTTCGTAGTGCCCCGGCGTTGTTCAAGGACGCCCTCAAGAAAGGCTACGCTCCGCCGGTGGACCTTATCGAGCAGCCGGCCGCCGGCACAGTCAAAGGGCTGTCGGGTACGGTGCCTGCCGATGAACTCAAAGCGCGGTTGCTGGACGAGTACGCTGCGTACCGCCGGAAAGAGGCACGCGCGCTCTATGAGGAACAAGGCGCGTCGGAACAGGAGATCGCGCGGCAATCGTTCGAAGACGACATGCTGCCGCAACTCGGCTCGCATCTGCGCGAAGATTGGCGTCGCCGTGGCCTGACCTCCAAGCTTGGCGAAACGGCGTTTTTCGATTGGCTTGCGCGCAAGACGTGGGGCGAGCCGACTGACGGCGATCTGCTGGCCTTTACGCTGAGCCAGTCGCGGGCGGCTTGACGCCTGCCTGCTCGCCACCCTCTTATCCTGTCCTCTATCGGCCTTCCGCGGCCGACACAGCGCCCTGCGGGCAGGCTGGCCTAGGGGATCGTCCCGGGCCGGACACAGGACGATCCTGATGCCCGCCCGTAGTCAATTCGGCGAGGACGATACCTCATGCTTCCCGGGCGCATGCGATCGCCGTCTGCCCTAGCGCTATTGCAGGATCTGTTCGATCTGCCTCAGGATTTCGTCGCGCTTGTCTCGCGACAAACCGCGCAGCCGCAACTCTAGTCGATCTTCGCCATACGACTTCAAGTCGCCCACGGCAATGCCGTCGAGCTTGATTTCCATGCGCTGCGCGTAGCGCTGCCGCATGGCGGGTTTGACATTCTCTTGGGGATTGGTGCGTCCTTTGACGATGTCCGCGACTTGCCGCGTGCTGAGATCGTCCGCAACGATGCGGTTAATGAGGCGTAGGGTGGACTCTAGCCCGCGCGCGGAGTGATAGCGTCCCACCTGATACGCCATATTGGAACCGAAGCGGTCGGGGCGTGCGACCATTTCCTGCATGATCGACTCGGGAAGCTTCGCAAGCGAGAGCGCCACCGCTACCGTCGATTCGTCGAGCCCTAGGTGTTCCGCCAGTTCCTTTTGGCTCTGGAAGTGCTTCTCATCAAGGAATCGCCGCCAAACGACGGCGTTATCGAACACGGTTTGCGAATCACGTTGAACATTCAGATCGTAACCGAGCTTATAGCTTTCGATGCCGATCGGAAGATCGACGACTATCGCCTTGACCGTCTCCTTGTTCGCTTCCTTCAATGCCCGCACGCGACGGCCGCCGTCGCTGACAAAGTACGAGCCTGGGTTGCCGTAGTCGGGGATGACGTGTATCGCCTGCTGCTGCCCCTGCTTCGCCAAATTGACAGCCAACTCGGCAATCGACGCCTTCAGATAGAAATGCCGCGGATTGAACGGACTAGGCTTAATGGCCTTGATGTCCAGATCGATCACCTGGCCCGGGTGATAGTTGTTCGCCAGGCGCCACGAGCGATATTCGACCGATTCATTGGCATTGGCTGCTTCATTCGCGGACGGGACCGCATGAAGGCCCACTTCAGCTCGCGAAGAAGCCGTTTTTGGCGAAGGCTTCCCGTCGCTTGTTACGAGGTCATCGATGGCATTGAGCCGGTCGAGCGCCGTGCGCTTCTCGCTGCTCGTTGTCTCGGGGCGCGCTTGGAAGCCTTTAGCGAACTGGGAGGGTTTCATTCGGGGTCCTTTATGCGCATAAAGTCAGGGGAGCATCGCGGCCAACTCGGCTGCGCACGCTCGGATTTCGGCTGCGGCGAGCTTGGCACCGCGATCGCTCATTTGCAATACGGTTTGACCGAGTGCCATGGCCTGCTTATAGGCCTCGCGCGTCGGAATCTGAGTCTTTAGAAGCGGGAACCCAAGCTCCTCCAGCGCGCGCTTGAGTTCACGCGTTAGCATGCGTTTCTCCTCTGTCTTGTTCAGCAGGAAAACCGCGCGAAGATCTTCGTTCATGACCTGAGCCTGTTGAACGAGTTTGACCAATCCGACGCTGGACCAGTAATCCGCGGGAGACGACGAGGTCGGAATGACGGCGATCGAAGCGGCCAGCAGCACGACGCCCGATACTTTTTCGGTAATCGAGGGCGGACAGTCGACGACGATCACATCGTAGTCGCCGATGAACTTCTTGATCTCTCGGTGAATCTGGCTGCCGGCCTCGGAGAGATTAACGACGGGAAATGGAATGCCGGTATTGCCGTCGGCGGAGGCGCTGGCCCAGTGGACCAGGGTGTTTTGCCCGTCGGCATCGACGACAAGAACGCGCTTACCTTTTTCGTGAAAGGCCGCGCCCAGGTGCATCGCGATCGTGCTTTTGCCTACCCCGCCCTTCTGTTGAGTTACTGCGACGATTTCGGCTGCCAATTTTTTCGCTCCGTAACAGGTCGACGAATTTTACCGTGTAAATTCCGTTTTTCAATGTTTTCGTCGCGATGTCGCCACGAATTAGCCATGCGGTCTAGGTTTATGCGCATAAACCTGAGCTCGCCGCACGCCAAAGCTGCGGCCAGGCACGGCGACTCGGCGGACCGTCTGCAGCGTCGCATTTGGTAATGGATTGTGACGAGCGTGAATTGCGTGGAGCTAATCGCCGGGCATTGAAACGTGCAGCCGGTATATCGGCAGTCGGGGTCTGTGACTAGTTCGATGCGGATGTGTCAGGCTCGCCTCGTAACTGGACCCCCCGTCTAGAACGAGTGGCCGCGGGCCGTCGGCCATCGCTGGTTTCCCACACAGCGATGTGTCGGCGAATTCGGCTACCGGCCATTGGGTCGACGGCCCCCGTCTTTATGCGCATAAACCGTGGCCCGTGGCCCGGGCCTTCCCGCACCGCACCGCACCGCACCTCTGAGGCGCAAACCGCCCATGAGCGCTCTCAAGGACGGGACTATCGACGCTTCGTCAAACGGCGTTCTCCCATCGACACGCCGAAAGCCCGCACGGACCCAGGCCCGCTAGCGGACACAGCCGGCCCATCGAGCGCGGGCGCGGCCGTAAAATAGCGGTCCCAGTAAGCCAACAAGCAAGGCCACCATGATCACGATCTATCACAATCCTCGTTGCACTAAATCTCGTGGCGCGTGCGAACTCGTCAACCATCGGCTCAGCCAGACCGGGGAGCCCTTGAAGATCGTTGAGTACATGAAGGAGCCGCCTTCTATCGCCGATCTGAAAGTGCTGCACGAAATGTTGGGAGGATCCGTTAGGGACATGATTCGCGATAACGAAGCGCCGTATGAAGAGCTGGGACTGGCGGATCTGTCGTTGAGCGACGATCGGTTATACGAGGCGATCGCCGCTCATCCAATCCTGTTGCAGCGACCTATCATCGTGCGGGGCGGTCGTGCAGTGATCGGACGCCCGCCCGAGAAGGTCGAAACGCTTTTCGCGTAATTCACAGATTCGAAGGAGACGAACGGACCGGAGCGTTGGGTGGAAATACATTGGCGTGGGCGCCCGGCAGAACGCGATAGGCAGCAGCCAGCGAGCCCGCCATCGGGCTGTTTCCGGCCCGTGTCCCCGCATCGCTCCTCAGGCGTGTTTTCCTCGAACGCCGTCCGCCTGCCCTCGGCGGAATATCCCTTGGAGCGACCAACGACCTACTCCGTGAAAGAACAGATACGCGATCAACACGGCCCACAGGATGTGGTCCTTGATCATCACGGGTTCCAATCCCGGATAGGACATCACCGCAACGAGATTAACGAGAAAGAGGCCGGCGGCGGCGAACCGTCCTTGCCAGCCGAGCAACAGCATGACCGGGAAGACCAATTCGCCGCCGGCACCCATGACGGCAGCGACAGCGGGCGGCAGAACGGGCACGTGATATTCGTTGGAAAACAGGTAAAGCGTGCTATCCCAACTGCGCAATTTCGTTAGGCCCGAAAGAAAAAATACGCGAAACAAATAAAGACGTATCGCGAGTGCGAATAGCGGCTGCAGTGCGGCGGCTACGTCGTCGAGACGGCGAAGCAGGCTAGGGACGATTTTCATGACGATGTTCCTCGATAGCTTGAACGAGCCGATGACCGAATAGTTGCGCAAGCAACGAGTTCGCGTCGGCGCCTGTATCGGCGAATGCCGTTTCAACGGTAGTACCGTTCATCAGCGCAGCGATGGCCTCGGCCTCCCGGTGCCCGAGCCGTTGCCAATGCACGGCGTAAGCTTCTCGCCAGATCAGCACCGACTGTTCTCCTGCGCCCAAATCCGCCGTCGCGCCCCCGGCGTGCATCTGCAAAATGTCGGCGATGGGCCAACGGCTTGAACGCGCGAGTTCCACCGAAGGCGCGAGTCGGATCGATGCCGCGGCGAAGCGTTCGGCGCCGAGTTCGGCGAGCGTGGAGTGATCGACCGTATCGGCGTCGGCGGCAAAGTACGCACGATGCAACCGCCAATCCACGTCGGCGATATCGGCCAAATAGGGGAGATCGGCCGCTGGCTCGAAGCTGCGGACGAAGGCGGCAAACTCGGCCCCATCCTCGTGAAGATTGGCGGACTTAGCCGGCGTGCGGTCGACATACGCCCGCGCGAGGGCGCGAAAGTAGTCTGTGCCGACAAGTTGCACCACGTTGGCAAAGGCGTCGGCCAACGCCGTGATCCGGTTAAGCCGCGCATTTTTTCGATAAACGCTCAGGCGCGCGCGTGTCGCCGGGGTCACCCCTAATGGCTCGACGGTATCCTCGACGAGCGCTGCCGCGAAAGCGCCCAGCACGGATGCATAAGCAGACTGCGCTAGCATGCCGCCACCTCGGTGCAACGCGCTTGCGCCGCACGCATGCCACCGGTCGCGGCGAGTACACGCTGTTCAAGCTGCGCATACTCCTGCATCAGCACATCGAACGCCGGCAAGTTCGTATCGCGCTCGAGCAGCACCGCGGCCGGGCCGAAACGCTCGAGCGCCGCATCGAGCAAGGTCCAAACGGCGTCGCTGACCGGCGCGCCATGCGTGTCGATGGCCGTCTCGTCGAGCCACTCGAATCCGGCCACGTGTATTTCGCCGACGCAGTGTCTCGGTAGTCGTGCGAGTTCCGCGAACGGATCGTTACCGAGGTTCAACGCATTGACATGCAGGTTGTTCAAGTCCAGCAATACGCCGCAATCGGTCCGTGCGACGAGTTCGGCGAGCATCTGAGCCTCGGTGCAAATCTCGCCTTCGAACGCGACATAGGCGGACACGTTCTCGATCAAAATCCGCCGGCCCAGCGCCTGCTGAACGGCGTCGATGTGCTGCGCGACGATCTCGAGTGCGCCCTCGATTCGAGGCACGGGCAGCAGATCGTTGAAGTAGCGCTCGCCCATCCGATTCCAACATAGATGCTCGGAGACGAGCGCCGGCTCGATGCGCGCGACGAGTGCTTTCAGTTGCTTCAAGTGGCCGGCATCCGGCACTTGGAGGCTCCCGAGCCCGAGCCCCACGCCGTGCAAGCTCACGGCATAGCTCGCGCGCACGCACTCGAGCGCCGCAAGCGGTTCGCCGCCACCGAAGTAATTTTCGCTATGGGCTTCCCACCAGCCGACGGCTGGTTTGCTCGCGAGTACCGCTGCGACATGTGGCCCGCGCAGGCCCAGCCCCGGTCCCGTCAATGCCTTCGGATTCATGCTGTAGCTCCTTGGTTCGGCCGATTGCGTCCTCGCATGGCGCGAGGCGCGCAATCGCCGGTGGCCGCATAGGATCGGCGGCCGTCCGTGATACATGGGCCTGCTTACATGCCCGGTTTCAGCGAGCCGCCGAGCTGCGAACACGTTCCCGTTGCGACGGCCTTGAATTCGCCCTTGTCCATGCTTTTCGTTCCTTGGCCTGCACAAGAGTGGCTGTTGCCCTTGCAGTCGTTTTGCCCGGCCTTCGCGATGCCGTAGCACTTCTCCATGTCGGCTGCGAACACGGGCGTGGCGAGCGTTGCCCCGAGGGCGGCGGTGAAGGCGGCGGCGGCAATCCATTGCTTGTTCATTCGATTCTCCTAATCCTGGGTTTGAGAGGGTCAAGCCATCAGCGAGGCTTCGATAGCTCAAGTCGTGCGGGCCGCCGGTCGATACCGATTGCGACGCTCGACTCTTGCAGTCTTCAATACGCCGGGGTGGGGCAAACGGATGCAGCGCAATGCGCAAGCAGCGCTTTTCGTCATCGAACGTTCATGGATGTGTCGATTCGTAAGCGCCGAGAGATATCGGCGAGTTATCCACAGATTCTGTGGAAAACTTTGTGGAAAGGCGGGGCGTAACGCCCGGCCCGCCGAGCTTTCAGTGGGTTGCCGGAAAAACGGGCCGACGCTGGACGGCATCGATGACTATGATGGAAAACCGAGCGCCGAGATCATGCATTTCGGCGTTGTCTTTCTTCTTTCTTCTTTCTTACTCGTAGGAGCAAGGACTATGGCTTACAAGATCGAAATCATCGTCGGCAGCTTGCGGCGCGAGTCATTCAACAAGAAGCTCGCGCACGCGCTGACAAAGCTTGCGAGCAGCGACTTCGAATTCTCATTCCTCGATATCGGCACGCTGCCGCTGTACAGCCAAGACTACGATGCGAACTTTCCCGATGTGGCCAAGCAACTGAAGACGCGCGTCGAAGCGTCCAACGGGTTATTGTTCGTCACGCCCGAGTACAACCGTTCGATGCCTGGCGTGCTCAAGAACGCCATCGATTGGGGATCGCGGCCATGGGGGGCGAACTCGTGGAAGGACAAGCCGGCGGCGGTGTGCGGCATTTCTCCCGGCGCCACCGGTACGGCGCTCGCGCAGCAACATCTGCGCAACGTCCTCGCCTATCTCGACGTGCCCACGCTCGGCCAGCCCGAGATCTTCCTGAAGCACACCGATTCCTTCTTCGATGGCAGCGGCGCTATCGGCAACGAGGACACGCGCAAATTCCTAACAACGTTTGTTCAACGCTTCGAGGCGTGGGTGAAGCGCCATTCGGCTGCGAAGTGACCGCTTACGTCGACCCGGAATCCTCCGGCCCGTCGCGGCGATCGTGCTCGGCAGTCACTCTATCGGTGGCTTCTGTTTCCGGGCGCGCGGCGGGGGAAGCAGCCGAAGCGGCGGACTCGCGCACGTAGGTCCGGACCGTCCCTGGCCGCGGCGGCGCCACGGGTACGCTGGGCCTTAATCCGAGTTCTTCGAGCGGCGAATGCGAACGGGTGGCTTCGTCGACAGGCGCGCGCCAGGTCGCCGCGCGCTCTTCGATGTCGAGCGGCCCCATTGCTTCTAGCGTCGCCCGCGTGCGCTGCGCGAGCAGATCCGTTTGCGCATCGACGCAGACCATGACCGCACCGCGCCGAACGGCTTCGGCATATTGCGCGGCTTCGCGCTCCGGCGGCGCACTGACGAACAGCGATTCGAAGAAGCGCTCGATGCTGGCGAGCAAGCCTTCATTCTCCGCCCGCTCCGATGCGGTTGCGGGCGTGGCATCGCTCGCATACGTTGGTTCGCATCTGGCTTTGAGGGACACGTCCTCATGCGCGATGCCGGCCGCAACGAGCGCATCGCGCGCGGCTTCGGCCTGCGGATAGGTGTCGAAAAACGCGACAACGGTGTGTTGCATGGCGGACCTCCTTGATGCGCGTCACTCGCGATAGAGGCGCGCAAAATTCGCGCCACGTGACTCAAACCGGCTTGCCGTGCGCATCGGCGCGGACTTCCTGCTCGCGACGAATCGTCTTGAGCATCGATTCCAACACGGCGACATCGAAAGGCTTTGACAGCACGCGCACGTTGACCTCGCGCGCCCGCTCGAGCTCTTGCGCGTAGCCGGTAATGAGAATCACCGGAAGCGGCGCAGCGAGCGCTTGAGCGGCTTCCGCGAGATCGATGCCGTTGTTGACGCCGGGCATGTGGATGTCCGAGATCAGCACATCGAAGCGATCCTCGGCCCGCGCCGACGTATTCGCGATGAGGCGCAAGGCGGCATCCGCGTTGAACGCGCAAGTCACGCGGTGCCCCATCATTCGCAGCAGCGCTTCGGTGCCCGCCGCGACTTCGTCGTTGTCCTCCACCAGCAGCACGTGCATGCCGTCCGGCGGTTCTGCATCGACCGTTTGTGGGGGCGACGGGGGCGCGGCAGCGGGTGCGGCCTCGGCGCGCGGGAGGTAGAGACGCACGGAGGTCCCCGCGCCCGGCGTGCTGTCGATCGTCGCGAGCCCGCTTGACCGATCGCAAAACGCGAACACTTGCGGCAACCCGAGCCCCGTGCCCGCGCCTTTGGGCTTGGTCGTGAAGAGCGGTTCGAACGCATGCGCCAGGACATCGGGCGGCATGCCCACACCGGTGTCCTCGAGCGAGATCTGCACGAATTCGCCCGTCAGCGCGAAGCCGCCTTCGCGTTCGAGCCGGACGTTCGCGGCGCGAACGGTAAAGCGCCCGCCGCTCGGCATGGCGTCGCGCGCGTTGATGGCCACGTTGATGAGCGCGAGTTCGAGTTCGGCGCTGTCGACTTCGATTGGCCAGACGTCGCGGTCAATGTCGACGACGAGCGCCGCCTTGGCGCCGAGAGACGTCCTTAGGAGCTCGTGGCTGGCCGCCATCCAACGAGAAAGATCGATCGTTTCGCTGCGTAGCGGCTGTTTGCGCGCGACGCCGAGCAACTGGCGCGTCAGCGACTGACCGCTTTTAAGCGCGCGCTCGATGGCGCCGAGTTCGCGGTCGAGGTTCGACGCGCCGCGCCGGCGCGCGATTTGGACGTTTGTCGCGACGATCGTCAGTAGATTGTTGAAGTCGTGCGCGACCGTGCCGACGAGGTTGCCGAGGGCCTCCATTTTGCGCGACTGCCGATACGCCGATTCGATGGAGCGCCGCATCGAGGCTTCCGCTTGCCAGCGCGTCCACGCTTGCTTTTCGGCGGCGAGACGTTTGAGCGACAGTGCAAGCACGAACCACAGCACGATCGAGGGCGTAAAGATCGAAGCGGCGAAGATCAGTGCGCGACGGTACCACGCGGTCCAGATCGCCGATCCGCTATACGAACACGAGACGTAGACCGGATAGGCGCCCACTTGGCGATACGCGAGGATTTGTCCGCTGTGCCGTTCGCGTTTGCCCTGTTCGCCCGCGATGTGCAGGACGCCCGAGCGGTTGCCTGCGGCCAGCGCTGCGGCGAACGCGGGCTCCACCGCGGCCGACTCGGGCCGCGGCGGATACGAGGCAAGCACGGCACCGTCGGTGCGCGTGAGCGCGATCGTCATCGCGCCGCCTTCGTTGCCGAGCAACTCCCGGTAAAACGATTCGAAGTACGAACGGCGCAGCGCGACCGAGACCAGCCCCGCGAATGCGCCGTTGGGGTCGCGCCGCGCCATGCCGGTGTTGAAGACGGCATCGCCGCTGCCCGCGTGCCAGACCATTGCCTTCGACACGTGTTCGAGAATGCGCCCGCCGCGGATACCGACGAAATCGTCGCGCGTGGCGATCGAGGCGTGCGGGGCGGGGTAGTAGCGGCTGTTGGCGAGCAGCAGGCCCTCGGGGCCGAAGATCGATACGGAGGCCACCTGCGGATAGCCGCCGCCGATGTTTTGCAGCTTGGTGTGGATCTCGGCTTCATGCGCGCGAATGGCCTCGTTGTCGAGTCCGCGCACGAGATCGTCGACACGCGCATCGAGCGTTTCGTTGAGATCGAATACCTTCAGCGCGTGCTCGTCGGCGATCCGGACGGTTCTCCTCGTCGCGTCGGTGGCCGAGGCGACGCGTGCCCGAAAATCCGAATAAGCCACTGCCGCCGTATAGACGCAGGGCAGGACAATCGCGATAGCGAGCAGGGCGATCAGCGTGATGCGCCGCACGGAAAAGTCCGGCTCCGGCATGCACGAGTCGCCTTGCCAATCGTCGGGCAAGGTGTTCGTGCTCGAACCATCGAGCCGTCGGCGGGTCATGTTCGTCATTGATTCAATTAGGGGCGGGCCGTCCAATCATCATAAGCGACTTAGTCGAGCGCCCGTCTTTTCGCCGCGTGGACACGTCCAGGAATGAGTCCGAACGTTCGCCATAAAACAGCGACGAAATCGGAAGCGCAAACGTACACAAAAGAAAAATTTGCGCGTATCTGATCAAATACGCCTACTTTTTTTCTTCATACCGAAGAAAACCGTGCGCTTGTGAGAGCGATGTGGAAATCGGAGAGTTGATTTTCCACCGGTTTGATCAGAGAATTTCGCTTCTTTTTTAAGAGACATGATGCGCTCGTTGTATCGGTGCATGCCGAAGCGCGAGCTTCAGCCCGCTCTCTCGCGCGCCGCGCTTTCGCACCCGGTGCTGACCGGAGCGCGACCGCCCTGCGTGCAACCGCCGCCCGTCGACCCGCTTCATTCCCGCTAAAGAAAGGGTTCCGAGCCGCCGTTAACGCGATATAGACCACTTTCGATTTTTCATCACACTTGCCATGCCTTTGCCGATTGTGATCGCCGATGATTCTCTGCTTGCCCGTAAGGTTCTCACGAAAGCCTTGCCGGCCGATTGGGACGTCGACATCGCATACGCATCGAACGGCCGCGAGGCCCTCGCCCTATATCGCGCGGGGAAAGCCTCCGTGATGTTTCTCGATCTGACGATGCCGGACATGACCGGCTATCAGGTGCTCGAAGCGCTCCAGCACGAGGATCTGAATACGTTCGTAATCGTTGTGTCGGCCGACGTACAGCCGCTCGCTCAGGAGCGCGTGCGCGCGCTGGGCGCTGCCGCCTTCGTCGCCAAGCCCGTGACCCCCGAGGCCATATTGCCGATCCTCAAGGAGTACGGGTTGTATGCCTGAGAACGTGTTCACGGAAGATCAGCGCGACGCCTTGCAGGAAATCGCCAATTTGGCGATGGGCCAGGCCGCAACGCGCCTTGCGCGGCTACTCGATACCTTTATCGAATTGTCGGTACCGCGCCTTCGCGTGGTGCGCGCCGAGGACGCGGCGCGGACCCTGCGCGAGATGACCGGTATCGACGAGAGCGTCACCGCGGTGCGGCAGGGCTTTCGGTCGGACATCAAGGGCGAGGCGCTCGTCATTTGCCGCAGCAGCGGCGTCGGCGAACTCTGCGACCTCGTCAACGATCCTTACGTCCATTCGGCCTATGACTCGGTCAGCAAGACCGAGCTCATGTTCGATGTGTCCAATGTCCTCACGGGCGCCTGCGTGTCGTGCATCCTGAACCAACTCGATCGCACGCCGATTTTCTCGCCGCCCGGGTTGCTCGGGGAACAGATCTCGCTCGAAGACGTTTTTCGAGCGGACATGCTGGCGTGGAAGGTTGCGCTGCTGCTCGAGGTGAACTTCGCGCTCGAGGATCAGACGTTTCGCGCGCACCTCGTCATGCTGATGGCCGAGGACTCGATTCGCCGGATGAACGATGCGCTCAGCGCGCTGCTGTCGAGCCTATGAACGATGCGATGGAGCAATCTCTCAGCGATCTGGTGATCGAACGTGTCGGCTTCGGGATCTTCGTGCTCGATCGCGACTTGAAAGTGTTGATGTGGAACCGGTTCATGCAGGACCACAGCGGGCAGCCGGCGGAAGCGGTTGTCGACAGATCCATCTTCGAGCGGTTTCCCGAACTGCCGCGCGTTTGGTTGTCGCGCAAAGTCGAAAGCGTCTTTCAACTCGGCAGCTTCGCGTTCAGCTCGTGGGAGCAGCGCCCTTATCTCTTCAAGTTCGACCATGACAGGCCGATCACCGGCGGCGTGGACTTCATGCAGCAAGATTGCACGTTCATGCCGCTCACGCGCGGCCGGGAAGTCATTGCCGTCTGCGTGACGATCTCGGACGTGACGCACGTGAGCGTCATGCAACGCGAGCGCGAGGAAGCCGTCGAAAAGCTGCAGGAGTATGCCAATCGCGACGGCCTCACCGGCATCGCGAATCGGCGCTTCTTCGAAGCTCGGCTGCGCGACGAGTTCCTGCGCTGGCAGCGTTATGGCGGCGAGATGTCGGTGCTGCTGTTCGACCTCGATCACTTCAAGGACATCAACGACCGCTTCGGACATGCCGTCGGCGATACGGTGCTGCGCGTGGTGGCGCAACGCGTTGCCGACGCCGTGCGCGTTCAGGATACGTTCGGGCGGTTCGGCGGCGAGGAATTCGCCCTGCTGCTGCCTTGCACGCCGCTGGCCGATGCGATGCTCGTCGCCGAAAAGATCCGGAAGACGATCGGCGACACGCCCGTCGAGGCGGAAGGCGTGTGTGTGCCCGTTACCGCCAGCGTAGGCGGCGCAACGGCAAGGCCCGGCCTGCCGTCCCCCGAGGTCCTCATCAACGAAGCCGACGCCGCGCTCTACAGCGCAAAACGGCAGGGGCGCAACCGCTCGGTCGGGCTCGCGTAAGCGAGCCCCAGGCCCCGCGCCGCCGCCTACGCGCGTACCTGAAACGGCGCACGGTGTCGCGGCGGCGGCGCCGCATTAAACCGTGGTATACATTTCGGAGTGTCA
>CBIHOQ010000045.1:0-45748 GCA_966212065.1 uncultured Burkholderiaceae bacterium
TTTAAAAAATATCTAAAAACCCCCAGGCGGTTGGTGGTGGGGGGGGGGGGGGGGGGCCCCCCCGGCGCCGGCCCCCCCCTGGGGGCCGCCCCCGCGACGGAGATCCAATTTTGGCACGCGATGGAGGCGGCGCTCGGCGAGCGCGTGAACGACATCGCCGCGCAATTCAACGCGTCGCAAAGCGATTACAAGATCGTGCCCGTCTTCAAAGGCACGTACGATCAAACGCTGGCGGCCGGCATCGCCGCTTATCGCAGCGGCAATGCGCCGGCCATCCTGCAGGTTTATGAGGTCGGCACGGCCACGATGATGCAGGCGAAGAAGGCTGTCGTGCCGGTCACCGAAGTCTTCAAGCAAGCGGGTGTGCCGCTCGATCAAAAGGCGTTCGTGCCGGCGATCGCGAGCTATTACAGCGACGCGAAGACCAACGAACTCGTGTCGATGCCGTTCAATAGCTCGACGCCCGTCCTGTACTACAACAAGGAAGCGTTCAAGAAGGCCGGCCTCGATCCGAACAAGCCGCCAAAGACCTGGGACGAAGTGCGCGCGGACGCCGAGAAGCTCAAGGCCTCGGGCATGAACTGCGGCTTCACGACGGGCTGGCAAGGGTGGATCCAGCTCGAGAATTACAGCGCTTGGCAGAGTTTGCCGTTTGCGTCGGAGAACAACGGCTTCGACGGCCTCGATGCAAAGCTCGAATTCAACAAGGCGCAGCAAGTCGCTCATATCCAATTTCTGCAGGATATGGCCAAGCAAGGCATGTTCACTTACGTCGGCCGCAAGGACGAGGCGGTCTCAAAGTTCTATAGCGGCGACTGCGGCATCCTGACGAACTCCTCGGGTTCGCTGGCCACCATTCGCAAATACGCGAAGTTCGACATCGGCACGGGCATGATGCCGTACGACACTAATATTAAAGACGCGCCGCAAAACGCGATCATCGGCGGTGCCAGCCTGTGGGTGCTCGCCGGGAAGGATCCGAACGTCTACAAGGGCGTCGCCACGTTTCTCGCCTACCTGTCCTCGCCGGCCGTGGCAGCGAAGTGGCACGAAGATACCGGCTATCTGCCGGTGACGGCGGCCGCTTACGATCTTGCAAAAAGCCAAGGTTTCTATGCGAAAAATCCCGGGGCCGATACGGCGATCAAGCAAATGCTGAACAAGCCGCCGCTGCCGTATACAAAGGGGCTGCGTCTGGGCAACATGCCGCAGATTCGCACGATCGTCGACGAAGAACTCGAGCAGGTGTGGGCACAGAAGAAGACGCCTCAGGCTGCGCTCGATTCGGCCGTGAATCGGGGTAACGTTCTGTTGCGGCGTTTCGAGCAGCAAGGGGGGCAATAAACGACTGGCTAAACGACTGGCGCGCCTGGCGGCACCTATCGATGAACCCGATTCGGTATGCCGCCTGCGTTGTCCGGGCATCTGGCTTGGGGCGGACAAAATTCGCTCTGACTTGCCGCACCGCCGTGCACGTTCTCGACAACGACGAACGGCGGCGCGGCGCACGATCGACTGGTCAACTATGTACGAACGTTCCCGTTTCGCCACGAGTGCCCTGCCTTACCTGCTGATCGCGCCGCAGCTCGTCATCACCGGGCTGTTCTTTCTCTGGCCGGCCGCGGTTGCGCTTTGGCAATCGACTCAAACGCAAGACGCATTCGGCACATCGACCGAATTCGTCGGGCTCGCGAATTTCGCCCACCTGTTCGCCGATCCGCTCTATCTCGATTCGTTCAAGACGACGCTGGTTTTCAGTGCGCTTGTGACCGTGTCGGGTCTTCTCCTCTCGCTGCTGCTCGCCGCTTGTGCCGATCGCATCACACGCGGTGCGAAGGTCTACCGCACGCTGCTGATTTGGCCGTACGCCGTCGCGCCTGCCATCGCGGCCGTGCTGTGGGCGTTCTTGTTCAACCCTAGCATCGGGTTGATCACCTACGCGTTGGCAAAGGGCGGCATCGTGTGGAATCACGCGCTGAACGGCACGCAAGCGATGACGCTCGTCGTCCTCGCTTCCGTTTGGAAGCAGATCAGCTACAACTTTCTGTTCTTCTACGCCGGCCTGCAGGCTATTCCGCGCTCATTGATCGAAGCGGCGGCGATCGACGGCGCCGGGCCGGTACGCCGCTTCTTCGGAATCGCGCTGCCGCTGCTGTCGCCCACGACGTTCTTCTTGTTCGTCATCAACGTCGTCTACGCATTCTTCGATACGTTCCCCGTCATCGATGCGGCGACGGGCGGCGGCCCCGCACAAGCCACGAAGACGTTGATCTACAAGATTTTTACCGAAGGCTTCCAAGGCCTCGACATCGGCAGTTCGGGCGCGCAGTCCGTGGTGCTGATGGCGATCGTCGTCGGTTTGACCGTGATCCAGTTCCGCTTCATCGAGCGCAAGGTGCAATACGCATGATCGAAAATCGCAAGGGCTTCGATCTCTTCTGCTATGCCGTCTTGATCGTTGGCATCGTACTGGTCGCATTTCCCGTCTACGTTGCGTTCTGTGCGGCGACGATGAGCGAGCACCAGGTCTTCACCGTGCCGCTCTCGCTCGTGCCGAGCACGCATTTGATCGAGAACATCGCGACCGTCTGGTCGCACGGCAGCGGCAATGCGGCGAGCCCGTTCGGCCGCATGCTGCTCAATAGCCTCGTCATGGCGCTCGCGATTTCGGTCGGGAAAATCGCGGTCTCGATCATTTCGGCTTACGCGATTGTCTTTTTTCGTTTTCCGCTGCGCAATACGGCGTTTTGGCTCATCTTCGTCACGCTGATGCTGCCCATCGAAGTGCGGATATTCCCGACGGTGCAGGTCGTCTCATCGATGCACCTGACGAACACATACGCGGGCCTGACGCTGCCGCTGATCGCGTCGGCTACGGCCACGTTCCTCTTTCGCCAGTTCTTTCTCACGCTGCCCGACGAACTCATGGACGCTGCACGTATCGACGGTGCGGGACCGCTACGCTTTTTCTACGACGTCGTGCTGCCGTTGTCGAAGACGAACATCGCGGCGCTGTTCGTCATCACGTTCATCTACGGTTGGAATCAGTATCTCTGGCCGATTTTGATCACGAACGAGCAATCGCTGACGACGGCCGTCGTCGGCATCAAGACGATGATCGCAAGCGGCGACACGGCGACGGAATGGCACCTCGTGATGGCCGCGACGCTGCTCGCCATGTTGCCGCCGCTCGTCGTCGTCCTCGCGATGCAGCGCTGGTTCGTGCGCGGCCTCGTCGACGCTGAAAAATAATCGAAAGGAATCCATGAGCATGTCTGGGCTGACTTTAAAAAGCGTGCGTAAGACGTACGACGGCAAGCAGTTCGTGTTGCACGGCATCGACGTCGAAGTAGCGGAGGGCGAGTTCGTGGTGCTCGTCGGGCCCTCGGGCTGCGGGAAGTCGACGCTGCTGCGCATGGTCGCCGGGCTCGAGAGCGTGTCGGAGGGCGAGATCTCCATTGGCGGGCGCGTCGTCAACACGCTGGAGCCGAAGGACCGCGACATCGCAATGGTTTTCCAGAACTACGCGCTGTACCCGCATATGAGCGTGCAGGAAAACATGTCGTACGGGCTCAAGATTCGCGGCGTCGCTCGCGAGGCGATCGAGGCTCGCGTCGCCGCTGCGGCGACGATCCTCGAGCTCGAGCCGTTGCTGCTGCGCAAGCCGCGCGAGTTGTCGGGCGGCCAGCGACAACGCGTCGCGATGGGCCGGGCGATCGTGCGCGAGCCGTCGGTGTTTCTGTTCGACGAGCCGCTGTCTAATCTCGACGCGAAGCTGCGGGTTCAGATGCGCCTCGAGATCCAGCGCCTGCATGCGCGGCTCGCGACGACGAGCTTGTATGTGACGCATGATCAAATCGAAGCGATGACGCTCGCGCAGCGCGTCATTGTCATGAACCGCGGGCACGCCGAGCAGATCGGCGTGCCGACGCAAGTCTACGAGCGGCCCGCGACTGTCTTCGTCGCGAGCTTCATCGGATCCCCGGCGATGAACTTGATTTCGGGCATGCTAAGCGAGAACGGTGTGAGCTTCGAAGTCGCCGGCGGCGGGCCGGTGCTGACGGTGGCGGGCGCACCCGGTGTGGGCGGCGAGGTGGCGGGCGGGCGCGAGTGGATTCTCGGGATTCGCCCGGAGCATATGACGCCGCGGGCCGGTTGTGCGCAAGCATCGCTTATCGTCGACTCATGCGAGCTGCTCGGCGCCGATAATCTCGCGCATGGCCGCTGGGGCGCGCACGATGTGACGGTGCGGCTCACGCATACGAATCGGCCGCGGCAAGGCGAGACCGTACCGGCCGCGCTGCCGATCGAGCATCTGCATTTCTTCGATCCCGCATCGGGCAAACGCGGGTTTTAAGTGAAGGGCTGCTGGGTGGCCATGTCGGCGCGGCGGCCGTTTCGGGAGGGGAGGGAGGGAGCGACGATGACGACAGGCACAACGACAACCCCCGCGTCGGCGGCTCGCATGCCGCACTGGCCTTACCCGCGCGTGGTGGCGCATCGGGGCGGCGGCGCATTGGCCCCCGAGAACACCCTGGCGGCGATCGACACGGGCGCGCGGCTCGGGTTGAAGATGATCGAATTCGACGCGAAGCTTTCGGCCGATGACGTCGTCTTCCTGCTACACGACGATAAGGTCGATCGCACGTCGAACGGTCGGGGGGCGGCGGCGGACATGACCTACGCCGAACTCGCCGCACTGGACGCGGGTAGCTGGTTCGACGGGCGTTTCAGCGGCGAGCGCATGCCGACGCTCGCACAAGTGCAGGCGCGGTGCGCCGCACTCGGCCTTGCCGCGAACATCGAGATCAAGCCGTGCGCGGGGCGCGAGAGAGCAACGGGACGGGCCGTCGCCGACGAAGCAGCGCAACGCTGGCGGCATGCGCCGGTGCCGCCGTTGCTGTCGTCGTTTTCGTTCGACGCCCTAGCGGCCGCGCGCGCTGCGCAGCCCGAACTGCCGCGCGGTTTGCTGTTCGGTGCGGTGCCGGCCGATTGGCGCGAGCAGACCGAAGCGCTTGCGTGCGTCTCGCTGCATGCCGATCATCGCAAACTCGATGCGCGGCTCGTCGGTGAGATAAAGGCGGCCGGACTTTTCATGCTCGCGTACACGGTCAACGACCGCGAGCGCGCACGTGCGCTCGCTCAGTGGGGCGTCGATGCGATTTGCACCGACCGCATCGATCTCATCGGCGCAGATTTCCTTTCGTAGCCGCTCGGCTGCGCTCGAAGCTGCGCGCGCGGGGGGCGGACGGATCCGCGCTCAGCGGTTGCGCGCGAGCAGCCACCCGGTCAGCAGCGCCACGCCACCGACGACGGCCATCGTCTCCCACGGGTTTTCGCGAATATAGCCCTGCGCGTCGCTGAGCGTCGCGACGGCGCGTCCGCGTATCGTTTGGCGCGCGCCGTCCAGTCGGGCGCGCGCGGCGGCCACGCGTTTTCTCATCTGCTCGCGCAACACGGCGGCGTCGGCTTGTGTGCCGTCGGCCAACGTTTCTTCGAGTTCCGAGAGCAGTTCGCGCATTTCGCCGCCGATGTCCTCGGAGGCTCGCCGGCTGTACTGGGCGATGCGGCGGGCATGCCGGCCCGCGCTGCTCCACGAAGTTTCGAGTGCGTCTCGCGTATTCGGTAGTGCGGTCATGGTCGCTCCGTCAACGATGAATAACGGGAAGACCCGTGTCTGCGCAACTTCGGTGCCAGTGACTCGAGGCAAGCTTGAGGCAAGCGCTCGGCACGGCTGCGCGAGGGATCCACGTGCGGCGGCGCCATGCGTCGACTCGGAGCGGCGCGAACAGGCGCTGGATGCGTGCGCCCGCACGAGCGAACGCGTTGCCGCCACCCGAGGGGCGAAACGCGTAGAAAGGTGATCGGTGCCGTTTCTCGACGGTCGAAATTACAACGCCGCCGCATGAGCGCGGCGGCGTGTGGCGACTCGACCAATTTCAGCCTAGTCTTAGAAGGCGTAGCCGATCTTCGCAAATGTGACGATCGGGTTGAGCCTGATCTTTGCTTGCGACTGAACCGTCAAGCCGAAAGGGCCGACGTTCGTCGACGTCAAGTTGGCCGTTACGCTTACCGGGATGTAGGAAACCGACAGGCCGGCGAACCAATGCTTATTGAACGAATAGTTGAAGCCCGCATTGAATACGGGCGCCCAGGAACGATCCGTCGAAACGGAGGTCGGACCGTGCAGGACGCCCTGCTGGAAAGCGCCGTTCGTGATTTGCGCGTCAGTGAACCACACGCGCGTTACCCCGAGACCGACGTACGGGCGGAACTTATCCGTGGGGCTCATGAAGTTCCATTTGAACAGGACCGCCGGAGACCACAGCTTCGCGCTGCCGACCTTACCGAAGGCCGCGAATTGCCCGCTGCCGTCGATATCGAACTTCGGCGGGATGCCGAGTTCAAACTCGGTGGAAATGTGATCGGTAACGAAGTAGCCGAGGCTTACGCCCAACGTGTCGGAACTATCGATACGCGCGCCCGTGTTCGGCTGGTAGGTATTCACGGTCGTGCCGCCGACGCTCAGCACTTCGAGCGCATCGCTATTGCTTTGAGGGGCGAAGTGGAGCCACCCCGACGTGATGTAAAAGGTCCCGGCCGTTTGGGCATGAGCCGCCGTTGCGCAAGCAAGCGCCGCCGCGGCCCCTGTAATGGCCTGTTTTAATTTCATCTATGTGCTCCTCCATGAAAGGCCCGCCTATTATGAGTAGAAGGTTTGAAACAAACCAAGCGCGCATGCTAGAGCATTCTCCCTAAGCGGGGCGTACTAAGCGGGGCGTATCGTCGGTCAAAACCACGTGCCCCTTCGCAAATGCTCGAAGCGACGCATTGTCCCTTGGGGTAATCACCAACGCACTAAACGGAATCCAGCATGGCACGGCTTGCACGTCTTTACGTCCCAAAACAGCCGCAGCACGTGATCTTGCGCGGGCTCGACCAGCAACCCGCTTTCGTGGACGAGCAGGATTACGAGCTGTTCGTCGATTGTTTGAAAGCCGCCTCTCGCGATCATCGGCTCGACATTCACGCGTATGTCCTCATGCCCGGCGCGGTGCAACTGCTTGTCACGCCGAGCGACGAGACAAGCTTGCCCAAGGCCATGCAGGCCGTAGGGCGGCGCTACGTTGCGCATTTCAATCGCCGGTATGCGCGGCGCGGCACATTGTGGGAAGGGCGGTACCGCGCAACGGTCATCGAGGGCGAGCGCTACTTCCTGCTCGCGAGCCGCGTCATCGAGCTTTGCCCCCTGCGGGCCCAGCTTGTCGGCGCGGCCGAGGACTATCGGTGGTCGAGCTACCGGCATCACATCGGGCTTACGGTCGATAGTCTCGTGACCGATCACCCGCTCTACTGGTCGCTCGGCAACACGCCGTTCGAGCGCCAGCACGCCTACAAGGAGCTATGCGAGCAGCCGCTCGACGAGCGCGAAGCGAACGAGCTACAACAGGCCACGCTCAAAGGCTGGGTGCTCGGCGGCGAGTCGTATCGAGAGTGGGCGGCGCGCGCGGCCAACCGACGCGTGTCGCCGCTGCCGCGCGGTCGTCCCAAAAAGGTGCGCGAAACGCCGCAGACGCCGCAAACCTCCCAGCACTGACGCGACGCGGGACGGGTCGGCGAGGGCGCTCGTCGGCTTTCGGCCGCTTGCTCGCAGCGCCCGCTCGCACGGCACGCGGGCCGGTGCCGTTTTTATTTGCTCCTTATTGATGCGGCCCTAATATATCGGCACCAATTCAATACATCTTGTTTAATGGGGTCGTATCATCACGTTTTGTTTGCTATTCCATTGATTCATCGCGTATATTCCGATTTCCGGCGGGTGCCAGAGCCATAAGCTCGTCCCGCCGCCGCGGCCCCTCCTCATCCCCGGTCATCCGCGACACGTGCAGCGAACGCTGCGCGAATCCTTATGCGAACGGCCGCTTCGGCCTCTGATAGACGGTGTCCCCTATGAACGACCAACAACCGATCCGCTCGGTACCCGCCGCCCAAGGTCTGTACGACCCGAGCAACGAGCACGACGCCTGCGGCGTTGGCTTCGTCGCCCACATCAAGGGCCACAAGAGTCACGCCATCATCGAGCAGGGCCTGAAGATTCTCGAGAACCTCGACCATCGGGGCGCCGTCGGCGCCGATCCGCTCATGGGCGATGGCGCGGGGATCCTGATTCAGATCCCGGATGCGTTCTACCGCGAGGAAATGGCGCGCCAAGGCGTGACGTTGCCGCCGGCCGGCGAATACGGTGTTGGGATCGTTTTCTTGCCCAAGGAGCACGCCTCGCGTCTGGCTTGCGAGCAGGAGCTCGAGCGGACGGTGAAGGCTGAAGGCCAAGTGGTGCTCGGCTGGCGCGACGTGCCCGTCGACCATGCGATGCCGATTTCTCCGACCGTCAAGGCGACCGAACCGGTGATCCGCCAGATTTTTATCGGCCGCGGGCGCGACATCATGGTGACCGACGCGCTCGAGCGCAAGCTGTACATCATTCGCAAGACGGCCAGCCACCGCATTCAGGCGCTCAAGCTCAAGCACGGCAAGGAATACTTCGTGCCGTCGATGTCGGCGCGCACCGTCGTCTATAAGGGGCTGCTGCTCGCGGGCCAAGTGGGCGTCTACTATCGCGACCTGCAAGACGAACGCGTCGTCTCGGCGCTCGCGCTCGTGCACCAGCGTTTCTCGACGAACACGTTCCCCGCTTGGGAACTCGCGCACCCGTACCGCATGATCGCGCACAACGGTGAAATCAATACGGTCAAGGGCAACGTCAACTGGCTCAACGCGCGCACGGGCGCGATCGCAAGCGCTGTGCTGGGCGAGGACCTGCCCAAGCTGTGGCCGCTGATCTATCCGGGCCAGTCCGACACGGCGTCGTTCGATAACTGTCTCGAGTTGCTCGTGATGGCGGGCTACCCGCTCGTGCACGCGATGATGATGATGATTCCCGAGGCGTGGGAGCAACACACGCTGATGGACGAGAACCGCCGCGCCTTTTACGAATACCACGCCGCGATGATGGAGCCGTGGGACGGCCCGGCCGCGATCGCATTCACGGATGGGCGCCAGATCGGTGCGACGCTCGACCGTAACGGCTTGCGCCCGGCGCGCTACATCATCACCGAGGACGATCTCGTGATCATGGCGTCGGAATCGGGCGTGCTGCCGATCCCCGAATCGAAGATCGTCAAGAAGTGGCGCCTGCAGCCGGGCAAGATGTTCCTCATCGACATGGAGCACGGCCGCATCATCGGCGACAAGGAGCTCAAGGACAACTTGGCCAACGCCAAGCCGTACAAGAGCTGGATCGACGCCGTGCGCATCAAGCTCGACGAGATCGAGCCGAACCCCGAAGACATCGTGACGGAGCGCCGCGAGGCGGCCGCCTTGCTCGATCGCCAGCAGGCGTTCGGCTACACGCAGGAAGACGTCAAGTTCTTGATGGCGCCGATGGCGCAGCAAGGCGAGGAAGCGATCGGCTCGATGGGCAACGACTCGCCGCTCGCCGTCATGTCGAACAAGAACAAGACGCTCTATCACTACTTCAAGCAGTTGTTCGCGCAGGTGACGAATCCGCCGATCGACCCGATCCGCGAAAACATGGTGATGTCGCTCGTCTCGTTCGTCGGGCCGAAGCCGAACCTGCTCGATACGAACAACATCAACCCGCCGATGCGGCTCGAAGTGTCGCAGCCGGTACTCGATTTCAAGGACATCGCGAAGATCCGCGCGATCGATCAGTACTCGGGCGGCAAGTTCAGCTCGTATGAGCTCAACATCTGCTACCCGGTCGCTTGGGGCAAGGAAGGGATCGAGGCGCGGCTCGCATCGTTGTGCGCCGAGGCCGTCGATGCCGTGAAGTCCGGCTACAACATGCTGATCGTCTCCGACCGCCGCACCGATCGCGACAACGTCGCGATCCCCGCGCTGCTCGCGACGGCCGCGATCCACACGCACTTAGTGTCGCAAGGGCTGCGCACGAGCACGGGGCTCGTGGTCGAGACCGGCTCGGCGCGCGAAGTGCATCACTTTGCGCTGCTTGCCGGCTACGGCGCCGAAGCGGTCCATCCGTACCTCGCGATGGAAACGCTCGCGCAGTTGGCGCAAGGCTTGAAGGGCGACCTTTCGCCCGAGAAGGCCGTCTACAACTTCACGAAGGCGATCGGCAAGGGCCTGCAGAAGGTGATGTCGAAGATGGGCATTTCGACCTACATGTCGTACACGGGGGCGCAGATTTTTGAAGCGATCGGCCTCGCGAGCGATTTGGTCGAGAAGTACTTCAAGGGTACGGCATCGAAGGTCGGCGGCATTGGCCTGTTCGACGTGGCCGACGAAGCGATTCGCCTGCATAGGGAAGCATTCGGCGAAAACCCGGTGCTCGCGAACATGCTCGACGCGGGCGGTGAGTACGCCTATCGCGTGCGCGGCGAGGACCACATGTGGACGCCCGACGCGATCGCCAAGCTGCAGCATTCGACTCGCAGCAACTCGTATCAGACCTACAAGGAATACGCGCACCTGATCAACGATCAGACGCGCCGTCACATGACGTTCCGCGGTTTGTTCGAGTTCAAGGTCGAGCCGACGAAGGCTATCCCGCTCGACGAAGTCGAATCGGCCAAGGATATCGTCAAGCGCTTCGCGACGGGCGCCATGTCGCTCGGCTCGATCAGCACCGAAGCGCATGCCACGCTCGCGGTCGCGATGAACCGCATCGGCGGCAAGTCGAACACGGGCGAGGGCGGCGAGGACGAAAACCGCTATCGCAACGAATTGCGCGGCATCCCGATCAAGAACGGCGATACGCTCGCGTCGGTGATCGGCCCCGAGGTCGTGCGCGACATCGCGCTGAAGGACGGCGATTCGCTGCGCTCGAAGATCAAGCAAGTCGCATCGGGCCGCTTTGGCGTGACGGCCGAGTATCTCGCATCGGCCGACCAGATCCAGATCAAGATGGCGCAGGGCGCGAAGCCCGGCGAAGGCGGCCAACTGCCGGGCCACAAGGTGTCCGAGTACATCGGCAAGCTGCGCTATTCGGTGCCCGGTGTCGGTCTCATCTCGCCGCCGCCGCACCACGACATCTACTCGATCGAGGACTTGGCGCAGCTGATCCACGATCTGAAGAACGTCAATCCGGCTGCGAGCGTTTCGGTGAAGCTGGTTTCGGAAGTGGGCGTCGGCACGGTGGCCACGGGTGTGACCAAGGCGAAGGCCGATCACGTCGTGATCGCGGGCCACGACGGCGGCACGGGCGCATCGCCCCTGTCGTCGGTCAAGCATGCCGGCACGCCGTGGGAGCTCGGTCTGGCCGAGACGCAGCAGACGCTTGTGCTGAACCGCCTGCGCGGGCGTATCCGCGTGCAGGCCGACGGCCAGATGAAGACGGGCCGCGATGTCGTCATCGGCGCGCTGCTCGGCGCCGACGAGTTCGGCTTCGCGACGGCGCCGCTCGTGGTCGAAGGCTGCATCATGATGCGCAAGTGCCACCTGAACACGTGCCCCGTCGGCGTCGCGACGCAAGATCCGGTGCTGCGCGCCAAATTCCAAGGGCAGCCTGAGCACGTCGTCAACTTCTTCTTCTTCGTTGCCGAAGAAGTGCGCGAGATCATGGCGCAGCTCGGCATCCGCAAGTTCGAAGACTTGATCGGCCGTGCGGATCTGCTCGACACGAAGAAGGGTGTCGAGCATTGGAAGGCGAAGGGGCTCGACTTCACGAACATCTTCTATCAGCCGCCAGTGCCGAACGATGTTGCTCGCAAGCACGTCGAGGAGCAGGATCACGGCCTCGTACGCGCGCTCGATCACACGCTGATCGAGAAGGCGCGTGCGGCGATCGACCATGGCGAGCACGTCTCGTTCATCCAGCCGGTGCGCAACGTGAACCGCAGCGTCGGCGCAATGCTTTCGGGCGCGATCGCGAAGAAGTACGGCCACGACGGGCTGCCCGACGATTCGATCCACATTCAATTGAAGGGCACGGCGGGCCAAAGCTTCGGCGCGTTCCTCGCGCGCGGCGTGACGCTCGATCTCGTCGGCGACGGCAACGACTACGTCGGCAAGGGGTTGTCCGGCGGCCGCATCATCATCCGCCCGACGAACGACTTCCGCGGCAAGTCGGAAGAAAACATCATCTGCGGCAACACGGTGATGTACGGCGCGCTCGAAGGTGAAGCGTATCTGCGCGGCGTGGCCGGCGAGCGCTTCTGCGTGCGCAACTCGGGGGCGAGCGCCGTCGTCGAGGGCACGGGCGATCACGGTTGCGAGTACATGACGGGCGGGACGGTGGTCGTGCTCGGCGAGACCGGCCGCAACTTCGCGGCAGGGATGTCGGGCGGCGTGGCGTTCATCTACGACGCAGACGGTACGTTCGCGAGCAAGTGCAACAAGGCGATGGTCGCGCTCGAGCCGGTCCTGCAGCAGGCCGAGCAGGAGCGCACGGTCGATCGTGGGCTCTGGCACTCGGGCCAGACCGACGAAGCGCTGCTTAAGAGCCTCATCGAGCGGCACTTCCAGTTCACGGGTTCGCCGCGGGCCAAGGCGCTGCTCGAGGACTGGGACGCGTCGCGCCGTCAGTTCGTCAAGGTCTTCCCGACCGAGTACAAGCGTGCGCTTGGCGAGTTGGCTGCCAAAAAGGCGGCCAAGGAAGCGATGGCCGCGTAAGCCCGCCTATGCGTTAGGCCGATGCGGCCGACGCACGCAGGCGCTGCTTCCGCGGTTTAGCGTCTTGACAAGACACAAGTGGCCGGCGAAGTCAGCCGCGTGCCTCGATGTTCGATGAGCGCGCAGCCCTCGCCGGCCCACCCCGATACCGATGATTTTGAAGAGAAGAGCACCCCATGGGTAAGGCAACCGGTTTTCTCGAGTTTGAGCGCCGCCACGAGTCGTACGAAGCGCCGCTCGCGCGCGTGAAGCACTACAAGGAATTCGTCCTCGCGCTCACCGACGAGGACGCGAAGGTTCAAGGCGCGCGTTGTATGGACTGCGGCATTCCGTTTTGCAACAACGGCTGTCCCGTCAACAACGTGATTCCCGACTTCAACGATCTCGTTTATCACCAGGATTGGCAGCGCGCGATCGACGTGCTCCATTCGACGAACAACTTCCCCGAGTTCACGGGACGCATCTGCCCCGCGCCGTGCGAAGCGGCGTGTACGCTCGGCATCAACGCCGACCCGGTCGGCATCAAGTCGATCGAGCATGCGATCATCGACAAGGCTTGGAGCGAAGGCTGGGTCGCGCCGCTGCCGCCGAAGAAAAAGACGGGCAAGAAGGTAGCCGTCGTCGGCTCGGGCCCGGCCGGTCTGGCCGCCGCGCAGCAACTCGCGCGGGTCGGCCATGAGGTGACGGTGTTTGAGAAAAACGATCGGATCGGCGGGCTGCTGCGCTACGGGATCCCCGACTTCAAGCTCGAAAAATGGCTGATCGATCGGCGCATGCGCCAGATGGAGGCCGAGGGCGTCACGTTCCGCACTAATGTCTTCATCGGCAATGAAGCGTTGCCGGCTTATATCTGCAATACGGCCAAAGAGACGATCACGCCCGAGGCGCTCAAGGAGCAATTCGATGCGGTCGTGATCGCGGGCGGCTCGGAGACGCCGCGCGACCTGCCCGTGCCGGGGCGCGAGCTGGCCGGTATCCATTACGCGATGGAGTTCCTGCCGCAGCAGAACAAGGTCAACGCGGGCGATAAGGTTGCCGATCAGCTGCTGGCCAAGGGCAAGCACGTCGTCGTGATCGGCGGTGGAGATACCGGCTCGGATTGCGTCGGCACCTCCAATCGGCACGGCGCGAAGAGCGTGACGCAGTTCGAACTGCTGCCGCAGCCGCCGGAAGAGGAGAGCAAGCCGCTCGTCTGGCCGTACTGGCCGATCAAGCTGCGTACGTCGTCCTCGCACGAAGAAGGCTGCAGCCGCGATTGGTCGATCGCGACCAAGCGCTTCGAAGGTAAGAACGGCAAAGTGGAGAAGCTGATCGCCGCGCGTGTCGAATGGAAGGACGGCAAGATGCGGGAAGTGCCGGGCTCCGAGTTCGAGATGAAAGCCGATCTCGTGCTGCTTGCGATGGGCTTCACGCAGCCGGCTTCGGTGGTGCTCGACGCCCTGCGTGTCGACAAGGACGCGCGCGGCAACGTGCGAGCATCGACCGAAGGCGAGCGCGCCTACTATACGTCCGTCGACAAGGTATTCGCGGCGGGCGATATGCGGCGCGGTCAGTCGCTGGTCGTTTGGGCGATCCGCGAAGGCCGCCAATGTGCGCGTGCCGTCGATGCGTTCCTCATGGGCAGTTCGGAGTTGCCGCGCTGATTCGAAGCCGATGGCATGACTGCGCAAGAGATTGCCGACGACGATTGGCATCGCTGTTTCATCGCGCTCGAGCCCGATGCGGCTACGCGCGATGCATTGGCGGCGATGCCCGTCGGCGCGGCCGCGCGGCGGGTCGGCATCGATCAGTTGCATATGACGGTGGCCTTTCTGGGCACGGTCCCGCCGGAAACGGGCGCGCGGCTCGCGGCGCAGTTGGGCTCCGTGGTTGGACCGCTGGCGGTGCAGCGCGCGTGGCACGCCGAATACTGGCCGAGCGCCGCGCATCCGCGGCTCGTCGTTGCACCGTTTCCGGCAGATAGCGGGCTGGCGGAGCTGGAGGCGCGCGTACGCTCGCTCGTTGCCAGCCTCGGTTTGCCAATCGACGATCATCGGCCGTTTCGGCCGCATGTCACATTAGCGCGTTTTGCCCGCGCGGCGCGGCCCGCGCGCGAAGCGCCGGTAGGCCGCGTGCTTTCGCCGGCCAGCGGCTCGCTTGACGCGGATGCCGCCGCGCTTGACCTCGCTTCTCGATTCGAATCGCTGACACTCTATTCAAGTACGCTGGCCCGGCACGGCGCGCGTTATCGGGCACTGGCTACCGTGGCGGTGCCGCCCGCTTGAATATCCGAGGGCGAGCATGTTTTGCCCCTCAGGCCACGGCGCGCTCGTCGGCGCGTGCGATGTCGAGCACATGCTCATGCAGCGCAAGGAGCGACTCGCGATGGGCGACGCTGACGATTGCCGTGCGCGGCAGCCGTTCGCTCAGCAGGCGATACACGTTTGCTTCGTTGATGGGATCGAGCGCGCTCGTTGCTTCGTCGAGGAAAAGAAAATCGGGCTTGTGCAGCAGAGCGCGTGCGCATGCAAGCCGCTGCTGCTCGCCCGGCGACATCACGCGTGTCCAATGAGTCGATTCGTCCAGCCGCTCGACATAGCCTTCGAGCCTGCTCGCGCGCAATGCGTCGCGGCATGCCTCGTCCGAGAACGTATCGGCCGCCGACGGATAAGCGAGCGCGGCCTTGAGTGTGCCGATCGGCAGATAGGCTTGCTGCGGCACGAACATCGTGCGCGCGCCGACCGGGGCGTCGATCGCGCCGTCGCCGAACGGCCAGAGCCCGGCAAACGCGCGCAGCAGGGTGCTCTTACCCGCGCCCGACGGGCCGCGTACGAGCCAGCGAGTACCCGGCTTCACCGAAATGTCGGGGATCGCGGCAAGCGGCGCACCGCTCGGCAGCGCGAGCTGCAGTTCCTTGGTCGCGAGCGCGTCCGAATCGACGTAATGCAGATTGATGCCGCCGTGCTCGGTGGCCGGAGAGACCGATTCGCGCAGGTGCGTGGTTTGGATGACGCGGTTGAATTCGCGCAGCCGGTTGACGGTAGCGCGCCACTCGACGAGCGACGAGTAATTGTTGATGAACCAGGAGAACGAGCCGCTCACGGTGCCGAACGCATCGGCAATCTGCATCAGCACACCGAAGCTGAAGGCACCCGCGAAAAAGCGCGGCGATGCAATGACGAACGGGAAAATGAGCGCGGCTTGCCCGTAAAAATTCGATGCGAAATTCAGGCGGCGGGTGTACTTCATGATGCGCCACCAGTTATCGCGGATCCGCCCGAAAACGCCCTTGGTGGTGTCCTCTTCGGTCCGCATGCCGTCGTAGAGCGCAATCTGCTCGGCGTTTTCGCGCAGGCGGATGAGCCCGAAACGGAAGTTCGCTTCGACGCGCTGTTGCTGATAGTTGATCGACACGAGCGGGTGCGCGACGCGATGGATCAGATACGAGCCGCCGATCGCGTAGATGGCCGCGGCCCACACCATGTAGCCCGGTACCGTCCAGGTGGACCCGCCCAGCGCCACAGTCAGCGGGCCGGCGATCGTCCAAAGAATCGTGATGAACGAAAACAGCGTGACGACCGTCGACAGTAGCCCGAGCGAGAGCCCGAGCGTGTTCGTGGCGAACGACTGAAGATCGTCGCTGATCCGCTGATCGGGGTTGTCGGCGAGCCGATCGCGCTCGATGCGGTAGAACGCGCGCTCGCCGAGCCATGCCCGCAGATATCGGTTCGTCAGCCACTGGCGCCACCGGAATTCGAGCATTTGCCGCAAGTAGACGCGATAGACCGCCAGCGCGACGAAAATGAAGGCCGCGATCGTAAACAGCAGCAACTGATGCCAGAACTGCGGGACGTCTTTCGCGACGAGTGCATTGTTGAATTTCGCGGACCACTGATTGAACCAGACATTGAACGCGACGATGACGAGATTGATGACGACGATCGAGATCAAGAGGCCCCATGCGGCTTTCCAGTCTTCCGAGACCCAATACGGCTTGATGAGCCCCCAGGCGGAACTCGAGTTGGGTTGCGGCGGCGCGTCGTCGCGCTCGGGGACGGGATTGAGGGACGCTGTCATAGGTTTTCCGAACGGTGTTTGCGAATCAACTGCGCCAGCCGGCGGCGCGGGCGCGAGTGCCTTGGTGACGCCCTGCGTGCGGTTGCCGGGGATTGTTGCGCGAGCCTCTTAAGCCAGTCTTAACCACCGCAGGCGATCGATCGTCCGTCGTCTTCGCCTCGCCCGAGGCATGTGCAGGCAAGCGCACACTGCATGGCGGGTCGGATGGGCCGGCTGAACGCTTCGGTCCGCGCCGCGATCGGCACATTGTGCCAGAGAGCGGCGAGGCGGCCCTGCGAGCGGCACCGAGCGATAGTAGAAAAAGATGCATTTTTCGCGCTGCGTCACCGTGCCTCGTTTGCGGCCGCTTGCGCTTTTATGGTCTAATGGCCGACGACGAAACAGGGGTGCTTCGCATGTTGCAGGTGGGCAGTAGGGCGTCAAGCCGTGCCGCCGCGAGGCTGAGAGAGACCCTTCGCACCCGATCCGGGTAATACCGGCGCGGGAAGTTTCGGGAACGCTTTTGCGTGGGACGCCCCTTTTACGGATCGTCCTTCCCCGCCGGGCCCCGTCCGCCTTTTTGCCGACGTTGCGCGCTCGGCCGGCCCCACCGGCCGGTTTCGTCCTTGTATCCGTGCGCCGGCAGTTCGCACCGCGCACGGTAAGGATCGATCCGATGACCGCACAATCTTCAGTCGTTTCAACCGGCGCATCTTCGGTGCCCGATTTCGCCGTGCTCGGCGGCGGCCTCTGCGGCCGGCTCGTCGCTTGGCGGCTCGCCGGCGCGGGTCATCGCGTGGCGCTTTACGAACGGGGCGATGCCGCGGGTTCTTCTTCCGCCGCATGGGTCGCAGCCGCCATGCTTGCACCGCTCGCCGAGGCAGCCGTCGCGGAGCCGCTTATCGTCGAATTGGGTGCGGCTTCGCTCGACGAATGGCCGCGCATCATTGCCGACCTTCCCGAACCCGTCTTCTTTCAGCACAACGGCACACTCGTGCTCTGGCACCATGCCGATCGCGCCGAAGCGTCGTTGTTCGAGCGGCGGGTACGCGCCAACGCGCCGGCCGCGCTGCTCGCCGATGGCGGGCTCGTAGCCGTCGACGGCCACGCGCTTGCAGCCGCCGAGCCCGCACTGGCGGGGCGCTTCGGGACCGGGTGGCTTCTGCCGCGCGAGGGCCAGCTCGACAACCGCCAAGTGTTGAGTGCGTTGGCTGCCGGCCTCGCCAAGCGCGGTGTGAAGGCGCATTGGAATACGAGCGTCGATGACCGCACGCTGCCGCGCGCACGTGTGACGATCGACTGCCGCGGCCTGGGCGCGAAACCGGCGCTGCCGGCACTGCGCGGCATTCGCGGCGAAGTGGTGCGCGTGAAGGCGCCCGGCATCGGTCTCACGCGCCCCGTGCGGTTGCTGCACCCGCGTTATCCGATCTATGTCGCGCCGAAAGAGGACGATTGCTATGTCATCGGCGCGACCGAGATCGAGGGCGAAGATATGTCGCCGGTCAGCGTGCGCTCGGCACTCGAGCTTCTGAGCGCGGCGTTCGCCGTCCATCCGGGCTTCGGCGAGGCGCGCATCCTCGAGCTCAATACGCAATGCCGCCCGACGCTGCCCGATCATCGCCCTGCGATCCTATGGGACGGGGCCCGCACGTTGCGGGTCAATGGGCTGTACCGTCACGGCTATATGATTGCGCCGGAAGTGTCGAAGGCGGCGGCCGATCTTGCCGGCGCGCTGCTGACGGGCGAACTGAAAGATACCGATGGTTTCTTTGCGCTGCGCGGCGCTTCGCGATGGTCGTCGATGCTTCATTGCGCCGTGCCGCGCGAAAACCATGCGGCAGCATTCGGCGAGTGACCGCGCATCAATCGAGCCGCCTCGTAACCGCTTCACCGCCCCAGTTAAACGCGAAACGTACCGCCGATCATGGAAATTCAAGTCAACCAAAAGCCGCTTTCGCTGCCCGAGCATGCGACGCTCGCCGATGCGCTGTCCGCCTTCGGCGCGCGTCCGCCGTTCGCCGTCGCGGTGAACGGTGAATTCGTCGCGCGCGGACGGCATGCGCAGCGCGCCTTACAGACGGGCGATAGGATCGACGTCGTCCATCCGGTGGCGGGCGGCTGAGCATCCACGCAGCAACTAAGCAGCAACTAAGCAGCACCTGAGCAGCACCTGAGCAGCACCTGAGCACCAACTAGAGAGCATTTAAGCAGCAACTAAGCATTCGCGCATTTCAGGACATCCGATGACCTCCGCTTCTCATTCCGTCCCCGCCGCTGCAGACGCACTGACGCTGTATGGCGAAAGCTTTGTCAGCCGCGTTCTGCTCGGTACGTCGAGGTATCCATCCCTACAGTCGCTGGCCGATTCAATCGATGCCGCGCGGCCTGGGATGGTGACGGTCGCCTTGCGCCGGCAGATGAACGAGCAAACCGCCGAAGCCGGCTTCTTCGATTTGCTCAAGGCGCGTGGGGTGCCGCTATTGCCGAATACGGCCGGCTGCCAGAGCGTGGCCGAGGCCGTGACGACAGCCCATATGGCGCGCGAGGTGTTCGAAACCGATTGGGTCAAGCTCGAGTTGATCGGCGACGACTACACGCTGCAGCCCGATCCGATCGGCCTGATCGAGGCGGCAGCCCGGCTTATCAAAGATGGCTTCAAGGTGTTGCCGTACTGCACCGAGGATCTCGTCATCGGGCGGCGGCTTCTCGATGCGGGATGCGAGGCGCTAATGCCGTGGGGTGCGCCGATCGGAACAGGCAAGGGCGTTGTCAATCCGTACGGGCTGCGCATGCTGCGCGAGCGGTTGCCGGACGTCCCGCTCATCGTCGATGCCGGGCTCGGCGTGCCGTCGCACGCGTGCCAAGTCATGGAGTGGGGGTTCGACGGCGTATTGCTCAATACGGCAGTGTCTCAAGCGACGCATCCTCCCGCGATGGCACGCGCGTTCGCGCAGGCCGTCGACGCAGGCCGTGCGGCGTATCGCGCCGGCCCGATGGCCGAGCGCGATAGCGCGCACGCGAGCACGCCCGTCGTCGGCATGCCGTTTTGGCACCAGGATCGGCAGTAGGCGGAGGGCGCGATGAGAACGCTGGCATTGACCGATCGCGATCTGTTTTGGCCGCCCGCCGACGAATTGATCGAAGCGGCCGAGCGCATTCGCGCCCGGCTCGGCGATTGGCCCCGCGGGAGCATCGACTGGCGCATTTGTCTCGCGGCGCCGGATGCGGCGCGCTCGGGCGATCTCATCGTGGTCATCGGCGGTGAGGCTGATCGGGGCGACGCGCAAGCCTGGCGCGAGGCAGGAGCGTGCGTGATCGAGACGACGCTCCGGCAGGCGACGCTGACGATGGCCGGCGGCGAACGCTATGCGCTCGAAGGCGAGTTCGCCGAAGACTGGCTGGCCGCGCTCGCGGCGTTTCTCGATTGCGGCTTCGAGCCGCACGATGCCCTGGTGCTCGCGCTCGCCTGGCGCGACGGCGACGAGACGCGCGGCGACGATGCCTGGCCTGTCGATCTGTCGCGTTTTCCGCGCGTTGCCGGTCTGCCCGATGCGCCCGCGCAGCCGTTTCCCGCCTGCCCGCCGCGGCTCGGGCTTTATCCGGTGCTGCCAAGCGCGCAGTGGGTCGAGCGCGTTTTGGCGCTCGGCGTGTCGACGGTGCAGTTGCGCGTGAAAGACGCGCCGCCCGACCGGCTTCGTGCGGAAATCGCACAGGCAGTTGCTGCCGGTCGCGACCGAGGCGCCTGTGTCTTTATCAACGATTATTGGCGCGAAGCGGCGCAGGCGGGCGCATACGGCGTGCATTTGGGCCAGGAAGACCTCGAAACCGCCGATCTGGCGGCGATCGCTGCGTCGGGCATGCGGCTCGGCTTATCGACGCATGGTTACTACGAAATGTTGCGTGCCCTGCATTTCCGCCCGAGCTACCTCGCGTTTGGCGCCGTTTTCCCGACGGGGACGAAGACGCTCGCCACGGCGCCACAGGGACTCGCACGGCTGGAACGCTACGTGCGGCTGCTCGATGCGCGCGTGCCGCTCGTCGCGATCGGCGGCATCGATGCCGCCCGTCTGCCGGCCGTATTGGCTACGGGCGTGGGCAGCGCGGCGCTCGTCAGCGCGGTCACCGCGGCGCCCGATACCGCCCGGGCCGTCACGGAACTGCAGCGGGCATTCCAAGCCTGACAACGCAGCGTTGCCAGGCGGCAACGCGCATGTCACGACAGCGTTGTCGCTGAGGCCCTATAATTCGGCTTCCGCGTAAACGCGTACCAGGAAAGTTCGCCTCGTGCCGCCTTCATCCCCCGAGCCCATTCTTGAGCTCCGCAACGTCGACTTCGGCTACGGCGAAGATCGTCTCGTCCTCTCGAACGTGAACATGCGTTTCGAGCGGGGCCAGGTCGTGGCCGTCATGGGCGGCTCCGGCGGCGGCAAGACGACCGTCCTGCGTCTGATCGGCGGCCTCGAGCGGGCCCGTCGCGGCGAGGTCCTGTTCGAAGGCCGCGACGTCGGCAAGCAAACGCGCGAAGGACTTTACGCCCTACGGCGCAAGATGGGCATGCTGTTCCAATTCGGGGCCTTGTTCACCGACCTGTCGGTATTCGAGAACGTCGCCTTCGCGCTGCGCGAACATACCGATTTGCCCGAGCCGCTCGTTCGAGACCTCGTTCTCATGAAGCTGAACGCCGTCGGGCTGCGCGGCGCGCGCGATCTCCCGCCCTCGCAGATTTCGGGCGGCATGGCGCGGCGCGTGGCGCTTGCCCGCGCCATCGCGCTCGATCCCGAATTGATCATGTACGACGAGCCGTTTGCCGGCCTCGATCCGATCTCGCTCGGCATCACGGCTAATCTGATCCGCACGCTGAACCGGGCGCTCGGGGCAACGTCGATTCTCGTCACGCACGACGTACCCGAATCGTTCGCGATCGCCGATTACGTCTACTTCCTTGCGAACGGGACGGTCCTCGCGCAGGGCACGCCGGCGCAGTTGCGCGAATCGGTCGACCCGACCGTACGCCAGTTCATCGACGGTGCGCCCGACGGTCCCTTCCGCTTCCACTACCCGGCGCAAGCGACGCTCGCGGCGGATTTCGGCTTGGGGGAGCGGGCATGATCGGCGCACTCGGAAATTGGGTCATCGGACGCATCGTACGCACCGGCTATGCCACGCGACTGTTCCTGCGCGTCCTGCTCGAAGGGCTGCGGCTCGTGCGCCGGCCCGGTCTCGTCGTGAAGCAGGTTTTTTTCGTCGGCAATTACTCGTTCATCATCATCGCGGTGTCGGGTTTGTTCGTCGGCTTCGTGCTCGGCCTGCAGGGCTACTACACGCTGAACCGCTACGGTTCCGAGCAGGCGCTCGGGCTGCTCGTCGCGCTTTCGCTCGTGCGCGAGCTCGGACCGGTTGTGTCCGCGCTGCTGTTCGCTGGGCGGGCCGGCACCTCGCTCACGGCCGAGATCGGCCTCATGAAGGCGGGTGAGCAGTTGACGGCGCTCGAGATGATGGCGGTCGATCCTGTTGCGACGGTGCTCGCGCCGCGCATGTGGGCCGGCATCATCGCGATGCCTGTGCTCGCGGCGATTTTCAGCGCCGTAGGCGTGCTGGGGGGCTACATCGTCGGCGTGCTGTTGATCGGCGTCGATTCCGGTGCGTTCTGGTCGCAGATGCAGGGCGGCGTCGACGTTTGGCGCGATATCGGCAACGGCGTCGTCAAGAGCATCGTATTCGGGTTGGCTGTGACTTTTATTGCCCTGTTTCAGGGCTATGAAGCCAAAGCAACGCCCGAAGGCGTATCGCTCGCGACGACGCGCACGGTCGTTTATGCGTCGCTCGCTGTGCTCGGGCTCGATTTCCTGCTGACGGCGCTGATGTTCAGCTAACCCGGGCGGCCATCGCGAGCCGCGCTGGTCGGGCTCGCCGCATTCGGCAATTCACACTTTGTTGTCTCTTGGAATGACGATGAAAAAGACTGTTCTCGACTTCTGGGTCGGCTTGTTCGTGCTGCTGGGCTTGGCGGCGCTGTTGTTTCTTGCGCTCAAGGTCGGCAACATGAGCTCGCTCTCGTTCCAGGCGGCCTATCCGGTGAAGCTCAAGTTCGACAACATCGGCGGCTTGAAGGTGCGCGCGCCCGTGAAGAGTGCCGGGGTCGTCGTGGGCCGCGTTTCCTCTATCGGCTTCGATGCGAATACGTATCAGGCGGTCGTCACGATCGACATCGACAAGCAGTACCCCTTTCCTAAGGATACGTCGGCGAAGATCCTGACCTCCGGGCTGCTCGGCGAGCAATATATCGGCCTCGAAGCGGGCGGCGACACCGAGATGCTCAAGGCGGGCGACACGATTTCGATGACGCAATCGGCCATCGTGCTCGAGAACCTGATCGGACAGTTCCTATACAGCAAGGCCGCCGACGCGGGCGGCTCGAAGGCCGGTGCGGCACCGGCGCCGGCGCCCAGCGGGCCCGCACCTAGCGCGCCAGCCGCTAGCGCGCCGGCGGCGGCAAGCGCCGGCAATTGATCGAATTACAGACAGAGTGAGCCAACGGAGAACAATAATGCGAACCACGCGCGCCACCAACGCGACGCTTGCCTTGGCCTTTACGGCATTGGCCGGCTGTGCGTCCGTTCAGACGCCGACACCCGGGGATCCGCTAGAGGGCCTGAATCGGACCGTCTTCAAACTCAACGACACCGTCGATGCCTATGCGCTCAAGCCGGTCGCGAAGGGCTACCAATGGGCCGTACCGCAGCCCGTGCGCTCGAGCGTAACGAACTTCTTCTCGAATATTGGGGACGTGTACATCGCTGCGAACGAGCTCCTCGAGCTGAAGATCGCCGATGGCGTGGGCGACATCATGCGCGTCGTCATCAACACGATGTTCGGCGTGGGCGGCTTGTTCGACGTCGCGACGCTGGCTCAACTGCCCAAGCATTCGGCCGACTTCGGCGTGACGCTTGGCCACTACGGCGTGCCGTCTGGGCCGTACCTCGTCCTGCCGCTGCTCGGACCGAGCACCGTGCGCGATGCGACGGGCCTCATCGTCGACTATTACGGCAACCCGCTCACTTACGTGCAACCGTCGAACGTGAGCTGGGCGCTATACGGCGTAAACCTCGTCAACACGCGTGCGAACCTGCTGACGACGGTCGACGTGCTATCGGCCGCCGCGATCGACAAGTACTCGTTCATACGCAACGCCTATCTGCAGCGCCGCCGCTTCTTGATTTCGGGTGCGGACGGCTCCGACGGCGTGCCGAACTACGACGACGACTCGCTACCGAAGTACGATGACGGTTCGGCGCCGGCCGCCGGATCGGGTGCGCCGGCCGCTTCCGCGCCGCCGGCATCCGGCCCCGCAGCCGCGCCGGGCTCGGCCCCCGAGCCCGCTGCGCCGGCGAGCGGCACCGAGGGCACGCGCGACGATAGTCAGACGGTTCCCGGGCAGGAGTACGTACCGCCGCCGCACGGCGGGCTACCGGGGTTACCGGGGCTCCACCTGCCGCACTAAATGCACCCGCCGAGCGGTAACGAATCGATACGAATGTTGCCGCCCGATGTGGGACCGGCTTCGAACTTGCGTGGCATGGTGTGTTCGAACTCCGGTTCCTCGAACTTAAGGATCGATGATGAAAAAATTTCTCTGGATGGCTTTGTTTTCCGCGTTGTTTTCGTTCTCTAGCGGCGGTTTCGCCCAGACGGTGGATACGAACTCGCCCGACAGCATGATCAAGACCGTGACGGCGCAGGTGCTCGATCAGATCAAGAGCGATCCGAGCATCAAGAGCGGCGACATCAACCGGATCACGCAGATCGTGAACCAAAAGATTCTGCCGTACACGGATTTCCGGCGTACGACGCAACTCGCGATGGGCCGCGCGTGGCGCCAAGCTACGCCGCAGCAGCAGGATCAAATGGTCGAGCAGTTCAAGATGCTGCTGATCCGCACGTATGCGGGCGCGCTTTCACAAGTGCGCGACCAAACCGTGCAGTTCAGGCCGTTCCGTGCCGATCCTGGCGCGACCGACGTCGTCGTGCGCTCGATGGTCATGAACAACAATCAGCCCGTCGAGCTCGACTACCGTCTCTACAAGACGCCGCAAGGCTGGCGCGTCTACGACCTCAACGTAGCCGGCGCATGGCTGATCCAAGCCTATCAGCAGCAGTTCGCCGAGAAGATCAACCAAGGCGGCGTCGACGGCTTGCTGCAGTTCCTCACGCAGCGCAACGAGCAGCTTGCCGCGGGCAAACAGCCGTCATGAGCGGCGAGACGAGCCGTTTCGCCACGGGCGCGACGCTCACGCACGCGAGCGCCACGAGCGCGCTCGCGGCCGGGCTGGCCCGTATCGAGGCCGGCGCAACCGTTATCGACTGTGCGCAACTCACGCAGTTCGATTCGTCGGCGCTCGCGGTGCTGCTGGCCTGGCGTCGTACTGGCGAGGCGCGCGGCACAGTGCTTCAGATCGTCAACGTGCCGGCCGGCCTCGCGAGCCTCGCGCAGGTCTACGGCATCGATGCGCTCTTTGCCGCGCAGCATGATTCCGTGCCCGTTACCGCCGCTGAGCCGCTGAGCCGCTGACCCTCGCTGACCTGCTGACCTGCCGAGCAGCGGTGCACCCGCCGGCCGCCTCGCACGGGAGCGCGCCTTGCCGCACCCGGTGAGCGCTCCCGACTTAGCCTATAATCAACCGTTTTTCCGGACAGCCGGTCGCACGGCGCCTCGCCGTCGGTGCGGCTTTGCGCCAGAGCCCGTCCGTGTCGGCGGTTGGACACGCATCACGTCTAAACAAAGGCGCGCCATCCAGAAAGGCCGCGCACATCCATGTCAGCAATAGAAATCCGCAACGTCAAGAAGCGCTACAAGGCGCTGCAAGCGCTCAAGGGCGTCAGCTTGACGGTCGAGGAGGGCGAGTTTTTCGGCCTGCTCGGCCCGAACGGCGCGGGCAAGACGACGCTCATCAGCATTCTCGCGGGGCTCGCGCGCGCCGACGAAGGCAGCGTGTCGGTGCGCGGGCACGATGTCGTCGCCGATTTCCGCGAGGCGCGCCGTGCGCTCGGTGTCGTGCCTCAAGAACTCGTGTTCGATCCTTTCTTCACCGTGCGCGAAACGCTGCGCATCCAGTCGGGCTATTACGGGCTGCACCGCAACGACGATTGGATCGACGAAGTCATGGCCAATCTCGATCTGACCGAGAAAGCCGATTCAAACATGCGTGCGCTTTCGGGCGGCATGAAGCGCCGCGTGCTGGTCGCGCAGGCGCTCGTGCATCGTCCGCCCGTCATCGTGCTCGATGAGCCGACCGCCGGCGTCGATGTGGAATTGCGCCAAACGCTTTGGAAGTTCATCTCGCGCTTGAACCGCGAGGGGCACACGATCGTGCTGACGACGCACTATTTGGAAGAAGCCGAATTGCTGTGTCATCGGATTGCCATGCTGCGGCGTGGCGAGGTGGTCGCGCTCGACCACACGAGCGCGCTGCTGCAGCGTTTCGCGGGCATGCAGTTGTTCGTGCGCCTTGCGCAAGGCGTGCTGCCCACCGAGCTGCGCGCGCTCGAGATCGAGCCTGCCGCGCCGGGCGCGCGAGAGCACCTGCTGCGGCTCGCGAGCTACGACGACGTCGAGCGTATCCTCGCGCAGTGCCGGGCGGCGGGCTGCAGTTTCGATGAGATCGACGTGCGCAAGGCCGATCTCGAAGACGTCTTCGTGCAACTGATGAATACGCCCGAACTCGTGGAAGGACTGGCATGAACGGCTTCCGCACCCTGTTCTACAAAGAAATCCTACGCTTTTGGAAGGTGGCGTTCCAGACGGTGCTTGCGCCCGTCATCACGGCGCTGCTTTATCTGACGATCTTCGGGCATGCGCTGCGCGGCCACGTCGAAGTCTATCCGGGCATCGAGTACACGAGCTTCCTGATTCCGGGGCTCGTCATGATGAGCGTGTTGCAAAACGCCTTCGCGAACAGTTCGTCGTCGTTGATTCAGTCGAAGATCACGGGCAACCTCGTGTTCGTTCTGCTGCCGCCGCTCACGCATTGGGAGATGTACGCCGCCTACGTGCTTGCGGCGGTTGTGCGCGGGCTCGCCGTCGGCCTTGGCGTTTTCATCGTCACGATCTGGTTCGTCCCCATCGGCTTCGCGGCGCCGCTGTACATAGTCGCGTTTGCCGTGCTCGGTTCGGCGATTCTCGGCACGCTAGGACTTATCGCGGGTATCTGGGCCGAGAAGTTCGACCAGTTGGCGGCATTTCAAAACTTCTTGATCATGCCGCTTACGTTTCTCTCGGGCGTGTTCTATTCGACGCATACGCTGCCCGATCTGTGGCGCCACGTGTCGCGGCTGAACCCGTTTTTCTACATGATCGATGGCTTCCGCTACGGGTTTTTCGGCGTGTCCGATATCAACCCGCTCGCGAGTCTGGCCGTCGTCTGCGGATTTTTTGCGCTGATCGCCGCGCTCGCGATGCGTTTGCTCGCGTCGGGCTACAAGCTGCGTTATTGAATCGGAAGAAGGAGCGCTCACCATGTTGCCGACCCCCGAGCAGGTCAAACAATACATTGAAGCGGGCCTCGCCTGCCGGCATCTCGAAGTCGAAGGCGACGGTCAGCACTTTTTTGCGACGATCGTCTCCGATGCCTTCGAGGGCAAGCGCTTGATCCAGCGGCATCAACTCGTCTATGCGGCGCTCGGCGAGCGCATGCGGCAGGAAATCCACGCGCTGAGCATGAAAACGCTCGCGCCGTCGGAATGGCAGAACGGATAATCAGAGATTCTCAGCGTGCGCATTACACAAGATTCACGCGACGCCGGCAGCGGCGCCGCCACGGAGGCCCGAGCGGGGCAAATCTGCATGGACAAGCTTCTGATCGAAGGCGGCCGGCCGCTTGCCGGCGAAATCGGCATCTCCGGTGCGAAGAACGCGGCGCTGCCGATTCTTTGCGCGAGCCTATTGACGGCCGATCCGCTCCATCTCGAGAACGTGCCCGATCTGCAGGACGTGCGCACGATGCTCAAGCTGCTCGCGCAGATGGGCGTGCGTGAAGCGCGCGGCGCGGCGCATCTGACGCTCGATGCAGCAGCGCTCGACAATCCCGTCGCGCCCTATGAGCTCGTGAAGACGATGCGCGCGTCGATTCTCGTGCTCGGCCCGCTTCTCGCGCGCTTCGGCCATGCGAAGGTGTCGCTGCCCGGCGGCTGTGCAATCGGTGCGCGTCCGGTCGATCAGCACATCAAGGGGCTGCAGGCGATGGGCGCCGAGATCAGCATCGAGCACGGCTACGTCGAGGCGCGGGCCAAGCGCTTGAAGGGCGCCCGCATCATGACGGATATGATCACGGTAACCGGTACGGAAAACTTGCTGATGGCGGCCGTGCTGGCCGACGGCGAGACGGTGCTCGAGAACGCCGCGCGCGAGCCTGAAGTGGGCGACCTTGCGCAACTGCTCGTGCGCATGGGCGCGAAGATCGAGGGCATGGGTACGGATCGTCTCGTGATCCAAGGTGTCGAGAGGCTGCATGGTGCGCACCATGCGGTCATCCCCGACCGTATCGAAGCCGGTACGTTCCTATGCGCGGTGGCCGCTGCCGGCGGCGACGTGACACTTAGGGGGGTGCGCCCGATCACGCTGGAGGCGGTGACGATGAAGCTGCGCGAGACCGGCGTAACGATCGAAGAGGGCGACGATTGGATCCGCGTGCAAATGACGCGGCGCCCAACGGCCGTGTCGTTTCGCACGTCCGAATATCCGGCGTTTCCCACCGACATGCAGGCGCAGTTCATGGCGCTGAACGCGATTGCGCAGGGCACGTCGCAAGTCGTCGAAACCATCTTCGAGAATCGCTTCATGCATGTGCAGGAGCTCAACCGGCTCGGCGCGAATGTCACGATCGACGGTAATACGGCGCTCGTGACCGGCGTGCCGCAGCTGTCGGGCGCGACGGTGATGGCCACCGATCTACGTGCGTCGGCAAGCCTCATCATCGCCGGGCTGACGGCCGACGGCGAAACGCTCGTCGATCGTATCTATCACCTCGATCGCGGCTACGACCGCATGGAACAAAAACTGACCGCGATCGGCGCCCGCGTGCGCCGCGTGTCGGAGAAACGCGCATGAGTACGACCACCGCCACGCCTTTGACCCTTGCGCTGTCGAAGGGACGGATTTTCGAGGAAACGATGCCCCTGCTCGCGGCGGCAGGCGTCCATGTCTCGGAAGACCCCGAAACTTCCCGCAAGCTGATTCTGCCCACCAGCGCGCCGAACTTGCGCGTGATTGTCGTGCGGGCCACCGATGTCCCGACCTACGTCGAATACGGCGCGGCCGATTTCGGCGTCGCAGGCAAGGATGTGCTGCTCGAGCACGGCGGCTCGGGCCTGTATCAGCCGATCGACTTGAACATTGCGTGCTGCCGTATGTCGGTGGCCGTGAAGGCCGGCTTCGATTACGCCAATGCCGTGCGTCAAGGCGCGCGGCTGCGGGTGGCGACCAAATACGTGCAGACCGCGCGCGAGCATTTCGCGGCCAAGGGCGTGCATGTCGATCTGATCAAGCTGTACGGCTCGATGGAGCTCGCGCCGCTCGTCGGCTTGGCCGATGCGATCGTCGATCTCGTCAGCTCGGGCGGTACGCTGCGCGCCAACGATCTGGTCGAGGTCGAGCAGATCATGCAGATCTCCTCGCGCCTCGTGGTGAACCAAGCGGCGCTCAAGCTCAAGCGTGCGGCGCTCAAACCGCTGATCGACGCATTCGAACAAGCGTCGCAGCGCACGGCGGCGAGCGCGTGACGCGCTTGCCCGTCGCGCGTACTACCGAAACGGATACCAGCATGGCACTTACGATTCGCAAACTCGATTCGAGCGACGCCGATTTCCGCGCGGCGCTCGCCGCCGTGCTCGCCTTCGAGGCGAGCGAGGACGAAGCGATCGAGCGCTCGGTCGCACAGATTCTGGCCGACGTAAAGGCGCGCGGCGACGCGGCCGTGCTCGAGTACACGAACCGCTTCGACCGCCTTTCGGCCGAGCACGTTGCGGCGCTCGAGTTGCCGACGAGCGAGCTCGAAGCCGCGCTGGAAGGGCTCGAGCCGAAACGGCGCGCGGCACTGGAAGCAGCAGCGGCGCGCGTGCGTGGCTACCACGAGAAGCAGAAGATCGAATGCGGCAGCCATAGTTGGCAGTACACCGAAGCCGACGGCACGGTGCTTGGCCAGCGCGTGACGCCGCTCGATCGTGCCGGCATCTACGTGCCGGGCGGCAAGGCGGCTTATCCGTCGTCGGTGCTGATGAACGCGATTCCGGCGCGTGTCGCGGGCGTACGCGAGATCGTGATGGTCGTGCCGACGCCGGACGGCGTGCGCAATCCGCTCGTGCTGGCCGCGGCGCTGCTCGGCGGGGTCGACCGCGTGTTCACGATCGGCGGCGCTCAGGCGATCGCTGCGCTAGCCTACGGCACCGAGACGGTGCCGGCGGTCGATAAGATCTGCGGCCCCGGGAACGCTTATGTCGCGGCGGCCAAGCGGCGCGTGTTCGGCACCGTCGGCATCGACATGATCGCCGGCCCCTCCGAAATCCTCGTGCTCTGCGACGGCACGACCGATCCGCGCTGGATTGCGATGGACTTGTTCTCGCAGGCCGAGCACGACGAACTGGCGCAATCGATCCTGCTGTGTCCGGACCCAGCGTTCATCAAGCGCGTGGAAGAGGCGATCGCCGAGCTATTGCCGACCATGCCGCGCCGCGACGTGATCGAGCGCTCGCTGGTCGGCCGCGGCGCGCTCGTCAAGGTGCGCGATATGGCGGAGGCCTGCGCGATCGCCAATCAGATTGCGCCCGAGCACTTGGAAGTCTCGGCGCTCGAGCCGCATCAATGGGCGAAGGAAATCCGGCATGCGGGCGCGATATTCATCGGCCGCTACACGAGCGAGAGCCTGGGCGATTACTGCGCCGGGCCCAATCACGTGCTGCCAACGTCCCGCACGGCGCGCTTTTCGTCGCCGCTCGGCGTGTACGATTTCTTCAAACGCTCGAGTATGATCGAAGTGAGCGCCGAGGGGGCGCAAACGCTCGGCGAGATCGCGGCCGAGCTCGCTTACGGCGAAGGCTTGCCGGCGCACGCACGCAGCGCCGAATATCGAATGAGGCAAGGCGGATAACTATGCCGACGAAACCGGAAGACATCATTCGTCCCGACGTGCTGTCGATGACGACCTACGCTGTGGCCGACGCAACGGGCTTCGTGAAGCTCGATGCAATGGAAAACCCGTTCGTGCTGCCCGCACCGCTAGCGGCCCAATTGGGCGAGCGTTTGGCCGGCGTCGCGCTCAATCGCTACCCGGAGCCGCGGCCGGCCGCGCTCATCGACAAGTTCAAGCAGGTCATGGGCGTGCCGCGAGGTGCGGGCTTGCTGCTCGGCAACGGCTCGGACGAGCTCATCAGCATGATTGCCGTTGCCTGTGCAAAACCGGGGGCGAAGCTGCTTGCTCCCGTGCCGGGCTTCGTGATGTATCAGATGTCGGCGAAGTTGGCACAGCTAGGATTCGTCGGCGTGCCGTACCGCGCCGACCTGACGCTCGACATCGATGCGATGCTCGCTGCAATCGCCGAGCACGCGCCGGCCGTCATCTACTTGGCCTACCCCAACAATCCGACCGGCACGCTGTATCCCGATGCCGACATCGAGCGCGTCATAGCGGCGGCGAAGGGCGGTCTCGTCGTCATCGACGAGGCATACCAGCCGTTCGCGCAAAAGAGCTGGATCGGCCGCGTGCTCGATTACGACAACGTCGTCGTCATGCGCACAGTGTCCAAGCTCGGCCTGGCCGGGATTCGGCTCGGCTACCTCGCCGGCGCGCCGGCCTGGCTCGACCAGTTCGACAAGGTGCGTCCGCCGTACAACGTGAACGTGCTGACGCAGGCGGCTGCCGAATTCATGCTCGATCACGTCGATGTGCTCGAGGCCCAGGCCGCCGAGTTGCGCGCCGAACGGGACGCGCTGGCGGCGGCGGTGGCCGCGTTGCCCGGCGCGACGGTGTTTCCGAGCGCGGGCAACTTTCTGCTCGTGCGGGTGCCCGATTCCGACGCCGTATTCGGCGTGTTGTTAAATGCGAAGGTTTTGGTCAAAAACGTGGGTAAAATGCACCCATTGCTAGCCAATTGCCTGCGTTTGACGGTCGGTGCGCCCGACGAAAACGCGCAAATGCTAGCGGCGCTCCAGTTCGCGCTGAAATAAAGTCAATTCGAGGTTTTCCATGCGCGTAGCGGAAGTGTTTCGCGATACCAGCGAAACGAAGATCCGTGTGAAGATCAATTTGGACGGCACCGGCCGGCAGCATTTGGCCACCGGTGTGCCGTTTCTCGACCACATGCTCGATCAGATCGCCCGTCATGGCCTGATCGACCTGGACGTCGAGGCGCAAGGCGACCTGCATATCGACGACCATCACACCGTCGAGGACACCGGCATCACGCTCGGGATGGCTGTGGCCAAGGCGATCGGCGACAAGAAAGGCATTCGCCGCTATGGTCACGCCTACGTACCGCTCGACGAGGCCCTTTCGCGCGTCGTCATCGATTTTTCGGGGCGGCCTGGGCTCGAGTTTCATGTGCCGTTCACGCGCGCGCGCATCGGCACCTTCGACGTCGATTTGTCGATCGAGTTTTTCCGCGGCTTCGTCAACCACGCGGGCGTGACGCTGCACGTCGACAACTTGCGCGGGTTGAACGCGCACCATCAGTTGGAAACGGTGTTCAAGGCGTTCGGCCGCGCGTTGCGCATGGCCGTGGAGCTCGACGAGCGTGCGGCGGGGCAGATTCCGTCGACCAAGGGCAGCCTCTAACTCGGCCCTCTCTGCCCTACTAGATAGGACCGGCGCGCCCACGGTGGGCGCCGGCTCGCGATGGATCTTCTCAAATCGTTTATTTCACTGCTGGCGCTGATCAACCCGGTCGGCGCGGTGCCGTTCTTCTTGAGCCTCACGTCGGGACATTCCGACGCCGAGCGGCGCCGCACGATTCGCATCGCATCGATTTCGGTGTTTTGCGTGATCGCGGTGACGACGCTGCTCGGCCAGCAGATCATCAGCTTTTTCGGGATTTCGGTCGGTTCGCTCGAGGTCGGCGGCGGCATCATCATGCTGCTCATGGCTGTCAACATGCTGAACGCCCAGATCGGGAATACGCGCGCGACGGCCGAGGAGCGCAACGAGGCCGAATCGAAGAACAGCATCGCGGTCGTGCCGCTCGCGATTCCGCTGTTGACCGGCCCCGGCTCGATCAGCACGGTCATCGTTTATGCGGCGAACGCGCATCGCTGGTACGACCGGATGGGGCTTATCGCGATCGGCGCGGCGATCGCGGTCATCTGTTTCGGGGCGCTCAGGCTCGCCGAGCCGATTGCCCGCTGGGTGGGCCAGACGGGCATCAACATCGGCACGCGGCTCATGGGTTTGATGTTGTCGGCACTGGCGGTGGAGTTTATCGTCGACGGACTGAAGGCGTTGCTGCCGAACTTGCGTTGAAGGACGTTGCTGTCTAAGGTGCCTTGGAAAGCATTGCCTAACTTGCCATGAAAAAGATTGCGATTGTGGATTATGGGATGGGCAACCTGCGCTCGGTGTACCAAGCGCTGAAGAAGGCTGCCCCCGAAGCGGACGTGGCGATCGTCGATCGGCCCGAGGCGATTCGTGCCGCCGAGCGCATCGTGCTGCCGGGCCAGGGCGCGATGCCCGACTGCATGCGCTGCCTCGGCGAATCGGGCTTGCAGGATGCCGTGCTGGAAGCGTCGCGTGACAAGCCTCTGCTGGGCGTGTGCGTGGGCGAGCAAATGCTGTTCGACTGGAGCGAGGAAGGCGCAACGCCGGGCTTGGGCTTGATGCCGGGCAAGGTTATGCGTTTTCAGCTTGAGGGCCAGTTGCAGGACGACGGCTCGCGCTTCAAGGTGCCGCAAATGGGCTGGAACCGCGTACGGCAGACGCATGCTCACCCGCTGTGGGCCGGCGTGCCCGACGGTGCCTTCTTCTACTTCGTCCACAGCTACTACGTCGCGCCCGAAAACCCGGCGCATACGGTCGGCGAAACCGATTACGGCGCGACGTTCACGTCGGCCGTGGCGCGCGAGAATCTATTCGCGACGCAGTTTCACCCCGAAAAGAGCGCCGACGCTGGGCTGCGCGTGTACCGCAATTTTGTCGATTGGAACCCATGAAAACCGCGTTACCCTCTTTGTACTCGGCCCGATCCAGGCAGCAAGCGGGCGGGGCATGCGAAGACTTGTACTAAACTAAGCGACACGGCTCAGCGACGTCGGGGTGCTTGTACGCCCGGCGCGGGGGCTGCCGACATTTAACCTCCCAGATTTCACGCGATAGCTATGCTGCTGATTCCCGCCATCGACCTCAAGGACGGTCAGTGTGTGCGCCTTAAACAAGGCGATATGGACCAGGCGACGATATTTTCCGAGGAGCCCGCGGCGATGGCCCGCCACTGGGTCGAGCGCGGCGCGCGCCGGCTGCACCTCGTCGACCTGAACGGAGCCTTCGCAGGCAAGCCGAGGAACGAAGAGGCGATACGCGCCATCATCGAGGAGGTCGGCGGCGAGATTCCCGTGCAGCTCGGCGGGGGTATTCGCGATCTCGAGACCATCGAGCGCTATCTCGACGACGGCCTGTCATACGTCATCATCGGCACGGCCGCCGTGAAGAATCCGGGTTTCCTGCAAGATGCCTGCACGGCGTTCGGCGGCCATATCATCGTCGGCCTGGATGCGAAGGACGGCAAGGTCGCGACCGACGGCTGGAGCAAGCTCACGGGCCATGAAGTCGTCGATTTGGCCCGGAAGTTCGAAGATTACGGCTGCGAATCGATCATCTACACGGATATCGGCCGCGACGGCATGCTCCAGGGCATCAACATCGAAGCGACGGTGCGTCTTGCGCGCGCCGTGAAGATCCCGGTCATCGCGAGCGGCGGGCTGTCGAACCTGGCCGACATCGACGCGCTTTGCGAAGTCGAATTCGAAGGCATCGAGGGCGTTATTTGCGGGCGGGCGATCTATTCGGGCGATCTCGATTTCGCCGCTGCGCAGACGCGTGCCGACACGTTGCGCGAATCGGACGACGCATAACGCACGGTACGGTGGCGCGGCTCGACGGCGAGACGGCGAGCGCTATAGACGCGCCGGGCCGCGCGGCGGTCCGCTGGTCCGGTCTGCGCCGTCCGGCCGGACACGGCGTCAGCGGGCGCCACGGCTTCATGCCGCCTGCCTAGCCGCAGACGGCCCACTTAGCGGCAATTGCACCGAATTGCACCATCATGGCTCTAGCTAAACGCATCATTCCCTGCTTGGACGTGACCGCCGGCCGCGTCGTCAAGGGCGTCAATTTCGTCGAGTTGCGCGATGCCGGCGACCCGGTCGAAATCGCTCGCCGATACGACGAGCAAGGGGCCGACGAACTCACGTTCCTCGATATCACGGCCACGTCGGACCAACGCGACTTGATCCTGCCGATCATCGAAGCGGTGGCCGCGCAGGTCTTCATCCCGCTGACGGTGGGCGGCGGCGTACGCGCGGTCGAAGACGTCCGTCGCCTCCTCAATGCCGGCGCGGACAAGGTCGGCATGAACTCGTCGGCCGTGGCACGCCCCGAGCTCGTGCGCGAGGCCGCGCAGAAATACGGCTCGCAGTGCATCGTCGTCGCGATCGATGCGAAGCGCGTGTCGGGCGTGGGCGAGCACGAGCACGCGCGGTGGGAGGTGTTCACGCATGGCGGCCGCAAAGCGACCGGGCTCGATGCTGTGGAATGGGCGAGGCAGATGGCCGACTACGGGGCCGGCGAAATTTTGCTGACAAGCATGGACCGCGACGGCACGAAAAGCGGGTTCGATCTGGCGCTCACGCGGGCGGTATCGGACGCCGTGGCCGTGCCCGTTATCGCTTCGGGCGGCGTCGGCTCCTTGCAGGACTTGGCCGACGGCATCCTCGACGGCCGTGCCGATGCCGTGCTGGCTGCGAGCATCTTCCACTATGGCGAGCACACGGTCGGCGAAGCGAAGCGTTTCATGGCCGCGCGCGGCATTGCGGTGAGGCAGTGACATGAACGCTCCCGCCGAAAAACCGTGGCTCGACAAGGTGCAATGGGACGCGAACGGTCTCGTCCCCGTCATCGCGCAGGAGGCGGCGACGGGTGACGTGCTGATGTTTGCGTGGATGAACCGCGAGGCGCTCGCCAAGACGATCGAAACAGGCCGCGCCGTCTATTTTTCGCGCTCGCGCCAGCGCTTGTGGTTCAAGGGCGAAGAATCCGGCCACGTACAGCGCGTCCACGAGGTGCGGCTCGACTGCGACGAAGATGTGGTGTTGCTCAAGGTCGAGCAGGTATCGGGCATTGCTTGCCATACCGGGCGCCATTCCTGTTTCTTTCAGAAATTCGAAGGCACGGTGGATGAAGGCGACTGGGTTGCCGTCGATCCTGTGCTGAAAGACCCCGAAAAGATCTACCGATGACCCAATCCAACGAAACGACGAACGCCTCCGGCGCCACGCCCGCTTCAACGACTGAAGACACACTGCTGCGACTCGCCGCTGTGATCGACGGCCGCAAGGGTGGCGACCCCGAGGTCTCGTACGTCTCGCGCCTGTTTCACAGGGGCGACGACGCCGTCCTCAAAAAGATCGGCGAAGAGGCGACCGAGGTCGTGCTCGCCGCGAAGGACGTGCGCCAAGGCGGCGCACCGGCTGCGCTCGTCGGCGAAGTGGCCGATCTTTGGTTTCACTGCCTGGTCATGCTGTCGCACTACGATCTGAGCCCCGCCGATGTCATCGCGGAACTCGCGCGGCGCGAAGGCCTGTCGGGCATCGAGGAAAAGGCGCTCAGGAAGCGCCGCGAGCGCGAGGAAAACGGCGGCTGAGCCGGTGCGGCGCGTGGGCGCCGCCGGCCAGCGCCCTTGCGAGGAGAGAGACGATGGACCAACGACCGGATGCCCTAGCTCCTTACCCGGGCTCGTCCTCGGGGCGCGAGCGCGACTTGCGCACGCTCACGCATATCCTTTATGGGCTTTATGCGGTGCATTGGTTCACGGGCGGCATCTCGATCGTCGTCGCCGTCATCATCGCTTATTTGAAGCGCGGCGACGCAGCGGGCACCCCGTCGGAGCCACACATCGAGTGGCTGATTCGGACGTTTTGGATGGGGCTCGCCGGCTATATCATCGGCGGCGTTCTGGTGTTCGTGGTGATCGGTTTTGCCGTCCTGACGCTCGTTTCGATCTGGATGCTGTACCGTATCGTGAAGGGCTGGCTGTATCTCTACGAGAACAAGGCGCTCGACTCGCGCGCGTGGTTTTGAGTTGGCCGCGCCCTGCCGATCCGCTTCGCAATCAGGAAGACCATGAGTCACGACAACTGTCTTTTTTGTAAGATCGCCGCGGGCGAGATCCCGAGCGACAAGGTGTACGAGGACGACGAATTCGTCGCGTTCAAGGATATCCATCCTGCGGCGGACACGCATGTGCTCGTGATTCCCCGAATACACGTGGAAACGCTGTCCAATTGCACCGAAACCCACGCGCCTCTGCTTGGTAAAATGATGATTCTGGTGGCGCGGCTGGCCGAACAGCTCGGTTGCGCCTACACCGGCGGCGACACGGGATTTCGTACGGTCTTCAATACGGGGCCGGGTGGGGGCCAGGAGGTCTACCACTTGCATGCGCATATACTTGCCGGTCCGCGCCCGTGGAAGCGGATGGGTTAGGCGCATACCTGTTTCGCATCGGTCGACAGGGAGCGCACGCGCTCCGATTTACGGTCGCAAGGCCGGTATTCTTTGCCGTCGCATGGGTGGCGGCAGGGCTCGGGAGGTTGTTATGGGTTCATTCAGCATTTGGCATTGGTTGATCGTGCTTTTGATCGTCGCGCTCGTGTTCGGCACGAAGCGCCTGCGCAGCATCGGTAGCGACTTGGGCAGCGCGGTAAAAGGCTTCAAGGAAGGGGTCAAGGACGCCGATACACCGGCTTCGCCTTCCGCGCCGGCTGACGGCGAGCGCCGCGAGTTGCCGCGTTCGGGCACGATCGACGTCGAGGCGAAGGAAAAAACGCGCTCGAACGATTACCGCTGAGCGCACCGCGCAACCGACAACGCCCAACGCACGACTAGGCCACTGACATGCTCGATCTCGGACTCACGAAGATGGCGCTGATCGGTGTCGTTGCGCTCGTCGTGCTTGGGCCGGAGCGCTTGCCGCGCGTTGCGCGTACGGCGGGTGCGCTGTTCGGCCGCGCGCAGCGCTATATCAACGACGTGAAGGCCGAGGTCACGAAGGAAATCGAACTCGACGAACTGCGTCGGATGAAGTCCGAATTCGAATCGGCCGCGCGCAACGTCGGAAACACCATCCACGAAAACCTTCGCAAGCAGGAGTCGGACTTGAGCGATGCCTTCCGCTCCGGCACATCGGTTTCGCCGAGCATCGCCGGCGGGGCTGCGGTGGAGGATATCGCCACCGGCGAGGCGGGCGCACCGGGTGAGGCGTCGTCTTGGCGTCGCACCTCCGCGGGCGCTCCTAAACGTGTCAACTGGCGCACCAAGCGCACGGCCACGCCTGTCTGGTACAAGCGCAGCACGGGCCGTCGCACGAGCGTGCAGTCGGGCGCCGCACGCGTAGCGCGGCATACGCCCGATAGCCTGCGCAGGCAGCGGCGGTTCCTTTGACGGCGTTCATGCGTGCCATCGGCGGGTTTGCGTTTCGCTATGATTTACCGGCGCACTGCGCGCCGATCTCCTTCTTTAGAGGGCCGGCGTGAGCGACCCCCAGCACAATCCCAGCGAAGGCACAGAAGAGTCGTTCATCTCGCATCTCGTCGAGCTGCGCGACCGCATCATCAAAGCGGGTATCGCCGTTATCGTCGTCTTCCTGTCGCTCGTCTACTGGGCGACGGACATCTTCAGGCTGCTTGCTCGGCCGCTGATGGAGAATCTGCCCAAGGGCGGCCGCATGATCGTGACGGACGTCACGGGCTCGTTCTTCGTGCCCGTGAAGGTGACGATGCTCGTCGCGCTCGTCATCGCGTTGCCGATCGTGCTTTACCAGATCTGGGCATTCGTGGCGCCGGGGCTTTACCAGCACGAGAAGAAGCTCGTAGTGCCGCTTGTCGGCAGCAGCTACGCACTGTTCCTATCCGGGATGGCGTTCGCGTATTTCGTGGTGTTTCCGACGATTTTTCGCGTTATGGCGCACTATAACGCGCCGCTCGACGTGCAGATGTCGACCGACATCGATAACTACCTAAGCTTCGTGCTTTCGATGTTTTTAGCGTTCGGCGTCACATTCGAGGTGCCGATCGTCGTCGTTTTGCTCGTGCGGATGCATGTGGTGACGATCAAGAAACTGCGCAGCATTCGGCCTTACATCGTCGTGGGCGCGTTTGTCGTCTCGGCCGTGGTCACGCCGCCCGACGTTTTTTCTCAATTGATTCTGGCATTGCCCCTGATCATCCTCTATGAAGCTGGGATCATCGCGGCTCGGCTGATCGTCGGCAAGGATCAGCTAGTCGCAGAGGAAGAGGGCGCGGCCGGCTAATTGGACAAGGCTACGCGGGTGTAACCCGTGCAAGCGTGTCATGGGTCGGGACGGCCTCTAACCTCGGCCGGTTATTCCTCTTGCGGCGCGTCGCCGTTGTCCTCGTCGCTGTTGGTTTGCTTCGGTGGCGGCGGGCGTTTGCCGATGGTGATGGCGACTTCCATCTCTTTCTTCTTGCGCATGAGCTTCACCTTCGCCTGCGTGCCGGGCTTGATCTGCGCGATCACATTGAGCAGCCGCGTCGTATCGGTGATTTCCTCGCCGTTCACATCGAGCAGGACATCGCCGGGCTTGATGCCGGCCTTATCGGCCGGACCGCCTTGCAGCACGCCCGCGACGATCGTGCCGCGCTGTTCCAAGCCGAACGATTCGGCAATGGCCGGCGTGACGTCTTGCGGCTCGACGCCGATCCAGCCGCGCGTGACCGAGCCCGTCGTGATGATGCTTTCCAACACGCTGCGCGCGGTCGAAACCGGGATCGCGAAGCCGATACCCAGCGAGCCGCCCGAGCGCGAATAAATGGCCGTATTGATCCCGAGCAGATTGCCGCTGGCGTCGACGAGCGCGCCGCCCGAGTTGCCGGGATTGATCGGTGCGTCGGTCTGAATGAAGTTCTCGAACGTATTGATGCCGAGGTGATTGCGGCCGAGTGCGCTAATGATGCCCATCGTGACCGTCTGGCCGACGCCGAACGGGTTGCCGATGGCAAGGACGACATCGCCCACGCGGGCCTGATCGATGCGGCCGAGCGTAATGGTGGGCAAGTTCGTCATGGCGATTTTGAGCACGGCCAGATCCGTTTCCGGATCGACGCCGATGACCTTTGCGTTCGTGCGGCGGCCGTCGGGCAGGGCGACTTCGATCTCGTCTGCGCCGTCCACGACATGTTCGTTCGTTAGAATGTAGCCTTCCGAGCTGACGATCACGCCCGAGCCCAGGTTCGTTGCCGCCTCGTCCTGCGGCGGCTGCTGTTGCTGCTGGTTTTTAGGGTTGCCGAAGAAGTAACGAAACAGCGGGTCTTTCGCGTGCGGATTCGGCGGCGCGGAGCCGCCCTTGCCCGAGAACACGTTGACCACGGCCGGCATCGCTTTTTGTGCGGCATCGGCATACGAGACTGTGGCATGCCCCGAACTCGAGCCCGGTGCCACTTCGCGCAGCGCGACAATGGGTGAGGCGAGCTGCTTGCCGAATTGCCCTTGCCGTTGCAGCCATTGGGGCTTGAGCGTGGCCACGATGAACATGAGTGCGAGCAGCACCGTCACCGCTTGGGCGAAGAGCAGCCAAAAGCGTCTAAGCATTTGAAGAATCGAGGTTTCTATGGATCGGATCGAACTTGAATTGTACTTGAACGACATGCTCGACATCGGTCGTTTCAAGGACTACAGCCCGAACGGCTTGCAAGTCGAAGGGCGGCGGCGCATCGATAAGATCGCGACCGGCGTCACGGCCTCGCTCGCATTTCTCACGGCAGCGACCGAGTGGGGGGCTGACGCCGTCCTTGTCCATCACGGATATTTTTGGCGCAACGAGGCGCCTCAAATCACCGGCCGCAAGTATCGGCGGCTCAAGCAGCTCATGGATAACGACATCAGCTTATTCGCCTACCATCTACCGCTCGACGATCATCCCGAGGTGGGCAACAACGCGCAACTGGGAGCGCGGCTCGGCCTGATCGGCGACGCGCGCTTCGGCGCCGATGGGCTCGGATGGATGACCACGCTGCCGATGCCCATCACGCTCGCTCACTTCGCCGCGCAGGTCGAGCAGACGCTCGGCCGGGTGCCGTTGCTGCTCGGCGACGCTGATGCCGAACTGCGCCGGATCGCCTGGTGCACGGGCGGGGCGCAGCACTACTTCGAAGCCGCGATCGACGCCGGCGCGGACGTCTATTTGACCGGCGAGGTTTCCGAGCAGACGATGCACATCGCGGCCGAAAGCGGCGTCGCCTTCCTGGCTGCCGGGCATCATGCGACCGAGCGCTACGGCGTGCAGGCGCTAGGCTCGCACGTGTCGGAGCACTTCGATGTCGAGCATCTATTTATCGATATCGATAATCCCGTTTGACGCGCTGCCGCAAATTGCCGGGCGCGTGCCGCATTTTTTGCGTTTTTGAGCGACGCAACTCAACAATACCGCAATAAACATGCCGATACAGGAAGCACTTAACGAAGAAAAGAGCCGAAAAGGCGTTTGCCGGATGCGGGCAAACCCTTAAGAATCAACGCTTCGCACGGTTTTTGTCGGACGGCTCTTGTAAATGCCGACTCCATTCGCGCAAACTAGCGGCGGTGGCAAAAGCGGTGACGGAAAAATCCAACTAAGAAGTGGGGCGTGTGATGCGAGATAAAGAAGACGAACGCGTCGACGACAGCCGTCGTACTTGGCTGATTGCGACGTCTGTCATGGGCGGCTTGGGAGGCGTAGCCGCTGTCGTACCTTTCGTGGACTCCTTAGAGCCATCGGCGAAAGCCAAGGCGGGCGGTGCGCCCGTCGAAGTCGACATCACGAACTTGAAGCCCGGCAACTTGATAACGGTGTCGTGGCGCGGCAAGCCGGTCTGGATCTTGAATCGAACCGACAAAATGCTTGCCGAGATCAAGGAAGCCGACGGCGAGGTAGCCGATCCGACTTCGAAGAACCCGTTCTCGATGCCGATGCCGACATACTGCGAGAACGAGTACCGGTCTCGCGCGGATCACAAGAACATTCTCGTCGTCGTCGCCGTTTGCACGCACCTCGGCTGCACGCCGACGCAGCGTTTCACCCCCGGTCCACAACCGAACCTTCCCGACAACTGGCCCGGCGGCTTCCTGTGCCCTTGCCACGGCTCTACCTACGATTTGGACGGCCGCGTCTTCAAGAACAAGCCCGCGCCGCAGAACCTCGATGTTCCGCGCTACATGTTCACGAACGGTGGAAAGACGGTCGTGATCGGTAAAGACGAAGAAGGAGAGGCGTAATGGCGACAACGGAAAAGCAAGTGGAAACGACGGGCTTGGCCGGCTGGATCGACCGGCGCTTCCCGATGACGTCGACGTGGAAGGCCCATCTATCCGAGTATTACGCGCCGAAGAACTTCAACTTCTGGTACTTCTTCGGCTCGCTCGCGCTGCTCGTGCTCGTGAACCAGATCGTCACGGGCATCTTCCTGACGATGAACTACAAGCCCGATTCGCAGCTTGCGTTCGCGTCGGTCGAATACATCATGCGCGAGGTGCCCTGGGGCTGGCTGATCCGCTACTTGCACTCGACCGGTGCGTCGATGTTTTTTGTGGTGGTCTACCTGCATATGTTCCGCGGGCTGATGTACGGCTCGTATCGCAAGCCGCGCGAACTCGTGTGGATCTTCGGCTGCGCGATCTTCCTGTGCCTCATGGCCGAAGCGTTCTTCGGCTATCTGCTGCCGTGGGGGCAGATGTCCTACTGGGGCGCGCAGGTGATCGTGAACTTGTTCTCGGCGATTCCGTTCGTTGGCCCGGACCTCTCGCTGTGGATCCGGGGCGACTACGTCGTCTCCGACATCACGCTGAACCGTTTCTTCGCGTTCCACGTGATTGCGATTCCGCTCGTGCTGATCGGGCTCGTGTTCGTGCATATCGTCGCCCTGCACGAAGTGGGGTCGAACAATCCCGACGGCATCGAAATCAAAGCGAAGAAGGACCCGGACGGCAAGCCGCTCGACGGCATTCCGTTCCACCCGTTCTACTCGGTGCATGATTTCTTCGGCGTGTGCGTGTTCCTGCTCGTCTTTGCGGCCATTCTCTTCTTCGCGCCGGAGATGGGCGGCTACTTCCTCGAATCGAACAACTTCGTCCCCGCGAACTCGCTGCAGACGCCGCCCGAAATCGCGCCGGTGTGGTACTTCACCGCCTTCTACGCGATGCTGCGCGCGACGACGGATCCGTTCAAGATCGTGCTGATGATTGTGGTCGGTCTGCTGGGCCTGCTGGCGCTGGCGCGGGCGCGCGGCAAGTGGCGCATCGGCCTGCCCGTCTTGGCAGTGCTCCTGATCCTCTTCATGGCGTTCACCGAGGCGAAGTTCTGGGGCGTGGTCGTAATGGGTTCCGCGGTGATTTCGCTGTTTTTCCTGCCCTGGCTTGATCGCAGCCCAGTCAAGTCGATCCGTTACCGGCCGTTTTTCCACAAGGTGTTCTATGGGATTTTCGTGCTGGCATTCCTGACGCTCGCATTCTTGGGGACGAAACCGCCTTCGCCGGTGGCGACGCTGATCGCACAAATCTGTGCGCTGATCTACTTCGCGTTCTTCCTAGGCATGCCGTTCTGGACCCGGCTTGGCCGGTTCAAGCAGCCGCCCGAGCGCGTTCGGTACAAGCCCCATTAATCGCGAGCGAGGACAATACGATATGAAGACTTGGCTGAGTAAGCTCGCGCGAATCGGCGGGGCAAGCGTTCTGACGTTGGCGGCGGCGCTGGGATCGGCGCATGCGCAAGAGGAGGGATATCCGCTCGCTCGTGCGCCCGACACCACACATAGCATCGCGTCGTTGCAGCACGGAGCGCAATTGTTTGTAAACTATTGCTTGAATTGCCACAGCGCGAACTTGATGCGGTACAGCGCGCTCGAGCAGATCGGCATTTCCCAGAAGGAAATCGAGCAGAACCTGCTGTTTACGAGTGATAAGGTGGGTAGCACGATGTCGGTGGCACTGCGGCCCGACGATGCGAAAGCGTGGTTCGGCGTCGCGCCGCCCGATTTGTCGGTGGAAGCCCGCGCGCGCGGCAGCGACTGGTTGTACACCTACTTGCGCAGCTTCTACCGCGACGACACGCGGCCCACGGGTTGGAACAACATGGTGTTCAACAACGTGAGCATGCCTAACGTGCTGTGGCAGCTGCAAGGGGAGCGGACGGCCAAGTTCGAGGATGTGACCGACTTGGAAACGGGAGAGAAAACGCATCGGTTCACGGGCTTCCAAGTCGTAAAACCGGGGACGATGTCGCGGGTAGATTATGATTCTGCCGTGGCCGACCTGGTCGCTTATATGACTTGGATGTCCGAACCGACCCAGCAGACGCGCCGGCAGCTTGGTGTGTGGGTGCTGATCTTCCTGGGCGTCCTGACATTTTTTGCCTGGCGGCTCAACGCGGCGTACTGGAAAGACGTCAAATAAACACGCCGTGATACGGCGTGGGGCCGGCGCAACGGAGGGCTCGCTCGTAGAGCGCGCCCTCCGACGCGTTGGTCCTTCAGCTTTTTGAGGAAACTTTAGACATGATGGTTTTGTATTCCGGCACAACTTGCCCGTTTTCCCAGCGTTGCCGGCTGGTGTTGTTCGAAAAGGGCATGGACTTCGAGATCCGCGACGTCGACCTGTTCAACAAGCCGGAAGACATCGCCGTGATGAATCCGTACGGGCAGGTGCCGATTCTGGTTGAGCGCGACTTGATCTTGTACGAATCGAACATCATCAACGAGTACATCGACGAGCGCTTCCCGCATCCGCAGCTGATGCCGGCCGATCCGGTGCAGCGTGCGCGTGCGCGCCTGTTCCTGCTGAACTTCGAGAAAGAGTTGTTCGTTCACGTCGGTACGCTCGAAAATGAAAAGGGCAAGGCTGCCGAGAAGAACCACGAGAAGGCGCGGCTTGCGATTCGCGATCGGTTGACGCAGCTCGCGCCGATTTTCTTGAAGAACAAGTACATGTTGGGTGAAGAGTTCTCGATGCTCGACGTGGCGATTGCGCCGCTGCTTTGGCGCCTCGATCATTACGGCATCGAACTTTCGAAGAATGCTGCCCCGTTGATGAAGTACGCCGAGCGTATCTTCAGCCGGCCGGCTTACATCGAGGCGCTGACGCCTTCGGAAAAAGTGATGCGCCGGTAAGTCGAGTCCGGAACGTGCCGCCGGCGCGCCTTCGAGGGGATGCGGGCGGCGCCTCGGGCTCCGTGTGAGGACAGTTGATGCAAGAAATTTCGACGAAGCCCTATCTGCTGCGTGCGTTGTACGAATGGTGTACGGACAACGGTTACACGCCGCACATCGCCGTTCGCGTGGACAACGAAACGCGCGTGCCGCGTCAGTTCGTGCACAACGACGAGATCGTGCTAAATATCAGCTTCGAGGCGACGAGCCAGCTGCAGATGGGCAACGAGTGGGTCGAGTTCAGCGCCCGCTTCTCGGGTAAGGTGCATAAGATCGAAGTGCAGGTGGCCAATGTACTGGCGATCTATGCGCGCGAGAACGGGCAGGGGATGGCATTTCCCGTCGAGCCCGCGACCGGTGCCGTGCTAAGCGGCGGGCCGGTGGCGAGCAGCGAAGTGGAGGATGCGGATGTTGTGCAACCCGAAGGTCCCACGCTCGAAACCGGGGCTGATGCGCCGGCTGCGAGCGACGCTGGGCGGCCTTCGCGCACCGATGACGATGGTGGGAAAGGCGGCGGCGGCAAGGGCCACCTCAAGGTTGTGAAATGAAGTAGAATCGCGAACTCACGCCGGCTTAGCTCATCTGGTAGAGCAGTTGATTTGTAATCATCAGGTGGCGGGT
>CBIHOQ010000046.1:0-44783 GCA_966212065.1 uncultured Burkholderiaceae bacterium
ACCAGGGACCTACGGATTAACAGTCCGGCGCTCTACCAACTGAGCTATCGGGGAAAAGCAGCAGAGAACGAGATTCTATGGACCGGCTCGCGCCCTGTCAATACCCCGCGTCTTCGCGACGGCGCGCGGCCGAACTGGCGCCGCGCCGCGGCATCGCCTTACCGCTCGAGGTATTGGAGCTTCTCTTGCATGTCCTTGAATTCGTCGGCTTCCGGCAGCGGCGCCTTCGTCTTCGTGATACTTGGCCAGATTTTTGCGAGCTCGGCGTTCAGGGGCGTGAACTGCTGCTGATCGCCGGGTACGTCTTCCTCGGCATAGATCGCATTGACCGGACATTCGGCAACGCACACGGCGCAGTCGATGCACTCATCGGGGTCGATCGCGAGGAAGTTGGGACCTTCGCGAAAGCAGTCCACCGGGCAGACGTCGACGCAGTCGGTGTAGCGGCATTTGATGCAGCTTTCGGTCACAACGTGAGTCATTCAAACTCCTGCAGGGATATCGGCGGAAAATGCCTAATTAGCAAACGAGTATTGTAACTGAACGCCCCGGCCACGATGTGCAGAGGGTCATGGCACCGTTTATATCGATTCGTGATTAGTTTATGGGAAACGTCGCCCGTGCCGGCTGGCGGCCGCACGGCGGCGGCCGCCGTTGCGGTAACATGCGGCGATTCGTGTAGACGGCGGCGCAACGGCGCGCCGCCTTACCGCGTGCTTTGGTTGATACCATGATCATCACTTCGCTGCTCGATACGGATCTCTACAAGTTCACCATGATGCAGGTGGTCTTGCATCAATTTCCCGCGGCCAACGTGGAGTACCGTTTCCGCTGTCGCACGCCGAACGTGAACCTGGCGCCGTATGTCAACGAGATTCGCGATGAGGTGCGCCAACTGTGCGAACTGCACTTTACGGACGACGAGCTCGACTATCTGCGGCGGATGCGCTTCATCAAGAGCGATTTCGTCGATTTCCTGACGCTGTTCCACCTGAGCGAGAAGTACATCTCCATCGAGGAATCGGCCAAGGGCAACGGCGAAATCGACATCTCGATCCGAGGACCGTGGCTGCACACAATCCTGTTCGAGATACCGGTCCTTGCGATCGTGAACGAAGTATATTTCCGCAACACGCAGCGCCAGCCCGACTATGCGATCGGGCGAGAGCGCCTCGGCGAAAAAATCGCATTGCTCGGCGCCCGGCCTGAGTTCGCCGATTGCAAGATCGCCGATTACGGCACCCGCCGGCGCTTCTCCAAACGCTGGCACGAAGAAGTCATTCTGACGTTGATAGACGGCATCGGCGAGCAGTTCGCGGGCACGAGCAACGTGTTCTATGCGAAGAAGCACGATTTGACGCCGCTCGGTACGATGGCGCACGAGTATCTGCAAGCGTGCCAGGCGCTCGGGCCGCGGTTGCGCGATTCGCAGACATACGGCTTCGAACACTGGGCGAAGGAGTACCGCGGCGACCTCGGCATCGCGTTGTCGGACGTCTATGGCATGAAGGCGTTCCTGAACGACTTCGACATGTACTTCTGCAAGCTGTTCGACGGCGCGCGCCACGATTCCGGCGATCCGTTCGAGTGGGGCGAGCAGCTCTTGCGCCACTACGAAGAGAACCGGTGCGACCCGCGCACAAAGGTGCTCGTCTTCTCCGACGCGCTCGACATCCCGAAAGTGCTGCAGCTCTATGAGCGTTTTCGCCGCCGCTGCAGGCTCGCCTTCGGCGTCGGCACGAATCTGACGAACGATCTTGGCTACAGCCCACTGCAGATTGTCATCAAGATGGTCCGCTGCAACGGGCAGCCGGTCGCCAAACTGTCCGATTCCCCGGGCAAAAACATGTGCGACGACAAAGCGTATCTCGCTTATCTGCGGCAGGTCTTCGGGATCGAAACGAGCGTCGACGACGGCCTCGCCTGAGGCATTCGTTCGAGGGATGCGCTTGATGCATCCGTTTGGCCGAACGGTCGATGTATCCCAAAAAAGAAGGTCCGTATAATCGGCCATTCGTTCGGTTCAGAGGGGGCGTAATGGATACATCGGCGGCGCGGCGCAACATTTTGGCTCGCATTCGCGCGGCGTCAAACCGGCAGGCGGAGCCCGAGGCGGCCGAGCGCGAGGCGGTCGCCGATTACCTCGAGCGGCATCCGCCGGGGCCGCGGCCCGATTTGCCGGTGGATCGCGAAGGGCTCGCCGCGCGCTTCGTCGACGAAGCCCGGCTGATGGCCAGCACCGTCGAGCAAGTCGAATCGCTCGATGAGGTGCCCGCGGCCACCGCCCGGTATCTCGCGCAACTCGGCATCGCGCCGCGCGCCGTCGCCTGGGCTGCACTGCAAGCGCTGCCCTGGGCGGATTCGGGCGTGACCATCGAGGTCCGCAAGCCCGAGGGTGGCGATTTAGTCGGCATCACGGGGTGCTTTTGCGCGACGGCCGAAACGGGCTCGCTCGTGTTGCTGTCGGGGCCCGAAACGGAAGCGTCGATGGCTTTGCTGCCCGAGACGCATATCGCCGTGGTGCCCGCCTCGCGCATCGTGGCCGGCCACGAAGAAGCCTTCGCGTTGATGCGCGCCGAGCGCGGCGAACTGCCGCGCGCCGTCAATTTCGTGTCGGGGCCCTCGCGCACCGGCGACATCGAACAAACCATCGTGTTGGGCGCTCACGGCCCCTACCGCGTTCACGCGATCGTCGTGCGCGGCGATTGAACCGCGGCGCGTGCCGCATTGCCGCGCGCGTGCGCTTTAGCAAAGCGCTTCGGCAAACCAAATCAAGAGGAAGTTCATGATCCAACGACTTGCCGCCTGCGCGCGGCAGGCGGCGGCGCCTGCTTTTGCCGCTTTTGCATTGACGGCCGGCGCATGGCCTGCGAGCGCGTCGGCAGCCACTGCCACGGCCACTGCGGCGCTGCCGGACGGCGCGGCGCTCGGGCCGCATTGGGCCCTGCCATTCGCGGGCATTTTGCTCTCGATCGCCTTCCTTCCGCTGATTTCACCTGGGCTCTGGCACCGCCATTTCGGCAAAGTCGCGGCGGCTTGGGCCATCGCGTTCCTCGCGCCGTTCGCTTACGTGTTCGGCGCCGGCGCCGCGGCGCTGGCGCTCGCGCATGCGCTCGTCGCCGAATACATCCCGTTCATCGTCCTGCTGACGGCGCTCTATACGATCGCGGGCGGCATTTGCGTGCGCGGCAATCTGCATGGCTCGCCCGGTGTGAATACGGCACTGCTCGCGCTCGGAACGGCGCTCGCGAGCATCATGGGCACGACGGGCGCCGCGATGTTGCTGATCCGGCCGCTGCTGCGCGCGAACGATAACCGCAAGCATGTGGTTCACGTGTTCGTCTTTTTTATCTTTCTGGTCGCGAACGCGGGGGGCTCGCTCTCGCCGCTCGGTGATCCGCCGTTGTTCCTCGGCTTTCTAAACGGTGTCGACTTCTTCTGGACGACACGCCATCTCGTCTTGCCGATGTTGTTCGTCTGCGCGTTGCTGCTCGCGCTGTTCTACGGGCTCGACGCCTACTTCTATCGGCGCCGCGATGAAGAGCGCGCCCCTGCCCTCGATCCGTCGCCCGATTCGATCGGCATTGCGATCGAGGGAAAGGGTAATTTCGTGCTTCTTGCACTTGTGATCGCGCTCGTTCTGATGAGCGGGTTTTGGAAGCCGGGCGTTGCGTTCGACGTCGCGGGCGCGCATCTCGCGCTGCAAGACGTCGTGCGCGATGCGGCCCTCGTCGGGCTCACGGTGCTTTCGGTGCTAATCACGCCGCGCACTGCGCGCACGGGCAACGCCTTCAACTGGGCACCCATCCTCGAAGTCGCGAAGTTGTTCGGTGCGATCTTCGTGACGATCGCACCGGTGGTCATGATGCTGCGCGCGGGCGAGCGCGGGGCATTTGCGTCCGTGCTCCATTTCGTGACCGATGCGCATGGCCGTCCCATCGACGCCATGTATTTCTGGGCAACGGGTATCCTTTCGTCATTCCTCGACAACGCGCCAACATACCTCGTCTTTTTCAACCTGGCGGGCGGCGACGCCCGGACGTTGATGGATACCGGTGCCACGACGCTCGCGGCGATCTCTGCGGGCGCCGTCTTCATGGGGGCCAACAGCTACATCGGCAATGCGCCGAACTTCATGGTCAAGGCGATCGCCGAATCGCGCGGCGTGCGCATGCCGAGTTTTTTCGGTTATATCGGCTGGGCGGGCGTCGTTCTGATTCCGGTGTTCCTGCTAACGACGTGGCTGTTTTTTTAATTGCGGAGACATTGCATGCAGAAGATCCTGGTTGCGCGCCCGATCTTTCCTGAGGTGATCGAGCGTCTCGAACAGTACTTCGCTGTCGATTGGAACAATGGGCCGGCGCTGCCGCCCGACGAACTCGCGCGCCGGCTCGCCGACAAGGACGGTGCGTTGACCGCGGGCGATCCGATTGGCCGCGCTATTTTTGCCGCGGCCCCGCGACTGCGCGCGGTGGCGAACATGGCCGTCGGCTACAACAACTTCGACATCGATGCGTTCAACGCCGCGAACGTCATTGCAACGAACACGCCCGACGTCCTGAACGAAGCCACGGCCGATTTCGGCTGGGCACTGATGATGGCGGCGGCCCGGCGTGTCACGGAAAGCGAGCACTGGCTGCGCGCAGGGAAGTGGGGGGCTTGGCGCTACGACGGCTTTCTTGGCGCCGACGTGTACGGCTCGACGCTCGGCATCATCGGCATGGGGCGAATCGGCCAGGCGCTCGCGCGCCGTGCGCGCGGTTTCTCGATGCGCGTCGTCTACTACAATCGCTCGCCCGTCGCGCCGCAGATCGAGGCCGAACTGGGTGCGGCTTATCTGCCGAAAGAGGACCTGCTGCGCCAGGCCGATCACGTCGTGCTCGTGGTGCCGTACAGCGCGCAGAGCCACCATACGATCGGCGCGGCCGAACTCGCGCTGATGAAGCCCACAGCTACGCTGACGAACATTGCGCGCGGCGGTATCGTCGACGATGCGGCGCTGGCCGATGCGCTGCATGAGCGGCGCATCGCGGCTGCGGGGCTCGATGTGTTCGAGGGCGAACCGACCGTGCATCCGCGGCTGCTGTCGGCCCCGAGCGTCGTGCTGACACCGCATATTGCGAGCGCGACCGATTCCACGCGCCGGGCGATGGCCAATCTCGCAGCTGACAATCTTATGGCGGCGCTCGGCGTGGGGCCTAGCGCGGGCAGGCCGAGCAACCCGATCAACCCTGAAGTATTGGGACGCATGCGTTCATGATGACGATTCTCATTGCGGCGCTCGCTTTCGCCGTGGTCGTACTGGCGATCGCCTTGGCGATGGCCGTGCGCAGTGCCACCCGCGCGAACGACCGCGCCGCGCTCACTGAGTTGCTCGAGTGCATCGAGACAACGGGGCAAACGCAGGCTCGTGCCTACGAGCGGCTCGAACGCGAGCTGCGCGGCGAGATCACCGAAACGTCGCGCCTCTCTCGCGCCGAGCTTGGCGGCGGCTTCGCGCAGTTCCAGCAGACGCTCGCCGCACAATTGACGAGCGTGTCCACCGTGCAGAATCAGCAGATCGCCGGTTTTGCCACGCGTCTTGCGCAATTGACCGAGACGAACGCTGCGCAACTCGATGCGATGCGCGACAGCTTGCAGCGGCACGCGCACGAGTCGCGCGACGAGCAATCGTCGGCGCTCAAGCGCTTCGGCGATACGCTTGCGCAGCAGCTCGCTCAACTCGTCGAAGCGAACGACCGGCGCTTTGCCGAAGTGCGCGCGACGCTCGAAGCGCGGCTCAAAGATATCGAAGCGACCAACGCCGCGAAGCTCGAAGAAATGCGCCGCACCGTCGACGAAAAGCTGCATGCGACGCTCGAGCAGCGGCTCGGCGAGTCGTTCAAGCTCGTCTCGGACCGGCTCGAGCAGGTGCATCGCGGGCTCGGCGAAATGCAGACGCTGGCCGCGGGCGTCGGCGATTTGAAGAAGGTGCTGACGAACGTCAAGACGCGCGGCACGTGGGGCGAAGTGCAGCTCGAGTCGCTGCTCGAACAGATACTGACGCCCGATCAATACGCGAAGAATGTGGCGACGGTGCCCAAAAGCGGCGATCGCGTCGAGTTCGCGATCAAGCTGCCGGGGCGCGTGGAGAGTGGGAGCGGCCAGGGGACGGCTGCGCCCGTATGGCTGCCGATCGACGCGAAATTTCCCCGAGAGGATTACGAACGTCTCATCGATGCGCAAGAGCGCGCCGATGTGGTGGCCGTCGAAGAAGCCTCGCGCGCGCTCGACGCACGCGTGCGCAGCGAGGCGCGCACGATCGCCGAGAAATACGTCGCGCCGCCGCATACGACCGATTTTGCGCTGCTGTTCCTGCCGACCGAAGGGTTATACGCGGAGGTGCTACGTCGCCCGGGGCTGACCGATCAACTGCAACGCGACTATCGTGTGACGATCGCGGGGCCCACGACGTTAACGGCGCTGCTGAACAGTTTGCAAATGGGCTTTCGCACGCTCGCGATCGAGAAACGTTCGAGCGAGGTTTGGCAGGTCCTGGGTGCGGTCAAGACCGAGTTCGGCAAGTTCGGCGATGTCTTGGCGAAGACGAAATCGCAACTCGAAACGGTCACGCGCTCTATCGAAGCGGCGGAGCGCCGCACGCGCGTCATGAGCACGAGACTGCGCGAGGTGGAAGCGCTGCCGGGCGATCAGACGGAGGGGTTGCTCGGCGATGCCTACGCCGGCGTGCAAGAGCCCGACGTCTGAATCTGAGCGCGAGCGTTATTCAAGGAAGGGGGCGCGCGCCCAGATTCTTCTCAAGCCGCGCCGGCGAGTTGCTTCAATGCGTCGTCGGTCACGCGCACGATGCGCCAATCGGGCAGGACCGTCGCACCCATCCTCGTATAGAAATCGATGGCGCTCTGATTCCAGTCGAGGACCGTCCACTCGAAACGCCCGCATTGGCGCTCGACGGCGATGCCCGCGACGCGCCGCAGTAGCGCGGTGCCGAGCCCGCTGCCACGCAGGGCCGACTGCACGTAGATGTCTTCGAGATAGAGGCCGCGCCGGCTCAAGAACGTCGAAAAATTATGAAAGTAGAGCGCATAGCCGACGATACAGCCATCGCGCTCGGCGACGAGCGCTTCGACGGGCGGCCGTTCGCAGAACAGCGCATCGCGCAGCGAGTCCTCCGTTGCGACGAACAAATGCGTGAGCTTCTCGTACTCGGCCAGCTCGCGCATCAAGCCGATCACCGCTTTCACATCGAGGGGCGTGGCGCTGCGAATGACGTCCGCCATCACGCTTCCTCGGGCGCGTCGGACAAGACGATTTCGATGCCGCCGAAACGCCGGGCTACCCAGTTGTAGGCGTGACAAGCGATCCAGAGCAGTACGAATCCAAGGATCGCATTGAGCAGCAGCGCACTGAAAATCGTGCTCAACTCGACCGATCCGTGGCGGACGAATGCGACGAGGATGCCGAGCAGCACGATCGGCATGCTGAAGGTCAAGTAGACGAGGATCAGCGCCTTTGCCGTTTGCCCCGGGGCGATCGATACGATTTGTTTTTTCATGGAAGAGCTCGTTGAGAGACGATGTGCAAGCTGGAAACGCGGTGGCGCGCCGCCGCGCGCCGATTAAATAAGGCCGTCGAAGGGCATGATATCGACGAGCTCGCCGGCGGCGACGCCGGCTTGGTCGTGAGTGAGGATGATGAAGCAGTTCGCTTCGCTCATCGAACTCAAGACGCCCGACCCTTGCGAGCGCGTGGGCGCGACGTTCCACTGCCCCGTTGTGTCGCGCATTGCAATGCCGCGCAGAAACTCCGTGCGCCCGGCGCGCTTATCGATCGGCACGCGGGTCACGGCGGCGAATTGTAGCGGCACCGCCGCGTTTGCGCCCGACATCGCTAGCAGTGCTTCGCGCACGATCTGATAGAACGTGACCATGACGGCGACCGGATTGCCGGGCAGCCCGAAGAACAGTGCGCTGCGCTCGTTTGCGCCTCGCTTGGCCGGCCACAATCGGCCGAATGCAAGCGGGCGCCCTGGGCGCATCGCGAGTTGCCAGAAGGCGACATCGCCGAAGGTGGCCGTCATGCGCGCCGTGAAGTCGGCATCGCCCACCGATACGCCACCGGAGGTGATTACGACGTCGGCACTCGCGGCGGCCATACGAAGCGCGGTCTCGAGTGCTTCCGGGTTATCGCGGACGACGCCGAGATCGATCGCGTCCACGTTCATGCGTGCCAGCATCGCGTGCAGCGTGTAACGGTTGCTGTCGTAGACGCAACCCGCCCCGAGCGGTTCGCCGATCGAGCGTAATTCGTCGCCCGTCGAGAAGAACGCGACGCGCACCGGCCGGCGCACGGCCAATTCGGCCACGCCGAGCGAGGCGAGCAGCCCGAGGTCGGCGGCACGTACGATGCGTCCTGCTGTCAGCGCGGGCTGTCCGCACGCTAAATCTTCGCCGGCACGCCGGCAGTTGGCGCCCCGCTCGATTCGCCCGGCATCGAAGGCGATCTCGGAAGAACCGATACGCGTGACGCGTTCTTGCGGTACGACCGTATCGCAGCCCGCCGGCATCGGCGCGCCCGTCATGATCCTGACGCATTCGCCCGTGCGGCACATTTGTCCGAACGGATGGCCCGCGCGCGCTTCTCCGGCGACGACGAGCGTGAGCGGCGGGCTGCCCGAGCGCCCGCCCAGCGTGGCGCCGTCGAACGCGTAGCCGTCCATTGCGGCGTTGTCGTACGCGGGCACGTCGATGGGCGAGACGACATCTTCGGCCAACACCCGGTCGAGCGCGGCGCGCAAGGCAACGCGTTCGACAGCCGCCACGGGTGCGACCGCACCTCGGACGATCGCGCGTGCGGCATCGACGCGAAGCGGGTCCGGGGCGGGCGGGGCAGTGTGGCCGGAAGTGTCGTTGGAATTTGTCATCGAACAATGGGCGCGGCTGTGCGCCGACAAGCCGTGCGGGGCTTCGCACCTGGCCGATTTATCGTTGGCGCTCAGAATGGGCGCCGAACGTTCGTTCGAGATCGGCTAGCTCGTGCGAGGAGTTGGCATTGTAAAACGCGCGCTCGTCCGGAAAAGGCACTTCGACGTGCTTGTGGCGCGCGTACCACGTGCGGACTTTGCGTTCGCCGGTATCCAGATAAGCCGCCAGATCGTCGGCCAGGGTGGCACGCACGACGGCGACGACAGGATGTAGGCACGTGCGGCCCTCGGCGTCACAAGTGGCCGCGATGGCGACATCGGCTTGCTCGGTATCGAGTGCGGCAACGAGCCGCGCGGCGAGGTCGGGCGGCAGCCTTGGCGTATCACAGGGGATGCAGAGCAGCAGCTCGGTGCGCGTTTCGCGCAGCCCGGCCAGCAGGCCGCCCAGCGGCCCGGGAAAGTCGCTGGATGCGTCTTCGACGACGCGAGCACCGAAAGCCGCGCCCAATTGACGGTATTCGTCGAGGTGACGATTCGCGCTGATGAGGAGTGCCTCGACTTGCTGCGCGATGCGTTTGGCGGCGTGAACGGCTAGCGGCTCGCCCGCTAGCCGTTGCAGTCCCTTGTCGAGCCCGCCCATGCGTGTACCGCGGCCTCCGGCGAGAACGAGGCCGGTGATACGCGAGCGCGTAGGCTGATCCATGATCGGGTGCTGAAGGCTAACCGCCGATGTACGACATTTCGACGCGCGCGCTGTCTTTCGATGCGGCATCGGCGGCTGCGCTGCCGCGCAGTTGAGAGTAGCGGTCCTCGCGTGCCTGCCAGATTCGGCCGATGGCCGTGGCAATCTCGCTGTCTGCGGCGCCGCCGCGCACGAGTGCACGTAGATCGTGGCCCGTGGACGCAAATAGGCACAAGTAAAGTTTGCCTTCCGTCGACAGGCGGGCGCGCGTGCAGGTGCCGCAGAAGGCCCGCGTGACGCTCGAAATGACGCCGATTTCCCCGCTGCCGTCGCTATAGCCCCAGCGCTGCGCCGTTTCAGACGGCGTATTCGCTTCGAGGGGGACGAGCGGGAAGTGTTCGGCGATGCGCGCGACGACCTCGGCCGACGGCAACACCTCGGCCATGTTCCAGCCGTTGGACGTGCCGACGTCCATGTATTCGATGAACCGTAGCACCGCGCCGGAGCCTTTGAAGTGCCGCGCCATCGGCAAGATCTCGCTGTCGTTCGTGCCGCGCTTGACGACCATGTTGATCTTGATCGGCGCGAGTCCCGCCGCCTGGGCGGCTGCGATGCCGTCGAGGACAGCGCCGGGGGCAAAATCGGCGTCGTTCATGCGCTTGAACAGCGCGTCGTCGAGCGCGTCGAGGCTCACCGTGACGCGGGTCAGGCCGGCCGCCTTCAGATCGCGCGCCTTGCGCGCAAGCAGCGAGCCGTTGGTGGTCAGCGTGAGGTCGAGCGCCCGTCCATCGGGCGTCGTCAGCGCGGCGAGTCGTTCGATGAGCTGCTCGATGCCTTTGCGCAGCAGCGGCTCGCCGCCCGTGAGCCGAATCTTATCGACCCCATGCGCGACGAAGACGCGCGCGAGCCGCTCGATTTCTTCGAACGTGAGCAGCGCGCTATGCGGCAGAAACGGGTAGTCATTGCCGAAAACGGTGCGCGGCATGCAATAGACGCAACGGAAGTTGCATCGATCGGTGACGGAAATGCGCAGATCGCGCAGTGGCCTCGCGAGCGTATCGGCTAACGTCCCGCGCGGAGCGAACGGCGTGCCGGCAACGTCGGGCGCTGCACTAACGTTGGCGACGGGAATGATGCGTCGGGACATGACGAGGTAAAAAACGGGCAGAAGTCCATTCTAACGGAACCGGGCGCGGACGGAGGCATGGCCCGCCTGACGGCGCGGATAACGTGCAAACCGTGCAAAGGCGCGCAGGTTAATGTCTAAGCGGCGTTCCGAGCTGCGCCTGTTCGCTGAGCGCGCATGCGGTAGGCGCGGTGGTAGGCGCACTGTTAGCGGGCTCGGATGAAAATAGGATGAAAAAAGCCCGCCACAATGAAACACACCCCAAAGGTTGGATCGGTGTCCAACTTTTGGGGTGCAGTGCACAAGGGCGGGCTCCTCAGTCCGGGGCAGGCGCCGCAGCGCCTTACCCTGCGGCTTAGGCGTCCTTACGCGTTTCGATTTGCTGCATCGGCGCGTGATCGACGCTGGGCTGCGGCTTGCGCTCGCGCGGCGCGCGGCTCGGGGCCGGCGCTTGCGCGGCGGCTTCGCGTGCGGCGCGCAGCTTGTCTGCGTCCGTGTTGACCCAGACGAGGCCGGCCGATTCGAGCATCGGCTGCAGCTCGCTGATGGGCAACCCGTTCGCGCGTGGACGCGGCGCGACAGCGACCTCGAATGCCGCGGGGCGATGCTCGACTTCCGTCACGGCGCTGGCTGCCTCGACGGGTGCCGATGTGGCGCTCGCGACCGGCTCCGCCGATACCGCCGGCACGGGCTCGGACACCGGCTCGGGCTCGCCAGCCGGGACGGGCGCCGGGGCAGCAACTGCCGCCGCTTCGGCGACTTCGACGTGGGGGACGTGCGTGAGGGCCGATTCGGGTTCCGCGGCAACCGGGGCAGGCGCGGCCGGCGCGGCGGGCACCGCCGCCGGATGTTCCACCGGGGCGGCCGCAGCTTCGGCCGGCACCGGGGCAACGGGCGCCGCAGGGGCGATGGCCGGCGCTTCGGGCAGCGGGGTGGCGACCGGTGCAGGCGTCGGCACCGGCGCTACCGCCACTTGCTCGGCCTGTGCTTCGGCGCGCGGTTCCTGCGTGGCTTGCGCCGCAATCTCGCGCGGCTCGGCGGCCGTATCAAGGGTCGCTGCCGCTTGCGGCGATACCGCCGCTGCGTTGCCTTCGGCTTCCGCAACATCGGCAGCCAGCGTTGCATTCACGCCTTCTTCCTCGCGCTCACGGCGACCGCCTCGACGGCCGCGGCGGCGGCGGCGGCGCTCTTCGCCGTCTCGCGCCGTTTCCTGCTCGGGCGCCGGGACGCCGGCGGCCATAGCGTTTTCGGCGGCCTGTGTGTCGACGCGGGCAGCCGCTTCGGCGGCTACTTCGGGCTGCTGCTTGCGCCGCTCACCGCGCTCGGGGCGTTCCGCGCGCTCCTGGCGTTCCCCGCGTTCGACCCGTTCCCCGCGTTCGACCCGCTCGCCGCGCTCCGGACGCTCACCGCGTTCGCGACGCTCTTGGCGCTCGCCACGCGGTGTTGCTTCGACGGTCTCGGCACGCTCTTGTCCGCGTTCGCGACCTTCACGACCTTCACGACCTTCACGACCTTCACGACCTTCACGGCTTTCACGTGGCTCGCGCGCGGGGCGCTGCGGCTGCTGCTGACCGGGGCGTCCGCCGACGGCCGCCGCTTCGGTCCGGCCTGCGCCTTCGCGGCCGCTGCCCGAACCGCGGCGATTGCGGTTGCGATCGCCGCCGCGTTCCGTACGTTCACCGCGCTCGCCGCGCGCCGGGCGTGCCGGTTGTACCGATTCAGGCGCCGACACGGGTGGGGTTGCCGGCTGAGCGCCGAACAGGCTCTTGATCCAGCCAAAGAATCCGCCCGTGCTCGGCGTTACAGCGGCAGCAGGCGCTGCCGCCGCGGGCGCTGCTTGCGGGCGTACCGGCGCGCTCGGCGCGGGCCGCTCGGGCGTGATGCCCTTGACGGCCGCTTCCTGCTTCGGCTTCACGTCTTCGGCGCGCTTGCTGTATGCCGTCTCGGATTCGAGTTCGCGAGCGGCTTCCTCGGTCATCTTCCACGAGGCGAGCGGCTCGTCCAAGCGTGCGTCGTCGTGACGCAGTCGCTCGAGCTTGTAGTGCGGCGTATCGAGATGCTTATTCGGAATCAGGACGACGCCCACCTTGAAGCGCGACTCGATCTTGTTGATTTCCTGGCGTTTTTCGTTGAGCAAGAAGGCGGTCACCTCGACCGGCACCTGGCAGTGGATCGCCGCGGTGTTTTCCTTCATCGCTTCTTCCTGAATGATCCGCAGCACTTGCAGCGCGGACGATTCGGTATCGCGAATGTGCCCCGTGCCGTTACAGCGCGGGCACGTGACGTGGCTGCCCTCGGACAGAGCGGGGCGCAGGCGCTGGCGCGACAGCTCCATCAGGCCGAAGCGCGAGATCTTGCCCATCTGCACGCGCGCGCGGTCGTGCTTGAGCGCGTCTTTCAGGCGTTGCTCGACTTCGCGCTGGCTCTTGGCCGATTCCATGTCGATGAAATCGATCACGATCAGGCCGCCGAGGTCGCGCAGACGCAGTTGGCGGGCCACTTCGTCGGCGGCTTCGAGATTCGTGCGCGTGGCCGTTTCCTCGATGTCCGCGCCCTTCGTGGCGCGCGCCGAGTTCACGTCGATCGCGACGAGCGCTTCGGTGTGATCGATGACGATTGCACCGCCCGAGGGCAGCGGTACCGTACGCGAGTACGCCGTCTCGATCTGGTGCTCGATCTGGAAGCGCGAGAAGAGGGGGACGTCGTCGTGGTAACGCTTCACCTTGCCGACGTTGTCCGGCATCACGATATCCATGAAGGCGCGAGCCTGGTCATGGATTTCCGTCGTATCGATGAGGATTTCGCCGATATCGGGCTGGAAGTAGTCGCGAATCGCGCGAATGACGAGGCTCGATTCGAGATAGATCAGCATCGGCTGGCCGCTTTGGCCGCTTTGCGAGGCGGCCTCGATGGCGCGCCACAACTGCATGAGGTAGTTCAGGTCCCACTGCAGCTCTTCGGCGCTGCGGCCGATGCCGGCCGTGCGCGCGATGATGCTCATGCCGTCGGGCAATTGCAGCTGCGCCATCGTTTCACGCAGTTCTTGGCGGTCGTCGCCCTCGATGCGCCGCGAGACGCCGCCGCCGCGGGGATTGTTCGGCATCAGGACCAGATACCGGCCAGCGAGCGAGATGAACGTCGTGAGCGCCGCGCCCTTGTTGCCGCGCTCTTCCTTTTCGACCTGGACGATGAGTTCCTGGCCTTCGCGCAGGGCGTCTTGAATGCGCGCGGAGCGCATGTCGACGCCTTCCTTGAAGTACTGGCGGGCTACTTCCTTGAATGGCAGAAAGCCGTGGCGGTCTTCGCCGTAGTTGACGAAGCAGGCTTCGAGCGACGGCTCGATGCGCGTCACGATCCCCTTGTAGATATTGCCTTTGCGCTGCTCGCGCCCGGCGGTTTCGATGTCGATGTCGATGAGCTTTTGCCCATCGACGATGGCAACGCGCAGTTCTTCCTGCTGCGTTGCGTTGAACAGCATGCGTTTCATTGAACGGCTCCAGAGCGGCGTCGCTGCACGCGCCCGGCCGGATTGACGCCGGTCGGACGACGCGATGGTGGCGCGCCGCGTCCTTATTGTGTTTTCACCAGCACGCGGGAGCGGGAACGATGGCGGGGAGAATTGCCTGAGAGGACTCGGGATGGCCGACGGGGGCCGCGAGCCGCATGGGCGCATGCGAACACGGCTTCAAATAACGGCGTCGCACAGGGCGCGCAACGAGCGCTCGGGTGCTCGCCGCGTCCGGCGCATCGTTCGATGCCCATACCGGAGCGGGGAAGCCGCGCCGCGTGTGGCGGCGCGAAGCCCGATATATGCTCGACCGCCGCGCGGCGTGTCTCGCCAATTTTTTGACGTCGCCGAAAGTTCCGCTTCACGCGGAACGTATAGGGCGCTCGCCGTAGGTTTCGCAATCCGGAGAGCCCGGCCTCGCTCGACATTCGCGCGATACCGCTTGAGCTCACCTGATGAATTCTTTTTTACCAAAATTCCGTTACTGTCGGTGTCGACCGGACCGAACGCGCCTGTGGGCGACGTCCCTGCAGCGATGAACACCGTGCGTGCAACTCGTTGCTACTCGATTTAGGGCGAGCAACCGGCCCTTGGGTACAGCCAAACAAGTAAAATAACAGGTTCCTGCTTCACCCTGCGCAATCCGGACGACAGGCCGCGAAAAAGGCGGCACGCACGGACGGCTGGGGCAAATTATATTCAGAATGAATGAGTTAGGCAAAATATCCCAGAAATCGGTCGCAGCCGACCAAGTATCGATGATACAGGTGGATGACGGGGCCGCCGGGCAGCGCATCGACAATTTTTTGCTGCGCGTCTGCAAAGGCGTCCCAAAAAGCCACATTTATCGGATCTTGCGCAGTGGGGAAGTGCGCGTCAACAAGCGGCGCGTCGACGCGAAGTACCGGCTCGTCGTGGGCGACATCGTGCGCGTGCCGCCCGTGCGCGTCGCGCAGCCCGACGCATTCGCGGCCGCCATGGCGATCCCTGTGCCGGCGGCGAACTTCCAGGTGATTTTCGAAGACGAGCACATGCTCGCGATCAACAAGCCGGCAGGGGTCGCGGTCCACGGCGGCAGCGGCATCGCCTTCGGCGTGATCGAGCAAATGCGCGCGGCGCGCCCGCTCGGCAAGTTCCTCGAACTCGTGCACCGGCTCGATCGGGAAACGTCCGGCGTGTTGTTGCTGGCAAAAAAGCGGGCGGCGCTCGTCGGCCTGCACGAACAAATTCGCGACAACCGGATGGACAAGCGCTATTACGCCTGCGTCCATGGCGAATGGGCGAGCGATTGGGGGCGGCGGCGCGCTGTCAAGGAGCCGCTTTACAAATACCTAACGCCCGAGGGCGAGCGGCGCGTGCGTGTCCAGCCGGACGGGCTGCCGTCGCACACCGTGTTCAACCTCGTCGAGCGCTGGGCCGGCTATGCGCTGATCGAGGCCGAACTGAAGACGGGGCGCACGCACCAGATTCGCGTTCATCTGGCGCATCTGGGGCTGCCGATTGTCGGCGACGCAAAATACGGCGACTTCGCGCTAAATAAGGCGCTTGCGCGCGCAAACGCGCGGCCGTCGTTCAAGCGTATGTTCCTGCATGCGTTCCGCTTACGTCTGACGCATCCCATCACGGGTGAGCCGATGGAGCTCTCCGCCCCGCTGCCGGACGAATGCCGGCGCTTCCTTGACCAACTGACCGACCTGCGCAACGAGACGTAACTCGATGCCCCGACAGCAATTTGACCTCATCGTCTTCGACTGGGACGGCACGCTCATGGATTCGACTGCACATATCGCGCGCAGCATCCAAGCCGCTTGCCGCGATCTGGGCTTGCCCGTGCCCGCCGACGAAGCCGCGCGCTACGTCATTGGCCTCGGCTTGCGCGATGCGCTGCAGATTGCCGCGCCCTCGCTCGATGCAGCGGACTATCCGAGGCTGGCCGAGCGCTATCGCTATCACTATTTCGTCAAGGACGCCCATACCGAGCTGTTCGCGGGGGTGCGCGAGCTGCTCGACGAACTGCGCTCGCTCGGGTATTTGCTTGCCGTCGCGACGGGCAAGAGCCGGGTCGGTCTGAACCGAGCGCTCGACGAAGTTCGCCTCACGAGCGTATTCGACGGCACGCGCTGTGCGGACGAAACTTTCTCGAAGCCGCATCCCGCCATGCTTCAGGAGCTCTCGCGCGAGCTCGGACAGGCACTCGAGCGCACGGTCATGATCGGCGATACGACGCACGATCTGCAAATGGCGACCAATGCCGGTGCGGCCGGGGTTGCGGTGACTTACGGGGCTCATCCGGCCGACGCGTTGGCAAAGCTCGAGCCGCGCTTCGTCGCGCAGAACGTTGCCGGCTTGGCCGATTGGCTGAGGGAGCACGCGTGAGCACCGGCGAGCGGCAATCCGTGCGCGTGTGCGCGGCCGACGAGCTTATCGACGGCGGCAACGGTGTGCGCCGGGCGGCTCGCCATATCAACGGCGACGCCGTCGTCTTTTTTGTGCGCTACGACGGGCGCGTCCATGGCTACCTCAACCGGTGCGCACACGTCCCAATGGAGCTCGATTGGGTCGAGGGTCAATTCTTTGAATCCTCAGGCTTATACTTGATGTGCGCGACGCATGGCGCGATTTATGCACCGGATACGGGCCGCTGCGTTGGCGGTCCGTGCCGCGGCGCACGGCTGCGCAGCGTCGAGGTTGAAGAGCGCGATACGCCCGAGGGGCGCGCGGTTTTCTGGCTGCCCGACGATGACTTGCAGCCTGCGCCTGCCGATGCGCAATGACTCCGACGAATCTTCTTCCATAACAACAACCGAGCAACAACCGAGCGACCGAGCACTCATTCATGGCCGACCAACACACGCCCGAACCGCAGCAGCCTTTCGAGGCGCAATCCCAAGCCGAACCCCAACTCCAGCCCCAAGCGTCCCCGCCGCCGCAGGCGAGCGCCCCCGCCCCCCGAGAACCGAATTGGGAGCGCGCGGCGCTTGAGCGGATTGCGCTCGCGGCCATCAATGAGCAGCGCTCTGCGCGACGCTGGAAGATTTTTTTCCGGTTCGCGTTCCTCGCCGTCTTGCTGCTGATCGTGTTCAGCGTTTTCAACGCGTCGCACAAGACGGTTGTGGCGACGGGCCGTCATACCGCGCTCGTCTCGCTCGAAGGCGAAATCGCCGCCGATACGAACGCGAACGCCAAGGACATCGATCGCTCGTTGCGGCGTGCGTTTGCCGATGCCGATTCGGCCGGCGTCATTCTTTACATCAACAGTCCGGGCGGCTCGCCGGTGCAGGCCGGCATCATGAATGCCGAGATCCGCCGGCTGCGCGCGAAATACCCGGCCAAGCCGCTGTATGTCGTCGTCGGCGACATGTGTGCGTCGGGCGGCTATTACGTCGCCGCGGCGGCGGACAAGATTTTTGTCGACCGCGCGAGCATCGTCGGCTCGATTGGCGTGCTGATGGACGGCTTCGGCTTCACCGGGCTCATGGACAAGTTGGGCGTACAGCGGCGGCTGCATACGTCGGGCGCGAACAAGGGCTTCTTCGACCCGTTCTCGCCCGAGACGCCCGCGATGGACGTGCATGCGCAGGTCATGCTCGATCAGATCCACCAGCAGTTCATCGAAGCGGTGAGGCAAGGGCGCAGCAAGCGCCTGCACGAGACACCGGACCTCTTTTCGGGGCTGTTCTGGACCGGGGAAAAGAGCGTCGAATTGGGCTTGGCCGACGGCTACGGCGATACGAGCCACGTGGCGCGCGACATCATCAAGGCGCCCGAGATCGTCGACTACACGGAGAAGGAAAGCATCTCCGATCGTATTGCGCGCAAGTTCGGCACGGCCGTCGGCGAGGGTGCGGTCCGCGCGCTCGCGCCTGGCAGCGTGCAGCTGCACTGAGCGGCGGGCGCGGCGCCGCGGTCAGTTCGCCAGCATGAGAAAGATCGCCGGCCGCTTGTGCATGTCGAACGCGCCTGCGTGCTTTTTCCACTCGCTTGCGCTGCGCGTGGCGATCCGCTCGGATTCGAGCGTCAGATCGACGGCGACCGTAATCAGTGTCGACGGCGCGCAGCTTGCGGTCAGCGCGTCGAGCAGCGCGCGGTTGCGATACGGCGTTTCGATGAAGATCTGAGTCTCGCGCCCCTTGCGCGAGCGCTGCTCGAGGTCGCGCAGCGTCTTCGTCCGCTCGGCCGGATCGACGGGCAGATAGCCGTGGAAGGCGAAGCGCTGGCCGTCGAGCCCCGAGGCCATCAGCGCAAGCAGGATCGAGCTCGGTCCGACGAGCGGTACGACCTTGACGCCGCGCTCATGCGCCCGGCGCACGAGCAGCGCGCCCGGGTCCGCCACGGCCGGGCAGCCTGCTTCGGACACGAGCCCGCCGTCCGCGCCGGCAAGGATGGGCGCAAGCAGGCGGTCGATCTGGGCGGCCGGTGTATGTACGTTCAATTCGCGGATCTCGATTTCCTGGATCGGCCGTGTAACGCCCACGCGCTTGAGGAACGCGCGCGTGCTCTTGGCGTTCTCCCCGACGAAATAGCCGAGCGAGGCCGTGCGCGCAATGACGCTCGCGGGCAGGATCGCGGCCAGCGAGGCAGCGTCGCCGTCGCCCAGCGCATTGGGGATCAGATACAGGACGCCGCTCATTGCGCACCTGCCGAGCGGAAAAGCGGGTAGCCGGCCGCGCGCAGCATTCGCGTGAGGGCGATCAGCGGCAGGCCGACGAGTGCAGTCGGATCGTCCGAGTCGATCGACTCCAGAAGCGCGATCCCGAGCCCTTCCGACTTCGCGCTGCCGGCCACGTCGTAGGGCGTCTCGGCGCGCAGATAGGCGTCGAGCTCCACATCGGGCACTTCGCGAAAGCGCACGCGCGTGACGACGTCCTCGGTTTGCGCGATGTCCCGTGCGTTGTCGAACAGGCACAGTGCGCTATGAAATTCGACGACGCGGCCGCGCATCGCGCGCAATTGATCGAGGGCTTTCTCATGGGTGCCCGGCTTGCCGATTTGCAGGCCGTCGAACGTGGCTACCTGGTCGGACCCGATCACGAGTACGGGTGCCGAGTCAGGCCTGGCGGCCATCTCGCGGGCCGCGACGGCACGTGCCTTCGCTTGAGCGAGCCGCAGCGCGGTAGCGGCCGGTGCTTCCCCTGGGTGCGGCGTTTCGTCTAGCGCTGGAACGGCGACATCGAAGGGAATGCGCAACCGCTCCAGCAAGGCGCGGCGGTAGGGCGAACTGGAGGCGAGGATGAGCCTGGGCGGCCGAACGCTGGAATCGAACATGATCTACGCGGAAATTAGGGAAGCGATGAGTCGGTGCGCTGTGCGGCATCTTGCACCGGCGGGCGTTTAAGTGATTGACTGAAAAAGGTAAATCGAATATAGTTTCCGGCTTTTCACGGTGCCTCTTGCTGGCCCGCTAGCGGTGCCTAATGGTGCCTAATGGTGCTCAATGGGTGCTCAATGGGTGCTCAATGAGGGTGCTCAATGAGGGTGCTCGATAAGCGGTCCTCACCCGCTGAAAAGCGCGAAGGTCCGGGGCAAGCAGGTATAAAGCAGCAATAAGAGCAGTAATAAGCAGCGAGACAGCAACAGTACACGGCGACTTGAACGGAGCGAGGAGCGAACCATGTCCCAACATTCCGGCAAGGCTAGCGGGGTCATCGATCCTCGCGCATTCGACGTTTTCGAGTTCGCCCGCAGCGGCCGTCAAGCTGCCGGCGCAGTGCGCGTCTCGCAACTGCCGCGCATGTTAAACGAAGTTCCGGCGGACGCGCCAGATCGCGACACGCTGTTCACGTGGCAGACAGAGGGTTCGACGCAGCCCGAACTGCAGGACGATGGCACCGAGGCGGCGCAGCCGTATCTCCGGCTAGCGCTGCACGGTGTCGCGTGGCTCGAATGTCAGCGGTGCCTCGCGCCGTACGAGCAGGCTTTCGACATCGAGGCCGCTTACCGGCTCGTAGCGACCGAAGCGGAAGCGGAGGCGTTTCCGCTCGATGAAGATGAAATCGAGGTGATCGTCGGATCGAGCCAATTCGATCTCGTCGATCTGATCGAAGAGGAGTTGCTGCTGTCGCTGCCGCTCGTGCCGACGCATGACGTCTGTCCGCAGATACACGACAGTCTTCTCTCCGGTGCGGCCGGCGAGCTTGCGCTCGATCTAAGCGAAGGCGAGGACGAAGCGGAAGACGGCGGCGAATCGCGGGTGCCGGGCGCAGAGCAGCAAGAGGCGCCGGTCAAGCCCAATCCTTTCGCTGCGCTTGAAGCGCTCAAGCGCGACGGCGGCGAGGGCGGCAAGAAGCATTGAACCGTTGCTTGAGTGGCGCGATGCGGCGCGCCGGCCCTGGCCCTGTGGGCAGTGGCGTTACGCCGATCGGGCTGTGTTAGAATCCCGAAAATTTTTAGGAGTTACCATGGCAGTCCAGCAAAACAAGAAGTCGCCGTCGAAGCGCGGCATGCACCGCTCGCACGATTTCGTCACAGCAGCACCGATCGCGGTCGAGCCGAGCACGGGCGAAGTGCACCTGCGTCACCATATCAGCCCGAACGGCTACTATCGCGGCAAGAAAGTCATCAAGACGAAGAACGACTAATTGCGTACGCGCGCGCCGTTCACCCAATCCGGTGGTCCAGTGCGCGACGAGCGGCTTGCTTGATCTTGCTTCACCCTTGCTTCACATTTCCCGGCTCGAACGAAGGCGGCATTCAATGGCCGCTTTTTTGTCGACGAGAGTGAGCGCTCCAACGCCGGCTCTCGTTTCGTGCTTCGCGATCAACTCGAATTATTGGGGCGTCGGCAATCGTCGGGGGTGGGCATTTGGCCCTTACTCCGATTCATGCCCGGCGCCCGTCTATTCCGGTCCCCCGCATAGCGCGCCTGAAATCCGTCGCAGTCCATGACCATAAAGCTCACGATAGATTGCATGGGAGGCGACCACGGCCCGTCCGTGACCGTTCCCGCTGCCGTCAGCTTCGTTCGTTCGCACCCCGATGCGGAACTGATGCTTGTCGGCCTCGAAGCTCCGATTCGTGCTCAACTGAAGAAATGCAAGGCGCTCGAGAACGCGGCGCTGACAGTCGTGCCTGCGTCCGAGGTCGTCACGATGGACGATCCCGTCGAGGTCGCGCTGCGCAAGAAGAAAGATTCGTCGATGCGCGTCGCGCTCAATCTCGTCAAGGACGAAGCGGCGCAGGCCTGTATTTCCGCAGGTAATACGGGCGCACTGATGGCCGTGTCGCGTTACGTTCTTAAGACCCTCGCCGGCATCGAGCGCCCTGCAATCGCATCGGCGCTGCCGAACTCGAGCGGCTACACGATGATGCTCGACCTCGGCGCAAACGTCGATTGCGAGCCGCAGCACTTGCTGCAATTCGCCGAGATGGGGCATGCCCTTGTTTCCGCGCTAGAGGGCAAGGATCGCCCGACGATCGGCCTGTTGAACATCGGCGAAGAGGTCATCAAAGGCAACGAGACGATCAAGCGCGCGGGTGAACTGCTGCGTGCGAGCACGCTCAACTTTCGCGGCAACGTCGAAGGCAACGACATCTTCAAGGGCACCGTTGACGTGATCGTCTGCGATGGCTTCGTCGGAAATGTCGCGCTCAAAACGTCGGAAGGATTGGCGCAGATTCTCTCGGAGATCATCCGCGAGGAATTCGGCCGTTCCATGCTCACCAAGCTGATGGCGTTGTTGGCCCTGCCCGTGCTGCTGCGGTTCAAAAAGCGCGTCGACTACCGCCAGTACAACGGTGCCGCGCTGCTCGGCTTGCGCGGGCTAGTCATCAAGAGCCACGGCTCGGCCGATACGTATGCGTTTGAATGGGCTATCAAACGCGGGTATGATGCCGTCAAAAATGGCGTCCTTGAACGCCTGGCGCGAGCGATGGAAGAGAACGCGGCACCGCTCGCACAAGCAGCGCACGACGCGGGCGGCGCCGGTCACGCGAATTTCGCCGGCCGTCCGGCCGAGCCCGACGCCGCGGTATCCTCGAAAGCATAAATGGCCCAATCGCATATTTACTCCCGCGTGCTAGGCACCGGCAGCTATCTGCCGCCCGGCCGCGTCACCAATCAGGCGCTCGCGGATCGGCTCGCCAAGCACGGTATCGAGACGAGCGACGAATGGATCGTCGCTCGCACGGGCATCCACGCGCGTCATTTCGCCGAACCGGATGTGACGACGAGCGATCTCGCGCTCGTTGCTGCACAGCGCGCAATCGAGGCAGCCGACATCGATCCGCAGTCGATCGATCTCATCGTCGTGGCCACCTCCACGCCCGATTACGTCTTCCCGAGCACGGCGTGCCTGCTGCAGAACAAATTGCAGATCAAGAACGGCGGTGCCGCATTCGATATTCAAGCGGTCTGTTCGGGCTTCGCCTATGCCGTTGCGACCGTCGACGCTTTGATTCGCAGCGGGCAGCACCGTACCGCGCTCATCGTCGGCGCCGAGACGTTCTCGCGCATTCTCGATTTCAATGATCGGACGACTTGCGTGTTGTTCGGCGACGGCGCCGGCGCCGTGATCCTGCAGGCATCCGACCAGCCGGGCGTGCTCGCAAGCGCGCTTCATGCGGACGGCAGCCATGGCGGGATTCTTTGCACGCCGGGCCATGTCAACGCCGGAGTCGTCGCGGGCAGCGCGTTTCTCCATATGGATGGGCAGGCGGTCTTCAAACTGGCCGTGAACGTGCTCGAGAAAGTCGCCATCGAGGCGCTTCAGAAGGCCAATATGTCTTCCGAGCAGATCGATTGGCTTATTCCGCATCAAGCCAACATCCGTATCATGTCGCACACGTGCCGCAAGCTCCGCTTGCCGCAAGAGCGCATGGTCGTCACGGTCGGCGAGCACGGCAATACATCGGCCGCGTCGATTCCGCTCGCGCTCGACATCGCCGTGCGCGATGGGCGCATCAAGCGCGGACAGCACGTGCTCATCGAAGGCGTCGGCGGCGGCTTCACGTGGGGCGCATCCGTCATCCGCTACTAATCGGCGCCGTGCGAGCCGTGCGGTCATCCGTGTGCGGGCGAGCCGGCACACGGGCCGATCGCGCCCAAAAGCTCAACATCTGGGAATGATATGAAATTTGCGTTCGTTTTTCCGGGGCAGGGATCGCAATCGGTCGGCATGTTGAATGCGTTTGCCGATCGCGCCGTCGTGCGCGACACCCTGCAGGAAGCGTCCGATGCACTTGGCCAGGATCTCGGCAAACTGATCGCCGAAGGTCCCGCCGAGGACTTGAATCTCACCATGAACACGCAGCCCGTCATGCTGGCGGCCGCCTATGCAATCTACCGCGCGTGGCGTGAAGCGAGCGGGGCCGCACCGGCCATCGTCGCCGGTCACAGCCTGGGCGAATATACGGCGCTTGTCGCCGCGGGTGCACTTGCGTTTCGGGACGCCGTGCCGCTCGTGCGCTTTCGGGCGCAGGCGATGCAAACCGCCGTTCCGATCGGCGTCGGCGGCATGGCGGCCATCCTCGGTCTCGACGACGATACGGTCCGCGCCGTTTGCGCCGAAGCCGCGCGCGAAAGCAGCGGCATCGTCGAAGCAGTCAATTTCAATGCGCCCGCGCAAGTCGTGATCGCCGGGCACAAAGCCGCCGTCGAGAAAGCCTGCGAGCTCGCCAAAGCGAAGGGCGCCAAACGCGCGTTGCCGCTGCCGGTGTCGGCGCCGTTCCATTCGTCGCTGCTGCAGCCGGCCTCCGATCGTCTGCGCGAGTATCTCGCGAGCGTCGACATCACAGTGCCTCAAATCCCCATCGTCAACAACGTCGATGTGGCAATGGTGTCCGAGCCGGCCGCGATCAAGGAAGCGCTCGTGCGCCAGGCCGCGGGCCCCGTCCGCTGGGTCGAGTGCGTGCAGGCGATGGCCAAGGACGGTGTGACGCACGTGATCGAGTGCGGGCCCGGCAAGGTGCTTGCAGGCTTGACCAAGCGAATCGACGGCAACCTGGTCGGCGCGGCAATCGCCGATCCGGCCTCGCTCGACGAAACACTGAAGCTGCTGACCGCGTGAAAGGACAAGCAGGACAAGCATCCGGCGTTTGCCTCTACACGAGCCCACGAGCCCACGAGCCACAAGCAGCATTCAAACCCGCCACGAAGTCACCGCGTGCTAGCGCATCATTCGAATCATTATGGAAAAAGTTCTCGATAAACAAATCGCGCTCGTGACGGGCGCCTCGCGCGGCATCGGCCGTGCGATCGCGCTCGTGCTCGCCCGGCAAGGTGCGACCGTCATCGGTACGGCGACGAGCGATGCCGGCGCGGCCGGCATCACCGAGGCGCTCGCGGCCGAAGGCTTGGCGGGGCGGGGCGTCGTGCTCGAAGTCAACGACGGCGAAGCCGTCGATGCGCTCATCGATACGCTTGTGAAGGAATTCGGCGCGCTCAACGTGCTCGTGAACAACGCGGGCATCACGCGCGATCAACTGTCCATGCGCATGAAGGACGATGACTGGGACGCCGTCATCGACACGAACCTGAAGGCCGTGTTCCGGCTCTCGCGCGCCGTGCTGCGCCCGATGATGAAAGCCCGCGGTGGCCGCATCATCAATATCACGTCGGTCGTCGGCTCCGCGGGCAACCCCGGGCAGATGAACTACGCCGCGGCGAAGGCAGGCGTGGCGGGCATGGCGCGCGCGCTGGCGCGTGAAATCGGCAGCCGCGGCATCACGGTGAACTGTGTGGCCCCGGGCTTCATCGATACCGATATGACGAAGGCGCTGCCCGAAGATCAACAGGCCGCGCTCAAGGCGCAAATTCCGCTTGGCCGTCTGGGCAGCCCTGAGGATATCGGCCATGCCGTCGCCTTCCTTGCTTCGCCGCAGGCCGGGTATGTCACCGGCGTGACGCTGCATGTGAACGGCGGGATGTACATGTCTTGACGGATTTCGTTTACCATCCGCGCCGGCGGTAGCCGAACGCTTCCGGCGCCAAGTCTCAACGCTAGCCTTGAGCGCGCTTTTTGACCGGGCAAACCTGATAAAATGCGCGCACTTGCAATTTTGAACTTTTTTCCCTCGGAGGGGTAATGGACAACATCGAACAGCGCGTCAAGAAGATCGTCGCGGAACAACTGGGCGTCGCCGAAGCTGAGATCAAGAACGAAGCATCGTTCGTGAACGATCTCGGTGCAGACTCGCTCGACACGGTTGAACTCGTGATGGCGCTGGAAGACGAGTTCGGCATGGAAATTCCGGACGAGGAAGCCGAAAAGATCACGACCGTTCAGCAAGCGATCGATTACGCTCGCGCGAACGTCAAGGCCTAACGCCTCGCGCGCCGGGCGTATCCGCGCTAGCCGCGTTTGACGCGTTTTCACGTCGGATGCCGATGCTGGTGTCGAAACTTAGCCACAGGGCTCACAGGGGCGGTTTCCTGTGGCCGCTGTGGCTTTTGCTTTTGTCATTTATGGAAAAGGGGTTACCGTGAGCCGTCGCCGTGTTGTTGTTACAGGCTTGGGACTGGTGTCGCCTGTCGGCAATAATGTTGCCGACGGGTGGGCGAATCTGGTTGCCGGCAAGTCCGGCATCGCGACCATCACGAAGTTCGACGCAACGAACTTCTCGACGCGCTTCGCCGGTGAAGTAAAAGGCTTCAACGTCGAAGACTACATGCCTGCGAAGGAAGCCCGCCACATGGATACGTTTATCCATTACGGGATGGCGGCGGGCATACAAGCGATGCAGGACAGCGGCATCGAGATCACCGAAGCCAACGCGGAGCGCGCCGGTGTATTGGTCGGCTCGGGCATCGGCGGGTTGCCGATGATCGAAGTGACGCAAACTGAACTGCTCAACCGTGGGCCGCGGCGCATTTCGCCGTTCTTCGTTCCCGCGTCGATCATCAACATGATTTCGGGCCACTTGTCGATGAAGTTTGGCCTGAAGGGTCCGAATCTAGCGATCGTCACCGCCTGCACGACCGGTTTGCACTGTATCGGCGAGGCATCGCGCCTCATCGAGTACGGCGATGCCGACATCATGCTCGCCGGCGGCGCGGAGGCGACGGTGTCGCCGCTCGGGGTCGGCGGTTTCGCGGCGGCCCGCGCACTGTCGCAGCGCAATGACGATCCGGCCACGGCCAGCCGTCCGTGGGACAAGGATCGCGATGGCTTCGTGCTCGGCGAAGGAGCGGGCGTCATGGTGCTTGAGGAGTACGAGCATGCGAAGGCGCGCGGCGCGAAGATCTATGCGGAGATCACCGGTTATGGGATGAGCGCGGACGCCTACCATATGACGGCCCCGCTCGAGGATGGCGACGGCGCACGCCGCTGCATGGCGGCGGCGCTGCGCAATGCCGGTATCAGCGGCGACGAAGTCGATTACATCAATGCGCACGGCACGTCGACGCCGCTCGGCGATATGGCCGAGACGATCGGCATCAAGCGCGCGCTCGGCGAACATGCGAAGAAGGTCGTCGTGAATTCGACGAAGTCAATGACGGGCCACCTGCTGGGCGGCTCGGGCGGGCTCGAGTCGGTGTTTACGGTGCTGGCCGTCCATCACCAAGTGTCGCCGCCTACCATTAACCTCTTCAACCAAGACCCCGAGTGCGATCTCGACTACTGCGCAAATACGGCGCGGGAGATGAAGATCGGCGTCGCGCTGAAGAACTCGTTCGGGTTCGGCGGCACGAACGGCACGCTTGTCTTCAAGCGCGCCTGATCGGGATGGTCGATTGACGCGGGCCACCGGCCCCGATGTCGAAGCAGGTACGCCGCGGCGCATAGCGCTGCGGCGTTCGCTTTCGGTGCGCCTCGCGTCGCTGGCGTTTGCGCTCGTGTGCGCGGCGGCTGTGCATTTCACGGCGACCGCCCATCTCGGCCCAATCGACGCGCTTTGGCTTGCCGGCGCCGCATTGGCGGCATTTGGACTATCGTTCTTGCGTTATGAACGAGCGCAGCCGACGCTGCTCGAATTGACGTCCGAGGGCCTCGCGGCCTTCGACGGCGCAGGGCGCGCGCTGTTCCAAGGGCGTATCGTTGGGGTTGCCCAATGGGCCGAGCGCTGGCTGGTATTGGCCGTCGCCGGCGCGGACGCGCGACGGCCGAAAGCGTTCATCGTCGCGGCGGACGCCGTCGATGCCGCGGCTTTTCGGGAACTGGCGGTTCGCGGCCGGCACGCGGCTTTTTGAGCGTAACGGCCAATCTGTAACGACCGTAACCGCGGTTACACATCGCGCATGGGCCATGAAGGGGACGCTACAATAGCGGTCCCCCGACGCAGCCCTCCCAAGTGAACGGACCCCATCAGGTGAGTGAAAAAGAAGTCGACCAGGTTCTGGTCGCGCGCGTGCAGCAGGGCGATAAAGCCGCGTTCGAGCTTCTGGTTTCGAAATACCACCGCAAGATCATTCGGTTGATCTCGCGGCTCGTGCGCGACCCGGCAGAGGTCGAGGACGTCGCGCAGGATGCGTTCATCAAGGCTTACCGCGCGCTCCCTCAGTTCCGCGGCGAGTCGGCGTTTTATACCTGGCTGTATCGTATCGCCGTCAACACGGCGAAGAATTATCTCGCGACCCAGAGCCGGCGTGCGCCCACTTCGACCGAAGCAAACGCCGAAGAGGCTGAAACTTTCTCGGACGCCGATCAACTAAGGGATATCAACACGCCTGAATCGATGTTGATGAGCAAGCAGATCGCGCAGACGGTCAATGCTGCGATGGCGCTGTTGCCGGAAGAGCTGCGCGTGGCGATCACCCTTCGCGAGATCGAAGGGCTCAGCTACGAGGAGATCGCCGAAATGATGGGATGCCCCATTGGAACAGTCCGATCGCGAATTTTTCGCGCTCGGGAAGCGATTGCGGCAAAATTGCGTCCGTTGCTGGATACGCCCGAAGGTAAGCGCTGGTAGCGCGTTCGGCCGTCCCGGCGCCGGCTCGGTGCGGTGGCAGTTGCAGTGTATTGAACTGGGTTAAGTCGTGTCACTACGGGGTGTTTGCAAGATGGGGAACGTCATGGGGTCGGTCTCGATGCAGTCGAAGGGTAGCTCGCGCGGCGAGCGTTTATCCGCATTCGTCGATGGGGAGGGGTTCGATTCATCCGAATCGTTCCATGAGGTGCTGGCCGAGTTCGACCATGCCCACCGCACGACTTGGTCCGCCTACCATCTAATCGGCGACGCGTTGCGTTCCGACGATCTGGCTGTTCACCCGGCTACGAGCGCTGCATTCTTGGCGGGCTTCTCGGCCAGGCTGGAAGCGGAGCCGCACCTGCTCGTTCCGTCGCGTGCGCCTGCGCGCGGCCGCGCGTCGGGCGCGTCGGTGTTGCGTCGGCGGGTCGCTCCCGGATTGGCGGTTGCGGCCGCGGTGGCGGCGCTGAGTTGGATCGTGCTGCCGCAGTGGCAGCATGGCGGCGCGCACAGCCCGGTCCAAACGGCTTCGACGAACCCTGTGCAGACTGTCGCCATGACGAGCGGTTCGGGTGCTCAAGAGGTCAATATCATTCGCGACGCGGGCCTCGATCAATACCTCGAAGCACACCAGCAATTTGCGCAGCAGCCGATGATGCCGGGTTCGATGCCGCTCATTCGCGCCGCGGTCCAGACTTCCCAAGGCCAATAAGCCGATGCAGACATTGGGCTCGATGCGCGTCGCCGCCCGGCGGCAGGGGGCGGCGTGGCTGCTTTGCGCCGCCGCGCTGTTATCGGTTTCCCCTCGTGCAGCGCTCGCTCAAGCCGACGTGTCCGTCCGCCAGCAGGCCGCAAGCTGGCTTGATCGAATTCACGATGCCGCGAAACGCGAAAATTACGAAGGTGTTTTCGTCTACCAGCACGGTAATTTCGTGCAGTCCTCGCGCATTGCGCATTATGCGGTGCGCGGCGACGGCGAATTCGAATCGCTCGAAAGCCTCGACGGTCCCCCGCGCAAGCTCTTGCGCCACGACGACGATCTCTACACATTCGTGCCGGAACGGCATCTTTGCGTGATCGAGAAGCGCCTCAACCGCGATGCCTTCCCTGCGCTCATGAGTGAAAGCGGTGCGCAAGTGCTGTCGGTGTACGACCCGAAGCTGCTCAGCGGCGATCGGGTGGCGGGACTTGACGCGCAAGTGATCGAGCTTGATCCGAAGGACGCCTACCGCTTTGCGTACAAGCTATGGGCGGACGCCAAGACGGGGCTGCTGCTGCGCGTGCAGACGCTCGACACGTCGGGGCGCGTGCTCGAACAGATGGCGTTCTCGCAAGTGCGCATTGGCGTGCCGGCGCAAAAGGCGGCCATCGTCGCGGGTATGCGCGATACGAACGGCTGGACGCTCGTGCGCCCGCCCGTCTCGGCGATCGACATGGAGGCGCAGGGCTGGCGTATCGCGCCCGATGTGCCGGGCTTTCAAAGGATCCGCGAGTTGCGGCGCCCGATGGCCGCGCGCGAAGCCGGTGCGCCGCCTATTCCTGTCGATCAGGCCGTATTTTCGGATGGGCTCTCGACGATCTCGGTATTCGTCGAGCCCGTCGAAAAAAATTCGCGCAAGGAAGGCTCGGGTAGTACCGGGGCCACGCATGTCCTCGTCACGCGCTATCGCGATTATTGGGTCACCGTGCTCGGCGAAGTACCGCAAGCCACGCTGCAGCGCTTCGCGTCTGCCATAGAATACAAAGCTACCAAGTAACGCTTCGGTCCCCTCCCTATGACGAATCTTTCGGTGCGCAAATTCTTCGCGGCCGCCTCAGCCCTGGCTTGCCTGTCGTTGGCGCCGCATTCGGCGTCGGCTATGCCGCCGGTGAACCTGCCCGATTTCCCCGATCTCGTCGACAAAGTCGGGCCCGCTGTCGTCAACATTCGGACGACCGCGCGCGTGTCGGGTTCGAATTCGGGTGGCCAGCGTGCGATGCCGCCTGGCATGGACGACGGCGACATGTCGGAGTTCTTCCGGCGCTTTTTCGGCATCCCGCTGCCGCAAGCGCCGAATAAGCCGCGCGGCGGCGATCGGGGCGATCGGGGCGATCGGGGCGGCGACCGCGGCGGCAGCCCCGATCAATCGGATAACGCCGACAGCGAACAGAACAGCGGCGTGGGCTCGGGCTTCATCGTTTCATCTGACGGCTATGTGATGACGAACGCACACGTGGTGGACGATGCCGACAACATCTACGTCACGCTCACCGACAAGCGCGAATTCAAGGCCAAGCTCATCGGTTCGGACGAGCGCACGGACATCGCCGTCGTCAAGATCGACGCCGCGAATCTACCTGCGGTAACGATTGGCGATTCGAACAAGGTGCGCGTAGGCGAATGGGTACTTGCGATCGGTTCACCGTTCGGGCTGGACAATACGGTGACGGAAGGCATCGTCAGCGCCAAGGGCCGCGAGACGGGCGATTACCTGCCGTTCATCCAGACCGACGCGGCCGTGAACCCGGGCAACTCGGGTGGGCCGCTCATCAACATGCGGGGCGAGGTGATCGGCATCAACTCGCAAATCTACAGCCGCACAGGCGGCTTCATGGGTATTGCGTTCGCGATCCCGATCGACGAAGCGATGCGCGTGGCCGATCAACTCAAGACGACGGGCAAGGTCGTGCGTGGGCGTATCGCCGTGTCGATTGGGCAGGTCACGAAGGACGTCTCCGATTCGCTCGGTCTGCCGCGCGCCGAAGGCGCGCTGGTGAGCAGCGTCGAGCCCGGCGGTCCCGCCGATAAAGCCGGCTTGCAGCCGGGCGACATCATCCTCAAGTTCAACGGCGCCCCTGTCGAAGCCGATACGGACCTGCCGCGCATGGTCGGCGATACGAAGCCCGGCACTAAGGCGACCATCACGGTTTGGCGCAAGGGGCAGTCGCACGACGTGCCGATCACGGTGGTGCAAACGCAGTCCGAGAAGACGGCAAAGGCCGACGAGCAGCAAGCGCCGGCGTCAAAGGCGCGTGCCTCCAATCCGCTGGGTGTAACGGTCTCCGATCTTTCGGCCGACCAAATCAAATCGATGAAGCTGCGCACGGGCGGCGTGCAAATCGACGCAGTCGATGGGCCGAGTGCGCGTGTCGGCCTGCAAAAGGGCGACATTATCTTGCGCGTCGGCGATACCGACGTGTCGAACGCGAAGCAGTTCGAGCAGGCGACAGCGCATCTCGATCCGCAAAAAATGGTGCCGTTGCTCGTGCGTCGCGGGGAGAACACGCAGTACGTGCCGATCAAGCCGCGCGTACAAGGCAAATGAAGACGATCGCCTCGCGCACGCCGCCGCTGACACTCAAGCTTTATTCGAGGGCGTGGTGCCATCTGTGCGAGGAGATGCTTGCTGCACTCGAGCCGTTGGCCCATGCATTTGACGCGGCGGTGGAGGTTATCGACGTCGACGCCGATCCGGCGCTCGTCGAGCGCTACGACGAACTCGTTCCCGTGCTCGTCTGCGACGGTGTCGAGCTAAGCCGCTATCGGCTCGATACCGAGCGCGTAAGAACGGCGCTGGCCACGCATTGCTTATAAGCACGCGCACGTGCATGCCCGCCGGGTATGGGTTGCGTGCCCGCTGCCGCACGAAGTGCGCGTCGGCGCGCGGCCCTCGGGCGTCCGGCACCGGGAAAATCCGCCGTGAGAAGGCCGTTTCGGCTAAAATAGCCCGGTTTATCACGTACTTACAAGGCGTGCTCCGCGGTTGTCCGAGCGCGCCTTTTTCGCTTGATCGGCCCTGAATGGATCACATACGCAACTTTTCGATCATTGCCCACATCGACCATGGCAAGTCGACGCTCGCCGATCGCATTATTCAACTGTGCGGCGGCTTGTCCGACCGCGAAATGGAATCGCAAGTGCTCGACTCGATGGATCTCGAGCGCGAGCGTGGCATCACAATCAAGGCCCAAACCGCCGCGCTCCAGTATCGCGCGCGCGACGGCCAGCTCTATAACCTGAACCTCATCGACACACCGGGGCACGTCGACTTCTCGTACGAAGTGAGTCGTTCGCTATCGGCTTGCGAAGGGGCGCTGCTCGTCGTCGACGCCAGCCAGGGTGTCGAGGCGCAAACGGTCGCGAACTGCTACACGGCGATCGAGCTTGGCGTCGAAGTGGTGCCCGTGCTCAACAAGATCGATCTACCCGCCGCGAATCCGGAGAATGCCATCTCCGAGATCGAGGACGTTATCGGCATCGACGCCACGGACGCCGTGCATTGCAGCGCGAAGACGGGGCTCGGCGTCCAAGACGTGCTCGAAGCGCTGATCGTGAAGGTACCGGCGCCCAAGGGCGACCCGGACGCGCCGCTGCAGGCGCTCATGATCGATTCTTGGTTCGACAACTATGTCGGCGTCGTCATGCTCGTGCGCATCGTCAACGGCACGCTGCGTCCGAAGGACAAGATCAAGCTGATGGCGACGGGCGCGCAGTTCCCCGTCGAGCATATCGGTGTGTTCACGCCCAAGTCGAAGAATCTCGAGGTGCTTTCCGCGGGGCAGGTGGGCTTCATCATCGCGGGCATCAAGGAGCTCACGGCTGCCAAAGTCGGCGATACGGTGACGCTCGCCAATCGGCCCGCGCAAGTGCCGCTGCCCGGTTTCAAGGAAGTCAAGCCGCAGGTGTTCGCCGGCCTTTATCCCATCGAGGCCAATCAGTACGACGCGCTGCGCGAATCGCTCGAGAAGCTCAAGCTCAACGACGCATCGCTGCAATACGAGCCCGAAGTGTCCCAGGCGCTCGGCTTCGGTTTCCGCTGCGGCTTCCTCGGCCTCTTGCACATGGAGATCGTGCAAGAGCGGCTCGAGCGCGAATTCGACATGGATCTCATCACCACGGCGCCTACCGTGGTCTATGAGGTCTTGCAGCGCGACGGCACGATGCTGATGGTCGAGAACCCGGCGAAGATGCCCGATCCTTCGAAGATCGAAGAGATTCGCGAGCCGATCGTCACGGTGAATCTCTACATGCCGCAGGACTACGTCGGCTCGGTCATCACGTTGTGCACGCAAAAGCGCGGCAATCAGATCAACATGCAGTACCACGGCCGCCAAGTGCAGCTCACGTACGAGATCCCGATGGCCGAGATCGTCCTCGACTTCTTCGATCGGCTCAAATCGGTTTCACGCGGCTACGCGTCGATGGATTACGAATTCAAGGAATACCGCGCGTCCGACGTCGTCAAGGTCGATATGCTGATCAACAGCGACAAGGTCGACGCGCTTTCCGTAATCGTCCACCGGTCGCAATCGCAATACCGAGGCCGCGAGGTCGCGGCCAAGATGCGCGAACTCATTCCGCGCCAGATGTACGACGTCGCGATTCAAGCCGCGATCGGCGCGCATATCATCGCGCGCGAGAACATCAAGGCACTGCGCAAGAACGTCCTCGCGAAGTGCTACGGGGGCGACATCACGCGGAAAAAGAAGCTGTTGGAAAAGCAAAAAGAAGGCAAGAAGCGAATGAAGCAGGTCGGGTCCGTCGAGATTCCGCAAGAGGCTTTCCTCGCGATCTTGCGCGTCGAAGACAAATAACAGGACCTCTATATGAAACGACCCCCACGCTCTCTGCGTTCGCTGCCCCCCGTGGGGGCGGTCAATCTCCTTGGGACGGCCCGGCGGAGACTGACATGAACTTTGCGCTGATTCTCTTTGTGCTCGTCGTCTTGACGGGCATCGCGTGGGTTGCCGATAAGTCGATCTTTCTGCCGCAGCGGCGCCGCGCGGCCGATGCCGCCGTTGTCGAGTTCGACCGCCAGCAGGTGCGCGTCGGCGAGCGCTTTGCCGATGAAAACGCCCCGCAAACGCGCGCTCGTCTGCGCGACGAAAAGCTGCGCCAGCCGTGGTGGCTCGAGTACTCCGCAAGCTTTTTCCCCGTCATTCTCGTCGTGTTTCTCGTGCGCTCGTTCGTGGTCGAACCATTCAAGATTCCGTCGGGCTCGATGGTGCCGACACTGCTCGTCGGCGATTTCATCCTAGTGAACAAGTTCGAATATGGCCTGCGCCTGCCGATCACCGATACGAAGATCACGCAAGGCGGCCCGCTTCAGCGGGGCGACGTCGTCGTGTTTCGCTACCCGAAGGACGAATCGGTCGATTACATCAAACGCGTGGTCGGCCTGCCCGGCGATATCGTCGCCTACGAGAACAAGCATCTGACGATCAACGGCAAGAGCGCTCCCGAAACGCCGCTGCCCGACTACTTCGACGAAGAGCGCGTCGGCTACGCGAAGCAGTTCGAAGAGACATTCGGCACGCGCAAACACGCGATCTTGAATAATCCCGCCGTGCCGCCGTTCGTCATCGGCGCGGAAGACTATCCGTATCGCGACAACTGCTCGTACAACAGCGCCGGCGTCGTCTGCAAAGTGCCGCCCGGCCATTACTTCATGATGGGCGACAACCGCGACAACAGTGCCGACAGCCGCTACTGGGGCTTCGTGCCCGATCGCAATATCGTCGGCCGTGCGTTCTTCGTTTGGATGAACTTCAGCAATCTGAAGCGCATCGGCCCGTTCAACTGAGCGCACTCGATGTGTTAGCGCCCGATTCGGCGCTCGGCACACCGAGTCGCGCCCGGTTTGCCCCGTTTTTCGCGTCCCGCCCGGCCTGACCGTCGGGTCTGACGCGCGCGTTATACTCTGCACATGCCGCTATCTCCGCTCGAAAGCCGGTTGCGCTACGAATTTCGCAATGCGGAATTGTTGCGCCAGGCCTTAACTCACCGCAGTCACAGTGCTTCGCACAATGAACGGCTCGAATTTTTGGGCGATTCCGTTCTAAATTGCGCGGTGGCTGCGCTTTTGTATCAGCGATTCGGCAAATTGGACGAAGGCGACCTCTCGCGCGTGCGCGCCAACCTGGTCAAACAGCAGTCGCTTTACGAGATTGCTCAGGCCCTCAATATTTCCGAGAGCCTGCGGCTAGGCGAGGGCGAGTTGCGCAGCGGGGGGTTCCGGCGGCCGTCGATTCTGGCCGATGCATTCGAGGCAATTCTCGGGGCGGTCTTCGTCGACGGCGGCTTCGATGCGGCTCAAACCGTCATCAAGCGCTTGTATGTGCCGATCCTCGATCACATCGATCCGCGCACGCTCGGCAAGGATTCCAAGACGCTGTTGCAAGAGTATCTGCAGGGTCACAAGATCGCGTTGCCAACTTACACGGTTGTCGCCACGCACGGTGCTGCCCACAATCAACAGTTCGAAGTCGAATGCACGGTGCCCAAGCTCGAGGTGAAGGTGTCGGGTTCCGGCGCGAGCCGTCGCGCGGCCGAGCAGGCTGCGGCCAAAAAGGCGCTCGACGAAGTGATGGTGTTGCAGCCGGCGCTCGAAACGAAGCCGAAGCGCTCGCGCGGTGCGCGCGCGGCTAAGGCCGGCGAACTCGAGGTCGTGCCTGGTGTAAAGGGTGTGCAAGCGGCGCTCGATCTGCGCGCCCCCGAGCGCAAGGCCGACAAAGGTGCGCGGGCTGAAGCGGCGAAAGCGAGCCCCGCTGCCGATGGCGCCGCCGCCGTGCCGCCGGCGATGATTCGCGCGGCGCATGTGGAGCATAAGGCGACACTGCGCGTGCAAGAACCGTCCGCTAAAGGCGAGGTATCGGCTAAGCCGGATATGCCCGCGCCGAAGTCGGACGCGCAAGCCGAGCTCATCTCCGACGTCGCCGGCGCGGCGCACCCTCGCGCGCCCGAGCCCGAGCCCGATCATTCATGACCTCGTCCGCGTTTTCGCCGCTCAGCCTGCGCCGCACAGCCTCTTTCCGAGTTTCCCGTTTCGCATGACCGATACCCCTACTCCCTCCGGCTTTCGCTGCGGCATGGTCGCCATCGTCGGCCGCCCCAACGTCGGCAAGTCCACGTTGATGAACGCGCTCGTCGGCCAAAAGATCAGCATCACGTCGCGCAAAGCCCAGACGACGCGCCATCGCATTACGGGCATCCATACGTTCGACGACGCGCAGTTCATCTTCGTCGATACGCCGGGTTTTCAGACGCAGCATAGCGGGGCGTTGAACCGTTCGCTGAACCGTGCGGTCACGTCGACGCTGACGTCGGTCGACGCGGTGTTGTTCGTCATCGAGGCGGGCCGCTTCGGGCCGGACGACCAGAAGGTGCTCGATTTGATTCCGCCCTCGGTGCCGCTGCTCCTCGTTGCGAACAAGCTCGATCGCGTCAGCGATAAGCAGACGCTTTATCCGTTCTTCCAAAAGATGAGCACGCTGCGCGAGTTCAAGGAGATCGTGCCGATCTCGGCCAAGCATCCCGACGACGTCAAACATCTGCTCGAGACGGTCAAGCCGTACTTGCCGGCAGGCGAGCGGATCTACAGTGAAGACGACTTGACTGATCGAAGCGAGCGTTTTCTGGCGGCTGAGATTCTGCGCGAGAAGGTGTTTCGATGGACGGGCGACGAATTGCCGTACACGAGCACCGTGCTGATCGAGAAGTTCGAGACGGAAGGGCGCCTGCGCCGCGTTTTCGCGACGATCCTCGTCGATCGAGACGGCCACAAGGCCATGATCATCGGCCACAAGGGCGCCAAGCTCAAACAGATCAGCACCGAAGCCCGGCTCGACATGGAGCGGCTCTTCGACGGCCCGGTGTATCTGGAAACGTTCATCAAGGTGAAGAGCGGCTGGGCCGACAACGAAGCCGGGCTGCGTGCCTATGGGTACGAATGACGAGACGGTCGTCCGCCGGGCATCGCGCGAGCCGTCGCCTCGCATCGCCGAGCAGCCTGCGTTCGTGCTGCACAGCTACGCCTACCGCGAGACGAGTCTCATCATCGACGTGTTCTCGCGCGATCACGGCCGCCTCGCGCTCGTAGCGAAGGGTGCAAAGCGCCCGCACTCGGCGCTGCGCGGTGTGCTCCAGACGTTTCAGCCGCTCTCGATGTCGTGGTCGGGCAAATCGGAGATGCGCACGCTGACCGGGGCCGAGTGGGTTGGCGGCATGTTGCCTTTAATGGGCGACGCGCTGCTCTGCGGCTTCTACGTCAACGAGCTGGTCGTGAAATTCTGCGCGCGGGAGGACCCGCATCCGCAGCTATTTCAGCACTATGTCGTCACGCTGACGCGGCTCGCGCACGACGAGCCTCCTGTGCAGGTGCTGCGCTCGTTCGAGCGTGTGCTGCTGCGCGAGACCGGCTACGCGATGGCGCTTGATCGCACCGCCGCACGCAAGGCCGTGGTAGCCGAGGGCCGGTATGTCTTCGATCCGCAGCGTGGCGTGCGCGAGGCTGCGAGCGAACTACCCGCGCACTGGCCGGTGGTGTCGGGACAGACCTTGCTCGATATGGAGCGCGACGATTACCATCGTGCCAAGACGATCGCGCAAAGCAAGACGTTGATGCGCTTTCTGCTCAACACTTATCTTGGCGGCACGCCGCTTGCGACCCGCCAGATCCTTCTCGATTTGCAGAACCTATGAGCTTCTTTTTGACGTCGCCGAGCGTCATCGATCTCGGCGTCAACATCGATCACGTCGCCACGCTGCGCAACGCACGCGGCACGCGGTATCCCGATCCCATCCGCGCCGCGCTTCAGGCCGAAGCCGCAGGGGCCGACGCGATCACGCTGCACTTGCGCGAGGATCGCCGCCATATCGTCGATGCCGATGTGCGCGCGTTGCGCACGCAACTGGCGACGCGCATGAACCTTGAGTGTGCGGTGACGCAGGAGATGCTCGACATCGCTTGTGATGTGCGCCCGCACGACGTGTGCCTCGTCCCGGAAAAGCGCGCTGAGTTGACGACCGAAGGGGGGCTCGATGTGGCCGGGCATTTCGAGGCCGTGCGCGCCGCTTGCCGGCAACTGGCCGATGCCGGTTCGCGCGTGTCGCTCTTCATCGATGCCGAAGAAACCCAAATCCGTGCGGCGCACGAGGCGGGCGCGCCCGTCATCGAATTACACACGGGGCGCTACGCTGACGCACACGACGAAGGCGAGCAGCGCAACGAGTACGAACGTATCGTGCGCGGCGTGGCGCTCGGCGCATCGCTCGGTTTGAAGGTCAACGCCGGCCACGGCTTGCACTATACGAACGTGCAGCAGATCGCGGCCATCGAAGGCATCGTCGAACTCAATATCGGCCACGCCATCGTCGCGCACGCGATCTTCGCGGGCTGGGACAATGCCGTGCGCGAAATGAAGGCCATCATGGTGGCAGCGCGCCTTGGCGCGGCGCATTGACCGGCAGCGGCGCGTCTATGGCTATCTTCGGTATCGGTACCGATGTCATTCAACTGAGCCGCGTAGCGGCGGTGATGACGCGTACGAACGGGCGCTTCGCCGAGAAGGTGCTTGGCCCTGACGAGCTGCGTATCTATCATGCGCGAAAGGCGCGGTCCGAAGTGCGCGGAATCGCGTTTCTCGCGACGCGCTTCTCGGCCAAAGAGGCGTTCTCGAAGGCGATCGGCCTCGGCATGCAGTGGCCGATGACTTGGCGCGCGCTGCAAACGCTGAACGAGGCGAGCGGCAAGCCCGTCGTGCAGGCATCCGGCGAGCTGGCCGAATGGCTTGCCGCCCGCGGCATCACGGCGCGCGTGACGATCAGCGACGAGCGCGATTATGCGGTGGCGTTCGTGATCGCCGAATCGGACATGGCGACGCCCTCGGCCTGAGCCGCTGCGTCTTGGACCTTTCTTGGGCCTTCTTAGTACCCAGGCCGCTTCTCGAGCCGCATCTATGCTTTCTTCTCCTTGCACCTCGACTTTTCGATGAAAAATTCCCCCGGACCGGTGATGCTCGACGTGAAGGGCCCCGAGCTCACCGACGACGATGTGCGGCGTCTCTCCCACCCGATGACGGGCGGCGTCATCTTGTTCGCGCGCCACTTCGAGAATCGCCGGCAACTGACTGCGTTGACCGATGCGATTCGCGATGTGCGCGACGATCTTTTGATCGCGGTCGATCACGAGGGGGGGCGCGTGCAGCGGTTTCGCACCGACGGCTTCACTGTGCTGCCTGCGATGCGGCGACTCGGCGAACTCTGGGACCGCGACGTGTTGCTGGCGACGAAGGCGGCCACGGCGACGGGTTACGTGCTCGCGGCGGAACTGCGCGCGTGCGGCATCGACATGAGCTTTACGCCCGTCCTCGATCTCGATTACGGCCGCTCTGCCGTGATCGGCGACCGCGCATTCCATCGCGACCCGCGTGTTGTCACGCTGCTCGCAAAGAGCCTGAACCATGGGCTCGCGCTGGCCGGCATGCGCAACTGCGGCAAGCACTTTCCGGGGCACGGGTTTGCCGCTGCCGATTCGCATGTGGCCCTGCCAGTGGACGCGCGCAGTCTCGACGAGATCTTGAGCGAAGACGCCGCGCCATACGACTGGCTAGGCATGTCGCTGTCGTCGGTCATTCCGGCGCATGTCATCTACTCGGCGGTCGATCCGAAGCCGGCAGGGTTTTCTCGCTTTTGGCTGCAAGATATCTTGCGCGAGAAACTGCGCTTCACCGGCGCGATTTTTAGCGACGATTTATCGATGGAAGCGGCGCGCGCCGGCGGGACGCTCGCGCAAGCGGCTCAAGCGGCGCTCGAGGCCGGGTGCGACATGGTTCTCGTCTGCAATCAGCCGGACGCCGCGGAGACTGTCTTGCAAGAGCTGACCTACGCGCCGTCGAAGGAGAGCGTGCGGCGGCTCAAGCAGTTGCGTCCGCGCTGCAAGGCGCCGAACTGGAGGAAGCTGGTCGCCCGGCCCGCGTATCAAGAAGCACAAGCGCTGTTGCGCACGGCCTTCGCGTAAAGAGAGGACAGGCCGTGCGAGGCGCATGACGGCCGATGACCGCCGCTGACCGCCGATGAGCACGGCACGGGCCTAACGAAGCGGCTGCCGCGTCGGGCCCGCCGCCGTCATCAGGTCATCTTCATACGCTGCAGCTTGTTGTAGAGCGTTTTCGGACTAATGCCGAGCAGCGTGGCCGCGCGGTGACGTGTCCCGCCGACGGCATCGAGCGTCGCGCGAATGAGCAGGTCTTCGACGTCCGACAACGGCGTCCCGACCGCCACCTGCACGCTGCCGCCGTTCAGGCGTCGCCCGCTCGAGCCGTTAGCTTCGTCGGCGCGCAGCGAATCGACGATTTCGCCCGACGCGTTGTAGGCGCGGCGCACGCGCTCGTGCAACTCGCGCACATTGCCGGGCCAGTCATAGGTCAGGCACTCGCGCACGAGATTGGGCCCGACGCGTTTGTTGACCGTGGCGAGCCCGCTTGCGTTGATCTCGCGATTGAGTTCGTCGACGAGCGCCTCGGCCAGCAGCATGGCGTCGTCGCCGCGCTCGCGCAGCGGGGGCAATGCGATGGATGCCGCATCGAGCCGTAGCCAGAGATCCTCGCGCAGGGCACCCTGCGCGACGGCGTCGCGAGCCGGCTTGCGCGTGGCCGCGACGATGCGGCAATCGACGCTGACCTGGTTGCTGCCGCCGACGCGCATGTAAGTCTGCGAATCGAGGGCGTGCAGCAGCGCCTCTTGCTGCGCCAACGGCAACTCGACGATTTCGTCGAGAAACAGCGTGCCGCCGGCCGCTTGCTCGAACAGCCCCGGCTCGCGCCGCTCAATCGCGGGTACCGCGCTTTCCTGGCCGAACAGCATGCTGTCGAGCCCACGCTCCGCGGTGCTGTCTCGCGAAAACGCGCGGCAGTCGAACGCAACGAACGGACCCTTGCGGCGCCGGCTCATCTCGTGCAGCGTGCGTGCCGCCACTTCCTTGCCGGTCCCCGCTTCGCCGCAAATAAGCACGGCCGATTCGGTGGGCGCGAGGCGCTCGATGGTGTCGTAGACGTGCTGGATGGCTTCGCTGCGGCCGGTCATGGGCCCGAAGCGGCCGAGCCGGCGCAACGTCGAGCGCAGCGTCTGCACTTCTTCAGTCAGCTCATAGGGGCGAGGAATGCGCGCGAGCAAGCTGCGTAGCCGCGGGATGTTGACCGGTTTGAGTAGGTAGTCCCAGATCCCGTGGCGCAATCCCTCGATCGCGCTTTCCACCGTCGCGTTGCCCGTCATGACGATCACGGGCACGACACCGTCCGGCTGGGCGGGAAGGCTGTGCAGCAGGTCGAGACCGCTGCCGTCGGGTAGATTGAGGTCGATCAGCACCACGTCCGGGATGAAGCGCGTCAGCGCGGCGCGCGCCTCTGCGAGCGTGGCGGCCGTGTCGACGGAAAAGCCGTCGGTGGCAACGATTGCGTTGAGACCGGATAGGCTATTGGGATCGTCTTCGACAATCAGGGCGTGTGGCATGGCTGGCTAATCAATCAAGGAGTCGAGAACCCGTCGGCGCCGCTACACAAGGCGCCATGCACGGGAACGCATTTTGACGGCGAACGGGCTGCCTTCGAGCAAGCATTTCACGTGCCAGATCGTTCTCCCTTAGATAACAATTACTTGCACTTGCCGGTCGGCAAGTGCGGCGGTTTTGGCATCACTATAGTGAAAAAACGACCGGTAAAGATTTCTTAAACATACACGAGTCGTGCGAAAAAAAAAGCGCCCTGATGGGCGCTTTGGTCGATGTAGCGGCTTAGCCGCGCGCCGCGGGGCGGCATCTACCCTAAATACGCTTACGCGCGGCTGCGGTATTCGTCCGTACGCGTATCGATTTCAATCTTGTCGCCGGTGCTGCAGAAGAGCGGGACTTGCAGTTCGAAGCCGGTGTTGATCTTCGCCGTTTTCAGCACCTTGCCCGACGAGGTATCACCCTTGACCGCCGGCTCTGTGTACATGATTTCGCGCACCAGCGTGGTCGGCAGTTCGACGGAGATGGCCTTTTCGTTGTAGAACACGACTTCGCACGGCATGCCGTCTTCGAGGTAGTTGAGCGCGTTGCCCATCATCTCGGCTTCGACTTCGTACTGGTTGTAATCGGCGTCCATGAAAACGTACAACGGATCGGCGAAGTACGAGTACGTGACTTCCTTGCGGTCGAGCACGACGACATCGAATTTATCGTCGGCCTTGTAGACCGATTCCATGCCTGCGCCCGTCAGAAGATTCTTCAGCTTCATCTTCACGACGGCCGAGTTGCGGCCCGATTTGTTGTATTCGGCCTTTTGTATCACCATGGCGTCACTGCCGACCATGACGACATTGCCCGTGCGCAGTTCCTGTGCGGTCTTCATAAAAAACGATCCTATGCGAATAAGGTGGCTGATCTGTTGCTCAACGGCATCGATATCGATCGCTCAATGGGTCTCAATGGGTCGCGCGTCGCCGGTCTTTCAGACCATCGCATCGCTCGTGCACTTGGACTGGATTCGACCTGCGGATTGGACCTGTGGGCCTCGCGGACCTGCAATGAATCGGGTAACGCGCCACACCGTCGGATAACCGCTTATTTTAACTGAATTTTTGCGAATTCCGCTAGATTGGCGGCGAGGTCGCCGATCGACGCCAGTTCGTCGGCCCATGTATCGGCGCGGGCACGAAGTGCCGTCCGGTGCGCCCAAAAATCGGCCCAATCGGGCGTACCCGAGCCGTTCCATGCATGCCAGAAGCGGCTGACGGCGGCACGAGCGGCCGGCGCCAGCGCGCACGCGTAGTGCGCGAGCGCGGCGTCGAGCTTGGGCAGATGCGCGGCATCCGATTGCGGATAGATGTGCCAGACGAATGGCCGGTGCGCCCATTGCGCACGCACGAAAGAATCCTCGCCGCGCACGAAATTCACGTCGCTCGCCCACAGCAGCGCATCGAATTCGGGCTGGGGGCGGAACGCGAGCGAGTGCGCGCGTAGGCTGCCGCGCTCGGCCCGTGCGCCGGCGTGAAAGGCGGCTAGGCCGAAGAAGCGTGCCAATGCACCCGATATGCGCCCCTCGGGCGCGAGCAGCACGATCGGCTCGGCGCTGTCGCGCCACTGCTCGAGCAAGCCGTCGACGGCCGGGTTTTCGTAGCAGAACAAAGAGACGACCGTCGCGTGCGCTTCGGGTTGTGCGGCGCCGATGGCCTGCTGCCACCAGGCATCGCGTGCCTTGCCCGCCGCCTCGAATGCGAGGCGCGTTTTATCGAGCGTGCTTTCCTTGAGCACGCCGCCGGTGCCGGGCCCGAGTCCGGGAAAAAAGAACGTTTTCGTCAGCGGATAGCGTGCATGCGGCGAAGGCTTCAGGTGGCAATCGGCCACCCAGTCTTCGGCACTGAGGTATTCGAGATTGAGCCAAACGGGCGCCCGGGCCCGCCTGGCCATCGCCGCAACGTAGGCCGGGGGCAGCTCGCATGCGAACGCTTCGATGACGATGTCGGGTACGGTGAGCGTGTCCCCGGCATGGGCCGGCTCTCGCCAGTGCTCGATCACGATGCTGTCGACGCGCTGGCGCACGAGCGCGACGTCGACCGCTGGGCACAGGCGCGCGAGCGTATGCAGATCGTCGACGAATAGTCGCATCTTCCAGCCGTGTTCGGTCGCAAGCTGGCGCGCAAGGCGCCAGCAGACGCCGACATCGCCGAAGTTGTCGATGACGGCGCAAAACAGGTCGCACGCAATGGTGTCGGGGCTGGCAAGAGACATGGGCTGGAGCGAACGAGGGTGGACGGGCGTGCCGGGCAGTGGCGCCGCGCGTGCACCCCTGTGCTGGCGGCCGGCTAGGCCGCGTACGCCGCGAACACGCGCGCAAATGATCTAAACTGGCGATTCTAAAGCACGCCGTCCTGTGCCGGACGGCGTATCGCCCCCACACGCATGACTGATTCCGACGCCCCGAACCCGCCTTTCGAACCCAAGCGGTTCCTCGCCCAATTGCCGCACTTGCCGGGCGTGTACCGCTATTACGACGCGCAGGACAACGTGCTCTACGTCGGCAAGGCGCGCGATCTGAAGAAGCGCGTCTCGAGCTACTTCACGAAGACGCAGCTATCCCCGCGCATCGCGATGATGATCACGCGCATCGCTCGCCTCGAAACCACGGTCACGCGCTCGGAGGCCGAGGCGCTGCTGCTCGAGAACAATCTCATCAAAGCGCTTGCGCCGCGCTACAACATCCTATTTCGCGACGACAAGTCGTATCCGTACCTGAAACTGACGGGCCACGCGTTCCCGCGCATGGCCTACTACCGCGGCTCGGTCGACAAGAAGAGTCAGTATTTCGGCCCGTTCCCCAGCGCCTGGGCCGTGCGCGAGAGCATTCAGATTCTGCAGCGCGTGTTTCAACTGCGCACCTGCGAGGATTCGGTTTTCAACAATCGGACGCGGCCTTGCCTGCTGCATCAGATCGGCCGCTGCACGGCGCCCTGCGTCGGCGCAATCAGCGAAGAGGACTATGCGCGCGACGTCGCGAATGCATCGCGCTTCCTACTGGGCCGGCAGAGCGAAGTCATGAATGAGCTCGAAACGAAGATGCATGCGTTTGCCGCCGAACTCAAGTTCGAGCAGGCCGCGGCCGTGCGCAATCAGATGAGCTCGTTGTCGACAGTGCTGCATCAGCAGGCGATCGAAGTCGGGGGCGACAGCGACGTCGATATCCTCGCGGTCGTTGCACAGGGGGGGCGCGTTTGCGTGAACCTCGCGATGGTGCGCGGCGGCCGGCATCTGGGCGACAAGGCCTATTTCCCGGCGCAGCTCGAAAGCGGATTTGCGGGCGACGAGGGAGAAGCGGGCGACGGCCTCACGGGCGAAGCCCCTGCATCCCGGACAGACGTCGACGCGCGCTTGTCGCTAGCGCCGCCGACCGAGCCGACCGAGCCGACCGC
>CBIHOQ010000047.1:0-44569 GCA_966212065.1 uncultured Burkholderiaceae bacterium
CCGGGGGCATTATCGTGTCGGGTCGGATTGCTCGATTGGCGGCTCGATCGGCGGCGCGCAGCCCGGCGTCGCCGAGTGGACGCCCGGCCGAGCGGCGCGGTACAATTGCCGCGATTTTTTTGGCCGCTCGTAGCGGTTTGGACAACAAGAACGGCGCAGCGCCATGCCCGCAGCCTTTTAGCGGGCGCTCGTTTCCCCTCAAGCCAGGTTAGAACCTATGAACTCTTTCGTCGGCAAACATGTCGTGACCGTAGCGCTCACCGTGCTCGCGGGGTTTGCGGTGAGCGCGCAGGCGGCCGATGTCGTCGGCAACGCCAAGGCGGGCCAGGGCAAGGTCGCGATGTGTATCGGCTGCCACGGCATTCCCGATTACCGCACGGCGTTCCCCGAGGTCTATCGCGTACCCAAGCTCGGCGGTCAGAATCAGCAATACATCGCCAACGCGTTGCACGAGTACAAGAAGGACGATCGCCACTTCCAGACGATGCACGCGGTCGCCTCATCGCTGTCGGACCAAGACATCGCCGACCTCGCGGCTTACTACGCGTCGCAAACATCGGCTTCGACGAACAATCCCGACAAGTGACCGTCGTCACGGCCGCTTTCAGCTACCTTATTTCGCGGGATAGGAGAATTCATGAACAAGCCTGATCAGGCACTGCGCATGGTCGTCAACGCTGCAGGGGCAGCGCTCGTCGCGGCCTTCGGCATCATCGGCTCAGCCCATGCGGCGAGCATCGACAACGGCAAGGCGCTCGTCGAATCCCACAATTGCGCGGCTTGCCACGGGGCCAAGTTCACCAACCCGGTCAGCAACGAATACCCGAAGCTGGCCGGCCAGCATGCCGACTACCTGTACTTTGCCCTGCGCGCCTATCAGGCTGGCACGGGCAACCCGAACTTCGGCCGCAACAACCCGATCATGCAGGCTCAGGTGCAAAGCCTGTCACTAAGCGACATGAAGGATATTGGCGCCTATCTCGAGTCGCTTCCGGGCGATCTGGTCGACAAGAAATAACGTCGAACGGGCCGCTTGCACGCGGCACCGGCGCGACTTCGATCGATACGAAGCACCGGCCCGCCTTCGATCGATACGACGCACCCCGCTCGCAGTTCACAGGCGGGGTGTTTTTTATACTGCCGACGGTCCTGCGACACGATGTCGCAGGCACCCGTCAATCCCTCGATGCGCGCCGCTCGATGCGGGCCAGGTAGGCGTCGGTGTCGGGCGGCACGTTGTCGCGCTGCGCTTCCCAGATTGTCTCGCCCAGGCAATCCATGATCGCGTGCTGCGCCTCGTGCGTCGAGGCGAGCCGCGCCGCGAGCCGATCGTGCGCGGCTCGGATGCCGGGCGGCTGATCGATCGAGAGTTGTTCGCTGATCGCCAGATGCATCGACAGATGCAGGAACGGGTTCGTGCGGCCCGCCTCGGGCGAGTAATCGGCTGTGGCCGTCGCGTCGTCGGCCAGTTCCGCGTGATATTCGGGGTGCTCGACGATCCAATCGGCGGCGATCGCTTCAAGCGGCGTGAGAATCTCGCCCGCGCGCTGCTTGCGCCAGGTGTCGATGAAAAAGCGTCGGACTTCGTCTCGGCTCGGATTGAACATCGTATAGGTTGACCTTCGCGTAGCGCTGCCCGGCGCGGCGTATGCATTCGGTCGATCCGCGCGCGCCGCTTCGCAGCCAATCGGTTATTTTACGCTGGCCTATAGGCTTCGCCCGCTGCGCCCGCTGCGTCCACACCCCCGCGCGATTAGAATCGACGTGCGCGCGCCGTCTCGCGGCGGCGCGTGCCAACGACCTTATAGGCGCGCTGCTCATAGCTTGCGCCGGCGATACAACGATAGAGACAACCGTTCCCCGATGACTTCTCATACTCCGTCCGCGCGCGCCGAGACGCTGCGCGGCGCCTTGCTCGTAGCCTTGTCGGCTGCCTGCTTCGGCGCGATGGCCGTCTTCGGCCGCTACGCTTATGCCGGCGGCACGGACGTGCTGGGTTTGCTGACGCTTCGCTTCCTCATTGGAGGCTCGGTGCTGGCCGCCGTCGCCCGCCGGCGCGGCGTGCCATGGCCGCGTGGGCGCACGCTCTGGAGCATCGTCGCCATGGGGGCGCTAGGATATGTCGGCCAATCGCTGTGCTACTTCATCGCGCTGCAGCATGCGCAGGCAAGCCTAGTCGCGTTGCTGCTGTATCTGTATCCGGCCTTCGTCACGCTACTGGCGGCGCTTTGGCTCGGCGAGCGTCTGACGCGCGTGAAATGCGCCGCGCTCGTGCTCTGCCTCGCCGGCTCGGCGTTGATGGTCGGCGGGGGGCAAGGGGAGCCGCTCGGTATCGCGCTCGGCTTGACGGCGGCTGTCGTCTATTCGCTCTATATCGTCGCCGGTGCGCGCGTCACGCGCGGCGTCGACCCGCTCGCCACGACCGCGATTGTCTGCCTGTCGGCGGCCGCCGTGTTCTGCGCGGTGTCGCTCGTGCGTGCGCTCTCGGGCGCGCCGCCGCATCTGCCCGCAACGCCGCTCGCATGGAGCGCGCTCGTCGCGATTGCGCTCGTGTCGACGGTCACGGCGATGCTGGCGTTCTTCGCGGGCCTGCCGCGGCTCGGCGCGGCCCGCACGTCGATGCTCTCGACGCTCGAGCCTGTCGTGACCGTTCTGCTGGCGGCCGCGCTGCTCGGCGAGCGATTGGCGCCGCTGCAGTGGGTCGGCGGAGCGGGCGTGCTGGCAGCCGTGCTGTGGCTAGTTCGCGTCGGAGGCGGTGCTCGCGACGAAGCCGTATCGCTAGAAGCGAATCTCTAAGTCTCTTTCAATGCCGCTGCCATAAATCGCCGGGCGAGCTTCCCGAGCCCGCGCGCGAGCGCTTCAAAGCTCGGGCGGCGGCGTTTTCGGCTTGAATTCGCAAAGCGGCTCGATCGCGCAGTGCCAGCACTCCGGCCGGCGCGCCTTGCAAACGTAACGCCCGTGCAAGATCAGCCAATGGTGCGCGTCATGGCGGAACTCGGGCGGCGTGAACTTTTCGAGCGCGGCTTCGACGGCGCGGACGTCTTTGCCCGGTGCCAGGCCCGTCCGATTGGCGATGCGAAAGATGTGGGTGTCGACGGCGATCGTCGGCTGCCCGAATGCGGTATTGAGCACCACGTTCGCCGTCTTGCGGCCCACGCCGGGCAAGCCTTCGAGCGCTTCACGGTCGGCCGGCACGTCGCCGCCGTACCGCTCCAGCAAGATCCGGCAGGTCGCGATGACGTTCTTGGCCTTCGTGCGGTATAGCCCGATCGTCTTGATGTATTCGGCCACGCCCGCCTCGCCTAGCTCGAGCATCGCCTGCGGCGTGTTCGCAATCGGATACAGCTTGCGGGTGGCCTTATTGACAGAGACGTCCGTTGCCTGCGCCGACAGCATGACGGCGATCAGCAATTCGAACGGCGTCGTGTATTCGAGCTCGGTTGTCGGATGCGGGTTCAGGCTTTGCAGCGTCTCGTAGATCGCGCGTCGTTTTTGTGCGTTCATGCAGCGCTCGCGAAGAGGGAGAAAGGGCTCAGCGCTCGTCGTCCGGGACGTTCTTCGGTCCCAGCCCTTGTGCTGCGAGTGCTTCTTTCTTTTGGCGGGCGCGTTCCATGGCGGCTTGGATGATGGCGCGCTTTTTGGCCGCGTCATCCTCGGCGGTACCCGCCGTGTTCGCAGGTCCGCTCGCGGACGTGGCGCGCGCCGCCGCCGCTTCGGCGCGGCGCTCGGCTGCGCGTGCCTCGGCCGCTTGGCGCTCGCGCTGCAGCCGAGCCGACCGCCGTTCGTGGCGCTCGCGCGCGGCATCGGCCTGCGCTTGGCTCCACGCGTCCCAACCCGTGCGCTCCCCGGTGACCGGGATCATCGCGATGCAATCGACGGGACAGGGCGCGACGCAAAGATCGCACCCCGTGCAAAGCTCGGATACGACCGTATGCATGAGCTTCGGTGCACCGACGATCGCATCGACCGGACAGACCTGCATGCAGAGCGTGCAGCCGATGCATAGCGTCTCGTCGATGACGGCGAGCGGTCGCGGCCGCTCCTGGCCGTTTTCCGGGTTCAGGGCAATGACGGGCTTGCCGAGCAGGGCGGCAAGGCGTGCGATGCCTTGTGCGCCGCCGGGCGGGCACTGGTTGTAGCCGGCTTCGCCCAGCGCGACGGCTTCGGCGTAAGGCCGGCAGCCGGCATAGCCGCACTTCGTGCATTGGGTTTGGGGGAGCAGATCTTCGATGCGGTCTGCGAGCGTCACACGATCGGTCACATTCGGTACGTCTTGAACGCGCGGGCCGCGCGTGGCGCCGGCCGCATCGCGTGCGGGAAAAGAGCCCATTATCGCCGATTTCCCGGATTGCTATCGTTCAACCATGTGCCATAATCGAAGCGCTTTTTCGCACGAGGCGCAGGGTGTTTCCGAAAAAAACGGTGCGCTCGTCCGCACTGCCGGCGTGATTCAAGGAGGGTCGGCAGCGTGGCGGGGCAACGCGGCTCACGAAGCAAAAAGGCCACCATGAATCAATTGAAAATCAAAAGAGATCCGGAAGGAACCCGGCGCCGTATTCTGCTCGCGGCAGCCGAAGAGTTCGCAAATGGTGGTTTGTTCGGCGCGCGCGTCGACCAGATTGCCCGGCGCGCGGAGACGAACGAGCGGATGCTCTATTACTACTTCGGTAGTAAAGAGCAGCTTTTCACCGCGGTGCTCGAACATGCGTTCAGTGCATTGACCGAGGCGGAAAGAACGCTCGATTTAAACGGGATCGCCCCGATCGAAGCGATTACTCGGCTCGCCCATTTCGTATGGGACTACTACCGCGATCATCCCGACTTGCTGCGGCTCATCAATAACGAAAACCTGCACGAAGCCCGCTATATTCAAAAGTCGACGCGCATTCGCGAGATGATTTCGCCGATGGTGGCAACGCTCTCGTCGATTCTCGATCGGGGGCAGCGCGCGGGCCTGTTTCGCACAAATGTCGACCCGTTGCGGTTATACGTGGCGCTTTCGGGGCTCGGCTACTACAGCGTGTCGAATCGTTTTACGCTCGAAGCGACGCTCGGCCGCGATTTCAATTCGCCGGCCGAACGTGCCGAGATCGTACGCATGAATACCGAACTGCTGCTCGCGTATCTGATGCGCAAGTAGGTCGGGCCGCGTAGGCCGCGCCGCGGCTTCGCGGCGCGTGCGGTCAGATCACGCTTCGACGGGCTCGCGCGAGCGCTTCGTTTCCTTGTTGTGCTCGAGGATGAAGTCGCGCAACTGCGGGTAGATGATCGTGCGCCAGCGACGGCCCGAGAAAATGCCGTAATGGCCGCACTTCTCCGCGGTGAAGTGATGCTTGCTCCCTTCGGGAATGCCCGTGCACAGATCGTGCGCGGCGCGCGTTTGCCCGCAGCCCGAGATGTCGTCGAGTTCCCCTTCGATCGTGAAGAGCGCCGTCTTCTTGATGTCCTGCGGCCGGACGAGCTCGCCGTCGATCTCCCACGTGCCTTCTGCTAGGCGGAACTCCTGGAACACGATACGAATCGTGTCGAGGTAGTACTCGGCCGCCATATCCAGCACCGCGTTGTACTCGTCGTAGAAACGGCGATGCCCTTCGGCGTCTTCCTCGTCCCCGCGCAGCAGGCTTTGATAGAAGTCCCAATGCGAAGCCGCATGGCGTTCCGGGTTCATCGCGACGAAGCCCGCATGCTGCAGGAAGCCCGGATAAACGTGGCGGCCGAAACCCGGATAGTTCGGCGGCACCGTGTGAATCACATTGTTCTCGAACCACGAGTACGAACGCTGCATCGCGAGCGAGTTGACCGATGTGGGGCTGCGCCGCGCGTCGATCGGGCCGCCCATCATCGTCATCGTGCGCGGCGTATCCTCGCCGCGGCTCGCCATCAGCGAAATAGCGGCGAGCACCGGCACCGTCGGCTGGCAAACCGACAGCACATGCAGATTCTTCGCGCCGATGTGGCGGATGAATTCCTGGATGTAGGCGACGTAGTCGTCGAGATGGAACGGTCCCTCCTCGAGCGGGACCATGCGCGCGTCCATCCAGTCGGTGATATAGACCTTGTGGTCCTGCAGCAGCGTACGCACGGTATCGCGCAGCAGCGTCGAGTGGTGTCCGGACAGCGGCGCGCAAACGAGCACCACCGGTTCGTCCTTGAGTTGCGCGACGGCCTCGCTGTCATCGGCAAAACGCTTGAATCGCAGCAGACGGCAGAACGGCTTTTCGACGATCGTTTGCTCGATGATCGGAATGTTGTGGCCGTCTTTAACGATCTGATGAATATCGAACTCTGGCTTTTCGTAATCCTTGCCCAGCCGATAAAGCAATTCATAGCCGGCGGAAAACCGGGTTGCGCCCGGCACATAGGCGAGCGGACTTGCCGGGTTGGCGAACGATTTCGAAGCAGCCTGTGCCCAGGCTGTCAACGGGTACAAGAGCGCGCGCTGAAATTCGTAAAACTGGTAAAGCATGATGTAGGGCTCCCGCGGGGTAGGGACGGGGCTAAAAAAAGCGGCGCTCAGCGTCGCGGCTGGATCCCGAACGGATGCTCGTGACGGTATGACTCGTAATACTTCATTGATGATAAAGGACAAACGTCAGTGGGTGCAACGCAGCAATCCGCCGGCCAGGCGGGTATTTTCCCCGATATGGGTTCCTGGCCACGTTGCCGAGATCGCCCGCGTTCCCCGCGCTGTCGCATTAAGCGGGCAGCAGGCATCTAGATGCACCAAAGCGGGGCGTCTTAGATCGTTTCGCTGCCGACATCGAGTCCCCCCGGGCTATGATCGGGTGCGGGGTGGCCCGTCGCGCGTGCAATCGATTCCTCATGGCGCATCAGGTTCAAACCCGTATGGACGAGTGCAACGTGGGAGAACGCCTGCGGAAAATTGCCGGTGAAGCGTTGGGTCTGCGGATCGTATTCCTCCGAGAGCAGGCCCACGTCGTTGGCGAGGCCCACCAAGCGCTCGTACATTGCGTGCGCCTCGTCCATCCGGCCTTGCAGGGCGAGGTTGTCCACCATCCAAAAGCTGCAAGCGAGGAATAGGCCTTCCCCCGGCGGTAGGCCGTCATCGACCTTATCCGTGCGGTAGCGGCGCACGAGCCCGTCGAACGTCAGGTCCCGTTCGATCGCGGCCATCGTTGCTACGATGCGCGGATCGTCCGGCGGCAGAAAGCCGACGAGCGGGATCAAAAGCAGGCTCGCGTCGACCTCATCGCCGCCGTACACCTGAGTGAACGTCTGGTGCTCCTCGCTCCAGCCTTTCTCGCAGACATCGCCGTGAATCCGCTCGCGCAGCCCGCGCCAACGATCGATCGGCCCGGGAAGCGCGAATTTTTCCGCAGTGCGGATACCTCGGTCGAACGCGACCCAGGCCATCACTTTCGAGAACGTGAATTGCCGGGGGCCGCTGCGCACTTCCCAGAGGCCCTCGTCGGGCTCCATCCAGATCGTTTCGAGATGGTCGAGCATCACGCATTGGAGCGACCAGGCGGCTTGGTCGGCGTCCAGCCCGCCGACCCGCGCCAGGTACAGCGCGTTCATCACTTCGCCGTAGACATCGAGTTGCAACTGTCCGACCGCGTTGTTGCCGATGCGCACCGGCTTCGAACCTTCATAGCCCGGCAGCCAGTCGATCTCCATTTCGGGCAGGCGCCGCTCGCCGGCGACACCGTACATGATCTGCGCTTGGGCCGGCGACCCGGCGAGCGCGCGCTCGAGCCAGATGCGCCATGCGCGGGCTTCGTCGTAAAAGCCGCAGCGCATCAATGCCAGCAGCGTGATCGTCGCATCGCGCAGCCAGCAGTAGCGGTAATCCCAGTTGCGCGAGCCGCCCAGCCGCTCCGGCAGCGATGTGGTGGGGGCCGCGACGATGCCGCCCGTCGCGCCATATGCGAGCGCTTTCAGTGTGATTAGCGAGCGCCGGATCGGTTCGGCATAGCGGCCCTTCACGCCGCATTGGGCGATCCACTTTTGCCAGTGCCGCTCCGTGTGCTCGAGCAACGCGAACGGATCCTTCGCGGGCGGCACCCGCTCATGCGATGCCGAGTAAGAGAGCATGAAGGGAATGCGCTCGCCCGCGGACACGGCGAACTGCGCCACCGTGTGCAAATTCTCGCCGCGCAGCTCGACCGGCGTGCGCAGCGCAACGGTGTCGGGGCCCACCACGGCTTTGATGCCGCCGGCTCCGCGATGCGAGCCGTCCGTTAGCCGCGTGACCCAGGGCACCGATAGGCCGTAGTCGAAACGCAACGTGAGCCGCATCGACATCGGCACCGTGCCGCGCTTGCCTTCGACGATGCGCACGAGTTGGGACCGGCCGTTGCCGGGCACCATGAAGTCGATCACGGTGACGGCGCCCTCGGGCGTCTCGTGATCGGTCACGAGAATGAGCGTGCCGTCGCGATAGCGGCGCGTGCTTGTGACAGGTGCGTCGGTGGCGGGGGCGATGCGCCATGCGCCGTTTTGTTCGTCGCCCAGCAGCGCGGCGAAGCATGCACCCGAGTCGAAGCGGGGCCAACAGAGCCAGTCGACCGATCCTTCGCGCGAGATGAGCGCGGCCGTATGGCCGTCCCCGACGACGGCGTAGTCTTCGATATGCGCAGGCATGGTCTTGGATTTCTCCCGCTATGCGTACGAATGCGATCCGAATTCGGTAGGAATGCGCGTCAACGTACATGCTAGCGCACGAGACTCAGCAAAGCTTACGCCTCTCCTGGAACTCATCGGCCCGAAAACGATTTTGCGTTGCCACGGCACAATATCGCTGGCTACAATTGGGTTTCGGGGATTCCGGCCGCGCGCGTCCGATACAACGAACAGGCACTAGCGTGTCGCGCATACGGCCACCCATGCGCCAGCATCAACACTCAAAGATAGCGAGAATTGACGCCATGCTGAATCCGTCGAAGACCGATTGCATCACCATTCTTTCCGCAGCGCGCGAGCTCGACGAAGACGCTCTGCTTCGCCTCGATCCCCACACGCTCGGCCTCACGCGCAACGGCATGGCAACCGCCGCCGCGTTTCTGATCGAACGTGACTGCTTCAAGCGCCATAGCGAGGGTGACGGCCAACTTGCGGTCGGCGGTTTGTCGCTGCAAGGCAAGCTGCGGCTCGACCAGTTCGTGAGCGGTTGAGCGTTGCCCGGCGGCCGGTGAGTGACCTCAGAGATGTAGCGAGTGCGCGCCCGGCCCCAGTAATCCTAGAACCCCGATGACGATGAGGTAGAGCGCGACGATGTAGTTCAAAAGGCGCGGCACTATCAAAATCAGAATGCCCGCGATCAGCGCGGCAATCGGCCCTAAGCTCACGGAAATATCCATAACGCCTCCTTGTCGCCCAACGGCAAATTCCTTTATGCAACGAATCGCGGCCCACCACCGGCAGCGTCTACCCGGAAAACAAAGAGAGCCTACGCGTCAGAGCTAGCGCGTAGGCTCAAAGCTGCCGCCTCACGGGGGGCGGGGCGGCAGGGGATCAACGTGGCCCTTGCGTGAACGCGTGCATGCCACGGGCGACATGAGTGCCGTTGTCCTGCAGTGCGCGTGCCTTCTCTTCAGTTTCTGTTCGGTTCTGTCTGGTACTGCAACGTCCGTGCCGACCGGATTCGGTTCGCGGCTATCGGCTGCGCCGCCGGCCGCCGATGTCTCTGCGAACGCACAGCGTACCGGCAGTTTTGCCCGTCGACGCAGGCCGCCGGTTATGGACCCGATACTTCTTGCAAAGGCCGTGCACGTTTTACTTCGCCGCCGCGCGCCTGCAGTTTCTCCCCGCCCGATTACGGTTCAGAGCTTGGCGGCGCGAGGACCTCGCGGCTACCGTTCACGCTCATCGACGAGACGAGCCCCGCCGCTTCCATCTGCTCGACGAGGCGCGCCGCACGGTTATAGCCGATGCGCAATTGGCGCTGCACGGACGAGATCGACGCGCGGCGCGTGCGCACGACGAACGCGACCGCTTCGTCGTAGAGCGGATCGGCTTCGGCGTCGGGGGCCTCGCCGAACAAGTCCTGCGCCGCGCCGTCGGTCGCAGGGCCGTCGAGGATGCCCTCTTCGTACTGCGGCTCGCCGAACTGCTTCAAATGCTCGACGACGCGATGGACTTCTTCGTCGGCCACGAACGCGCCATGCACGCGCTGCGGATAGCCGGTGCCGGGCGGAAGGAACAGCATATCGCCCTGGCCCAGGAGCGATTCGGCGCCCATCTGATCGAGGATCGTGCGCGAGTCGATCTTGGACGAAACTTGGAACGCCACGCGCGTCGGGATGTTGGCTTTGATAAGCCCCGTGATGACGTCGACGGACGGACGCTGGGTCGCGAGAATCAGATGAATCCCGGCCGCGCGAGCCTTCTGTGCGAGCCGGGCGATCAACTCTTCGATCTTCTTACCCGCGACCATCATCAGATCGGCGAGCTCGTCGATGACGACGACGATCATCGGCAACGGTGCTAGCGGCTCGGGCGCGTCGGGCGTCAGCGAAAACGGATTGCCGATCTTCTTGCCCGCGGCTTGCGCGTCGCGCAGCTTCTGATTGAAGCCGGCCAGATTGCGCACGCCGAGGGCCGACATGAGCCGATAGCGTCTCTCCATCTCGCCGACGCACCAGTTCAACGCATTCGCGGCGAGCTTCATGTCGGTGACGACGGGGGCCAGCAGGTGCGCAATGCCCTCGTAGACGGACAACTCGAGCATCTTCGGATCGATCATGATCATCCGCACTTCTTCGGGCGTCGCCTTATACAGCAGCGAAACGATCATCGCATTGATTGCGACCGACTTGCCCGAGCCCGTCGTGCCCGCGACGAGCATATGCGGCGCTTTGGCGAGATCGGTGACGATCGGATGGCCCGTAATGTCTTTGCCCATCGCGAGCGTGAGCTTGGAGGCCGAATCGCGATAGGGAGCGGCGGCGAGGATCTCGGAGAGGCGGATTGTCTGGCGCTTCGCGTTCGGCAGTTCGAGGCCCATGCAGGTCTTGCCGGGAATCGTTTCGACAACGCGGATCGAAGTAAGCCCCAGCCCGCGAGACAGATCCTTCATGAGCCCGACGATCTGGCTGCCGCGTACACCGAGCGCCGGCTCGATCTCGAAGCGCGTGATGACCGGGCCCGCCGAGGCGCCGACGACGGTCACGGGCACCTTGAATTCCTGCAGGCGCTGCTCGATCAGTTGTCCGGTTTCAGCGAGCCGCTCGGCGGGGATCTCCTCGGTTTCCGCGGATGCGGGCTCGAGCAGGTCGAGGGTCGGCAATTCGACTGCCGAGGCGGCCGGCGCGTGGAACGTAAATTCGGGGCCGGTCTGGACGCGCACGGCAGGCCGGGGGGCGGATTCGATAGTCGGCGGCTGCTCGGCGTGAGCGGCGGCGGTGCCTTGCTGGTTGGAGGAGGGCGCCGGCAAGGGCATCGACGTGGGCGCGTGCGGCGCGGCCGGCGATGTCGGCGATGTCGGCGCGAGTCCCGTGTCGGCATCCCGCGGACCGACGGTCATGGGCCAAGCGATGGGCTCGCCATCCTCCGTCCACGGTGGCGTCGATGCTGTCGGGCTGGGTTCAGCGCTCGAGGCGCTCGATTCGCTTGCTGTCGCCCGTGCCGTCGTTTCCGCGTGCGCGGGCGCTTCGTCGAAGGACCGTTCCGGCCGCTCGTCGCGCTGGGACTGGGGCGCGATCGGGGCGGGTTCGGGCACATCGCCAGTTGCGGGCGCGCGCGGCCCAGGCGCAACACCGCGGCGCGCGAGGCTGGAGCTTGCGATCGCGGTCCACTGCGCGGCGTTTGCCTCGATCGCGCGCAGCGTTTCGAGCACGCCTGGCGGCGGCTCGGCCGATGGCGACGAGCGATGTGCTGCGTCGGGCGGCGTCGCGCTTCGTACTTCGCTCGCATGAGCACGAGCGGCCGGCGGCGCTTGCATGGGCCGACCCGGCGGGGTGGCGGGCATCGTTTGAACGTACTGCGCGGATCGGCCCGAGGACGTGCTGGCCGCCGACGATTTGGGCGAGACGCTCGATGTGGCGGATACGCTGTGTGTCGCCTGCGCCGCGCGCATGCCGGGGTAGCCGGCCGCAGCGGCGACGGCGCTGCCGGAGGGACGAGGGCGAAGCGGCGCAACATTTTGCTGCACGCCCCGAGCCGGCTTCCCGAGTTCGAACGAGCCTGCGTTCGGACCGGGTATATCGCGTCGGATACCGCGGGTGGCGCCGGGCGTGTTCGGCACGGCGGGACCGGCTGGGTTGCTGGAGATAGGCGGCTGCCATACCGTGGGCCGAGCGTAGCGGCCCGTCGATTTCGGCGCCATAGTGTTCGCGTTCGTCGTGCTGGCTCGCACAGCTGAACTGCCGACGCCGCGCGCACGGGCCGCGGCATGGTGCGAGGCCGCCCGCGGCTGCATCTTCAAGCCGAGACCGAAGGCGCGGTCGGCCCAGCGCAGCGCATCGCCCCAGCGAAAGCCGATGAGCCAAGGTAGCGAGGCGAGCATGAGCAAGGGCAGCGCGAAGAACGCCCCGCGCCCGAGCACGCGCCCGGCGACGCTGCGCAGCGCGTGTCCGAGGGCGTTGCCGGTATGGGGCGCAAGCGCAGCTTCGATCGCGGCGCTGCCGATGTAGACGCCGGCGAAGCCGAGCCAAAGCCGGATCGAGCCGCGTCCGCGCGCGCCGGGCGCGCGAAGCAACGCTGCTATTACTAGACGCAAGGCCACGGGCAAAAGCCAGATGACCGAGATGCCGAACCAGCCGAAAACTACCGTATGCATGCTAGAGCGTGAAACGTTCGAAAAAGGCGCGTCGTGCGCATCATCGATCTTCGCGCGCGAAGGTCAGGGTGATGCCGGTTGTCGCGATGATGCGCATCTGCTGCGGCGGGCGCATTTGCACGAGCGTCGCGCCGATATGCGCGAGCGCGTCGAGATAGGCGCGCTCGAGGCCGTCGGCTTCGGCGCCGCAGGCCTTGCGTGTCGTCGTTATTGCATCGAGCGTCAACTTCCCGCTGCCAAGCGCATAACGCCCCGAGAACCGATTGCAGCCGGCGAAACCGCTCGCACGGCGCTGACCGGATGTGGTGTCGAGCGTCAGCGTAGGCGCCGTCCTCTGATTCGCGGGGACGCCGAACGCGGCATGGCCGTCGCTCGTTTGCGCACTTTGCAGCACCCAGTTCGTGCCGTCGAGCAATTGGACGGCGGCCGGATTGAGGGGATTGCTGGGCCCCGCGGCGGAGTCCGGGTGCATCGGCATCGCGCAGCCGGCGACGGCGAGCACGGCCGCGAATGCGCCGGCGCACGACAGCAGGCGCCACGGCCGCTGCGATGCGCCCCGTAACGGTGCGTTGGGTGGATTCGACATGACCCCGAACCTTCTTGTTGAACTGGCGAAGGCGTAAGGGTAACGCACTCCCGTTGGCGAGCGCGAGCGGACCAACCACCGTCGCCTGTCCGGCCGAGCGCCAAAGCCGGCGCGAAGTCCTCGCCGAAGTCGGCACAGAAGTCGGCGAGATCGCTCGTCTGCCCTCCGATTGCACGGCGAGCGCATGTTAACATCGCGCTCTTTCCTATACTAGCCTTGGAATTTGCCATGCAGATCGGTCAACGGATCGGCACGCCGCTTTCGCCTTCGGCCACGCGCGTCATGCTGCTCGGCGCGGGCGAGCTCGGCAAGGAAGTCATCATCGCGCTGCAGCGGCTCGGCGTGGAAGTCATCGCGGTGGACCGCTACCCGAACGCGCCCGGCCATCAAGTCGCGCACCGCAGCCATACGATCGACATGACCGACGGGCAAGCGATCAAGGCGCTCGTGCAAGCCGAACGGCCGCATTTGATCGTGCCCGAGATCGAGGCGATCGCCACCGATGCACTCGCCGAGATCGAAGCGCAGGGCCTGGCCGAAGTCATCCCCACCGCACGCGCGACACAACTGACGATGAATCGCGAAGGCATTCGCCGCCTGGCGGCCGAAGAGCTCGGCCTGCCGACTTCGCCCTATGCGTTCGCCGATTCGCTGGAATCGTTTAGGGCCGCCGTCGCGCGCATCGGCTATCCGTGCGTCGTCAAGCCCGTGATGTCGTCCTCCGGCAAGGGGCAGTCGGTCGTGCGCGGCGACGCCGACGTCGATCACGCGTGGCAATACGCGACGGCCGGCGCGCGCGTGAACGTCGGTCGCGTGATCGTCGAAGGCTTCATCACGTTCGACTACGAAATCACGCTCCTGACGGTGCGCGCCGTCGATCCGGCGAGCGGGACCGTGCAGACGTCGTTTTGCGAGCCGATCGGGCATCTGCAGGTCGATGGCGACTACGTGCAGTCGTGGCAGCCGCAGCCCATGTCTGCCGCGGCGCTTGCGCGTGCCAAGGAGATTGCCGAGCGGGTGACGGGCGCCCTGGGCGGGCGCGGCGTCTTTGGCGTCGAGCTTTTCGTGCGCGGCGACGAAGTCTGGTTCTCCGAAGTCAGCCCGCGTCCGCACGACACGGGGCTCGTGACGCTCCGCTCGCAGCGCTTGTCCGAATTCGAACTCCATGCGCGCGCGATTCTCGGCTTACCCGTCGATACGTCGCTGCTGGCGCCTGGCGCTTCGGCTGTCGTCTACGGTGGGCTCGAAGAAGCCGGCATCGCATTCGAAGGCGTGCGCGAGGCGCTTGCCGTGCCGGGTGCGGACCTGCGTCTGTTCGGCAAGCCGGAGAGCTTCAAGAAGCGGCGGATGGGCGTAGCGGTCGCGACCGGGGCGAGCATCGACGAGGCGCGCGAGCGCGCGCTCGCGGCGGCAGGCGCAGTGCGGCCCGTGTCCGCTCGCTGAGCGTTCGCCGCCTGCGCGACGCGCCCCGTGGGCGCCGCCAAGCGTCGCCAAGCGTCGCTCGACCTTTGCCAGACTGTCGCTTAGATAGGCTCCCATCGTGCCGCCCTGTGCGGTCGGCCGCGTGCGGGCACGGCTCCTGCAATCTTGCGATGCTACAATACCGGCCTTTCCGGCGGTATATGTCCGCCGGCCGGAGCTGGCCGCGCGCGAAGCGGGGCCGGGCGGGCGTCGGCGCGAGTGCGCGAGACCTGCCGTGGCTCCGCCTTCACGTCGATCTTCATCGAGCGGCTGTGCGGCCGCGGCCGCGCGCTTGAACGACGCAGCGCCTAGCGGCGCACTTTTAGCGAACGCCACCATGTCAGATCCCGCTGTCCCTGTCCCGTCCACCACCGCGACTTTCGACCAGTTCGGTCTCGCCCCAGAGATCCAGCGGGCCGTTGCCGAGCAGGGCTACTCCACGCCAACGCCGATCCAAGCCGAGGCGATCCCGGTCGTCCTGTCCGGCCGCGACGTCATGGGCGCCGCGCAAACGGGCACCGGCAAGACAGCGAGCTTCTCGCTGCCGATCATTCAGCGCCTGCTGCCCGCCGCTAGTACCAGCGCCTCGCCGGCGCGTCACCCCGTGCGCGCGCTGATTCTCACGCCTACGCGCGAACTGGCCGATCAAGTGGCCGCGAACGTTCAGTCGTACGCGAAGCACACGCCGCTGCGCAGCGCCGTCGTGTTCGGCGGTGTCGATATGAACCCGCAATCGGCGGAATTGCGGCGCGGCGTCGAAATCCTGATCGCGACCCCGGGGCGCCTGCTCGATCACGTTCAACAAAAGACGGCCAATCTCGGTCAGGTTCAAATCCTCGTGCTCGACGAGGCCGACCGCATGCTCGACATGGGCTTCCTGCCCGACTTGCAGCGTATCTTGAACCTGCTGCCGAAAGAGCGGCAGACACTGCTGTTCTCGGCCACGTTTTCGCCCGAAATCAAGCGGCTCGCATCGACCTATCTGCGCAACCCGCAGACGATCGAAGTCGCGCGCAGCAACTCGGCCGCCACGAACGTGACGCAGATCGTCTTCGAAGTGGCCGAAGGCGACAAGCATGGCGCCGTAGTGCAATTGATTCGCGAGCGCCAGTTAAAGCAGGTCCTCGTCTTCTGCAACAGCAAGATCGGCGCGAGCCGGCTGGCACGGCTGCTCGAGCGCGACGGCGTGGTGGCCGCGGCGATTCACGGCGATAAGACGCAAAACGAGCGCATGCAGGCGCTCGACGCGTTCAAGCGTGGCGAAATCGAAGCACTCGTGGCTACGGACGTGGCGGCGCGCGGGCTCGACATCGTCGAACTGCCGGCTGTCATCAACTTCGATTTGCCGTTCAATGCGGAAGACTACGTGCACCGTATCGGCCGCACCGCGCGTGCGGGCGCGTCGGGCGATGCGCTATCGCTTTGCAGCCCGAACGAACGCAAGCAGCTTGCCGAGATCGAGAAACTGATCAAGACGCCGCTGCAGGTGCAAACGCTGACCGTGGATACGCCCCCCGTGCGACGAGGCCGCGAAGAGCCGCCGCGCGCCAGGCGCGAGCGCGACGAGCGCCCGGCCCGTCGCCATGGCGGCGGACACGAGCGCCCGGCTTACCGCGTGAATCACGCGCCTGTCGACGATTTCTTCCTGAAGCCGTACGAACCGTCACCGTCGGCACGCAGGGAAGAAGAGGCGAAAAAGGCCGAAGCCGCATCGGGGAAAGCGCCGAAGCAGCCGCTGGCAGCGCTGCTCGGCGGTTTGGGGATGCCGCGGCGAAACAGTTCGTCGTCCTAACGTTTGCCCGGTTTACCGCTTTTCCCGAAGCGGTTGAAGGACTGCGAGGACTGCGCCGGGTGGGGGCGCCGGATGGCAAGGGCATGACCTCGATCGCCTGCATCTCGCCGTCAAATCGGAAATTCCGTCGTCGATAAAATCTCCTTGAGCACCATGAACGAGCGGACCTGCCGCACGCCCGGCAGGTAAAGCAGTTGTTCGGCGTGCAGCCGGTTGAAGCTTTCGCTGTCGCGCGTGCGCACCAGCATGAAGTAATCGAATTCGCCCGTCACGACGTGACACTCCATACACCCCGACACGGTGCGCGCCGCTTGCTCGAATGCGGCGAACGCCTCCGGTGTCGAGCGGTCCAGCACGATCCCAATCACCACGAGCATGCCGGCTCCGACCGCCTTCGGGTCGAGCAATGCTACGACGCCGCGAATCATGCCGAGCGCCTTGAGCCGCTCGACGCGCCGCAAGCATGCGGGTGCACTGAGCTTCACCTTCTGAGCGAGCGCGACGTTCGAGATCGATGCGTCGTGCTGCAAGTGCTTGAGAATCGCGCGATCGATGCGGTCGAGTTGCGTCAAGGAAACCGGCTCGGCCGCCGGCGCGGATCGCCGTGCGGCAGCACTCGGCGTTGATCGAGTCGGCGCCATAGTTCGGTGCGAAGTGTCACGCAATTTCGTTGCGCACATGACGGGTCCCAAAAAATTTACGTAGGCCTAATCGGGCGGTAGCGGGTAAAAAATAAACGACAGGGCAAAACTTCGCAAGCCCATTTCGTCAATGCTTGTTTATCATTTTCCGGTGCATGACTGCACGGTTTCTCGGCGATCCCCTTTGCCATAGACGCCCTTTGCACTCGCCAGCGCGTGCCCCGCCCGATAGGAGGCTTTAATGAATCTGCAGCGATTTCCCCGTTATCCGTTGACGTTCGGCCCAACGCCGATTCAGCCGCTCAAACGTTTGAGCGCGCATCTAGGCGGCAAAGTAGAGCTGTATGCGAAGCGCGAAGACTGTAATAGCGGCCTCGCATTCGGCGGAAACAAAACCCGCAAGCTCGAATACCTCGTGCCTGAGGCCATCGCGCAAGGGTGCGACACGCTCGTTTCGATCGGGGGCATTCAGTCGAATCAGACGCGGCAGGTTGCGGCCGTCGCCGCGCACCTGGGTATGAAGTGCGTGCTCGTGCAGGAGAATTGGGTCAATTACGCCGACGCCGTCTATGATCGCGTCGGCAATATCGAGTTGTCGCGCATCCTCGGTGCGGACGTGCGTCTCGTGCCGGACGGTTTCGATATCGGCATCCGCAAGAGTTGGGAAGATGCGCTGGACAGCGTGCGCGCGGCGGGCGGCAAGCCCTACGCGATCCCGGCCGGGTGCTCCGAGCATCCGCTAGGCGGGCTCGGGTTCGTCGGGTTCGCCGAGGAAGTGCGCCAGCAGGAGGCCGAGCTTGGATTTCGGTTCGACTACATCGTCGTTTGTTCGGTCACGGGCAGCACGCAAGCGGGGATGATCGTCGGCTTTGCGGCCGACGGGCGCAGCGATCGCGTCATCGGTATCGACGCATCGGCCAAGCCTGACGCCACGCGCGCGCAGATTGCGCGCATCGCCGAGCACACGGCCGAACTCGTCGGTCTCGGACGGCCGATCGTCCCGGGCGACATCGTGCTCGATACGCGCTATGGCGGGCCCGAATACGGCTTGCCGAACGAAGGCACACTCGAAGCGATCCGCGTGTGCGCGCGCACCGAGGGCATGCTGACCGATCCCGTCTACGAGGGAAAATCGATGCACGGCATGATCGACAAGGTGCGCCGCGGCGAGTTCGAGCCCGGCTCGCGGGTGCTGTATGCGCATTTGGGCGGCGTGCCGGCGTTGAGCGCCTACAGTTTCATCTTCCGCAACGGTTGAACCGCAGGCCGATGCGTATCGGCCATCGTTGGAGGTGCGCACGCGGCGTACTGTCGCTGGCGCTGCGCCGAGGCCTGCGGCGTCGGTCGGGCTAGGGTCGGTCGTGCCAAGGGGAAGGGAAGGGCGCACCGTCATCGACGAATCGCCTTGCCCACGCCGCAATCGCATCGGCATAAAAAGCGCCGAGCGAGGGGTATGGATGGACCGACTCTATTTTGCCGGTGCCCGTCGCGCCGCGATTCGCCTGGGGCGCGATGTCGAGCCCCAAGTGCCGGGCTGCGGCGAGGAGCGCTGGCAGCGGATCGTCGGCGTCGAGTTCGCGTGCGCCTGTTTGCTTGCTGAGCTTTTCGCCTTGCGCATTGGCAACGACGGGCACGTGCAGATACGAGGGCGTCGGCACGCCGAGGCAATGCTGTAGATAGATCTGCCGCGCCGTCGAATCGAGCAGGTCGGCACCGCGCACGACGTGCGTGATCGCTTGCTGCGCGTCGTCGACCACGACGGCCAATTGATACGCCCATTGCCCATCGGCGCGCTTGAGCACGAAATCGCCGACTTCCGATGCGAGGTCTTGCGTCTGCGTGCCTTGCCAACGATCTTCGAATGTTATGCGGGCGTTCGGGCCGTCGGGTACGCGCAGGCGCCAGGCGCGCGCGACCTTACCGTTCAAGCCGTGGCGGCAAGTGCCCGGATACGCGAGCGTCGTATGGCGCGCGTGCACGCTCGCGAGCGAATCGGCGATTTCCTTGCGCGTGCAGCCGCACGGATAAGTCATCCCGGCCTGCTCGAGTCGTTCGAATGCATGCGCATAGTATGCCGTGCGCGCACTTTGCCAAACCGGCGGCTCGTCGCTTTGCATGCCGAAGCGGGCGAGCGTTTGCAGGATCGCTTGATCGGCGCCCGGCACCGTGCGGGGCCCGTCGATGTCTTCGATTCGAACGAGCCATGCGCCGCCGTGCGCGCGCGCATCGAGATAGCTCGCGAGTGCGCCGACGAGCGAGCCCGCGTGAAGCCGGCCGGTGGGCGAGGGTGCGAAACGGCCGCGGTAGGCCCGCGGCGGGGTCGCCCTGCGGCGATCGTTCGGCGCGAGTGCGTCCGTCACGCTGCGCGCGTGGCTTCCTGGTCCGGATGGCATGCGGGGCAGGTCTTACCGTACGCGTAGAGCGGCGAGCGCTGCCCCTCGGGCGTGACAACGGCGCGGCAGTTGAAGCACTGGAGCGTTTCGGTCGGCGCGAGTTGCGGATTGACCGCCGTGCGGTAGTCGAATACGAAGCAGTCGCCGCGATAATGGGCGCCGCCCACTTCTTCGAAGTACTTCAGAATGCCGCCTTCGAGCTGATAGACATGCTCGATGCCGATTTCTTTCATATGGATGGCGGCTTTCTCGCAGCGAATTCCCCCCGTGCAGAACGACACGACGGTCTTGCCCGCGAGTTCCTCGCGATGCGCTTCTATGACGCTCGGAAACTCGCTGAACTTGGCGATTCGATAATCGAGGGCATCCTCGAACGTGCCGACATCCACTTCGAATGCGTTGCGCGTGTCGAGCATGACGACGGGACGGCCGGCATCGTCGTGGCCGCTGTCGAGCCAGCGTTTGAGCGTGGGGGCGTCGACAGCCGGCGCGCGACCGAGCTCGGGTTTGATCGCCGGCTTCTTCATCGTGATGATTTCGCGTTTGCGCTTGACGAGCATGCGGCGAAACGGCTGCGTGTCGGAGAGACTCTCTTTGAATGGCAAATCGGCGAATTTGCCTTCGAAGAGCGGGTCGCCGCGCAGATAGTTGACGAATTCGCGGGCTGCTTCGGGCGTGCCGGCGACGAATAGATTGATGCCCTCGGGCGCGAGCAGGATGGTGCCGCGCAGGCCCAGTGCCGCGCAGCGCTCGGCGAGGCGCTCGCGCCAAACGTCGATGGCGTCGATCGTGACGAAGTGGTATGCGGCGAGATTGACGATGCTCATGATGGTGGTGCGATGACGAGACGGGCCGCCGCGGCAAGCCGGTTGCACCGGGCCGGCCGGGGACGGCCGGATTGCCCGGAATATGGCGCCCGGCGGCGGCCGCGCGGCGGCGAAGCCGCTATTATCCCGCAAACGCGATCTAGCTTGGTCCTAGGCCATTGCGCAAGCCGGTCGAGGCCGAGGCCGGATGTACAATACGGCCCATGTCAGATCCCTGCTTCGTTCATCTTCGCGTCCACTCCGAATTCTCGATTGCCGACGGCATCGTGCGTCTCGACGACATCGTCAAGGCGGCGGCCGATGACGGCCAGGGCGCGCTCGCATTGACCGATCTCGCGAACGCGTTCGGTCTCGTCCGGTTCTATGAGGAAGCGCGCAGCAAAGGCGTGAAGCCGATCGCGGGCAGCGACGTGTGGGTCATGAACCCCGACGATCGCGATAAGCCGTCGCGGCTGCTGCTGCTCGTCAAGAACCGGCGCGGCTATCTGAATCTGTGCGAACTGTTGTCGAAGGCGTGGCTCACGAACCAATACCGCGGCCGCGCGGAGATCGACGCGGCATGGCTTGATTCGCCGCTCAGCGAGGGCCTGATCGCATTATCGGGGGCGCAGCAAGGCGACATCGGCCTAGCGCTCGCAGCCGGCAACGAGCAGGCGGCCAAACGCTGTGCGCAGCGCTGGGCCGCTCGTTTCCCGAATGCCTTCTACATCGAACTGCAGCGCTACGCGCAGCCGGGCGCCGAAGCGTACGTACACCAAGCGGTGGCGATCGCCGCGTCATTGAAGCTGCCCGTCGTCGCGACCCATCCGATCCAGTTCATGACCGCGGACGACCACACCGCGCATGAAGCGCGTGTATGTATTTCCGAAGGCGACATTCTCGCGAATCCGCGGCGCCTGAAGCGCTTTACGACGGAGCAGCGCTTTTGCACGCAAGCGGAGATGGCCGAGCGGTTCGCCGACATCCCCTCGGCCGTCGCCAATACCGTCGAAATCGCCAAGCGCTGCAATTTGACGCTCGAACTCGGCAAGCCGAAGCTGCCGCTGTTCCCGACGCCGGATGGCATGTCGCTCGACGATTACCTCGTGCAGTTGTCGAAGGATGGGCTCGAAAAGCGTCTCGTCGAGCTTTATCCCGACGAGACCGAGCGCACGCAAGCACGCGACACCTACTATCAGCGGCTCGATTTCGAGTGCGGAACGATCATCAAGATGGGCTTTCCAGGCTACTTCTTGATCGTGGCCGATTTCATCAACTGGGCAAAGAACAACGGCGTGCCCGTGGGGCCGGGCCGGGGTTCGGGCGCGGGCTCGCTCGTCGCTTATGCGCTAGGCATCACCGATCTCGACCCGCTGCGCTACAACCTGCTGTTCGAGCGCTTCTTGAACCCTGAGCGCGTGTCGATGCCCGACTTCGACATCGACTTCTGCCAGGAAGGGCGCGATCGCGTCATTCAGTACGTGAAGGGCAAATACGGCGCCGATGCGGTCTCGCAGATCGCGACGTTCGGCACGATGGCGGCCAAAGCCGCCGTGCGCGACATCGGCCGCGTGCTCGATCTCGGCTACAACTTTACCGACGGCGTGGCGAAGCTGATTCCGTTCAAGCCGGGCAAGCACGTGACCATCGCCGATGCGATGAAGGAAGAGCCGCTCCTGCAAGAGCGCAACGACAACGAAGACGAAGTGCGGCAGCTGCTCGAGCTTGCGCAGCGCGTCGAAGGCTTGACGCGCAACGTCGGGATGCACGCGGGCGGCGTGCTGATCGCCCCGGGCAAGCTGACCGATTTCTGTCCGCTCTATACGCAGGGCGACGACGCCGGCGTTGTCAGCCAATACGACAAGGATGACGTGGAAGCGGTCGGCCTCGTCAAGTTCGACTTCCTGGGCTTGACCACGCTGACGATTCTCGATTGGGCCGAGCGGTACATTCGCCGGCTCGATCCGGCGAAGGCCGATTGGTCGCTCGCGCAAGTGCCGCTCGACGATCCGGCGTCGTTCTCGATCCTCAAGAAAGCGAATACGGTTGCCGTGTTCCAGTTGGAAAGCCGCGGCATGCAGGGCATGCTCAAGGATGCGCAGCCCGACCGCTTCGAGGACATCATTGCGCTCGTGGCGCTCTATCGTCCTGGCCCGATGGATCTGATCCCGAGCTTCTGCGCGCGCAAGCACGGACGGGAGATCGTCGAGTATCCGGACCCGCGCGTCGAACCTGTTCTGAAAGAGACCTACGGCATCATGGTCTATCAGGAGCAGGTGATGCAGATGGCGCAGATCATCGGCGGCTACTCGCTTGGCGGCGCCGATTTACTGCGCCGCGCGATGGGCAAGAAAAAGCCCGAGGAAATGGCCAAGCATCGCGAGTTGTTCCGCGAGGGCGCTGCGAAGAACGGCCTCACGGGCGAGAAAGCCGACGAAATCTTCGATTTGATGGAGAAGTTCGCGGGCTACGGCTTCAACAAATCGCATGCGGCGGCCTATGCGCTGCTCGCGTACTACACGGCCTGGCTCAAGGCGCACCACCCGGCTGAATTCATGGCGGCCAACATGAGCTTGGCCATGGACGACACCGACAAAGTCAAGATCCTCTACGAGGATTGCAAGACCAATGGCATCGCCGTGCTGCCGCCCGACGTCAACTGCTCGGCGTATCGCTTCGAGCCTGTGGCCGAAGCCGACGGTAAGCGTTCGCGCACCATCCGTTACGGCTTGGGCGCGGTCAAGGGCAGCGGACAGAACGCGATTGAAGAAATCCTGCGTGCGCGCGAGGAAGGGCCATTTACCGATCTCTTCGATTTTTGCGCGCGGATCGACCGGCGTGTTGTGAACCGGCGCACGGTCGAGGCGTTGATTCGGGCCGGCGCGTTCGATTCGATTCACGAGAATCGTGCGCAGTTGATCGCTTCGGTGCCGCTCGCGATGGAAGCGGCCGATCAAGCGAGTGCCAACGCGATGCAAGCGGGCCTGTTCGACATGGGCGATGCGCCGTCGCGAGGCCATGAGCTCGTGGACGAGCCGGCTTGGCACGACAAGCGCAAGCTGCAGGAAGAGAAGTCTGCGCTCGGCTTTTATCTGTCGGGGCATTTATTCGATGCCTACAAGGGTGAGGTGCGGCGCTTCGTACGCATGAAGCTCGCCGATCTTAAGGAAGGGCGCGACAAGCTCGTCGCCGGCATCATTGCGTCGCTGCGCACGCAGATGACCCAGCGCGGCAAGATGCTGATTGCGCTTCTCGACGACGGCACGGGCCAGTGCGAAGTGACGGTCTTCAACGAACAGTACGAGGCGAATAGAGCGCTGTTCAAGGAAGACGAACTGCTCGTCGTGCAGGGGCAGGCGCGCAACGATGCGTTCACGGGCGGGATTCGCTTCACGGTCGATTCGGTGATGGATCTCGAGCGTGCGCGCAGCCGCTACGCGCAGGCCGTGAAGGTTTGCATGAACGGCAACGCCGATGCGGCGGTGCTCAAGCGGGTGCTGCAAGCGTATTGCGCGCCGCGTGAAGAGGCGGTCGCGCCGGCGGCGCAGAGCGCGCCGAATGCGCGGGGCGGGCGCGGGGACGCCGGCAGGCAACGGCCGCCAGCCGCTGCGAACGGGCTCGCGGTTCAAATTCATTACAGCAATGCGCACGCGCAAGGCGAGATGCGTCTCGGCGACGGGTGGCGTGTTCGACCGACGGACGACTTGCTTGCGGACTTGCGCGGCGCGTTTGCCGAGAGCGCAGTCGAGATCGTTTACTGATTCGACTTGATGACATGAAGCGCCTACTCGTCATTCGCATCGATTTTCTCGGGGACATGGTCTGCACGACTGCGTTCTTACATGCGCTCAAGCAGCAGTGGCCGCAAGCCGAGGTTCATGTGCTCGCGAGCAAATACAACCGTGCCGTGCTCGAGCGCAATCCAGACATCACCGCCGTGCATACCTACGTGTACAGCAAGCAGTGTGAGCGGAACGACCGGCCGGGCAGGTTCAATGCGTTGATCGATCGGTTGCGGCTTATCGTCCGGTTGCGGCGGCTCGCGTTCGATCTTGTCGTCGTCCCCAACGGGGGCGTGCATAAAAGCAGCGTTCAGTTCGCTAGCCAGTTGTGCGCCAAGGCATGCCGCTGGCACGACGCTGAAACCGAATTCGACGATCGCAAGCCGGAACATGTCGTCAGCCGGCCGATGCGACATGAAGCGCTGTCCGGTTTCGCGCTGATGCCGGAGCTTGCGCGTATCGCCACGGACGCCCTGCATGTTCGGCTTCGGCTGTTCCCCGATCCAGTGCGGAAGGCCAACTGGGAGTCCGCCCTTGCGCCGAAGCGTCGCGCGCGGGTTGGGCTTTTCGTCTCGAACAAGGCGGAGCCGCGGCGGTGGAGCCTGCATAAGTGGCGTGAGCTGGCCGAGGCGCTGGCAGAGCGCGCCGATGTCGTCGTATTTCGCGATCCGAGCGATACGCGCGAGCTCGAATCGTCGATGCCAGCGCATACCCGTGTGCTTGCACCGGCTGCTGTGCCCGATCTCGTCGCTGCGGCGAGCGTGCTCGATCTCATCGTATCGGCCGACAGCGCTCCGGTTCACTTCGGCTCGGCGCTCGGGGTGCCTGTCGTGGCGCTATTCGAGGATCGCCCGGAAAAATATCTGCGCTGGCATCCGCTTGGGGTGCCGCATGCGGTGCTGCGCGCGGGGCCGAATGTCGACGATATTCCCGTTGCGCAAGTAACGGCGGCCACGCTTTCGCTCCTCGACGAGCGCGAAGCCGCGTTGGCGTAGGGCAAGGAAAATGACGGAGAACGCTTCGCCCGCGGGAGCAAAGTCCCACCTCGTTTTGGCGCGCCCGCCACGAACGATACTTGTCGTGTGTACCCGCCGTATCGGCGATGTCCTCTTGACGACGCCGATCGTTCGGTCGTTGAAGGCCAGGTGGCCGGACGCCCAAATCGACATGCTGGTCTTTCGCGGCACGCAGGGCGTGCTCGAACACAATCCCGACGTGCACCGCGTGATCGTCGTGGCTCAGCGCGCGCGACTACGGGAGCGATTCGCCGATGCCGTGCGCATCTGGCGTCGCTACGACCTAGCGTGCGCGGCGGTGAGCTCGGATAGGCCGCGGTTTTATGCTTGGTTTGCCGGAAAGACGCGCATCGGGCTCGTCGATCCCGATCGCATCACGCGGCTCAAGCGTTTCGTTCTCGACGGCATCGCACTCAATCATCACGAAACGGTACATACCGTTGAAAGCAGCGTCGAGCTCGCGCGCGTGCTCGGCATCGAGCCGATCGCGGAAGTCGTGCCGCCCGGCATTGGCGACGATCCTGCGCGGCGCGCTGCGTTCGATGCGCGGTTCAGCGCCGCGCAAGGGCAGGTCTTGGCCGTGCTGCATCCGTCACCGATGTTCATCTACAAGCGCTGGCATATCGAAGGCTGGGCCGAGTTGATTCGTTGGCTGCGTGCGCGGGGCTTCGTCGTCGCGTTGAGCGGTGGGCCGGCGGCGGCCGAGCGCGAGTATGCGAACCAGGTTGTCGCGGCAGCAGGCGAACCCGTGCTCGACTTCGTTGGCCAGTTCTCCCTCGGCGAAAGCGCGGAAATGTACCGGCGGGCAAAGATCTTTATCGGGCCAGATACCGGCGCGACGCATATCGCGGCCGCTACCGGTACACCGACGGTCGCGCTGTTCGGTCCGTCCGACGCGGTGCGTTGGGGCCCCTGGCCGAAAGGCTGGCAAGCCGGCTCGAACCCATGGCCGCTTGTCGGCTCGGGGCGGCGCGGGAATGTCTATCTTCTGCAAGGCGAAGGTGCGTGCGTGCCGTGCATGCAAGAGGGTTGCCAGCGGCATGTGGAAAGCACGAGCGAATGTCTCGTGACGTTGCCTACGAGCCGGGTGATCGGTGCGGTGGCCGAAATGCTCGGACTGCCGGTGGCGCGCGGATCCGGCGAAGCGCGGACCCGCGACAACGTCGCGGTCATCGATACCTCAGCGCTCGGCCACCGGCCGGGCGCTTAGGCGGAGTTCAGAACACTCGCGTATGCAGTTCGGCAGGGCGGGTTCCGGCGCTTAGGCTCTTTCGGACGTTTTGCGCGCGATGCCGCGATAGCCGCATCCGAGCAGGATGCCGCTTAACAGCGCGAACATATGGCCTTCCGCGAAGTCGAGCAACAACGAGTTCGCAAGGCCGCCGATGGCGAATATGGCCAGCCACGCGAGCAACAGGTGACGTGAATGCGGCCGGAGCCGCGCGCCGTAGCGGCCGACCTGAACGATCAAATTCGCGAGTAGGAGCACGCCGGGGATGCCCAGCTGCACCGCCATCAACAAGTATTCGTTGTGCGGATTCGACGTCATCATGCCCTTGGCGCCCGTCTCACCCCTTGTCATTTCTTCGAACTCCGCGCCAAGGCCGCCTGCGCCGTAGCCCATGAGAGGGCGGGCGCGAATGAGCTCGAAGCTCTTGCGATACCATTCGAGGCGCAGCCCCGTCGACGTGACCGCATCGGTCTGACGATAGGCCCGAACCTCGCTGGCGACTTGCTGTATTCGATTGCCGTGCATGGTGCAGGCGAATACGACGAGCGCGGTTGCCGCTGTCAGCAATGCGAGCGCAAAGAGAGCGGCATGCGGGCGCAACTTGCCGCGCGCTTGCCAAGCAGTCCGCGCTGTCGCGGCGAGCGCGAACAGCACGACGATCACTTGTCCCGTCCGGCCTTGCAGCATCACGAGCACATTAGCCAGTGCGAGCATCGCGATCAGGGCGAAGCCAAGGCGCTGGCGGATGTTGCGCGCGGCTAGTGCGAAATCGGCGGCTTGATAGAACAAGAGCGCGCCGAACAGCCCGTCCGCGATCCGGTTTCTAAACACCAAAGCCCGCGCCATCGGATCCGATGCGATGTACGACGGCCCGATGGACGTAATGCCAAAGTAATTGGTCGTCGAAAGCAAGAGAATGATGCAGAGCGTAATGAAGAGGCTCCAGCGGGCGATGCCCTCCCATTCCGAATCCTCGAAGGCAACAATCGCGAATGGCAGAAGCAGCAGCTTGAGATATTTCCCCATCCACGACCACGCTTCGTGTGGTCCGGCGGCGCTGTATGCGATGCTGGCTGTGAGCGCCGCTAGCAGCAGTAATGCGGCCAGTGCAGCGCCGTGCCGCAGCATGGACGGCAGCTTGCGCCAAAACTCGGGGGAGCTCAAGAGCGCTAAAACGAAGAGGCCGCAGGCCACGTTGGTGAGCGCCGTGGATATCGGCACTAAGCAAAGCGCGGCGATTGCAGCGACGCGAGCGGCCGTTAGCCGATATGACTGGGGTAGCGCGGCCGGCGCGGTCAAAACCTGTTGCAACTCATTCTCCTTCTTAGACGTTTCTGTTGCCGACGCCCGGCCGGGGCAACGTTGATTATCGATTCAACCAGCCGTGGGCAGCGAACGTTTCGGCCCATGTTAGATCGATGACAGCGCGCGCTTGATGCGTGAGCGCAGTAGGGCGCGTTTCAGCTTGCCGCGGGCGGCGGGCGTTTCGAGTTCGACGCACCCTTCGGCCGGCTCGCCTCGACGCAGGTAGTAACGATCGAACGTCGATTGCGTCATTCCCCATTTGTTCAGAAATTGTCCGCGGCCATCGTTTTTGACGATTTTGCCGGTCGATTTCTGCTGAAAATGGTACACAAGGCTGTCGCCGGCGCCGAGAAATACGCGGCAGCCGGCATTCCATAGCTTCATCGAGAAATCGTTGTCGCTGCTCATTCCCGGGGATAGCTCGCTGCTATAGCCGCCGACTCTGTTCCACCAGTCGCGGTGCACGAGCGTCGGAGGCCAAGTTGCGCCGAGCCAGTCCGCGCGCTGTAGCCGCGGCGCGGTGGCGAGAAGGTCGTCCACTCGGAAGCCGTCGACGTCGCGGCCGGCGTCGTACACGACGACGCACGGGTTGCCCGTGTCCACGGGCTCGATCATGGTGCCCGAGAGTAGGAACAGGTCGGACGGCATCGTTTCGATGCGCTGGGCGAGCGCTGCGTCCCAGCCCGGGCATACGTACATGTCATCGTTCATGTAGACGACATAGTCGCGTTGCGCGCGGGCGGCTGCAAGGTTCACCGCGTGGCAGATGCCGATGTTGCTCGGCGACGCCGTATGCTCGATCCCCTGCTCGCGCACCCACGCGAGCGAGCCGTCGCTGCCGTCGTTAACATGGACGATTATCTGATGCTCGTATTGCGAGTGGCGTCGTAAGCTGTCGACGACGAGCTTCAGATAAGGCAGGTTGTTCCAGGTTGGGATAACGATCGAAAACATCGGGTGGAGCTTGCCGCTTCTGAGGTGGGAGTAGCGCGTAGGTGCGCCTCGGGCTATCGACGAACGGGCCGATATTACCATTGGCCGCGCGCTCTCACGGTCTTGGCGCGTCCTTGGCGGCTCGCGCGAGCTTGAGAAACCGGTAGTAGACCGTTTCGGCGTTGAAGACGGCGATCATGAATCCCGTTCGTCCGTCCAAGATTCCGCCTCGTAGCAGATAGGTTCTCATGAACGCCCACCAGCCGCGCATAACCGCTCGCCCGAATCCGCCGCGCTTGCCTGCGTTCATGCGCTGTTGCGCACCCGCGCTCGAGTAGGCGTTCATTTTGCGCAAGACCGTTTCGAAGTCGTCATAGGAGTAGTGCAGAAGGCGACCCGCCAGTCGCTCGGCGCGCGCATCGAAGAGCAGCCTCTCGTGGACCAAATCGTCCGAGAAGCGCGCCATGCCCCGCTTGAAGAGGCGGGGCACCCAATCGGGATACCATCCGCTATGGCGTACCCAGTGTCCGCAAAAACCGGAGAGGCGGTCGAGCGCATAGACGTTCGCGCGCGGCGCCTCGAGCGCCTGGCGAATGGCCTCGGCGAGTTCGGGCGTGACCACTTCGTCGGTGTCGACGGACAGAATCCAGTCGGTGGCGAGTGCGGCAACGGCCTGGTTCTTCTGTGGGCCGAAGCCGGGCCAATCGGCAGAGACGATCACGCGGGCTCCGTGCTCTTTTGCGATCGATACCGTGTTGTCGCTGCTTCCACCGTCGACGACGACGATATCGTCAGCGAATCGCAGGGCGTCCAGACATTCGGCGATCCTACCCTGCGCATTCAACGCGATGATTGCGACGCCCAGCGAGGGGCGCTGCGCGCTAACGGATGCGGTTTGCGGAGAAGTCACGGCGGACGCGCTCGGTTGATTGTCGGCAAAACCGCCAGTATACCCATTGGGTACACGGCGCCGACCGTTCGCGCGGTGTGCCGCGGCTATAATATGTCGCTTTTGTCGTGACGCAGTGCGCGGATCGCGCGTCTGTCCGCAGACGGCGTGCCCATCGTCGGCCGAACATGCGCAAGAGCCTCTGTAAGAACAGAACAACGCGCGCCAACCTAAGGAACACCTTGGAAACTCAAGCCACCTTGAGAAAAACGGTCGGCGGCGCGCAAACGTCGACGTCGGCCGTCATGCGGCGCTTGTGGCCGTATCTGAAGCCCGTCGTCTGGGTGATGGTGCTCGCCGTCGCGTCGATGGGCTTATCCGCCGCGACCGACGCCGGTATTCCCGCACTCTTGAAGCCGTTGCTCGATCGCGGCTTCGGCGCCAATGCCAGCAGTTCCGCGAAGTGGTTTGTCCCGCTTGCGGTCATCGGCCTTGCGATCGTGCGCGGGGTTTCGCAATACGCGTCGCAGTATCTGCTGTCATACGTTTCGAACCGTATCCTGCTGCAACTGCGGCTCGATATGTTTCAGCGCTTGATCCACACAAGCGCCTCGTTCTTCCAACGCGAGACGGCCAGCACCGTCATCAACGCCGTCGTCTTCGAAGTCAATCAAATCCTCAGCGTCTTGACGAGCGTGATGGTGACGCTCGTGCGCGATTCGCTGTCGGTCGTCTTTTTGCTCGGCTACCTGTTCTACTTGAACTGGCGCCTGACACTCGTCGTCGCGCTGATCCTGCCGGGCATCGGCTGGCTCGTCAGCAAGATCAACCGGCGGTTGCGCCGGCTGGGCCGCGAGCAGCAGACGCTCACGAACGAGCTCGCCTACATCGTCGAGGAGACGGTGGCGGGCTACAAGGTCGTGAAAGTTCATAACGGCGAAGCGTACGAGATGAATCGCTTCACCGCGATGAGCCAGCGCCTGCGCGGCTATGCCATGCGCATGACAGTGGCGGGCGGGCTCGCGCAGCCGCTCACGCAAATTTTGGCGTCGTTCGCCCTTGCGATCGTCATTACGGTCGCCGTCGTGCAATCGGCGCATAACCAGACGACTGTCGGCGGTTTCGTCGCGTTCGTCACGTCGATGCTGCTGGTGATTTCGCCGCTCAAGCATTTGATCGACGTGAATCAACCGTTGCAGCGCGGCATGACGGCGGCCGAACTGATCTTCGGGCTGATCGACGAGCCGCTCGAGCCGGCCGGCGGCACGCGCCGTCTCGATCATGCGCGCGGCGAAATCGAGTTTCGCGACGTCACGTTCACCTATGGCGCGCCCGATCGTCTGACGCTCGATCACGTGTCGTTCACCGCGGCGCCGGGAGAAATGATCGCGCTGGCCGGTCCCTCGGGCAGCGGCAAGACGACGCTCGTCAACCTGCTGCCGCGCTTCTTTGCGCCGACGAGCGGGCAGATTCTCGTCGACGGCGTACCGATCCACGAGTACGACACCCACAACTTGCGCAGCCAGGTCGCGATGGTCAGCCAAGATGTGATGTTGTTCAACGACACGATCGCGGCGAACGTCGCTTACGGCTGTACACCCGACCGTGCGCGCGTCCAGGCCGCGCTCGCGGCGGCGAATCTGTGGGATACGGTTCAGGCGATGCCGGAGGGGATGGACACGCTGGTGGGCGGCAACGGCATGCGCCTGTCGGGCGGACAGCGCCAGCGGTTGGCGATCGCGCGCGCGATTTACAAGGACGCGCCGATCTTGATTCTCGACGAAGCCACGTCGGCGCTCGATTCGGAATCCGAGCGGCACGTGCAGGCGGCGCTCGAAACGCTGATGAAAGGGCGCACGACGCTCGTTATCGCGCATCGGCTCTCGACGATCGAGCGCGCCGATCGAATTCTCGTCATGGAAGGGGGCCGGATCGTCGAACAGGGCAGCCACGGCGCCCTGTTGGGGCAAAACGGCCTCTACGCGCATCTGCATCGAATCCAGTATCAGCAGCAGGCGGCTTGACGCGGGCGGCGCTTAAAACTTACCCACGGCGGCGTTCGCTTCTCGTGCTCGCGATCCGCCGAATTCAAACGCCGCCGGTCACGAGCGGCAGCACGCTCAAATCCGGATGCGTACCATCGACGATGGTGCGCCCCACGTGCATGCCTTCGTCAAGGGCTGCCTCGGCGCTCGGAAAGCCGACGTCGCCGTCCGCATGGAACGGCACCGCGTGACCCGGGACTTTCGGGTCCGCGCCGGGATGGCACACATAGCCGATATAGGTATAACTTTCGCCGGCTATGGGACCGGGCCGACTTTCCTCGCCCTGGTCTTGGGAGAGCGGGGCGACATGAATTTCGAAGCCTTCGTACTGTGTCATTTGCCAGAGCGCGTCTTCTTCGAGCATGCTTTCCTCCATACGACGCGAGTGGACGCGTCCTCGCTTGTCCCTCGCTTGTCCCTCGCTTGTCAGTGGCGCTGCCTAAGCCTGTCCCACAGCCGCATGTTGTCCATCCGGTGCAGCCATCGCGCCTTCTGGTGCTCTCGGCGATAGTGCGATGCAACGATGATCACCACTGCGATCAGCAAAATCGCACCTACGACGGTGTCGCCCATCGATTCGGCCATGGCCCTCTCCTTGCAAATCACATACTAAAAAAATTCTAGGTGATTTTTGGGGAAAGGCGCAGCAGATAGCGATTTTTGCTCGGTATCGATGTGTCGATGTGTCGACGGATCGATGTGGCACGTATTACGAATGCGCTGGACGCCGTTTTGCATTACCACGCGGATTACAGCTTTTACGCACTGACACAACTGACCACAGAACGCGGGGCGACCGAACTCGTCTAACTATGAACAGGAGAATGCCATGAGAAAGTCATTCGTTGTCCTAACCATCGCGCTTGCGTCGGCGGCGCTCACCGGTTCGTTGACGGGCTGTGTCGTCGCGCCGGCGCAACCGGCCTATGGTTATGGATATGGCGCTGATTATTACGCACCGGGCTACTACCCCGCTTACCCCGCTTACCCGGCCTATGCGGAGCCATCGATCGGGATAGGAATCGGATTCGGCGGCGGGGACGGGAGACATCATCACGGCGGGGGCGGCCGCGGGTGGCACGGCCGCTGACGGGTCGACGGGCGGGCTCAGCCGCCCGTTTTCATGCAAGGATTGGTGCGCCGCGCGGGCCGACGCTGGGTTTATGACGGTCAGCGGCCCGCTACATCAACACAATATCGTATTGCTCCTGGCTCAGATTCGACTCCACCTGCAGCGATACGGGCTTGCCGATAAAGTCGATCAGCATCGCTAGGTGCTGAGATTCTTCGTCGAGGAATAAATCGATAACTTCCTGCGCTGCCACGACACGGAACTCGCGCGGATTGAACTGCCGCGACTCGCGCATGATCTCGCGCAGTACGTCATAGCAGACGGTGCGCGCGGTTTTCACCTGCCCTTTGCCTTCGCAGACGGGGCAAGGCTCGCACAGCACGTGTGCGAGCGATTCGCGCGTGCGCTTGCGCGTCATCTCGACAAGCCCGAGTTGGGAGAATCCGTTCACGGTCGAGCGCGTGCGGTCGCGCGCCAGCGCCTTCTTCAATTCCCCGAGCACCGCGTCGCGATGCTCGGCGTTCTCCATATCGATGAAGTCGATGATGATGATGCCGCCGAGATTGCGCAGCCGCAGTTGACGGGCAATCGTGTGCGCGGCTTCGAGATTGGTCTTGAAGATCGTGTCGTCGAAGCTGCGCGCCCCGACATAACCGCCCGTGTTGACGTCGATCGTCGTCATCGCTTCGGTTTGATCGATCATCAAGTAGCCGCCGGATTTCAAATCGACGCGGCGCGAGAGCGCACGCTGTATCTCGGCTTCGATGTTGTACAGGTCGAACAGCGGCCGTTCGCCCGTGTAGTGATGCAGTTTCGAACTCACCGCGGGGGTGAACTCCGCGGCGAATTCGGTGAGCATTTGGAACGTCTCGCGCGAGTCGATTTGAATTCGCGTGGTTTCGTCCGTGACGAAATCGCGCAGCACGCGCTGCGACAAATTCAGATCTTGGTAGAGCAGACTCGTAGGCGGCAAGCGCTGCGCTTGCGAGACGACAGTCGCCCAAGTCTTGCGCAGATAGGCGACGTCGCTGGCCAACTCCTCGCTCGACGCGTCTTCCGCGATCGTGCGCACGATATAGCCGCCTTTCTCGTCGGCCGGCAGCACAGCAGTCAGACGCGCGCGGATCGCCTCGCGTTCGGCCTCGCTCTCGATCTTCTGCGAAATTCCGATATGCGGCTCTTGCGGCAAATACACGAGCGTGCGCCCCGCAATGCTGATCTGCGTCGAAAGCCGGGCCCCTTTCGTGCCGATCGGGTCCTTGATGACCTGTACCGTTAGCGTCTGGCCTTCGTAGACGATTTTCTCGATGGGCTGCTGTACGGCTGCGTGCTCGCCCGCCAAGCGGGGGTGCCAGATATCCGCGACGTGCAGGAAGGCGGCGCGCTCGAGGCCGATATCGATGAACGCCGATTGCATACCCGGCAGCACGCGCACTACCTTACCCAGGTAGACGTTGCCCACGCGCCCGCGCGAGAGGGTGCGCTCGACATGCAGTTCCTGTACGGCACCTTGCTGGACTAGCGCGACCCGCGTTTCCTGCGGGGTGACATTGATCAAAATTTCTTCGTTCATGTCGGCTTCAGAAGTCGACGCGCGCTTGGCGCAGCAGCGCAGCCGTCTCAAATAGGGGCAGACCCATGATACCCGAATAGGAACCTTCGATCCGCTCGATGAACTCGGCGGCGCGGCCCTGGATCCCGTAGCCGCCGGCTTTACCGATCGGCTCCCCGGTCATCGCATAGCGCGTCAGCGCTGCGAGCGGGGCACTGGCGAAACGCACGGTCGAGCTCGATAACGCCGGCGGCAGCAGCGCGCCGTCGGCGTCGATGACGGCCACCGCCGTCAAAACTCCATGTTCGCGTCCGGCGAGGCGAGCGAGCATTTGCACGGCATGCTCGACGTCGTTCGGCTTGCCGAGGATGGCATCGTCGATCGTTACGGTCGTATCGGCGACGAGGATCGGCGCCGGTGCGTGAGCGCCCGCCACGAGCCGTGCGCGGGCCGCGTGCGCTTTCGCCGCGCAGACGCGCCGCACGTAGTCGTGGGCCGATTCGCCGGCCTGCTCGGCCTCGAGGGCTTCTGCATCTTCGTCCGGTCGCGGCAGCAACGGCTCGATCTGCACGCCCAGTTGCGCGAGCAATGCCTGCCGACGAGGGCTTTGCGAAGCGAGGTAGACGTAACGGTAAGACTGGCGGGTATTCGGCAGCGGCATGTGTCCTTCGTTCTCGTTGGGCGTAGGCGCCCGGTCACGAGGAGGGACGCCGCATCAGACGCGATGATAGGGGTGATTCTGCGTGATGCTCCACGCGCGGTAAAGCTGTTCTGCGAGCAGCACGCGGACCATGCCGTGCGGCAGCGTCAAGCTCGAGATGCGCAGCAGCAACTCCGCGCGGGCTTTGAGTTCCGGATCGAGCCCGTCCGCACCGCCGATCACGAAGGCAACGTCGCGGCCCTCGCGCTGCCAATCGGGCAGAGCGCCCGCCAGTTGCATGGTCGTCCAATCGCGGCCGCGCTCGTCGAGCGCCACCACGCGCGCCGCCTTCGGCAACGCGGCCTCGATGCGCTGGCGCTCGGCCGCCATCACGCTTTGCGCCGAACGGCCGCCCGTCCTCGGCTCGGGCTTGATCTCGCGCAGCTCGATGCGCAACTCGGGCGGCATGCGCTTCGCGTACTCGTCGAAGCCGGTCGAGATCCAGTCGGGCATCTTGTGGCCGACGGCCAAGATATGGAGTTTCATGCAAGTCTACGGTCTCGCGGGCGCGCCTCGTTGCCTCGTCCCCAACGCGGTGGCGCGTAGCCCCCGATGTAGTTACTTGACGCTGCTTTTACGCGCCGGGCTCTTGCGGGCGACGCTCTTGCGAGGGGCGCTTTTGCGCGCCGGTTTGGCGGAGGACGCGGGTTCAACGGCCTCGTCCTCATCCTCGCTCCCATCCTCCGGCTCGCTCGCATGCGCACCCGAGAACCCGCTCGTGGTTGTAAGCTTCACGCGCACGGGCTTGTCGCCCCAGATTTCTTCAAGGTTGTAATACTGGCGTAGCGCGGGCTGCAGGATGTGGACGATAGCGTCGCCGCAGTCGACCAGAACCCACTCGCCGATGTCCTCGCCCTCGGTGCTGATGATATCGCCGCCGGCTTCCTTCACCTTCTCGCGCACGCTCGAGGCGAGCGCCTTGGTTTGCCGGTTCGAGCTACCGCTCGCGACGACGACGCGGTCGAACAGTGCCGTGAGATGGGTCGTATTGAAGACACGGATGTCTTGCGCTTTGACGTCTTCTAGACCGTCTACGATTGCGCGCTGCAGGGTGCGGATGTCCATGTTTTACGGGTGGTACAAGTGATGTTGAAGGATGTAGTCCCAGACGGCCGCTGGAATCGGCTCGGGCGCCGGCCCGCGCTTGGCGCCCAGCGCCGGAGTTGGGCTTGCCTGCGTGGCATCGTGCGCCAGTTTTGCTTTCAGATGCGCGCGAATATCGGTGGCCGAGACGTCGAGCGCCAGTGTGTCGTCGATGAGCAGATGCCCCGCTTGCGTGCTGCGCAGCGCTTGTGCGTCGGCTCGGCGCGGGCCGAGTTCCTTGGCGAGCGCGGGCGACAGGCTCGATAGATCGAAGCCCGGCCGCGTGGCGGCGCACACGTGCGCAAACTCGAACAGCCGCCGCCAATCGCGCCAAGTATCGAGCTGAAGCAACTGGTCGGCACCGATGAGCAGGGCGAGCGACGCGTCGCGGCCTTCGCGCGCGCGCCAGCGCGCCAGCGTCTCGACGGTGTAGGTCGGCCCGCCACGCTCGATTTCGTCCGTCGCCACCGTGACGGCGACGCCGGGCAGCACGAGCGAGGCGGCCGCCGCGCGCGTCATCGCCAACCGATGCTCCGCCGCGGATACCCCCGTCTTCTGATAGGGCTGTCCGGCCGGCAGCAGCACGAGTTCCGTCAGCGCCAGCTGCCCGGCGAATCGGCGCGCGAGCGCGAGGTGTCCGTTATGAATCGGATCGAATGTGCCGCCGAGCAGGCCGATGCGGCGCGGCAGCATCGGCTGAGCATCGGACGAGGTGCAAGACGGGGCGGGGGCGGTCGAATTCAGGTGTCGGTCCTCGTCGATGGCTGAGTGGGCATCAAACCCAATCGCGCGGCGTCAGAAAATCGGTGTAAAGCCGCGCTTCGGGCGTGCCCGGTTCGGGCTGCCAGTCGTAGCGCCAGTTCGCGACAGGCGGCATTGACAGCAGTATCGACTCGGTGCGGCCGCCGCTTTGCAGTCCGAACAGTGTGCCACGGTCGTAGACGAGATTGAATTCGACGTAGCGGCCGCGCCGATAACCTTGGAACACACGCTCGCGTTCGCCGTACGGCGTATCGCGCCGTCTTTCGAGCAGCGGCAGATAAGCTTCGACGAAGGCATCGCCGACGCTTCTTACCATGGCGAACGAGCGCTCGAAGCCGAGTTCGTCGAAATCGTCGAAGAAGATACCGCCTACGCCGCGCGTCTCGTTGCGGTGCTTAAGGAAAAAGTAGTCGTCGCACCAGCGCTTGAAGCGCGGGTACAGATCGGCGCCGAACGGCGCCAGCGCGTCGCGGCAGACGCCATGAAAATGCGCCGCGTCTTCTTCGAAGCCGTAGTAGGGCGTCAAGTCCATGCCCCCGCCGAACCAGAACACGGGTGCTTCGCCTTCTTTCGTCGCTGCGAGCATGCGCACGTTCATGTGGACGGTGGGACAGTACGGGTTGCGCGGGTGCATGACGAGCGAGACGCCCATCGCTTCGAAGCCGCGCCCGGCCAAGTGCGGCCGCAGCGCGCTTGCCGACGGCGGCAGTTGATCGCCCGCTACGTCGGAGAAGCCCACGCCGCCGCGTTCGATCAGCGCGCCTTCCTCGAGGATACGCGTGACGCCGCCGCCGCGAAGATGTCCGCCGGCCGGGCGCTCCCAAGCGTCGGAGCCGAAAGGCTTGCTCTCTAGCGTACCGAGCGCGTCGACGATGCGCGTTTGCAGCGCTTGCAAGTAGCTGCGCACGGAGGAAACGTCGTAGGTCGTGTCAGGCATGATGTCACGCAAACGAAGAGGGCGAAGGGCCGGGCTGCGAGCGGCCCGGGACGTGACAGCGAGCGCAAGGCGCTTGCGCGATCGGCGTGCCGCGAATGGTCAGTGCTTGCGATTTAATGCGCGGTAGCCGATATCGCGGCGATACTGCATGCCGTCGAACGAAATCTTATTGATCGCTTCGTACGCGGCCGATTGCGCGCCGCGCACCGAATCCGATAAGCCGACGACGCATAGCACGCGCCCCCCCGCCGTGACGAGCTTGCCGTCGACGAGGGCAGTGCCCGCGTGAAACGTCACCGCGCTGTCGGTCTCGGCCGGGATGCCGTCGATGCGATCGCCTTTACGCGGCGCATCGGGGTAGTGGTGCGCTGCCAGCACGACGCCGAGCGCAGTGCGGCGATCCCACGCGAGTTCCACCGTATCGAGCGTGCCCGCGATCGCGCTTTCGATCACCTTCGAGAAATCGCCTTTCAGGCGGGCCATGATCGGCTGTGTTTCCGGGTCGCCCATGCGGCAGTTGAACTCGAGCGTCTTCGGATTGCCCTGCGCATCGATCATGAGGCCGGCATAAAGGAACCCCGTGTAGCGGATACCTTCCTTTTCCATCCCGCGTACGGTCGGCAGGATGATTTCGCGCATCACGCGCGCGTGCAGTTGCGGCGTGACGAGGGGGGCCGGCGAGTAAGCGCCCATGCCTCCCGTGTTCGGGCCTTGATCGCCATCGAGCAAGCGCTTGTGATCTTGGCTCGAGGCAAGCGGCAGCACATGCTTGCCGTCCACCATGACGATGAAGCTCGCTTCCTCGCCCGACAGGAATTCTTCGATGACCACGCGCGCGCCCGCGTCGCCGAGCTTGTTGTCGGCCAGCATCATGTCGACGGCGGCATGCGCTTCGTCGGCCGTCGTGGCGACGACCACGCCCTTGCCGGCGGCCAGGCCATCGGCCTTGATGACGATCGGGGCGCCGCGACGGTCGATGTAGGCGTGGGCGGCGGCCGCAGCGGAGAACGTTTCGTACTCGGCCGTGGGAATACCGTGACGCTTCATAAACGCCTTGGCGAAATCCTTCGAGCTTTCGAGCTGCGCGGCTTCCTTCGTGGGCCCGAACACCTTCAGGCCGCGTTGACGAAAGAGGTTGACGATGCCCCCGGCGAGCGGTGCCTCGGGGCCTACGACGGTCAGCGCGATCTGCTCTTTTTCCGCGAAATCGGCGAGCGCATCGAGATCGGCGATGGGGACGTTGCGCAGGCGCTCGTCCTGCGCCGTACCGCCGTTGCCGGGCGCGACATAGACGAGTTGCACGCGCGGCGACTGCGCGAGCTTCCATGCGAGCGCGTGCTCGCGGCCACCGGAGCCGACGACGAGTAGTTTCATGTTGTCAGTCCCTTACTCGTCCGCGATCGAGGCGTTCGTATAGACCTCTTGCACATCGTCGAGGTTTTCGAGCGCGTCCAGCAGCTTTTGCATCTTCACGGCGTCGTCACCCGTGAATTCGATTTCCGTTTGCGGCTTCATCGTGACTTCGGCGAGTTCGGCCTTGAAGCCCGCCGCTTCGAGCGCTTCCTTGACCTTTGAGAAGTCGTTCGGCGCGCACAGGACTTCGATGCTTTCGTCGTCGTTCGTCAAGACGTCGTTCGCGCCTGCTTCCAGCGCCGCTTCCATGAGCTTGTCCTCGGGCGTGCCCGGGGCAAACAGGAATTGGCCGACGTGATCGAACAGGAACGAAACCGAGCCGTCCGTGCCCATGTTGCCGCCGAACTTCGAGAATGCATGGCGCACTTCCGCGACGGTACGCGTGCGGTTATCGGTCATCGTGTCGACGATGACGGCCGCACCGCCGATCCCGTAGCCCTCATAGCGGATTTCCTCGTAGCTCGCGCCGTCGACGCCGCCCACGCCGCGCTGGATCGCGCGGTTGACGTTGTCCTTCGGCATGTTGGCGTCGTAGGCCTTTTCGACCGCGAGCCGCAGGCGCGGATTCGAGTCGATTTCGCCCCCGCCCATACGGGCCGCGACTTGAATTTCCTTGATGAGGCGCGTCCAGACCTTGCCGCGCTTGGCGTCGGCGGCGGCTTTCTTATGTTTGATGTTGGCCCATTTGGAATGACCAGCCATACGTTTCTCCGTGGCGCGTGCCCATCTTGCACACGCATGATGCGATTTTGTCGATTGCGAATCGTGTGAACCGCGTGTGAACCGCGTGCGAACCTCGTGTGAACCGTGCGAGTGATGCCGGCGGTTCAGGTGTCGGGCGGCGTTTCTTCGTGAATGCGGCCGCGCAATGCGCGTCTGGCGGGCCGTCCGAAGAACAGACGGCGATTTTACCATGGCGTGACGGCAGGGGAGACGGCGCCGGGCCGCCGCTTGCGGTGTCGCGGCGGGGACGGCCCGGGTCGGGGCGGACTAGACGAGGGGGGTGGCGGGAGCCGATGCGCTCGGCGCGCGTGGGGCGTCCTGCGGATTTCCTGCGAGCAGGATGCCGAATGCCTCGGCGGTGAGCGGCCTGCCAAGCAGATAACCCTGCATTTCGTCGCAGTTCAGCGCTTGTAGCTTCTCATGCTGCGACGCCGTTTCGACGCCCTCGGCGACGACGCCCATGCCGAGCGAGTGGGCTAGCGCGATAATCGCCGAGACGATCGCCGTCCCCTCGTCGCTGTGCGAGTCGAGTCCGTCGACGAAGAAACGGTCGATCTTCAACTGCCGCACCCGGAAGCGCTGGAGGTACGCGAGGCTAGAGTAGCCCGTGCCGAAATCGTCGATGGCCACTTCGAAGCCGCTTCTCTGAAAGGCATGCACCATGTCGGCTGTGCGGCGCACATCGTGCATCGCGGCGGTTTCCGTGATTTCGAACATGATCCGGTCGCCGTTTGCACCTTCTTGGTAGACGATCTCCGCGACTTTCGCGAGGAGGTCGGGTTGCGCGACTTGGCGCGGCGACAAATTGACCGCGATTTTCACGGGGCACAGGCCCTGCATGCGCCAGCGGCGAATCTGCCGGCACGTCTCGCGCACGACCCAATAGCCTATCGGAATGATCTGCCCGTTGCGCTCGGCGATCGAAATGAATTCGGCGGGAGCGAGCAACCCGAGCGTCGGGTGATTGAGCCGCAACAAGGCCTCCGCACCGGCGAGCGCATTGTCCCGGCCGTAGAACTTCGGCTGGAAGTGGAGCGAGAAGTAGTCTTTGGCGAGCGCCTCGTGCAGCGCATGCTGGATCTGCAGCGTGCGCGTCGCTTCGTCGCTCATATCCGACTCGAAGAAGCGGCACGTGCCGCGTCCCGCACGCTTGGCGGCGTACATCGCGGCATCGGCATTCTTGAGCAGAGTTTCGACCGTCTCGCCGTCGCCGGGGAACAGGGCGATCCCTATGCTCGGCAGGATCTGCAGCGGCTGGGTATCCACCCAGATGCTCTCGCGCATCCGCGCGAGCACGGCTTCTGCCGCGCGCCGCGCGTCCTGGGGCATGTCGACGTGCCGTAGGAGCATGACGAATTCGTCGCCGCCCAGACGCGCCACGGTATCGCCTTCGCTCGCACAATCGGTCAGGCGCTGAGCAAACGCCTTGAGCACCTCGTCGCCAACCGTATGCCCGAGCGAATCGTTGATCGTCTTGAAGCGGTCCAGGTCCATGAACAACACGGCGAACGGGGCCTTGCTGCGGAGCTTGCCGAAGTGGATCGCTTGTTCGATGCGCTCGGTTAGCGTGCGGCGGTTCGGCAGATTGGTGAGGGCGTCGAATGCCGCCATGTGCACGATGCGTCCATTCAATTGCGAAACGGAGCGCGTGAGCACGGCCGTGCGTGCGTCGAAGCGCGACAGCATCAGCGTCCCGATCAGGATGGCCAGCGTGAAGATCGTGATTGTGGTGCCGAGCCATCGCAGATCGATGCCGCCCGCCGCGCCGCAGATCGATCCCGGCAAGAAATTCGCGGCCGCGTTGGCCGTATAGTGCATGCCGGTGATTGCGAGGCCCATGACGAGCGCGGCGGCGCCCCGCTTGACGAGCACGCGATGTTGATCTTCGGCGCGCAGCGCGTGGGCGATGAGGAGCGCGGCGCCCGATGCGACGATCGCGATGACGATCGACGCGGCGAAGAGCCGGGGATCGTATTGGATGGGCGGCTGCATGCGCATCGCCGCATCGCCCGTGTAGTGCATGCCGGCAATGCCGAGGCCCATGAGAATGGCGGCGGCGCCCAGGCGCTTGCCGTCGAGCGCCGCATGAGCGATGACGCTCAGCGCGAAATACGAGACCAAGATCGCGATGAGCAGCGAGCCGGACGTAATCTTAAAGTCGTAACCGACGGGAATCGGCAGCGAGTACGCAATCACCCCAATGAAATGCATCGACCAGATGCCGACGCCCATCGCTACTGCGCCGCCCGCGAGCCAGGCATGGCGCTGGCGGCGACGCGCCACCGAAGCGATACGCCCGGACAGGTCGAGTGCGGTGAAGGAGGCGAGCGTCGCGACTACGAGCGACAGCCCGACGAGCCAGAAGTTATACGTGCCGTGCATGGCGGACTCGTGGTGGTGCGGAGGGTTTACAAATCGCTTATCGGCACGCCACGCGTTTTAATGAATGGTGCCCCGATTAATTCGGCGCGCTGCTGTTTATCGGCGGCTATCAGTTCTTCGTGCCGAACAGCCGGTCGCCGGCGTCGCCCAGACCCGGCACGATATACGCGTGCTCGTTCAGATGCGAGTCCAGCGAGGCCACATACAATTTGACGTCGGGATGCGCGTCCTGAAATACCTGGACCCCCTCGGGTGCCGCGACCAGTGCGACAAAAGAGATGTGCTCCCCGGCCACGCCGCGCCGCTTCAGCACGTCTACGGCGTGAACGGCTGAATAGCCTGTCGCAACCATCGGATCGCACAGGATAAACGTGCGGTCCTCGAGATCGGGCAGGCGCACGAGGTATTCGACTGGGCGATGATCGGCGTCGCGGTAGACGCCGATGTGGCCGACGCGTGCCGACGGGATCAGTTCCAGCAAGCCGTCCGACATGCCGATGCCCGCGCGCAGTACAGGCACGACCGCGAGTTTTCTGCCGGCGATCACAGGCGCTTCGACCTCGACGAGCGGCGTCTCGACGCGCCGGGTCGTGATCGGCAGATCGCGCGTGATCTCGTAGCCCATCAACAGCGTGATCTCGCGCAACAGTTCGCGGAACGTGCGCGTCGATGTGTCCTTGTCGCGCATGTGGGTGAGCTTGTGCTGAATCAGCGGATGATCGAGGATGAACAGGTTCGGGAAACGGCTGTCTTGTTTCATGGGGCAGGCACGGGGCGGCGCCGATGGAGGTTGTTTGTGCAAGTCTACCCAAAGACGCGTGCTTCCCGGCTTTTTATCGCGGCGGCACGTCGATGGACGTGCGATGGCTGTGCGCGCTGCTGCGCTCCTGCGCTGCGGCGTTCGGCGCGGTCGCGGCGATTCTTCTACAATCGCCCCCATCGCGCATCCGTATTAGGGACACACGCATGGACATGGGAATCGCAGGACGCACCGCGCTGGTCTGCGCGGCCAGCAAGGGGCTCGGCCGCGGCTGCGCCGAGGCGCTCGCCTCCGAGGGCGTCGCGCTCGTCATCGTTGCGCGGACGCAGGAGACGCTTGAAGCCACCGCGGCCGACATCCGCGCCAAGACCGGCGTGTCGGTCCGCACCGTGGCGTGCGACATTACCACCCCGGAGGGCCGCGAGGCCGCGCTGGCGGCGTGTCCCGCGCCTGACATCCTGATCAACAACGCCGGCGGCCCGCCGCCCGGCGATTTTCGCAAATTCACGCACGACGATTGGATCCGCGCGCTCGAAGCGAACATGCTTACTCCGATCGCGCTGTTGCAGGCGACGATCGACGGCATGATCGAGCGCGGCTTCGGCCGCATCGTCAACATCACGAGCTCGGCCGTGAAGGCGCCGATCGACGTGCTGGGCCTCTCGAACGGTGCGCGCTCGGGGCTCACCGGTTTCGTCGCCGGCGTCGCCCGCAAGGTGGTGCAGCACAACGTGACGATCAACAACCTGCTGCCGGGCCTGTTCGATACCGATCGCATCGCCGCCACGCTGAGCGCGCAGGCGCAGGCGAAAGGCGTCAGCATCGACGAAGCGCGGCGCGAGCGTTCGGCCGGGATTCCCGCGCAGCGGCTCGGGCAGCCCGAAGAATTCGGCAAGGCGTGCGCTTTCCTATGCAGCGCCCATGCGAGCTACATTACGGGCCAGAACTGGCTCATCGACGGCGGCGCTTATCCCGGTACGTTTTGAGCGTCGAGCCTTGCTCGAATCGAGCATCGCCGATCGATTCGAGCGCCGGTCTTTTCACTTTGAGTTGAAACACGAAGGAGCTGCGCCATGACCCCCTGCGTTGCGTTGATCGCGCACGATCACAAGAAAGACGACATCGTCGCCCTGGCAGGCGAGTACGCGCCGACGCTGCGCCACTGCAATCTGATTGCGACGGGCACGACAGGCGGGCGCATCGCCGATACGCATGGGCTCACCATTAAGCGCCTGCTCTCGGGGCCGTACGGAGGCGACTTGCAGATTGGGGCCATGCTGGCCGAAGGGAAGGTGGACCTCGTCATTTTCCTGCGCGACCCGATGACGCCGCAGCCGCACGAACCGGACATCAACGCGCTCGTGCGCGCGTGCGACGTCCACGACGTGCCGTGCGCAACGAACCTTGCCACTGCGCGCATGCTGCTCGATACGCTAGCGATGCGCACTGCGGAAGCTGCATGAACGGCTGCTGCAAGGCCTATCCCTGCGAAGGCGTTTGCGGCGATAGATAGGCATCGAGCAGGCATCGAGCGGCGGCGGTCGGCGCTGCCGCCTAAATAGGACC
>CBIHOQ010000048.1:0-43264 GCA_966212065.1 uncultured Burkholderiaceae bacterium
CGCCGCAACGGTCACTACGCGCCGGCCCCCCCCAAAAAAACCACCCCCCCCAAAACACGGCCGGGTCCAACCCCCCCCGCCCGGCGGGGCGCCCCCCCCCCCGCCACCGCATCCTCTCCCCGAGACGGGCCAGCCCGCGGCCCTTCGGTTCACTCGTCATCGCACGGCCCCGTTCACGATCGATCAATCCCGCTCCATTCGTTTTATGCCCCTCATTGGACTATCGCCGCTCGACCTTCGGCGGCGCCCAGCTACCGTTCGTCGCGCTCGCCTGCGGCGCATACAACCGCATCACGAGCTCGAACGGCCCTTGCGGGGCAGGCAGCCAATTCGATTGACGCACTCGACCCGGCGATTTCGACGAAACATACAGGTCGAGCGAGCCGTCGCGATTGCGGCGCACGCGATCGTGCGAGTCGATCGAATGGTGCGGGAAACGCCCTTGTGCCAACGCACCGTCGCGCGTATAAGCCGTGATCGTCCAATACGCGCGAACGGGCGGCATCGCACGCGGCCCGAAGTGAATCACGTAATCATGGCTGCCGTCGAGCGGCTGGCCGTTACCGTCGACCAAGGTGGCCGGGAAGGCTTCGTCCTGCTTCGTCGCCACGCCCGGATGGGCATAGGTCGCGTATGCGCGCAACGCGTAGTCGTCGCCGTAACGGCCAACACCGTCACCGAGCCAATTCCAACCATTGCCGGACACGGCATTGACAGGCGGTGTCTGCACACGCTCGATGCCTTCGGCTAGACCAGCCGCTGTCGCGCCAGTCGAACCGTCGGGGAAATGGACGGCTCGCCCAGGTTTCACGCCGATATCGCTCAGCATATCGACGGCATGCGTGTCGTGGGGCGACGGCGGATTGTCGCCCAATGCCTCCGCCAGTTTGCCAAAGAAGCCGTTTGCATCGAGCTCGGCGACGGCTGCTGCGTTCGCCGCGAGCCCCGCTGAGCCCTCCGCGAGGCTTTCTTGCAAACCATCGGCGCCGGCGGCCGATTCAACGGGGCGCTCGTGCTTGGTGCGCTGGCGGCGTGTGCCGTGGCGGGCGTGTTCGTCGGCAAGATAGATGGAAAGCGGTGCGACGCGCACTTCGCTTTGCAGCCTGCGCGCTCCCGGCACGGCGCGGGCGTCGAGCGCCGCGATGCGCACGCCAAGCCAAAGTTTGTTTTCGGGTGCATCCACGCGGACGACGCCCGACGGCAGTTTGCCGTCCCAGCCCGGCGGCACGAACGCGATCGTCTGCGGCTTGGGCGCCCCCGTCCGCGAATTGGCCGTCGGCCCCGTCGACCAAACGACGTTCGTCCACATATCGAGCACGCGTGCATCGAGAAAACGCCCATGCGTGTCGGGCACCGCTACGACGACGGGCTCTTGCGACAAGTCGAGCCACGCGTCGGCCGCCAATGTGTCGATGTCGGCCCACGGCGGCAACCCTTCGCCGTCGGACGTATCCATGGGAACCGGACGCAGCGTGTTGAGCATCGTTCCCGCGTCGGTGCCGCCCCCCGCCAGCGCCGCGGCGCGCGCCGTCGCCATGACGACCAGTGGGTAGCCGAACACGTAGGAATCCACGACTTCGTCCTGGGTCCAGCCGCTCGCCTTGGACGGCGGCGGCGCTTTGACCGGCGCCGCACACCCAGCGAAAACAACGGCCGCAGCGCATGCCAGCCACGAACGCGCCCCCGCGGGCAGCGTCGACCTTCGAGTTTTTGTTGTCATCTGTGTATGGTTCTCTTGACGAGGCACCGGCGGCCCACTCCGCCTTCGCCGCTAAGCAGCGTCCGATCCGGCCAGGATCTCGCGCCACCCCGATTCTCCTTCGAATCGCGAGAGCGTTGTATCGTATCCTTTTCCGGGAGGCAAGAATCCGCCACAAATTGACAATTTGGCCGCCAGGCGCCAGGCAATTGGCAAGCGGTCAATGCTCGCCGAACATAGCCCTTTCTCTCTGTCTTTCCCTTTCCCTTTCCCGTTGCCTTTCTCTTTCCCTGGAATGCCGTGAGTAAGCCGGCCTGGCATGCTTTGCCGGCCGAGGCGGGGTGGCGTCGACCGCCGGTGCGGCGGATGCCTGATCGGGAGCCGAGACCTGGCCATCGGTCGAGTGCAAGCCCGCGGGCGGTGCCGAGACGACGCTCGTCAGGCTCGCCAATGCGGCTTGCTGCTGGTTCAACGCCGTTTGCTCTTCCGCCTGGGCCGTCTGTACGCCATGAGCGAAGCCGATCAGCGCAATGGTCTGGGCGACTGAAACGACGAGCAGCAACGCGAGCCCCGCGAGCGCAAATGCAAGCCACCATCGCGTACGGCGCCAGCGCTCAGCGGTTTCGCGCTGCTCCTCGACGAACGCGTCTTCGAGCGACGCGAGCGTCATCGCGATTGCGCTCGGATCAGGCCGGTCCAACCCGAACGGACCTTCAGGAGTAGGCGGTGCCGCGGAAGCAATCGACTTCTCGATTGCAGGAGGTTCGTCGCCGATGCTCGATGTCTCAGCCATAGTCGGCTCCTGTTCGACAGTCGGTGTACCTCGTGCGGGACCGCCAATCTCCATCGGCACCGCAGGGTCGTCCTCGGCCGGCTCGCTCTCGTTCGTCATGGCGACGATCATGTCGGCCGGCACCTCGAATCCCAACAGCGTGCCCTGGCGCGGATCGACATCCACCGAATGGACGGCGTCGTCCGGCTCCGAGGCAGCGGCGCGCGCGGGCTGTGGCTGCTGCCGGGCAGCAGCGGGCGCCGGTTCGGGCTCGTCGCTAGGCGAAGCCGCTCGCGACCGGCCTTTTGGACGCGACGAGGGTTCGGAAGGGGAGAAAGGGGGTGCTGCGAAATCTGCCATGGCATGGGGTAACGGCTGCGGCCGGGCGCGGCTCGTTGGACGCTTTTGGGAATCTTGGTTAGGCATATTACGAATGCGGCATTGTCTCATGATCGATTGGCGATACGGCCCACCGGCGGACCGAGGCGCCTTTGAAGACGTAGCCATCGGGCGCACGCGGCGCTACCTGCCTTCGGCCCGTACGTCCGCATTGCCATTGTCGCCGCCGTTGTCGTCCCCGTTCTCGCCCTCCTCGTGCAACGCCCGCACGCCGGGCGCGTTGCGTAGAAGCAGGCACAGCTTCACGAACTCACTGGGCGGCACGCGCGCAAAACCGATGACGATGTCGTCGCAGTCGGGGGCCTCCTCGCTTTGCTGAACGACGAACTGTTTCACGCGCTCGCTCGCGGGACCGAGAATGGTCCGCAGCGAACCAAGCGAGAGTGCGCCCCGGTCCGCACGCACGGACAACCGCCGCCGCTGCCGGACCGTGATGTAACGCCGCTCGATCGGCTTCATACCGGCGAGGATCGCAAGAATGATGATGGTCGCCGCGATGGCCGCCGTATTGAGCCCCGCACCGACGGCCAGACCGATGGCGGCGACGGCCCAAATGCTCGCAGCCGTCGTGAGCCCCCGAATCACCTCGCCGCGCAGCAAAATCGCGCCCGCGGCGAGGAAGCCGATTCCCGATACGACCTGGGCGGCGATACGCGACGGATCGAGCACGATGTTCGGACGACCCAGCACGTCGGCAAAGCCGAACGCCGATACGATCATGATGAGCGCCGCGCTGACGCACACGAGCATGTGGGTGCGCAAACCCGCCGCCCACGATTGGCGCTCGCGCTCGAACCCGATCACGCTGCCGAGGATGGCGGCCAGAATCAGCCGCAGAACGAGTTCGACGTTGCCCAACATGATCCAGCCCTCCTTTTTATACGGCCGCCTGTCTAGGGGCGGCGCCTTTGCATTATCCTGTGCGCTTCGCGCAGTGCCGAGAGAAGCGCGCGCCGTTTCATCGTCAAGCCAAAAACGCATCATGTCCAACTCGATCGATCGTACGATCGCGGCCGAGGCCGCAACCCTGCGCGCACACTATGCGCAGACCGTCCTGCCGATCTGGCGCGGGCCGGGCTTCAACAGTACGTTGCAATTACCGTACGAGGCCGTCCGCGCCGACGATCACACGCCGCTGCCCCCCGTCCGCTACCGGGCCATGGCCTGTGCGCGGCAGTTGTACGTGTTTTCGCTGGCGGGCGACGCGGCGCACGCCGGGCAACTCTTTCATGCGATGCGTCGTTACTTCCACGACGGCCGGCACGGCGGATGGTTCTACAGCGTCGATGCCGCGGGCGCACCGCTCGATACGACGAAGGATCTCTACACGCACGCATTCGTGATTTTTGCCTGTGCGCATTATGCGGCCGCCACGGGCGATCGCGATGCACTGCACGTTATCGCAGACACGACTTCGCTCGTGCAAGCGCGCTTTGCGGCGCCCGGCGCGCTGCTCTACGCTGCCCTCGAAGCCGACTTCTCCGGCGTACGCACAGGAGCGCTGCAGAACCCCTTGATGCACTTGACGGAAGCCTATCTGGCCGCGCACGAAACCACGGGCGATCCAGGCTACGAATCGATGCTCGCACAACTAGCCGACGGGATCGCGGGCAGCTTTGTCCATGCGCCGACGGGCGCAGTCGCCGAATTGCCGATCGGCAGCCCCGACAATCGGATCGAGCCAGGGCATCAATTCGAGTGGTTTTATCTCGTCAAGCGGGCCGGGCCGGTCGTTGCGGCGTCGGAGCTCGAGACCCACCTCTCGCGCGCATTCGATTTTGCGCAGCGCTGTGGAGTCGATCGGACGACGGGCGCCGTGTGTGCCGCGCTTGACGAAACGGGCGCTGTCAAGGATGCGACGCAGCGGATCTGGGCGCAGACCGAATATCTGCGCGCGCTGGCCACGCGCGGCCGCCCAGAAGATCGGGAGGCGCTCGTGCTGCAGATTCCGCGCTTTCAAGTGCGCTTTTTGCATCCGCGGGGCTGGTATGAATGCATTACGCTGGCCGGTGATGTCGCGCGCGCCGATATGCCCTCGACGACGCCTTATCACCTCGCCACGGCTTACGCCTCGTTAGCGGGCTGACGCGCGCGGACTTGACGCGCTGCCCCCCCCTACCTAGAGTGGAACGCGAGACGACACGGGGCCCGGCCCCGAAGGGGCTCCGCATGACCGATCTTTTCGATCTCGCGCGCGGCGCGTTGCACGCGCAACCGTTCAGCATGCTGCTCGGCACGGAACTCGTGCAGATCGGCGAGCGCGAGGTCACGCTGCGGCTGCCGATTCGCGACGAGTTGCGCCAGCAGCATGGGTTCGTGCACGGGGGCGTAATAAGCTATCTGGCCGATAACGCGCTTACATTCGCGGGCGCGCTGGCGCTGGGGCCGCGCGTCGTCACGGGCGAATACAAGATCAACTACCTGCGCCCGGCCGTACGGGGCACGCTGCTCGCGCGCGCCCAGCTCATCTATGCCGGTCGCGGTCACGCCATCTGCCAGTGCAGCATTTACGTTATCGACGGCGAAAAGGAAGCGCTCATCGCCCTGGCGCAGGGCACGATCAACCGCGTCGGCGACGGTCCGAACGCGTCGTTGCACAATTACGAGCACGATCATGGGCACGAGCCGCACGACGACGAAAGGGCGTGATGCCCAATCGACGGGCGAACGCCGCCGCTTTTAGCCCGCCGCATTCGCATAGGATGCGGCGCCCGACGCTAACACTGGATCGCAAGCGCGAGGGGCGCTAGAATGGCGACCCTTCAAAAAAGCGCGCGCGGCACCGCTTGCGTGCGCCGTCGTTCGATCTCATGGCAAAACTTCTGACCGATTCCGAATTCCAACGCTTTTCCGAACTCCAGCAAAAGCAAGCGAGCTTTACCATCACGGGCGAAGAAGCCGATGAGCTGCGCACGATCGTCGAGCGCGCGCAGCAAAAGCGCGACGACCGCGCCGCGGCCATGCAGGCGATCGAGACCTACATCGGCCAGTTCGACATCACGCCCGACGAGCTGTTTTCGCCCGAGCAAATCGGCGAAGCCGCGCGGGCGTACGGTCTCATCGCCAGCGCAAAGAAGGAACGCGCCCTGCCGCCCGCGCTTACCCTGAACGGCAAAACCTATCAATGGACACGCACGCTGCCCGACGATATCCGCGTGCCGTTGTTCGACGCCTTCAAGGCGGGCCAGTCGGTGAGGCCGTTCCTGGCCACGCCGAAGGATGCGGCGCGCAATGCGGCAACCATCGCACGGCTCGAGCGCGAAACGGGCACGGTCTACGCCGATTCATGGCTCGATGAGCTCTCGATCTCGCGTACGCTCGTTGATGAAGCCGGGGCCAAGCTGGCCGCGTGAGATGCGATAACGCAGCAACCGTTGTTTTATGCGCATAAATTTTGCATTGCGCCACAACGGTTGCGCATCATTTTGTAATACGAAAGGACGGAACATGGCAGTCTCGAGCAGCGAGCCTCAACTTGACGAAGCCTGGATTGCCGTGCAGTTCCAATTGGCCGGACTCACCGCTGATTTCGAGGGGAACATCCCCGATGCCGTGTATAGCGTCCGCGACGAAGCCTACGCCGCGATTAATGCAGAGTACCGGGGGTTATCGTCGATGTATCGCGGTGATAGTGCCGTCGAGGTTCCCGTCTATGACCTTTGCCCAAATGACGAAGAACTTCAGTCGTTCCGCGGCCGCCTCGGCGTCGGAATAACGTTCGTCAGCGACGAGGACTTTACCGGCGAAGCCATCGCCGAAATCAAGGCGCTATGTGTTGCGAGATTCACAGAAGCAGCGGCGGCGCATGCAATCAGCTGCGCCTTTGCCGGCGTGAACGGGTGGCGTCGCCTCAGTTGCATCGAGCAAACGGTCATTGAAGCGGCGTAATGCCTCCGCTTCGGCAAGCGGACCATTACAGGTTCTTCTTGAACGGCGCCCCGGAATGCTCGCGCAACTCGTTGAAGACAATCTTGGGCCAAGCCTTCTGCGCGACTTCGATTTCCGAAATATGCGACGCAAGATACGTCGGCGCGTTAGCCGCATCAAGTGCCATGCGCGCCGCATACGCATCGGTGAAGCGACGCAGTTCGGCGGGATCGCTGCACGTCACCCAACGCGACATCCGATAGCGAGCCGGCAAGATGCGTACGTCGACTTTGTACTCGGCCGACAGCCGGTGAGAGACGACTTCGAACTGCAACTGCCCCACTGCGCCGAGAATGATCGAGCCGCCGTACGCGGGCCGAAATACCTGAATCGCGCCTTCTTCGCCAAGCTGCTTGAGCGCTTCGCCAAGCTGCTTGGCGCGCATCGGATCGACGACTTCGACGGTTTGAAAAATCTCCGGCGCAAAGAACGGCAAACCGACGAACTGCAACACCTCGCCTTCGGTCAGCGTATCGCCCAAGCTCAGCGTCCCATGGTTCGGAATGCCGATGATGTCGCCGGGATACGCTTCGCTCACAGTCTCCCGACGCTGCGAAAGAAACGTCACGACGTTGTTGGCGCGAAACGTCTTACCTGAGCGCGTGACCTTGAGCGCCATGCCGCGCTCGAACCGCCCCGAACAGACGCGAATGAACGCAACGCGATCGCGGTGCGCGAGGTCCATGTTCGCCTGCACCTTGAACACGACGCCCGTAAACTTCAGCTCGTCCGGCTGTACCGGCCGCTCGACGGCCATGCGCATCGAAGGCGGAGGCGCGAGTTCGACCAGCGCGTCGAGGATCTCCTTCACGCCGAAGTTGTTGATGGCCGAGCCGAATAGCACCGGCGACTGCTGGCCGGCCAAGAACGCTTCGCGATCGAACGTCGGCGTTGCGGCGCAAATGAGGTCGATTTCTTCCCTGGCCGTTTTCCAAGCGGCGCCGAAGCGCCGTTCGCCCTCTTCGTCGTCGAGCGCCGACAACGTCTCCACCACCCCGCCGGCCGTATCCTGACCCGCACGGAAAACGCGCACTTGATCGCGGATGATGTCGTACACGCCCCGGAAATCCTTGCCCATGCCGATGGGCCAAGTGAACGGCACAGCCGAAACGCCGAGATGCTGCTCGATTTCGTCGAGCAGATCGAGCGGCGCGCGCACTTCGCGATCGAGCTTATTGATAAATGTGAGGATTGGCGTGCGGCGGCTGCGGCAGACTTCGAGCAGCTTAAGCGTTTGCGCCTCGACGCCGTTGGCGCCGTCGATCACCATGACCGCAGCGTCCACGGCCGTCAGCACGCGGTACGTGTCTTCCGAGAAGTCCTCGTGACCCGGCGTGTCGAGCAGGTTGATGACGGCCCCACCGTATTCGAACTGCATGACTGAGCTCGCCACGGAGATGCCGCGCTGCTTTTCGATCTCCATCCAATCGGAAGTCGCATAGCGATTACTCTTCCGACCCTTAACGGTACCGGCGATCTGAATCGCGCCCGAAAACAGCAGCAGCTTTTCGGTGAGCGTGGTTTTCCCCGCATCGGGGTGGGAAATAACCGCGAACGTGCGGCGGCGCTTGAGTTCGGAAACTGACATCGTAGGGGAGCTAATCTATATTGGGCGGTGCGGGGGCGATGATACACGTATGCCCGCCTATGCGCCCAATGCCGCTTGACCGCCGGCAGTTTCACACCAAACGAAACAGCCGGCGGTCAGATGCTCCCGGAAAGTCTCACTCGTCAGAGCGAAGCGAGCACGCTGCCGACCGAATGAGTCATATCGTCGGTCATCGGCGCGCCGCGGCGGGGCCGGCCGATCGAGTAATACTCGATGCCGAGCTCTTCCATCGCAAGCGGTTCGTACAGATTGCGTCCGTCGAACAGCACAGGCTGCTTGAGCCTCGTTTTAAGGCTATCGAAGTCGGGGCTCTTGAACGCCTTCCACTCCGTCATGACAATGAGTGCATCGGCGCTTGCGGCTACGTCCATTTGATCTTCGACGAAGATCAGGCGCGCAAGCGCTTCGGGTTCGCCGCGCAGATCGGTCGCGAGGGCGCGCTTGCCCTCCTTCATCGCAACGGGATCGAACACGGCCACGCGTGCGCCACGCTCGAGGAGCGCCGCGATGACCACGCGGCTCGGTGCTTCGCGCATGTCGTCCGTGCCCGGCTTGAACGCTAAGCCCCAGACGCCGAACACGAGTTCGCTCAAGTCTTCTCCGAAGCGCTCGACGATCTTGCCGACGAGCACCTGCTTCTGCTCGGTATTGACCGTGGATACTGCATCGAGGATATGCAGCCTCTGCCCGTGATCGTTCGCCGTCTGCATCAGAGCGTGTACATCCTTCGGAAAACACGACCCCCCGTAGCCGCAGCCTGCATACAGGAAGTGATAGCCGATACGCGGGTCCGAACCGATGCCGCGCCGCACGGCCTCGATATCGGCGCCGACGCGCTCGGCTAGGTTCGCGAGTTCGTTCATGAACGAGATGCGCGTCGCAAGCATCGCGTTCGCTGCGTATTTCGTGAACTCGGCGGAGCGTACATCCATGAACAGCATACGATCGCGATTGCGGTTGTATGGCGCATAAAGACGCTTCATCGTCTCTCTCGCGTGCTCGCCGGGCACGTCGTCGTCACACCCGACGACAATTCGGTCCGGCCGCGTGAAGTCGTCGATGGCCGCGCCTTCCTTCAGGAACTCGGGGTTGGAAACAACCGAGAACATCGGCGCGATACCGCGCTGTGCCAGTTGCTCCGCGATGGCGTCGCGCACGCGGCGAGCGGTACCGACGGGCACGGTCGATTTGTCGACGACGACGGTGAACCCATCGATATGACGACCGATCTCGCTCGCGGCAGCGAGCACGTATTGCAGATCGGCCGAACCGTCTTCACCGCTCGGCGTGCCGACTGCGATGAAGATTGCTTCGCGCTCAGTCATCGCGCGGCGCGGATCGGTCGTGAACGACAGCCGGCCTGCGGCATGGTTGCGTGCGACGATTTCATGCAAACCGGGCTCGTGAATCGGGATTTCCCCCGATTCCAGGACGCCGATCTTGTCGTGATCGACATCGAAGCAGCAGACGTCGTTGCCCACGTCCGCGAGACAAGCCGCCGTCACGAGGCCGACGTAGCCGCAGCCAATGATGGTCACATTCATGGTGGTGGCCCTTCAAAGCAACGAGAAATGACAAGGGAAAAGGGGCGACGTTGGATCAGGCAACGCGGGAGGCGCAGCGTGCCCTGTCCAGGGCACCTCCCTGTGCAGAGCACCTATCTGGCGATAACAAAAAGCCGACGGCAAGCCCCGCAAAATTCGGAAAAATATCGCGCCCTTGCGTGAGCCGATAATCTTTTTGATTTTTTTGTGGCAGTCGCAAGGTTGGATGCCTGGCCCGGGCAAAGAAACGCGTGACGTTTTTTTGTCGATTTACTTCCTGTCACACTTAAATACGTTCTTCAGCTTCATTTTGACGACGACGCCGCCATGCAGACACAGACACCTTCGTGCTCGCTGCCGCTGCCGAGACACCACGGAACACACGCCGCGCGAGGGCTGCGCGTGCGCGCTGCCCCTCCTGCGCGGTATGAGAGCGAGCGTTACCGGCAGAGCAAAGCGCGCACGCAGCAACAACAGTCACGCGTGGTACAGCAACTCGGGAGGCTTGGTATCGCCGCGGCCATCCGCGTGCGACGACACAAGCCATGCATGTGTCCGGCTCAAAACCACGCTGGGCTCAAGTACACGTGCCGGCGCAGAATTAGCCGCCATGGCAGGCGCGGCCTCGGCGTTCTCGACTTCGACCGCCGGCTGCCCCTGCGCGGTCCCGGGCAGAGCGTCGGTCGCTTGGGGGCGGCGCTGCGCGCTGGCCGTCTCGTGCCGATCGATCCAATCGCGAGCCCAATCGAGCGCATAACACTCGGCGCTTTCGCTATCGGTGAAGCGGGGGCCGATCAAGCCGGAGCGTTCGATGCGCTGCCCCTCCTTAACGATTTCCGCAAACGCGCGATAGCTCAACTGCAGTTGTTTCGCGACTGGCTGCGCCGACGCATGAACGATGTAGTCGCGATACGCTTCGGAACGCTTCGTCACAGCCATGGAATCGACGAGCGGGATGTCATGCGAGTGATCGCCGTTGACGCGCAATTGGACGCCGGGCGTTGGCGCGCGCCGGGACGAGGCGGAAGGCACGGTGTGCATGCACGCGTTATTGGCGCCGCTCGGCTGTCGATCGGCATCCGCCCCCGCCTCGCTGGACTCGTCCGTCGATTGCCACGACTCGGGGTTGGTCCAGAAGACACCACGCAGGCGCGGCGATTCGGGTGCCGGCACCGGAGCCGCCTTCGGTGCGGGTTGAGGCATCGTTTCGGGCTCAGGCACGTACGCGAATGTCCGGCCGAATTCGGACAGCACCTTCACGATTTCGGCCAGCGTACCGTCGGCCAGCCAATCGTCGAAGCGGCGCCGGCACGTCGGCCCGGACGGATAGCGCGCGGGCAGTTTCGACCATCGCTCACCGGTCGTCAGGATCCAAAGCACCGCGTTCGCTACGACACGCGGCTCGGCGCGAGGCCGGCCGCGGCGATGCGGATGCATAGGCTCGTCGGCCGCTAGCGGCGCGAGACGAGTCCACTCGTCGTCGGTCAATTCCTCAAAGAACATGTTTTTCTCCACGCAGCCTGGCCCGGCTGCGACACTTGGTCGACGAGAATGATCGGCTCCCGAAGACCGCCAGGTTGCACAAATTGTTTGTTCTCTTACTGCCAATCAGCTACTACGAATGCGCCCCACAAACGCTTGCTATGAATCAAAACGGCGCACAGGCTGTGCGGCTTTGCCCACGATTGACGCATAACGGAGGTTCTCGCTCGTGCATAGTAAATAACGCACGAAGCATACCATCGTCACGAATAACCAAGAAACGTGCCGAATGCAAATACTATGCTGACACTCGCCTTAAGCGAGCGCCAGCGGCATACGTTCCGAGATGAATTCACGTGAGGTGTCCATATTAGAATATTTTTTGCGGACTAGAATGTCACGATATGTAACGAAGTGATTCCGAAACGTTTTCACCGATCATGATGGCGCGCGTCCTTTCATGGCGCGCAATAAGCCGGACGCGCAATCGTTTGCCCGACGCAAGACACTCGGATTCAGTTCAGGTCCGCCAGTAGCGCCCGTACAACGCTATCGCCGATCCGGCAAGGCGGAACGGGATAGTTCCGATGGTCGCAGCCTAGCCACAGTGGCGCACCGGTACGAAGTGCGCTTTTCATCGAATCGGTCAATTCGAAACGTAAAAAATGCACTGCAGAAGTTTTTTCCTCATTGTCTCGCGCGAGATCCTCGTCAGCAATTGCGTAGACCGGAGGCTCGTCGCCCACGCGGAGAAACACGGTATCCTCTATGCCAATTAGCCGCGCCAGCGCAGCTCGCCGTTCGGCTTCGCTCTCATATTCCACCTGCATCGTCGCGATAAAATTACTGCCGCTCGGCACGAGCGGTAAATATGCCTCCAATTCGGCAGCAATGCCCGCCTCGTCGAAAATTTTTTCGATGTGCAGCATCTCTTGTATCTGATATCGAATCGTCGTCTCATCCTCGAACATAAAAGTCAGATGATTTCCCAGTTGAGCGTAACGCGTCTTCTTATGCTCGATCACTTGCGCGCGCGTGCGGTCGCGTTCTTTTGCATAGGCCTCCAGAGTCAGTAGGGAGTTGCGTGAGATGGTCATTTACATTTCCTCGCAAATGCGCAATTGCCGCGGGATTAGTCAAACTCCATACGCCTTGCGTAACAGCGTCAACGGGTGGGCCAGCGGCGCGCCTGGCAAGCCTGCTTCGTCGATGCCTTGGGCGATGTGATGCCCCGCGAGCTGACAATCGGAAGCGATGTATGCGGGCGACGACTCGGCCATTGCCTTGAAGACCGGCTTGCCGATTCGCATCGCCGTCGTGTGAAACTCCTTCTTCACACCAAACGTACCCGCGTGCCCCGAGCAGCGCTCGACGACCTTGAGCGCCGTGCCCGGGATCAGCGAAAGCATTTCGTAAGTCTTTCGACCGAGGTTCTGCACGCGCCCATGACAAGGCACGTGATACGACACCGTCCCCAACGCATGCTTGAAATCCGTCTTTAACAGCGCGTCTTTGTGGCGCGCGACGAAGTACTCGAAAGGATCCCAGAAGGCCTCGGCTACGGCCAGAACGTCGGAATCGCCCGGGAACATCGAAGGCAACTCTTGCTTGTACATCAGCACGCAGCTCGGGATCGCCGCCAATAGGGCGTAGCCTTCGCGCGCATAACGCACGAGACCGGGGATGTTCTTCTCCTTTTTCCCGGCCACGCCCTCGAGGTTCCCTTGCTCGAGCAGCGGCATCCCGCAGCAAGCCTCCCGATCGACGAGCACATACGGGATCTCGTTGTGTTCGAGCACGGCAAGCAGATCGTGGCCGATGCCGGGCTCGTTGAAATTGACATAGCAGGTTGCATAGACGGCGACCTTACCCGGCGTGCGCTCCCCATCGATCACCGGCGCCTGCGGCGAGACCTTGGCATGCGGGCGGAACGTTCGTGGGGCGAATGACGGCAGCCATGCGGTTCGGTCGACCCCTAACGCACGCTCCATCACGGCGCGCGCCGGCTTCGTCCCGTTTACCGCGTTGACCGCTTGCGTGACGATCGGAATGCCCGCGAAATAGCCGAGCGCGTCGGTATTGGAGAGAACCTTGTCGCGCAGCGCGACCTCGCCGCGCCGATAGCGGGCGGCCTTCGCGCGCAGCATCAAATGAGGAAAGTCGATGTTCCACGGATGCGGCGGAACGTATGGGCACTTCGTCATGTAGCACAGATCGCACAGATAGCATTGATCGACGACTTTCCGGAATGCGCCATGATCGACGTCGTGCGCTTCGCCGCTCTCGGTTTCGTCGACGAGATCGAACAGCGTGGGAAAGGCGCCGCAGAGCGATACGCAGCGACGGCATCCGGCGCAGACGTCGAACACGCGGGAGAGCTCCGCATCGATCGCCGCTGGCTCGTAGAAGCCGGGCGCGCGCCAATCGAGCGGATGACGGGTAGGCGCCTCTAAACTGCCTTCTTTGTGGGGCATCGGTCGACACTCCGTGACGTTTCGCGTGGCGTGGCGCGGGCTGATACGCACGACAACGGGCGCGCACCGCATGGCATTTGCGTCGCGTTGGCGGCATGGGCTGCCGCCGGCCGAACAGGCGCGCGCGAACACCGGCGCGCGCGTCGAACACTCAGTCCGACAGCGCCTCTAGCGCCTTGGTATAGCGATTCGCGTGGCTGCGTTCCGCTTTGGCCAGCGTTTCGAACCAGTTGGCGATTTCGTCGAAGCCTTCTTCGCGTGCGGCTTTCGCCATACCGGGGTACATGTCGGTGTATTCGTGCGTCTCGCCGGCGATCGCCGTTTGCAAATTCTGGCGCGATGTACCGAAAGGCAGCCCGGTGGCCGGATCGCCTACGGCCTCGAGATATTCGAGGTGCCCATGCGCATGGCCGGTCTCGCCTTCCGCAGTGGAGCGAAAGAGCGCGGCGACATCGTTTTGACCTTCGACGTCGGCCTTCGCCGCAAAATACAGATAGCGCCGGTTGGCTTGCGATTCGCCTGCGAACGCGGCCTTTAGATTGTCTTCCGTCTTGGAGCCTTTCAACTGAGCCATTGTGTGCCTCCTGGGCGGCCCGGACGCGACCCGCGGCTCCAGGCCGATATGTTCTGCGGTATGGGGACAGCGCGCGCACCGCATGCGGCAACCCGCAGCGCCGTGCGTCGCGCTTTTAAAGCTAGGTCGTCGGCGAGCCATTCCCCAATTGACATTTTCTATGCCGGCGATAGGTCGGTCCTTCGCCGGGCACAGCCGTCCCCAGCGGCCTAGGGCTCCGTATTAAAGCGAAACGGCCGGTCGAGACACGCTCGGCCGGCCGCCGCTTCCGTGACGAGCACCACAGCCAGATGGATAAGCTTTGCCGCTTCTAGCGACGTTAGCCTTCGCTGCTATTGCTTGAGCCGAATGTCACCAGACGAAGCGCCTACGTAGAACTGCCCACCCGCGGCGATCTTCCACGCGTCGCGGCTCGTATCCCAGATACGCCGCATCTGCGCCGGGACCGTCACCCGCACGCGGCGCTGTTCGCCCGGATTCAAGCTGACCTTCTCCCAACCGACGAGGCGCTTGGGTGGCTCGACCGGATCGTTCAACCCCGCGAGGTAGACCTGCGGGACTTCCGCACCCGCGACTGAGCCATCGTTGCGCAACGAGAACGATACCGTGGTCGATCCGTCGGCGTTCGGCCGGACACCCAGATCGGAATACGCGAAGTGCGTGTAAGACAGGCCGTGTCCGAACGGGAACATCGGTTGGATGTTCTTCGCGTCATACCAGCGATAGCCGATTTTCAGGCCCTCGGCGTATACCGGGTTTTGCGCGAGCACGCCGTTGTTCCACGTTGGCGTGTCGGCATCGCGCAGCGGGAACGTCACCGGGAGCTTGCCCGACGGATTGACCTTGCCGAACAGCACGTTCGCGATCGCATTGCCGCCGCCCTCGCCCGGGTACCATGCTTCGACAATGGCTGAGACTTGATCCTTCCAAGGCATCAGCACGGGGTTGCCGTTTTCGAGCACGACCACAACGTGTGGATTGGCTTGAGCGACGGCCTCCACGAGCGCGTCTTGATTCGACGGGTTGGACAGCCCGAGGCTATACAGCTCGCCGAAGTCCTCGCCGGACGACTGCGTCACAAACACGATCGCGACGTCCGATTGCCGAGCCAGATTCGCCGCCGCATCGATCTCTGCCTGCGTGTAGGCCCTAAACGGCGATTGCATGTCTTCGCTGCCGGCGAACGCCACCGTCGCATTCGGCGCGAGGTTCTTGATCGCTGACGTGATGGGCGTGGGCAGCTTAATCCAGGGATTGGGCCACCAACTGCATCCCGTCGATGTCGGGAAGGTCAGCCCGCCGCAACCGGGGAACGCGCCCGTCACGGGATCGCGGGTGTCGCCCGATCCGCCGCCTGTGATGACACCGACATCGGCATGGCCGCCGATGACGGCGATCTTCTTCACGCTGGATGCGTCGAGCGGCAACTGACGATCCTGATTCTTTAGGAGCACGATCGATTGCTCTTCGGTGTACTGAGTGAAACGACGCGCTGCATCGAAATCGATCGACTGGCCGCCCTTCGCAGGGTCGTCCATCACGCCCGTACGAACCATGACGTACAGCTTGCGCCGAACCATGTCGTCCAGCCTCGCTTGCGTGACCTGATTGCTCGCGAGCGCCTGCTTGACGAGATCGGGTGTGAGGAACACGGTGGGACCGACGTCTTCTTCCTCGTCCAAGCCGGCATTGATCGCCTTGGCCGTGCTATGCGCGGCGCCCCAGTCCGATTGAACCTGGCCTTGGAAATGCCAATCGCCCTTCAGGACGTCGTTGAGTACGTGCGCGTTTTCGCACGCATAGTCGCCGTTGATCTTGTTGTAGCTGCACATCACGCTGCCGGGCTGAGCCTGCTCCACGGCGATCTCGAACGGCAGCAGATAGAGTTCGCGCAGCGTCCGCTCGTCGATCGTGTCGTTACCGCCGGATCGATTCGTTTCCTGCTCATTACCGACGTAGTGCTTGACCGTGGCGATGACGTGATGGTCTTGCGTAGCGCGTGTGCGGGCCGCCAGCATTTCCCCAGCGAGGACCGGATCTTCGCCGAGATATTCGAACATCCGGCCCCCGCGCGGGTCGCGTGCGAGATTGGTCCCGCCGCCTAGACCCATCGAGAAGCCTTGCTCGCGGAGTTGGTCTGCGATGGTCGCGCCGAATCGATACGCCAGGAGCCGATCCCAACTAGCCGCGAGCGCGATCGTCGCGGGGAAGGTCGTACTCGGCTGTACGGTGCTGCCCGAGCCCGTGGCCGAATCGATCATGTTGATGTCGGGAATGCCCAGGCGCGGCACGCCTTGAATATAGCCGGCGCCGCCGCCGGGCACGTCGCTCATCTGGTACTTCGAGTGGATCAACTGAAGCTTCTCGTCGAGCGTCAATTGCTTGACGAGTGCATCGGCGCGGCGATGGGCGAGGTTATCCATGAACGCACTATCGGCAGTCGTTCCTTGAGCGTACGACGCGCTTTGCGCGAAGACACACAGGGCCGCGGATGCAACTGCGAGGGTTAAGCGTTTTGCCTGCATGGGCTTGTCTCCGTGAATTAATGGCTTGGTGATGCACCGCTTCGCAACGGGCGCAATGCGCCGCGCAAGGACGAGCGAACGCGCGGGACGGTCGTCCCGGCACAAAGCGTCTTACGGATGAAACTCAGTCATGCGACGCGGTCTGCCCGTGACGTCAGCGCAAAATGCCGGCGCAGTGGGCTTAACGCGAGATGTAGCGAAACTTCGGAACTAGTAATAGCGCATAAGTAGCCTGACTACAAGCGAAGTTTCGAATTATTCTGGGTAAGCGGATGAGAGAGCAGTCGAATAAGCATTACTTACTTATGACTGCCGACTATGTGGGACAGTGCGAATAGGCTCGGAAAAATTTATATGATGCACCGCACAGCGCCGCGAACACCGGTGTGTATCGGTCGGTTTGAGCTTAATTCGGCGCTTCGCGGACGTGCCATCGCCATGCGGCCCTGTAGCCTGCCTGCGCGAATCGACTGCCTCCCGTCAATCAGTGGTGTAGTCGCCGAGTAATTGTCGAATTTTATGTTGTTACTGAACAACCGATCACCGGGAAGCGACTACATTTCATTTCGATTTACCGCTCGTGTTATGACGCACTTGGCTCAACGGAAATATACGAATCATTCCATGAATTTTTATTGAATTCATGGTTTGTCAATTGATTAATCCGAATGGCACTGCATCGGTAGCCAATCCCCCCGCCCTTCTACGGTCGAAAAAAAGCCAGCTCGCAGGCTGGCTTCCTTACGACTCAGGGCTATCGACGTGACGGTTGCTCATCACTACGGCAAAACGCACAGTACCTCGCCTGCGCTTTCACAATCTATTTCAGCGGCGCGCAAGCTTGAACTCGCCGACCGCTTCAGCAAGTTTCGACGCTTCTTCGCGCAACAACGCTGCTGCCGCGGCCGATTGCTCCACGAGCGCTGCGTTTTGCTGCGTCGTGTGATCGAGTTGCGCAAGCGCTTGATTGACCTGCCCGAGCCCCGTGCTCTGCTCGCTCGCGGCGACGGTGATCTCCTCGATGACGTTCGATATGCCGCGCACGCTATCGACGATCTCTGTCATCGTGGTGCCGGCCGTTTGAACGAGCGCCGACCCTACGCCGATCTTTTCGACGGAGGAGTGAATGAGTTCCTTAATCTCCTTTGCGGCCTGCGCGCTGCGCTGCGCGAGCGCGCGAACTTCGGCTGCCACGACGGCAAAGCCGCGCCCGTGCTCGCTCGCCCTCGCAGCCTCCACTGCCGCGTTGAGCGCAAGAATGTTGGTTTGAAAGGCGATCCCATCAATGACGCCGATGATGTCGGCGATTTTGTCGGAAGCTTTCGTGATCTCTTCCATCGTCGAAACGACGTCGCCCACCACCTGACCGCCCCGCGTGGCAACCGTCGAAGCGGACGCGGCGAGCTGACTCACTTGGTTGACGGCGTCGGCGGAGTTGCGCGCTGTGCCGGCGATTTCCTCTAGCGCCGCGGCCGTCTCTTGCAGGCTCGACGCCGCGTGCTCCGTGCGGCTCGAGAGATTCTGATTGCCCTGGGCGATCTCGGCACTCGCGACGTTCACCGATTCGCTGCTCTCGCGGATCTGCAGCAGGATCGCGCTGACTTTTTCCGCGAAGAGATTGAAAGCGTGTGCGATCTGCGAAGCCTCGTCCTTGCCGGCGACGGGCAGACGCGTCGAGAGGTCCCCGCTGCCGCTCGCTACGTCGGTGAGTGCATCGCGCACGAGCAGCACGCGCTTGAAGGCCGCGTTAGTCAGCGCGCCCACGAGCGCGGCGGCGATCAGCACGACCAAGATGATGGCAATGAGCGTGGTCGTAGCAACGGCGCGCATGCCGGCCGTCACGTCGGATTTATCGAGTGCAAGCACCAGCGACCAATCCGTACCCGTAATCGGCTGCGCGCGCAGCAATTTCGTTGCGCCGTCGATGTCGACGGTAGCCGTCTCCGACCCGGACTTCAGCCCTTCGAGCATTTCCGGCGTCAGCGCGGGAGAAAGCTCGGTGGCCGGCTTCATGATGAGATCGGTCTTGGCCGACGCGATGATGTGCCCCGCCTTATCGACGAGGAATGCAAAGCTGGACGGGGTTGGGTGGACCGACGTCACGATGCCGCTCACGCTTTCCATGTAGAGACTGGCGGCCATGACGGCTTTGACGTTGCCGTCGCGAATGATCGGCACCGCGAACGCAAACGCAGGTTTGCCGTTCGACGCGTCCTTATACAGCGCCGTGACGGTCAACTGCTGCGCGGCGACCGCTTGCTTGTACCAGGGGCGTGCGGTGGGATCGTAGCCGGGCGCGAGCGGTACGTTCGAGAACGCGCTCTTGTCCGGCAAACCGAGCGTCATGACTTCGAAGCCACCGGATTTCGCCAGTAGCTTGAGCGCCGGCAGCGGATCGCCTTCGCCGATTGCGATCGTGTCTGCGAGCGCCTGCGTTTGTTTCGCGCGGCCCGCGATCCATTCGTCGATGGCGAGGGAGTGCCCCGTCAAGATGGACTTCAGGTTTTGATCGATCGCCTCGTCGTTGTGATGCTTGACGACGGTATAGGCGAGGCCCCCGGTCACAGCAAGGGCTGTGGCCACGATAGCGACGCAGGCCGCCAGAATACGTCCGCGAATCGATGCCAGCATATTTTGTTCGTCTCTCTCTGTGCTGCAGTGCTAGGGAAGGCGCCAGATGGCGCCCACGTTAGCCGTGTTATCGGCGCGGGAGGATAGGACTTGAGGTGTGACAGCGCGCGTGGTCGCTGCTCGGGGTTTCCCGCCTTACGGGAAGCCGAAATCTCATTCGATTGGAAAGGCGATAGGACGAAGACCGCCTATATGGCCGTGACGGTTCGGGGCGGGAAGTTCGAACCGTACGCCAGGCTCGATGCGAAAGAGCGGTGGGTGAGCAGCCGTCGCATCGCGCAACGGCCGTAAAAAAGCCAGCCCGAAGGCTGGCTTGCAGGTTCAGATCCAAGCGATTGCTTTGATATCACTCGGGCAGGAATCCCTCGTCGAGCACCTGCTCCACCGGCCACGGGCACGACTCTGGAAACACATCAAGGCTGGTCTCGTTGACAGCTTGAGCAAGAGCCTTTTTCCACACGACTCGCACGAAACGCTCATCCTCGAGGCGAGGCTTCAGGCTAGGCGCGTCCGACAGAGCGTACGCAATGTCGGCCCGTTGCGCGTCGATGGTCCGCATCCAGCTTGCCCCTCTGCGATCGGGCTGGAACTGCCATTTGAGTAGGTGGGCCAGCAGTACGGCCATGCAGCTGGCCAATTCACGTTGTTCGCTCTTACCCACGTCCTCGATTTCCTCCGCGATGTGTTTCGCGTCGATGGCCGAGAACTTGCCCGCGCGCAACAACGCAGCCTGTTCGTTGGCCCATGCCACCACGTCTTTCTCGTAGCTCGTTCCCATTTTTCGGCCCCTTAGCTCAGTCACGCATGGCGCCATTTTAACCACTCCTTAAGTTCACCTATTCCTCCGTTTCGCCCTCGGCTTGCGCCTCGGCGTCCAGTGCTTCCAGTAACTCGGCCACCGTCGCCGGCGGCTCATCCTCCGGCTTCAGTGTCGCACGCGTAAGCCGCGCCGGATGCGTAGCCGAATGGATATCCTTCAGCGCCCGGATGCTTCTGAGCGGCCGCGGTTGCTAAGCGATGTTCTGGGAAGGGACAACCGAGCATTGATGACGCTTTGCGTGGCGCAAGGAGCCCGTAAGGCGAGTGCAGACGCGCAAAGGGTGGTGAGAGATGACGGTGTGCAGCGGTTACGGTAGAAAGGCATACCGCCGAAGCAACCACCGGCGCGACACAGGACACAGACGCAAGGCCGTGGGGCCAAGCACAGGGACACGTGCAGTCGCAGTATTCCACGGCTGGCGGTCCCTGTCGATATCGATATCGACCTGCCTTCGGCGTTCCATGGGGACCGCCGATGCAGCCCACAGGCCGCTTCTTTCTGTGCGCCCACTGTCGGGTGCAGGCATTCATTTGTCGCCGTTGCGATCGCGGCCAGACCTATTGCGCCAACGGCTGTGCCCAAGCGGCTCGTCGCGCGAGTTTGCGCGAAGCGGCCCGGCGTTACCAGCACTCTCGCCGAGGACGTCTTGCCCATGCGCAGCGCGCCCGTCGTTATCGGGCGCGACTCAATAAAGTGCCAGACATAACGACTTGGTTCTAACACCGGCCGGGGATAATGTCCGCGTTATGTTCAATCGACTGACGGATGACGACGGCCCGACAGGGACGGCGGCAGCCGGCTGGCGATTTACCCCCGGCCCTTCGTTACCCTCGGCCCAGCGGGCCGCACGAACTCTCTTCGTCGCATCTTCGGGCCCACTGGCCCGCACAAACCCTTCGTTGCCAATCCTGGCCCACGGCCGGGATTTCCGGGCCGCTCCGGACCGGCACTTCTTCATTCGTCTCGGTATCGGGCCGCATGGCCCGCAACTCTTTCTATCGGCCGTCGCCAACTGTCACCGCGTCGATGGCGGGCTAAAGAAGGGCATCGTCACCGAGCGCCGTCAGTCCGGGTAAAACTCTTGCGACAGCACGTTTTCCATCGTCCACGGACACTCTTCGGGGAAGAAGGCGTAGCCGATACTCGTTTCCTTGCTAGCATCCCGGCGCGCATCGGCCCACATGTCTGCTATCCACTCGGAATCAACCAACATCGCTTTTAAGCTGGGCGTTTTATGCAGCCGCGCGCTCAAACGCTCGCGCTGCACCCGGAGCGTGGCCCGCCAGCTCGGTGTCCTCAGATCGGGCTGGTATTGCCACTTAAGCAAATGAGCTAGCAGCACCGCCATGCGGCTCGCCAACTCTCGCTGTTCACTCTTGCCCACGTCTTCGATCTCCTCTGCGATGTGCTCGATGTCGATGTCCGAGAGCTTGCCCGCACGCAGTAGCGCGGCCTGTTCGGCCGCCCATGCCACCACGTCTTTGTCGTAACTCGTTCCCATATCGCACTCCTGCGCAACGCTTAACGATGCCGCAATGTTACCGCGTTCGCCCTCATACCCCTTGCCCGCGCCTCTAGCCCGATACACCGTCTGCTTTTGCGCTGCCGCTCTCTCCATCGATCAATCCTCCGTTGCTAGGTAAGGCCTTATTCCCATACACCCGCTTGAGTAGCCGGTTCGGCTGCGCCTGCTCGATCCGCTCGGCCTCTTCCCGCCGCTCCAGCCGCGCCGGGTGCGTCGCCGTGTGGATCTCCTTCAATGCCCGGATCGCCACTTGCGTGTAGACCTGCGTGCTCGTGAGTTGCGCATGGCCCAGCATCACCTGCACAAACTGCACGTCCGCCCCGTTTTCCAGCATCAGCGTCGCCATCGTGTGCCGGAACAAGTGGCATGAACCGCGCTTGTTCACAGTCATGGCATCCGTAACGCTGTGGTTCTTGCCAATGAATTTCCCCGCTCGCCCGATCCAGGTGCGCAAAGCCGCCAACCTCACCCAGCAAGCGCTGGCCGAGGCCGCGACTTTGCACGTCAATCAGATTCGTCGATATGAAGCCGGGTCGGCTCAACCTACCTTAGAAGCCCTCATCCGGTTGGCTCAGGCATTGCACGTGAGCCTCGACGACTTGGTTTTCGAAGCCAACGAGCGCGGCCCCTCCGACGATCTGCGCTTGCAGTTCGAGGCCATCAGCCACATGCCCGAGGAGGAGCGCAGCATCATCAAGGCCCTGCTCGACGGCATGATCCTCAAGTACCAGGCCAAGCAGATCGTCGGCGGCGTCAGCGGCTAAAGGAAGGAAGGGAAGACACCGCAGGAGAACTGCTCAATTGAAGCGCGGGCCGCACGTGCTACCAACACGCACGGCCCGCTGACCACCACCAACTCATTCGAGGAGTTGATCATGGATGACGCACATCTTAAACCACGTTCATCACGCGCACGCCCAAGCAACAGCATCAGTGTGACGCTGCGCGATTCGCCCGACCGCGGCACGCCAGCCTTGCAACCGTCGCTCATGCCCTGGACCCAGGTTGCCGACCTCTGGCTCCATCACGTCGGGTTTGCACCCGGTCAACGCATGCGCATCGCCTTCGACTATCGCAACGCTCGACTCACGATTTCCCCTGACTTCGAATAGACCGAGGGCCTCTCGCCATCGAAGCACCACGCCTCATGCAGGCTTGTCCGCACGTTCGCTTAACGACTCTCACAAGCAATAAGCCCGGCCAGAGCCGAGCTCGTTGTATGTGGAATGCAAACGACTACCAGTGAAAGATGTTTTTCAACACCACATACGCAATAAAACCGAAGACCACAACGGACATGATGAGGCCGGCAATCTTCTGCCCCCGAGTCTTAGGAGAATTTCCTGGTATTCCGACCATCATCACCATCCTGATCCAATTCTACCCATATTGACACTATAGCCACCACTCAAGCCACCAACGTTATCAAATCCTTTCTGCCCATCCATTTTTGACGTATTCCAGCCAGCACCGACCCCAAACACGGTCGCTGTGCCGTTACCGGGCGAATACATAAGCCCTCCACCAACCATCCCGTACCCGACCGCTCCCCCTCCGGAGTAACCCGAAACAAAGTTGTCTGTTTGACCCGGCGCAACGGTCCGCTGATTTAAATAACCTAAAGTTACGCTTGCCGACAATTGACCGGGGTTGGGGGCCATAAAATTAACCCCACCTCCGACGAACGAATGGCCATCCCGGGTGAAGGTTCCCCACGCACTTCCAACGTAATAGTCAATTTGGAAGTTCACAAAGTCCGGCGCCCTCACCAGCCCCGGATTGGAACCCGTCGTCGTCGGCTGATATGTGAGCCCACTCCCCTGTGTATTGCCCGCGATGTACTTCTGCAAATCCGGATTTCCGGGCGCCACGTTCTGCGTCCAAACTGCTTGTCCGTTCTGATTCTGACCGTAATAGGTCCAGTCACTCCCATCTTGCGGCTTGGCCCCCGACGCAACTTGGTTGCCACCGTAATAGGTCTTTCCGTCTACGGTCAGGTTCATGAGGGCCATCTGATCTTCAATCTGCTGCTCCGTGTACTTGCCGTCGCTTTCGTCAGCGAGCTTCTTGGCCACCGCCTTTTCGTCCTTATTCGGATCCTTGTCCGAATGGAACTGCCGATTGTAAAGATCAACGATCCTATTTTTACAGCAGTGGCTTCTCGATGGCGAATTCCCTCATAAAACCATAAGGGTCAGCGTAACTAGGCAACGGCGCCACTGGCAACCACTCCGCGGGAATCCACGGCGTGTCTACCTTCAACTTGAACCCGTGTCGCCAAGCAATCTTTGCGTAGACCACGGCGTGCGTGCCGATGAGCTTTTCGGTGAAGCCGAACGCCTGCTCAACGTTACGAACCTTTGCGATTTTTGGCGATGTTAGTTCCTGTAAGACGGCCTCCATCCCCTCCACGTCTTGCTGTGCCAATGCCAGATAGAATCGATGGTCGATTTCGTATTTCTTCATCTTTGAAGTCGAGTGACCTATGATTCGAAGGCAGCGCTCCTCCAGAGTCTTCCATTCCCCACGAAGTGCCAATAGCGTTTGATACCCATGAAACTCCGCTGTCGCCGGGTCGTCAGCACATGTCATATCGAATGGCTGGTCGTTATGGGCAAACCATTGGACCAGGGGTTCATGATCAGATAACAGGGGCATTAGGACAAGGTATGCCGGGAACCAACGCCGCGGATCGCGTTGAAACAGAACATATTCCAGCTTACCGCTGACATAACACCACTGTTTAAACGAGTTTAGATCTCGATCTCTGAACCAGGACGCAAGAGCAGTGGCAGTCGCGTGCGAACAAAGCCGAAGCAGGCAAAAGCCCGGATCGCCCTCACCTCGCTCAATAACGCTAAGAAAAAAATCCACTTTGCCCGACAGCGCTTGATGGTGTTTCAGAATGTGCTCAAGCCCGAGCTGAACGCTGATTGCATAGTCCATCGTTTGCTTCATGTTGTCCTCAATGACTATTGACCTTGACTGGGACTGCAATCACTCGTCCTGTCGATCTGTCAACTCCAGCGACCGCAGTGGTGAGCGTGCCCGTAGCTCGTGCATGTTCGATCGCCTCGGATGCTGGCGATGTGGGGTCTAGCTTGTTCAGCACACTGTCAATCCAGCCAGAGGAAAGCTGCATGTTGCCGCCCGCGCCAGTGGGCGAGAGCGTGAATGCACCGTTGTTTATCTGCTTGCTGTCGATGAGCAACGTTACGTTGCCCGACGAGTCGACGAACACGTGGTCGAATCCGTTGTTTCCACCATACTTCCCACCGGTCAGGATTGTATAACCCTCACTACTTCCAATGGAATCGATTAGCTTTTCCGTCAACTGACCACTCTGATCGCCGTTGCGAAGAATGTTGGATACCAGCGCCTGCTGATCCGGCGTTGAGGCGGCAAGAACGCACCCGCTCTCACACACCTTGGTCGCATTGACGTAGCCGGAAGCCGTAGGTGCTACGGCTGGCGCCTCGGTCACCGCAGCCAGTGTCGAAGTCGACGCCCTTCCCTCTGCGGTAGCGGCGGCGGCCCCTGCCGCACCGGCCGCCCCTGCAACTGATGCCCCCGTTCCCGCAGGCATAGCCGACCCAGCAGCAATGTCGCCTGCACTAATGGCCGCTTGATTGGCGCAGAGCACAGGGTTAGCCGCACATGCTCTTGCCGCTGCGCCAACGCCTGCCACCGCTTCCGGCCCCAGCGCTAAACCACCCGTGACCAACGCAGCGACACCGAGCCCTACTACCGGCTGGGCAGTCCCTCCAGGCAACGCCAACTGTTCCGGCGTGGCCGATCCGTCCTTGTTCCCAAACATGAACGGATTGTTGTAGTACTGATCTTTGGCGAACAGTTCGCCAGCGTTTTGCGTCAGGTACTGCGCCGCCGTCGCGTTGTACCCCGCCCCTCCGCTTGCCGCGAACGCATCAACCCTGATGTACCCGTTCGCCAGCAGCATCTGCTGCGCCTGGTCAACCGTGATCGTTTGGCCCGTCTTGTCTGCGTAGACCTTCGCAAAGTCCTTCGCATGATCCTTCGCCCACTGCCGCTCATCCGGATGCAACTGCCGATTGTAAAGATCCGCCCCCAACGCCCCATTCGCCCCGCTCATCGCGCCAGCCGACCCACCCACCGCACCACCCACCAGCGCCCCAGCCGCCCCCGACACGATATTGGATAACAACTTCCCGCCCAGTGTGCCGTCCAGCGTCGGGCTCAGATACGCGCTTGCCATATCACCCGCAATCGTACCGGCCAATGCCCCCGCTATGTTACCTCCGCCCATCGCCGCGCCTATCCCCGCCACGATCGCATGCAACCCCGCGCGCCCCGCCCCGCCGTTCTCACTCCACAACGCCGCATCCGCATTGGCCGCGTTCAGATCCGCTTGAGCCTGCTGCGCGGCCACATCGTCCTTGGCGTTGTTTGCAGCGTTAAGGCGCGCCTGAGCCGCGCTCGCCTTACCCAGCGCTTCCGCCTCCAAATGCTCCGCAATATCCCCCGCCACGTTCATCCCGACCTGCACCGTCTGCGACTGCAGCGCCATCCCGTCCTGCACTTTTTGTGCATCGAAGGTATTCGCCACCGACCCATTCGCATCCTTCGTATCGCGGCTCAACCCTTGCGTGCTGTCATGCCCCGTCCCCGCGTCACCACGCACCGTGATCGTGCCCGCGCTCACCGCCGCGTACGTCGTACCGGATGTGCTGTCACTCGTCCCCCCCGTCCCAAAGCCAGTCGGCCCCATCCCCATCGAATTCGACGGCCCAGGCGCTGCATTGCCCGTCGGTACCGGATTGGTAAACGTCACCCCCTCAGGCGAACTCTTGCCCCCAGCCGCGCTCGCACTAAAACCCACGCTCGTGTTGACGACGGTCCAAAAGCGACAGAAAACGACGACGTCAAAAACGCTGTTTGGCATGGTTGGAAGCCCGAGGATGCCGCGCTTCCAACCATGCCCGAGTGTGACAAACCCACGCCGCGTCAAGGGTTCGCTGCGCCGGGCTCTGCCCGCCCTTGACTCGTCAATTTCCATGCCTTGTTACAAAGACGCCGTCGTTTAGTGTCGGATTTGGACCGGCGTTCACAGCTCGATCCCGAGTAGCTCGACTCGTTATGCAGATTCGCGTAATCGAGCGTCTGCGTCGATAAGCTGTTCTTGTCCGCGCTCGCCGTGCTCGCAATCACCCCGCCGTCCAACTGCGTGTGATTGCCCACGTTGATGTCGAACCCACCGTCGCCCGCACTCGCGCTACCGCTCACCGTCTGGCCGTAGCAGATCGGCGGCACGCAAATGCTCACCTAGCCGGCAGTTCCCTCGATCTATACGGGCGTCTTGGTTGGATTTCGGCCTTGCCGATACTTCCTTACAGCCGCCACGACCCATCCGACAGCTTCGATTGAAAGCGCAATGATGAATGCAATCCGGTAAATCGACAGGGTCGTGCCGTAGCTTGCTACTTGGCGTGCGGACATCGGCGTTAGGCCCCAGTGTGCGGAGCCCCAAGTCATAGCATCCGGAAGGTACACAAGTCCCAGATAGACGAGGACTACCCCAGTTACTCGGGCACACGCTCCCTTCCAACCGCTGCTCTGTAAGAGTCGGTCAATTCGCGATTGCTTCATTTCATTTCGGTGCTGGTTGGCTAGGAACAAACGATGTCGTGCCGGACGCTATCCCTCCCGAAGTCGCCCCGGCGAGGCCTGGAACAGGATTAGGAATCCTGGGCTGTAATAGCGCCGGAATCGTCGAGTTGAGATTTTCGTAGATAAAAGGTTTCAGTACCTGACCCAGCCCTTGCGTCGTTATCGCGCCGATAAAGTATCCCCCAGCCCCGCCAAGTGCCCCCAGCGCACCGCCAAACGATAGACTATTAGATTCCCCATAGTAGGCATTGTTGAACGCGGTATTCACACTGCCGGTTGCAGCCCCCAACAGCACATTATTCACAAAGCCAACGTTGGCGCCGACAGGCCCCGCGAGTGCTCCCGTCATCGCTGCAAAACCCGTCTCGACTGGACGAACAGTACCCGATTGCCCGTATTGCCCAGCCGCGTCCATCCCTCCCCCCGTGAGACCTCCCATCGCCGCATAGCCCAAGCCGCCTACGGAAGCTGCAACCGGGCCGCCAACGAGAAGACCGGCTCCCGTCGCTCCGGCGATGACACCAGCGCCCATCAGGTTGCGATTCGCTTGATCCCTGTTGGCTGAAGTTGTGATCGCGCTCGCGCTCGGCATGTTTAGCCCCACGCCGTTTTGAATAATATCCAGCGTACATGTTAGGGTCCGCCTTTTGAGCTGGCGTCGCATAGAACATGTAACCTGGCCCGCTGTTACCGTCGGCAGGCAACATTCCGTGCGCCTGATCGAGGAACGCGCTCGCATTTTGATCCCACGCACCTGGCGCATTTTGATCCCACGCACCTGGCGAACCGTTCTGCACCTGTCTGTTCGCCTGTGCCGTCAATTCGTTCACCGCTTCATCGACAGAGATCCCTTGCTGTTTTGCGTAGGCTGCTGCGTGATCCTTGATCCACTTTCGTTCATCCGGGTGAAGCTGCCGATTGTAAAGATCATTCACCGTTCAAGTATCTGTAACGAGATTCGTAACTCCCAGGATGATCAAACAAGATTGCTATATGTGAGGTTAAGAATTCGAGCTGATTCTTTATAGATGGGCGCGCGTCATCCCCAAACACTTTCATCAGCAAACGCACGCTGAACACTTTTTCCGGGATTTGTGGCCATGCTGACGCCACACTCAAATTGAAAGCGCCGCGCACGTGTGGCTCCCCCTCCAAAACCACGAATTTCCCGGAACTCTCCAGCACATATAAAAAATCACCATCGTAAATTACCCCGAACCCCAGCGGCTGGAGAGCATCACGAATCTCCGATATAGTTTTCGAATACTCAGGACTCATCTCAGTTACCTCTTGATCATGGCGGAAGTGGCGCTATCGTATGTATACCCATGCTGCTGCAGGTAGTCATATTCACGTCCAAAACCACTGCGCACCACCGTACCATCGGGGAGCGTGCGGTTGAGCGCGGAATCTGTCGGCTTAGTCACCAGCACAATGTTGTCGCCGCGACTAATTGCTTGATCCAAGAATGGCTGATTTACCTCATTCCAGAACTCGTCGGCCCTCGCCACCCCGACGGACAGATGGCGCCCCGCGCGCAAATGCACCAAGAACTCGCAGACAACGTTCGGTTGTAAAAAAGCTACTTGAGATAAGGAAAACCCATAAGCATCCCGCACAGCAAGATTAGAGCAGCTGGCAGACTAAGGATACCTTGAATTCTAGTTCTTCTGACCATCTTCTGTGAAACGATTTGATCCCGGTCGATGTTGTATATCGTCTTTAGATACCAACACCAAGCCGTAGATCTTCTATAAAAATTCAATAACCTTGATGGGCAGACCGACATAATCATGGACATGGCGATAAAGATTATCGCCAAACAGAAGACGGCTATCCTTGTATAGTTCACTTCGATCACCAATGTATACCCGTGCCAAATAGCGGCCAACTGTAGCCGACGCTTGCTCCCGGAGATTGGAACGTTGGTCCTATTCTCGAAGATTGGTTAGCTCCCGGCGACAAGGGTGACGACTCGGTGACTCCGGGCCCAAATCCTGCGTTGTAGCTTGCGCCGCTCACCCATCCTCGCAGCGAACTCGCGTCAGGAGTCGACGGGTCACCGGTCCAACCTACACCCCAAGAGCGGCCGCTAATTTCGGGGAACCCCGCGCCACCCGAGCGGCCTGCATAGGCGGTGCCATATCGATCCAGCGTGAAAGTGACGCCGACACCTGGTACGAAGGGGACCGGCAGACTGAACGTTCGGTAGTCGGGTGTTCGCCGGAGAGTGGCTGCGCCCGGGGCGTCTGCGCTAGTAGGCAATGAGTCTGAGCCGACGTGCTGCAAATTGCCCAACGCTGCTGACCACTGACCATTTGCCCAGTATTGTTTAAAGGAGCCCGCGCGCCCCGCCCCGCCGTCGTCACTCCACAGCGCCACATCCGCATTGGCCGCGTTCAGATCCGCTTGAGCCTGCTGCGCGGCCACATCGTCCTTGGCGTTGTTTGCAGCGTTAAGGCGCGCCTGAGCCGCGCTCGCCTTACCCAGCGCTTCCGCCTCCAAATGCTCCGCAATATCCCCCGCCACGTTCATCCCGACCTGCACCGTCTGCGACTGCAGCGCCATCCCGTCCTGCACTGCCAAGCCCGCACTAAAGCCCACGCTCGAGCCCGAGTAGCTCGACTCGTTATGCAGATTCGTGTAATTAAGTGTCTGCGTCGACAAGCTGTTCTTCTCCGCGCTCGCCGTACTCGCAATCACGCCGCCGTCTAACTGTGTGTGGTTGCTCACGTGACGTTCGAAGCAGGGTTTAACTAAAACCCAGGAGCATTCCTCCACCTAACGTAGCTCGGGAATTCTCCGCAGTTTAAAAACGCAACGAATAGATCGACCACTTGATCTGACATGAACCACTCGTCTGACTGCATGGGGATATTCCCGGCACGAAACGAAAGCACCGTGCCATCCGGGCGGATTGGGCTGGGCTTGTCATGGAATGCCCGAAAGCGCTTCTGACCAACGGTGTCGTAACGCTCAACCATGCATGTCACCCCGCCACCGGCTACCTGCACATAATTCCCATCGGCATCTGTCAACGATGCATAGGAAGAAGGCCCATAGCTCCTGAGCGATTTAATTGCCTTCACCACCTGCGGCCTCGTTGGCCCCTGAATCGTAGCCTTCCCTTCAACTTCCAATCTCATTTCTCAACACCTCATGGAACGTACACAGTCGTAGCACTTCCAACCGTTTTCCCGAAGAACCGACCTGTGCCTGTTGCTCCAAATTGATTCACAAATTGATCCGTGAATTGCTGATACGTATTTCGAGTCGCATTCCCACTTTTCACCTCGATTCCATGCAAGGTCCCATCCGCGTCCTGCGTAACGATGTCGTAGCGCCGTGGACCTAGCGGGCCATCGACGACTACTTCTTCGCCAACGACATTGACCCCATTGCTCCGAAGGAAATCCGCAAACTGCGTCGAAGCCGTTGTGCCTGGCGAAGGATTGCCCGAAACACTCGCAAACTTCCCGTCCGGTGTCCTAAGACTTCCGTCAGGATACAGCCTGACATTACTTCCGAGATCTTGGGGGCTGCCAGACGAGCTTGAGGCGCCATTCGAGGAAGAGCTCGCGCCACTATTATCGTTACCACTCGACACCGTCGCCGTCGGCGGCACATACCCAGGACTACCCGGAATCGCAACGCTAGGGCCAGGAATCGGCCCTTCGGGCGTCATCAGAGGAGTCGACGGCGTCACGACTGCCGGCGTCGGAGGCGCGCCCGTGCCTCCATTGCTTGCGTTAGTTAGATCATCGGCGGGTGCTTGCGCCCCCATCCCTTGCCTAATCTTCGTTACGAGCTGATCACCAAGGTTCTTGGCCCCGCGAACCGCGCCCGGCCCCGTCCAATCCCACGCCGCGCCAAGCGTATCAAGTCCTCCATCAACGACCGGATCGTATTTGAACAGCCCCGTCGCCGCCAGTTCCCCCTGTTCATTCGTATCGCTCGCCCCTCGCTGTTGCGATGCCAGCGCAGCCGCTTTGGCCGGATTGTCATCCGACATCTGGTCAGCGCAATGGACCATGTAGCAGGCAGCGTCCTCCAGCCGCTGCTGCTCGTCCGCGCTCTTTCCGCCCTCCAGGGCGTCGAGCGTTTTCCGCTCGTCCTGCTTCGGGTCCTTATCGGTGTGGTACTGCCGATTGTAAAGATCCGCCCCCAACGCCCCATTCGCCCCGCTCATCGCGCCAGCCGACCCACCCACCGCACCACCCACCAGCGCCCCAGCCGCCCCCGACACGATATTGGATAACAACTTCCCGCCCAGTGTGCCGTCCAGCGTCGGGCTCAGATACGCGCTTGCCATATCACCCGCAATCGTACCGGCCAATGCCCCCGCTATGTTACCTCCGCCCATCGCCGCGCCTATCCCCGCCACGATCGCATGCAACCCCGCGCGCCCCGCCCCGCCGTTCTCACTCCACAACGCCGCATCCGCATTGGCCGCGTTCAGATCCGCTTGAGCCTGCTGCGCGGCCACATCGTCCTTGGCGTTGTTTGCAGCGTTAAGGCGCGCCTGAGCCGCGCTCGCCTTACCCAGCGCTTCCGCCTCCAAATGCTCCGCAATATCCCCCGCCACGTTCATCCCGACCTGCACCGTCTGCGACTGCAGCGCCATCCCGTCCTGCACTTTTTGTGCATCGAAGGTATTCGCCACCGACCCATTCGCATCCTTCGTATCGCGGCTCAACCCTTGCGTGCTGTCATGCCCCGTCCCCGCGTCACCACGCACCGTGATCGTGCCCGCGCTCACCGCCGCGTACGTCGTACCGGATGTGCTGTCACTCGTCCCCCCCGTCCCAAAGCCAGTCGGCCCCATCCCCATCGAATTCGACGGCCCAGGCGCTGCATTGCCCGTCGGTACCGGATTGGTAAACGTCACGCCGTCAGGCGAACTCTTGCCCCCAGCCGCGCTCGCACTAAAACCCACGCTCGATCCCGAGTAGCTCGACTCGTTATGCAGATTCGCGTAATCGAGCGTCTGCGTCGATAAGCTGTTCTTCTCCGCGCTCGCCGTACTCGCAATCACCCCGCCGTCCAACTGCGTGTGGTTGCCCACCTTGATGTCGAACCCACCGTCGCCCGCGTAAAAGCCCGTTTGCCGGCCCACCGACTGATAGCGGTCCTTGATCGTCTCGTCGCTCGCGCTCGCGCTACCGCTCACTGTCTGGCCGTAGCAGATCGGCGGCACGCAAATGCTCACCTGAAACCCACCGCTCGCCTGCTCGCTGTCGTACTTGCTCGTGTCCTGCTGGCTCTGCACGTTCAGGTCGCGGCCCACGTTCGCATCGATCGTGTTGCCCGCCACCTCCGCGCCGCGCAGATTCGCATCGCGACCGCTCGTCATCGTGAACGTATTACTCGCGGTCACCTGCGTGTCGCGATTCGTCTCGCTGCTTCCGTTCGCATTGCCCTTCGCCATATTGGCAGCGAGCTCGATCGTAAAGCCGTTTTGCTGCCCGCCCAGGCCAAAGCCAACGCCGATGCTGCCCCCGCTGCTGCTGTTACTGCTCTTCTGCTGGCTCGTGTCCTTCGCACTCTCCAGGTTGATGTCGCGCGCCGCGTTCAGCGTGACGTCTTGGCCCGAGATTTGGGTGCCGCGCGCGGTGATGTCGCCATCGGTTGCATATCCATTTGCGTCTTTCGCGCCGCTACCCGTCGCCACCACATCCACCGTACCGCCCGCGTGCAACGTGCTGCCATCGTTCGTCAATGCACTGCTTTGCGAATCGCTATGGCTCGTGCCGCCGCCAACACTGACGGTCACTTTCACCAACGGCTGCGCGGTCTTGTTCGTCGAAGCGTACTGCTGCGCTACGTTAGCGGCGTTTTCGACAGCGAGCCCGGCCTGCGCCACGTCCAGCGCCGCCAGCCGCGAATCCTTCGTGTGGCTCGCCTGGTCCATCGCCTGATTCACAGCCGCAATCGCATTGCCCGCGACACCGCCCAGCGCTAAGGTCACGCCGAACTGGCTCGAGCTCTGGCTCATGCTCGTCTGCGTCGCGTCCGTGCCCGGATCGAGGTTCACGTTCTTGCCGATCAGCGTCAAGTCCTTGCCCGCGCTCAGATCGGCGCCAGCAACAGTCAGGTCCTGCTTCGCATCGAGCGTCACGTTACCGCTGCCGCTTACGATCTGGCTGCGGATATTGCTTTGCGTCTGCCCTGCCGCATCTTGCACGCTGTGGCTGCTGGCCATGCCAACGCTAAAACCCGTTGCAGTCCCGTTGCTGCCCAAACTCCCAATCTGTCGGCTGCTCGACTCCTGATGGCTACTGTTCGTCTCGAGTCCAGCCAATACGTTGATCGCCCCCTGCTTCGCAACTAAATCAACGCCATCGGTCCCGCTGATTCCCGAGCCGATCACATTGATATCGCCCGTCTTGCTCTGCACCACCACACTGTTGCCCGTTACGACCGACGCGGTTTGGGTGGTTTGGGCCTGCGTGCCGTTCGAACTGCTGCGGCTCGCGTTGTACGGCGACGAGCTCGTGCCACCGCTGTTCGCCGTCCCCGCCATCCATCGGGCAAAGTCGCCCGGGCTCGGCGTCGCCAGCGAGAAGCCGGTGCTCGAATTGCTCGACTGCGAACCCTGCTGAAGCTGGTCCGTCGACGCCTGCAACGTCACGTTGCGATTGGCCGTCAGAGACGTGGTACCGCCCGCGGTGATCGTCGAACCGATCACCGCAAGATCGCCGTCGACCGGCGCACCTTGCGCATCCTTGATCGCCCCGCCCGTCGCTGTGATCGACACGTTGCCGCCGCCACGAATCGAGCTGCCCGCGTTGTTCAGGCTCGACATGTCGGTCGTGCTCGAACTGCTGGTGCTTCCGTAAGAAACCGAGACCGACGGCATATCGCCCGCGCTCGCCCCGATCTCGTTCGCAACACCCTGTCCACGGTGAAATGCGTTGCCCGACGACGCATCGGCCTTGAGATTGCGCATCGTATCGAGCGGCGTGCCCGTGACGGCGACCGAGATTCCGCTCGAACGGGACGACTGTTGATCGTGCATGTGATCCGTATCCTGGCCCGGATCGATCGTGACGTTCTGCCCTTGTATCGCGATGTTGCCTGTCTTGCCGGTCGTGTCGTCCTGCGCCTTTGCCGCGATCACATCACTGCCGCCGATGTGGACATCGTTGCCCGAGACGATCGACACGTTCCCCGCAACGCTGCCTATCGTGCTGCGCGACTGACTCTGCGTCACGCTCGTCTCGTTGTAGTTGTCCTTCGTCTCGCTCGATCCGTAACTGATGCCAATGCCACCGGTGCCCGAGAAGCCCGAATGCTTGACGTCGTGATACTCCGTGTCCTGATACGTGTCCGTCGCCGCGGTGATATTGATGTTGCCCTTCGCGCTTAGCGCGACATCGCTTGTCCCGACGATGCTGCTGCCGGTCACATTGAGGTCTTTGCCGCTCGACACGCTTACGCTGTCGGCCGAAATCGCGCTACCGTCGGCAAGCGTCGTCGTTTGATCAATGTGGTCAGTCTTCTGCGTGCTGCTTCCGAAACCACCGTGCGACGAGTTTTGATCGGCCTTGAAAGTGTGCGTTTCCGTCACAGCGCCGATGTTGACATTGCCCGTCGCCGCCAACTGTAGCTTGCCCTTGTCGAGCTCGATGGAGCTGCCCGTCACGTTGATATCTTTACCCGCCACCACATTCAGGTTGTCTCCGCCGGTCAAGCTCGTTGCGGTCACCGCGTCGTCCGACGTGTGCAGCGTCTCGGCATAGCTTCCGTGGCTGTCGCTACCGGAGCTATTGCTGTCTATGGTCGACGTCGCCACCGCAGCCTGCAAGTTCACATTGCCGCCTGCGACGATCGTACCGCCGCCGCCCAGCTTCATCGTCGCGCCGGTCGCGGTCAAATCGCCGGCCACGCCGATCGTGGATGCGCCGCCCACTTTCACGCTGCTACCGGTATCGCTTACGAAGTGGGTGTTGGACACACCGTTGGCACGCTCGACTGATTTCGTCTCGCCCGTCTGCTGCGCGCCGAGAATCCAGTTGCCGCCAATACTCATGCCGAGCGTTCCGCCCACATTCAGCGCGCCGGCATTCTGCTCGAAGTTCCCGCCCGTTACGATGGCGGCGTCACCTTTCACGTCGATGCTCGCGGCGGGTCCGAGCGTGTTCGTCACGCGCGTCGCTCCAGTCGAACTCACCTGATCGAACGTCTTCACCGCCGTATCGAGCGTGAGATTTCCGCCCGCTTGCAACGCAAGGCTGCCCGCGTTCACCGTAGCCGACGTCAGGTTGATATCCCCCGTCGTGGCGAGCGTCGCCAGGCCTCCGCTTTGCAGCGTACCAAACGCGCTATCGATACTCTTGCCCGTCAATGTAAGGCTATTCGTCGCGCGAATCGTGCCGCTGTTCGTGATGCCCTGCGTGTTTTCGAGATCGATGTCGGTAGCCGCGATTACAGGGCCGTTGCCCATGTTCTCCTGGCTGGCCTTCGCGAGGTACACCACGGGCACGAGCACCGATTTACCGTCGACGATCTCCGTCTGCATGATGACGACGTTGTTCGTTAGGCCAGCCACCTGCTGGGACGACAAGGCCATGCCTGGCGCCAAGTTCAATTGTTTCGCCAGCGCCGCCCCCGACGTCATCAATGCTTGGAATTCGCTTTGGGTATCGGCGTAGTTGGTCAGCACAGCCTTGCCAGTCAGTGACATGATCTGGCTCTGCACGAGATGCTGCTCGTAAAAACCGTCGCCCAGACGCATTTGCATCAGGCCCGGATCCATGCCCATTTGCTGGAAGTAGTAGTCGCTCGACAACCACTGGTGCAGATTCGTAAACGCGGGATTCGTTTCGACGAGATACGGTGCGTTCGGCGCCGTGTCGGGCTTGAACAATCCGCCTTGCGGCACGCTCAGATTTGTCAGCACGGACAAAGCAGTCGCGTTGCCGATTATCGGATCCGGTGTACCGATGGCCGCACCGCTTACCGGGGCGGCTGCGCCGCTCGTCGACGCAATATGCAAATTGTTGCCCGGTGTACCGCGAATGACGGGCTCAAATACGTTGGTGGCGGACAAGGTCTGGCCCGGAGCAAGACCTAAGGGCGTAACGCCGGCATTGCCTCCTGTATTGTTGATCGTTCCGCCCGTGCCGGTAATCGCGCCGTTCGACACCCAGGTTGACTCGTACCCGGGCAGAGCATAAGTGCGGACATCGGCCGGTGCCTTTTGGGTGTAGCCACCGGGAGTACCGGTGACAAAGCCGGCATCGCCAAAGGGCAATTGCCAATCGTACTCGGAGTTGTCGTAGTTGTTGTAGTGATATTCGCCCGAGTAGGTGACCTGCACCTTGGGCGCCGTCTGTCCGCGCCAACTTTGTTGGTCGAGATTGACGGGGTTCGCGATGCTGCCGGCGGCGGCCACTTGGCTCCAATAATTCTGGAACGTATCGACCGACGATGCATATAGGTTGCCGCCGGCGATCACTTGCGATTTCGGGCTAATGGACGTGACCGTATCGGCGATCGCCACGCCGGTGTATGTCGTGAACTCGTAGGTACTGTTCCACTGCCCGCCATGCGGTGGATCAATGTAGACGCCACCGATACTGTTCGGGTCGGCCACGCCAATGTGGCCGGTCCTGCCTGACAGGCTAATGCCCAAACTCGCGAGTAAATTCGGATCGACCGACGACGTAAAACCCGACGTGCTCACCACACGCCGCGTATTGTTGACGAGGTTCGCGGCAAGCAGCATGTCGCCGTCCGATTGGATCACTGCCGACTGGTTCGTAATGAGCCCTGCCTTGGTGTAATTGCCATTGGCATCCTTACCGCCCGCCAGCGCGACTCGGCCAAGGCCATAAATCATCGTCTGCGCCGGCGTGTCGCTAGCCGTCGTGTCGTCGCGGTTTTCAATGTCGGGGGCAAGGACTTCGAGAAGGCCCGCACTGTCGGTCGCCCCGATCAGCGCACTCGTGCCAAGGTTCGAAATCGCCTGAGACGCATTCAGGGAGACGCTGGCACCGACGAGCGCGCCGACGTTCGTCAGCGTCGCCGAGGTCGTCTTCAGCAACCCGCCCGCAATGATCGAACCGGCGTTGCCGATGTTGCCGGCATTGATCGTGAGGTTGTTGAAGGCGACAAGGTTGCCGCCGTTGGAAAACCAGCCGGGCAGATTGAACGTGAGATTGTTTCCGGCATTGAACTGATAGCCGAGCGCGTTCGTGAAATTGCCTTGCAGGTTCACCGTAGCGTCGCCCGCCGCGTTAAAGGCACCGCCGCCCGACAACGTATTTGCAGTCAACGAGAGATTGCGGGCGGCACTGATCTGCCCCGAGCCGTTGTAGACGATACCGGACGCCGAGATGCCAATGTCACCCGTCGTATTCGCGGCGTTGCCGATCAAGCCGCCTGTGTTGTTCAGCGTGCCCGAGTCGATCAGCAAATTCGCGCCGCTCAGTTGACCACCCTGTGTATTTGAAAGCGTCGCCGTGGTCAGCGTTACAGTGCCGTTGCCCCCGATGCTTCCCATGCCCGACACGCCGCCGGCATTGCTGTTGACGATCTGGCTGGTACCCGAGACCGTCGTCGCACCCGAGCCGACGTTGACGATCGAGCCGTTCGTATTGTCGATCGAAGCAGCGGTCACGCGCAGTGTGCTCGCGTCGCCCGCTCCCGCGGCCGTCCCGACATTGATCTGGCCGCCGACGTTCGTCAGCCCTGCACCGCTCGTCACGGCGAGGCTCGTATCGGAATGCAGCAATCCGCCTGTGTTGTTGATCAGCGGGCCCGCGGTGGCGATCGACATCGCTCCGCGTGCCGCGGCCGTACCGCCTGTGTCGTCGAGCGAGTCGGCCGCGATGCTGGCTTGACCGTTGGTGACGATCTTGCCCGAGACGTTCGTCAATGCTCCTGTGCCGTTGGCTACACGGATCGTCAGCACCCCCGTGCCCGCGTGCGTAATCGTCCCGCCGTTGTTATTCAGGCTCGCCGGGGTCAGCGTCAAATCCTGACTGTTCGTTTGAATCACACCGCCGTTCGAGTTGTCAATGGCGTTGCTCACCGTCATCGACATCGGCCCCGTGCCGAGCTGCGTCAGCGTGCCGTGCTCGTTCGTGTAGTTCGTGCTGCCGATCGTTAGCTGATTGGCCGTGATCTGGCCGCTGCTGTTGTCCAACTGCGGTATCGTCAACGACACCGTCGAGCCACTGATCGCGCCGTGTGCGTTTTTTAGCGAAGCTGCGTTGGCCGTCACTGCGGCGCCGCTCATCGCACCGTTGCTGTTATCGAGCAACCCATTCACGGTTGCGTTCAGCGTTTGGCCTGCCGTCACCGTGCCGCTGTTCGTTAGTGACGACGATTGGACCGCGACGTTGCCGTTACCGCCGATCACACCGCCGGCCGTGCCCTGCGCCGTCGTGCCTGCCGCATTGGTGATCGTGCCGCTGGCCTCAACCGTAAGACCGTCGCTATTGAGCGAGACAATCCGGCCCGCCGCATTGGTTACATTCGCAGCCGTCAGCGATGCAGCGCCGCCCGCTTGGAGGGTCCCTTGCGTGTTGTCCATGTCGCCGCCCGTCGTAACGGTCAACGACTTGCCCGACGCGATTACACCGCCCTCGTTTTGAATGCCTCCCGCGGCAACGCTGATCGCACCGTTACTGGTGACCGTACCGCTCGCGTTCGCGAAGGCGCCGGTGCCGTTAGCCGCAGCGATCGTCAGCGCCCCCGTGCCCGCATGCGTAATCGTCCCGCCGTTGTTATTCAGGCTCGCCGGGGTCAGCGTCAAATCCTGACTGTTCGTTTGAATCACACCGCCGTTCGAGTTGTCAATGGCGTTGCTCACCGTCATCGACATCGGCCCCGTGCCGAGCTGCGTCAGCGTGCCGTGCTCGTTCGTGTAGTTCGTGCTGCCGATCGTTAGCTGATTGGCCGTGATCTGGCCGCTGCTGTTGTCCAACTGCGGTATCGTCAACGACACCGTCGAGCCACTGATCGCGCCGTGTGCGTTTTTTAGCGAAGCTGCGTTGGCCGTCACTGCGGCGCCGCTCATCGCACCGTTGCTGTTATCGAGCAACCCATTCACGGTTGCGTTCAGCGTTTGGCCTGCCGTCACCGTGCCGCTGTTCGTTAGTGACGACGATTGGACCGCGACGTTGCCGTTACCGCCGATCACACCGCCGGCCGTGCCCTGCGCCGTCGTCCCTGCCGCATTGGTGATCGTGCCGCTGGCATGGACCGTAAGACCGTCGCTATTGAGCGAGACAATCCGCCCCGCCGCATTGGTTACATTCGCGGCCGCCAGCGATGCAGCGCCGGCAATTTGAATTGTCCCTTGCGTGTTGTCGATGTCGCCCGTCACGGCAAACGTGCCTTGGCTCGTACCGGTCTGGACTATCTGTCCTCCGTGGTTGGACAGGCTCGCCGCCGTCACGGCGAACTGTCCGGCGCTAGCCTGCGCTTGGTCATTCGTGAACCCGCCCGCAGCGCTGATGCCGAGCGTTCCCCCGACGCCAACGCTCGCATGCGTCTGCGTGACATCACCGGTACCGCCGCCCGCTCCCGTCGCAGTCAGCGTGGCCGAGCCGCTTACCTGTGTTTGCGAACCCGTCAGATTCACGCTGCTCCCGCTGATCGCTACGTTGCCGCCCGCAAGGTTCTGCCCCGTCGAGGCGACGGCGCCTGAGGCGTCGAGCGTGAGGTTCCCAGTACCGCTCACATGTCCGTTCGAGTCGATGCCCGCGCCAACCGCGCCCGTCGATGCGATGCTTGCACCGCCGATCGTCGTGCTGCCAAGCGAAGCGAACGTGCCGCTGTTTGTGAGTTGTCCTTGGCTGCTCACATTCGCGTTCTGCGCGGCATAAACGGCACCGCTATTCGAAATGTCGCCGGCCCCACGGATCTGTACGTTGCCACTCGCGCTAGCGCTACCCGCAAGCGTGACCTTACCTGCGCTGCTCAATTGAATATCGCCCGATTGCGCCTGAATCGTGCCGAGGCTATTCACGCCAACGCCGGCTTCCGTGCCGACGAGCGTGATCTTGCCCGCGTACATCCCGCCGAGTTGCGAGACATCGATGGCGACACCGGGGGAGTTTCCGTCCGAAGGCAGTGCTCGCGTGCTGAGATCGCTATAGCTAACATCGTTCGCGCCCGCCACAACGTTCAGTTGCTTGCCTGCCCAAACATTGCCGTTGATCTGCACATTGCGTGCGATCAAGTCGACCTGATCGATATTGTTGCCGTTGAACCCCGCGCTACCGATCTGGATTTGACCGCCCGTCACATGAAACGCATCGAGGCTGCCCGTTCCGCCGAATATCGGCATACCGGTCGTCAACACTGTACGGCTCGTATTGATGAATCCGCAGCCATTGCAGTAGATCCCGCTCGGATTGGCAATCACGACCTGCGCTTGCGAACCGGCGACTTCTGTATAGCCGAGCAACTGAGACGGGCTGCCACCTACCACTTGGTTGACGATGACATGAGCGCTACCGGTAGCCAAATAGGGGTTGCCGGCGACGTAACCGCCGAGCTGAGTCTGTGTCGTACTCGGCGAATTGTTGAGAATCAGGCCATTAGGTCCAACGTTGTACTGCGAAAAAAGATTGTTCGATACGCCGGCCGCGTTAGGCGTAGTGATTTGCACGAGCGGCACACCGTTAGGCGCTTGGCCGACCGCGGGACGATTTGCGGGCGACGCACCCGGTGCGGGGCTCACTTGTGCCAGAGACAGGAACGGCTGCATTCCCCAAGCCGTCAGGACGGCAATGACACTGCCGCGAGCAAGCGACTTCAACACGGCGCGCGTTGGCGCGCTAGCAATGCCGTTGGGCCTGTGCAAACAGCCAGCCGAGCGCCCCTTGCCACAGCTGATCGCGGTTTCCTGTACGGCCATCCAAATTCCACGGGCCGCATTGAAGATGACGCGGTAACGGAGTCGGTTCATATCAGATTTGGAAGCTGAGGCTGAAGCCCGCGACGGGCCAGTGGTTCGGGAAATTGGCAGGCTGATAGAGCGGGCCGCCGAAGAAGACGTCGTAGAAGACGTTTTTGAACGGACTGCCGCGTAGGCCAATTACTGCGCCGGCTAACCGGCGGCCGAGCAGGTTCTGCGCTTCGGGGCCGAAAACCTCGCCCCCGTCGAGTCCGAAATAGAACGCCTGTCCGGTGTGAAACAGCGGAATCTCGAGGTCGTTGCGGATAAACGCACCTTTTTCCGCAGACAGCATCGTGTTTCCATCGAAGCCTCGAACCGTGTAGCGGCTGCCGATCGAAAAATATTCTGTCGGGTAGAGAACGTCGGGCGAGTTCTGCGCGCGCATCGTCATCGAATAGCGCAGCGGCACGCCCGCGAATTCGAATGGGACGCTCAGCGTCGCATCGAGCGTTTCAATGTGGTAATAAAAGGTCGGCGGTCCTGCCAGCGAAGGTGTCGTATTAACAAGATCGCTTTGGGCGCCGAACCAGGGAGTACCCCAGCGATACGCGAGCGTGCTGTCCAATTGCGCTGAACCGAAGTAGTGCTTATGCTCCCAGCCAATCTCCGCGTAGCTGTTGTCGCGATGCTGAATGTCGATCGGCGAGCCGTCTACGAACGACTGACTGAAGTACTTCCCGGTCCTGAATTCCAGCGTGTTCTTCTGTGCTTGGTTGCGGTAGACCAAGTATTCCGCTTTCAGGTCGAACGTCTTTGACAAGCCGCTCGATACGAAGTTGGCAAATGCTCCAGCGATTTCCTGGTGATAGTGGTATTGGCTTGCACTCGCCGTAAACGTCCAATCGCCCCACGGAATCGAGTAGAAGACGCTATCTCCGCGCGTACCGTACTGGCCCGGGTGGCCGTCGATGTCATGGTTGTAGCTGATGTTGAAGATGTCGGAGAGACCAAGCGGGTCATAGATGGCGAGGTTCGCGCTCGCTTGTATTTGCCCTGTCGATTTCAGCCCGCTGTCATCCACGCTCATCGAAAGCGTCCAAGGCTTGAGACGCTTGGTGGTGATAACGATATCGCTCTCGCCGGTCGAATCGCCAGGAACGATTTGCATGTCGACGTCCTGATTCGGCACGCGCTTCATCTGCTCCAGGCCTTGTTCTAGATTGCGCAGATCCAGCAGATCGCCGTCATGCGTCGGAAACGCGTTGCGCCAAGTCCCGTATGTGCCGGCATCGGCAAAGCGGATTCGGCCGATGGTGCCCGGGACGAGTTCGAGAGTCAGCTTCCCACTGGATAGGTCTTGCGGTCCGATCAATACGCGCGTCGTCGTATAGCCCTTCTCGAGAATCAGTGCGGAAAGACGATGCACGATCAGATTGAGCCCATCGCGCCCAATGCACTGACCGCGGTAACGCTGCAGGTATGAAGAGGCGAACGAGAGCCTGCCCGGAAACAACGGATTACGGGACAGCGCGCGTTCACCGGCCTCTTCAACTTTTTTGTCGAGGCCTTGCGGCATCACCAGCGCGATTTCGTCGACCTCGAAACACGGGGTCTCGGCAGGGACGCGGCCGTCGTCGACGGTTTCCGCTTTTGGGCCTTGCAGATCGACGTTTGGCGCATGCGTCTGGCGCTCCCGCTCGGTCGTTTGTCGTTGCGTGCGGCGATGCTGCTCTTCAGTATCTAGTGTCCTTGCAGCTTCATCGGACGCTTGCTTCGGTA
>CBIHOQ010000049.1:0-43094 GCA_966212065.1 uncultured Burkholderiaceae bacterium
CGCAAACCGCACCGCAAACCGTTTCCGCGGCGAACGTTTCCCGTCCCATCACGGAGAGTCATTTTGAATTCGATGCAGTACTCGTTTCGACGCGGCGCTCGCCCGTCGCATCTCGCGCTGTCGGACCGCTCGCGGTCGCGTTGCGAGACCCTCGGCGGCGCGCTTTGGCGTGCGCTCGCGCGCGGGTTCGTTGCGACGGTGGTTGGTGCCGCGCTTCTCATTTCCGCACCGGCCGCGTTCGCGAGCGGTACCGAGCAGTTGAAGGCGTTCGTTGCACAGGTGCATGCGGCGCGCGGCAACTTCGTCCAGCGCGAAATCAAGGCGCCGCGCAAGAACGCGGGCGCGAGCGATACGGCGCTACCCACGGCGGGCGGCACTTCGAGCGGCACATTTGTGTTTGCGCGCCCCGGCAAATTCATCTGGTCGTACGAGAAACCGTACGAGCAAGTGCTGCAAGCGGACGGCGATAATCTTTATGTCTACGATAAGGATCTGAACCAAGTCACGGTGCGCAAGCTCGGCAGTGCACTGGGGGCGAGCCCGGCCGCGATTCTGTTCGGCAGCAACGATCTCGAGAAGAACTTCACGCTGCGCGATGCGGGCGTGAAGGGGGGCATCGATTGGCTCGAACTGACGCCGAAATCGCGCGACACGCAGTTCGAGCGGATCGGCATCGGCTTTCGCGACGGCAACCTCGAAGCCATGGAACTGCATGACGTGTTCGGTAATGTGACGCTGCTCACGTTCTCGAACATTCAAAAGAATCCGGCTTTGAAGCCCGGCGCGTTCAAGTTCTCGATGCCCAAAGGTGCGGATGTCATCAACGGCTAAGGCATAGGCGGCAGCTGGGAGCCTGGGCGATTCGCCTGCGCGGCAATGCGGCCTAGCCGGCAGCGTTCTTGCGTTCTTATCGTCGTTATGGCTGTTATTGCCTTATCCCCGTTGTCGCTGTTACTGCTGTTCCCGCGGTTACCGCCGTTACGATCCGGACCACGTCATGTTTGAAGAAACCCACGCCGGCATCCCGCTCGCCGAGCGGCTGCGGCCCGGCACGATCGACGACGTCATCGGCCAAAAGCATTTGCTCGGGCCGATGAAGCCGCTGCGCGTCGCGTTCGAATCGGGCGAGCCGCATTCGATGATCTTGTGGGGCCCGCCCGGCGTCGGCAAGACGACGCTCGCGCGGCTGATGGCGAACGCGTTCGACGCGGAGTTCATCGCATTGTCGGCGGTTCTCTCGGGCGTGAAGGACATCCGCGAAGCGGTCGAGGTCGCACAGATGCACCGCGCGCATGGGCGGCGCACGCTCGTGTTCGTCGATGAAGTGCATCGCTTCAACAAGAGCCAGCAAGACGCGTTCTTGCCGCATGTCGAATCGGGCTTGTTCGTCTTCATCGGAGCGACAACGGAAAACCCCTCGTTCGAAGTCAATAGCGCGCTGCTGTCGCGGGCCGCTGTCTATGTGCTGAAGAGCCTCGACGACGACGATCAACGGGTATTGCTCGATCGCGCGCTAGCGGCGCTCGGCAGCGTCGAGATGACCGACGAAGCGAAGGAAGCGCTGATCGGTTCGGCCGACGGCGACGGGCGCAAACTGCTGAACAACATCGAGATCGTCGTGCGCGCGGCGAATGCGCAGAAGGCGCAGCGCATCGACGGCGAGTTGATCGCCGGTGCGCTCACCGAGAATTTGCGTCGCTTCGACAAGGGCGGCGACGCCTTCTACGATCAGATCAGCGCGCTGCACAAGTCGGTGCGCGGCAGCAATCCCGACGGCGCGCTCTATTGGTTCTGCCGCATGCTCGACGGCGGGGCGGATCCGCGCTACCTGGCGCGCCGGATCGTGCGCATGGCGTGGGAAGACATCGGGCTGGCCGATCCGCGGGCGCCGCGCATTGCGCTCGACGCCGCCGAGACCTACGAACGGCTTGGTACGCCCGAGGGTGAACTGGCCTTGGCGCAAGCGCTGATCTATTTGGCCGTGGCGCCGAAGTCGAACGCCGGATATATGGCTTATAACGAAGCGCGGCGTTTCGTCGGCAAGGATCGCTCGCGCGGCGTCCCCGTGCACTTACGCAACGCGCCGACCAAGCTCATGAAAGAACTCGGCTACGGCCACGAGTATCGGTACGCGCATGACGAGCCCGATGCCTATGCGGCGGGCGAGACCTACTTGCCCGACGGCATGCGCGAACCGCACTGGTACGAGCCGACGCCGCGCGGCCTCGAGGGCAAGATTGGCGAGAAGCTCGCGCGGCTGGCCGACCTCGATGCGGCTTGGCGCCGCGAGCAGAAGACGAAGGGCGAGTGAGGGTCCGGCACGCGGGTGCGGCGTCGTGTATCGGCGGCCCTGTAGCAATGCGGTATCGGTCTTATATTCGAGCGACTGCGCGGCCTGTCGAGCCGGTGCGTTAAAATCGCCGCTTCCACCCACGATACCCATCGCACCTAGTTATGCTCGACATCCAGTTGCTGCGCAAAGATCTTGACGGCGTCGCAGAGCGGCTCGCCGCCCGCGGCTATACGCTCGATGCGGCCGCGTTTTCGGCGCTTGAAGCCGAACGCCGCGCCATCCAGACCCGGACCGAAGATTTGCAGTCGCGGCGCAACAGCTTGTCGAAGCAAATCGGGGCGATGAAAGGGCGCGGCGAGGACACGGCGGCGGTGATGGCCGAGGTGGGCGGCATCGGCGACGAGATGAAGGCATCGGCTGGGCAGCTCGAAGACGTGCAGTCGCGCCTGTCGAAGCTGATGTTGGACATGCCGAATCTGCCGCATGAAAGCGTGCCGGCGGGCGCGGACGAGAAGAACAATGTCGAAGTGCGCCGCTGGGGTACGCCGCGTCAATTCGATTTCGAGGTGAAGGATCACGTCGATGTGGGCACGCCGCTCGGGCTCGATTTCGAGACGGGTGCGAAGCTGTCCGGGGCGCGCTTCACGATGCTGCGCGGCCAGATCGCCCGCCTGCATCGCGCGCTTGCGCAGTTCATGCTCGACACGCACACGCAGCAGCACGGCTACACCGAAATCTATTCGCCTTATATCGTCAACCCGGACATTTTGTACGGTACGGGGCAATTGCCAAAGTTCGCCGACGACATGTTCCGCGTCGAGAAGGGCGGTGGGGAGAACGTGGTCACGCAGTACTTGATCTCGACGTCGGAAATCTCCCTGACGAACACGGTCCGCGAGAGCATCGTCGACGGTGCCGCATTGCCGATCAAGCTGACGGCGCATTCGCCTTGCTTCCGTTCCGAGGCCGGTTCTTATGGCCGCGACACGCGCGGGATGATTCGTCAGCACCAGTTCGACAAGGTCGAGATGGTGCAGATCGTGGCGCCTGAGACGTCGTACGAAGCGCTCGAACAGATGGTCGGGCACGCCGAGGCAATTCTGCAGAAGCTCGAACTGCCGTATCGCGTCATTACGCTGTGCACGGGCGATATGGGTTTTTCCGCGGCTAAGACGTACGACTTGGAAGTGTGGTTGCCTGCGCAGAACACCTATCGCGAGATTTCGAGCTGTTCGAATACCGAGGCATTCCAGGCGCGCCGGATGCACGCGCGTTATCGCAACGCGCAGGGCAAGCCTGAGCTCGTGCATACGTTGAATGGCTCGGGGCTGGCGGTGGGACGCACGCTCGTGGCCGTGCTGGAGAATTTCCAAAACGCCGACGGGTCGGTGACGGTGCCGGCGGCGCTGCGGCCGTACTTGGGTGGCATGGAGCGGTTAGAGCGGGCGTCGGCGGTCTGAGTCTTTCGCGGTCGTTCTTTGTTGAAAAAAACTTGGAATGTTGCGATGACTGTTCTATAATCTTCGCTTCGCCAAACGACGACTGGCTTGGCGAAGCGAACGGGGCGACCCGATTTGCGAAGACGGAAAGGTGGCAGAGTGGTCGAATGCGCCGGACTCGAAATCCGGTGTACGGTTATACCGTACCGTGGGTTCGAATCCCACCCTTTCCGCCAGAACATCAATGAATACGGGCCTCTCGGCCCGTTTTTCGTTTGTAGCCGCCAAAGAACTCATCAAACGATTCGCGCCCGATGAAGGGCTTGAATGGACGTCATGGTTGCAACGATGGAGCGCCGCCCGTCGTCTCGTCCTGGGTCGTTCTGGTGCGTTGGTGAGGCATTCGGTTGCGGCAATCCCCGGTCCAATTCGAGGCGAAGATTCGCTCAAGACCGACGGCATCTTTCTTTACCTGTGATGTGGCGCGGCGCCATCGGCAACCAACCGGAACAGCCCCGCGCCTCGATTGCCTGGGGCGCTTCTTATTCGTTGCTCAACCGTCGGAAGGCGCCGTTGCTCAGTCGCAAACGAACGCGCAAATGCGAGAAGCTTGTAGATGCAGGGGAATGGGGTGACGCTTGTCACGAATGACAGACATCGACCCTTCATGGACTTTCGGGCCTTTCAGTTGAAGGTCCGGTCTATGCGCCTTCTCGGCCTGCCTGTCGCACAGTACCTGCAAATGATCCGTCCGTTTTTTCCAGTTGAACCACCACCGTGCTTAAGGCAGCGGCAGGCTTTATTCACCCAGATAAGCCGCCCGCACCTTCGGATCGTCGAGCATCTGCTTGGCATCGCCCGACATCGTCACGGTGCCCGAGTCCATCACGTAGCCGCGGTTCGCCGCCTGCAGCGCAAGGCGCGCGTTCTGCTCGACGAGCAGCACCGTCATCCCTTCCGACGAAATCGCGCGCACCACCTCGAAGATCTTCTCGACCATGATCGGCGACAGGCCCATGGACGGCTCGTCGAGCAGCAGCAGCTTCGGCTGGCTGATCAGCGCGCGCGCCATTGCGAGCATCTGCTGTTCGCCGCCCGACAGCGTGCCCGCGAGCTGCGTCGCACGCTCCTTCAGGCGCGGGAAGAAGCCGAACATCCGGTCGACGTCCTTCTTGATCCCTTCGGTGTCGTTGCGCAGGTACGCGCCCATCTGCATGTTCTCGATGATCGACATTCGCGCGAAGATGCCGCGCCCTTCCGGCACCATCGCCAGACCGCGCTTCAATAGCTCGTGCGCCGGGACGCCCTTGATCGACTTGCCCTGGTACTCGATATCGCCAGCCGAGTACGGCTTGAGGCCGGTGATCGCCTTCATCGTCGTCGTCTTGCCGGCGCCGTTCGCGCCGATCAGCGTGACGAGCTCGCCCTGCCCGACTTCCAGGTCGACACCCTTGACTGCCCGGATGCCGCCGTAATTGACTTGCAGGCCCTTGATTTTCAACATCGCAGTATTCGCCATCAATGGACTCCTGCACCGAGATATGCCTCGATCACCTTCGGGTCTTTCTGCACGTCGTGCGGCAGACCCTCGGCGATCACCTTGCCGTAATCGAGCACCGTCATGCGGTTGCACAATCCCATCACGAGCTTCACGTCGTGCTCGATCAGGAGAATCGTCTTGCCGTCCGCGCGGATCTTGTCGAGTAGGCGCGTCAACTCGACCTTCTCGGTCGCGTTCATGCCGGCCGCCGGTTCGTCGAGCGCGAGCAGCTTCGGATCGGTCGCGAGCGCGCGGGCAATCTCGAGCCGCCGCTGGTGGCCGTACGACAGGTTGCGCGCGGTGTAGTCCGCGTACTGCAGCACGCCGACGTACTCGAGCAACTCGAGCGCACGCTCCTTGATGCCGCGCTCTTCCTCGCGTTCCGCGGGCGTTTGCAGCACCGCGCCGATCAGCCCGTGCTTGGTGCGCACGTGCCGGCCGACCATCACGTTTTCCAGTGCGGTCATTCCGCCAAACAGGCGAATGTTCTGGAACGTCCGCGCGATCCCCGCCTTCGCGACCTGGTGGACCGCGGTCGGCGTGTACGGCAGGTCATCGAGCTTGAACTCGCCGGAGTCCGGCGTATAGAGCCCGGTGATCACGTTGAAGAAGGTGGTCTTGCCGGCGCCGTTCGGCCCGATCAACCCGTAGATCTCGCCCGCGCGGATCTGGAGGCCGACATCGGACAGCGCTTGCAGGCCGCCAAAGCGCTTGTTCACGCCCTTGACGGACAGTCGAATGGATGTATCGCTCATTGAAATCTCTCCCCGTGCGTCAGACGCGTACCGGCTTCTTGCCGTTGCGGCGCTTGGCCAGTTTTGCAATCTTGTCCTCATGCTTCGGCGACGGCCACAGGCCTTCCGAGCGGTACAGCATGATGAGCACCATCGCGAGGCCGTACAGCAGCTGGCGAATCACTTCCGTATCGACGATTTCATGGCCGAACACCATGTTCTGCAGCGGACCCATCGTCGAGCGCAGAAACTCGGGGAACACCGCGAGCAGCACCGCGCCGAGGATCACGCCCGGAATGTGGCCCATACCGCCCAGCACCACGCACGCGAGCACGACGACCGATTCCCAGAACGTGAACGATTCCGGTGACACGAAGCCCTGAAACGAGCCGAACATCGCACCCGACAGGCCGCCAAACGACGCGCCCATCGCGAACGCGAGCAGCTTCACGTTGCGGGTGTTGATGCCCATCGCCTTCGCGGCGATTTCGTCTTCGCGAATCGCGGCCCAGGCCCGGCCGATGCGCGAATGCTGCAGGCGCGTACAGGTCCAGATCACGAGCAGCGAGCACAGCACGAACAGGTAGTAGTACATGTACACCGACGGGAACTGCAGGCCGAACAGCGAATGCGTCTGTGCGAGATTGAAGCCGCCGACATTGACAGGGTCGATGCCGGTGATCCCCTTCGGACCGTTGGTGATGTTCACCGGACGGTCGAGGTTGTTCATGAAGATCCGGACGATTTCGCCGAAGCCGAGCGTCACGATCGCTAGGTAGTCACCGCGCAGCCGCAGCGTCGGCGCACCGAGCAGAATGCCGAAGGTCGCCGCGAGCGCCATCGCGATCGGCGCGATGATCCAGATCGGCACATGCAGGCCGCCCGGCGCGAGATGCGCGATCCATTCGAATTGCGAGGCCAGGTGCGGCGAACTCAGGAGCGCCGCCGTGTAGGCGCCGACCGCATAGAACGCGATGTAGCCCAGGTCCAGCAGGCCGGCAAAGCCGACCACGACGTTCAGGCCCAGTGCCAGCATCACGTACAGCATCGCGAAGTCGAGCACGCGCACCCAGTAGTTGCCGCCGGCTGCGCCGATGATCATCGGCGCAGCGATCACGAACACCGCGGTCAGGATGCCGACGACGAGCGTCTTGCCGATATTCTTCTCGGGGATCAGCGTCGTGGACGGTTCGATCGGTTGAATTGAAGTCATTTTGAGTTGCTCCTTACGCACGATCCGCAACACGTTCGCCCAACAGCCCCGACGGACGGAACACCAGCACGATGATCAGCAGGATGAACGCGAACACGTCCTGGTAGTTGCTCCCGAACACGCCGCCCGTGAGGTTGCCGATATAGCCTGCACCCAGCTGTTCGATGAGACCGAGCAGCACGCCGCCCACCATCGCACCGCCGAGATTGCCGATCCCGCCGAGCACCGCGGCGGTGAACGCTTTCATGCCAGGGATGAAGCCCATGTAGAAGTGCGCGTTGCCGTATTCGGAGGCGATCATCACGCCGGCCAGGGCGGCGAGCGCCGAGCCGATCATGAAGGTCGCCGAAATCACGAAGTTCGGGCTCACGCCCATCAGGCTCGCGACGTTCGGATTCTCGGCGATCGCGCGCATCGCGCGGCCGAGCCTCGTCTTGTGCACCAGCAGCAGCAAGCCGGCCATCACGATGAAGGCGACGCCGATGATCACGATCTCAGTCACCGATATAACGGCGCCCGGGCGCGTGTCGGTGGCCTTGATCACATTGATCGGATCGGTCGGTAGCAATTGCGGAAATGGCAGCGGGTTGCGCGACCAGATCATCATCGCGAGCGTCTGCAGCAGGATCGACACGCCGATCGCGGAGATCAGCGGTGCCAGACGCGGCGCCTTGCGCAACGGCCGGTAGGCCACGCGCTCGATCGTATAGCCGACCACCGCGCAGACCACGGCGGCGATCGCGAGCGCGATGCACAGCGTCGCGATGTTGCCCAAGCCGGGGAAGTGGTTCTGCAGCACCGTGATGGCCGAGAGCGCCACCATCGCGCCCACCATCAACACGTCGCCATGCGCGAAGTTGATGATGCCCAGAATGCCGTAAACCATCGTATAGCCCAGTGCGATGATGGCATAAACGCTGCCAAGCACCAGCCCGTTGAGCACCTGCTGCAGAAAGATGTCCATGTCTCCCTTTCCTGTATCTACGTGACTCTTTGTTCCTGCTACGCCGCCGCGGTGCGATCGGTTTTATCTGTACATCGAAGTCCGCTGCTTCATAAAAAATCGGCGCAGGAAGCACGCTCCTGCGCCGCTCGGCCACTTCAAACTTGAGTCCTGTTCAGGGACAACGCGAACCGCGGCTCGACTTCGCCTATTTCTCCACGACGCCGAGCAATGCCTGCTTACCGTTGACATACTTGTACAGAGAAATCACGCCATGCCGCAGATCGCCTTTCGGATCGAACTGCGTTCTGCCGAGTACGCCCTGATGATCCGTTGCGGGCATCGCCGCGAGGATTTTTTCGGCCTCGGTCGATTGCGCGCGCTTCATTGCATCGACGATGACACCCACCGCGTCATAGGCAAACGGTGAGTTCAAAACCGGCGCGTAACCGAAGCGCTTCCTGTAGCGCTCGACGAATGCCGGTCCACCGGCCATCTTCAGCAACGGCGCACCAGCAATCGAGCAAATGACGTTATCGGCTGCGTCGCCTGCGAGTTTTGCGAGGTCATCGGCACACAGTCCGTCGCCGGCCAGCACTTTCACCGCGATACCCAACTGCTTCGCCTGTTTCGCGAACGGGCCACCCGTGCCGTCCAGCCCGCCGTACATAATGGCGTCCGGCTTTTCGCCCTTGATCTTCGTCAGGATCGCCCGGAAATCGACGGCCTTGTCGGTGCTTGCATCGTGCGACAGCACGGTGATACCGTCAGCTTTTGCCTGCTTTTCGAATTCGACAGCCAGACCCTGGCCGTAGGCGGTCGAGTCGTCGACGATAGCTATGGTCTTCACTTTCAACGTTTTCGCCGCGTAGTCCGCGAGCGTCGGACCTTGCTGCGCGTCGGTCGCGACCACCCGATACGCAGTCTTGAACCCTTGCTGCGTATAAGCAGGATTCGTCGCGGACGGGGACACCTGAACGATCCCCGCGTCGCTGTATATTTTCGACGCCGGAATTGTCGAGCCGGACTGCATGTGACCGACCACGGCGACGACTTTGTCGTCCACCAGTTTCTGCGCGACCTGGGTGGCCTGACGGGGGTCGCCGGCGTCGTCCTGTGCGTCAAAGGCGAGCGTCACTTTCCGTCCGCCGATCACCAGACCCGCCTGGTTGATCTCCTCGATGGCAAGGCGCGCACCGTTCTCGGTGTCCTTGCCGAGATAGGAAGCCGGGCCCGTGACGGGCGCTGCCTCCCCGATCTTCACCGTCTCGTCGGCATAGGCGACGCCCACTGTAACTGCAGCCAACGTCCCCAGAATGCCGACCGTCGCCATGCCGCGACCCAAAGCTGTGCTTTTGCTCATGCTTCACCCGAAAAAATGTGGTTGGCCGGAACGGACGGCAACGCCGTCCGCCGAAAGAAACACGCGGCCGTTTGCTGCAACGCGGGCGGTGTCCCTGCTGCCTTCGTCCGATGGTCCGCACGCGAAGCGCGGCGTCGTTCGTCAGCGGGGTTCAATTTATGCAGCCACAATACGCCCGGATTGCATCGATCTGCCCGAAAATAGAAGAATTGCGGCAAGGCCGAATGGCGACGCTGCGGCGCTGCGCCACCCTATAATCGATGCTATCCACCCAGGAGTTCGCATATGCCGGCCGCCGAGGATCGCCTTCGAATGACTCGTTCCGCGCAGTCGTTGGTCGAACGACTGGATGCGTTGCCACGTACCGTGCAGGTTCGCCCCAGCCGTTCGGGTGCCGAACTAAGTGTCGGCATTCTGTTGTGGCCACGCTTTCCGATGCTGTCGCTCGGCGGTCTCTGCGATGCACTGCGCCACGCAGCGGACCGCGGCGATCAGAGCCGCCAACTCCGCTGCGTGTGGACGATCATCGGCGTAGCGGGCGGATCGATTGAAGCAAGTTGCGGCATTCCGGTTCCGGTGCAATCCAGTTTTCCGGACATCGCGCAGTTCGACTATGTCGTTGTGATCGGCGGCCTGCTGCCGCATCTCGACCAGGTGGACCGACGTTATTGGGACTACCTGAAACAGGCAGCCGAGGCCGGCATTCCGCTAGTCGGCATATGCACGGGCAGCTTCGTGCTCGCGCGTGCGGGGCTGATGGAAGACCACGTCGCCTGCGTGCACAGCTTCCACCTCGAGGATTACCGGCGCATGTTTCCGACGCTGCGCGTGTCGACGCACGCCGACTATCTGATCGACGGTACCCGTATTACCTGCGCTGGCGGTATTTCCGTGGTGGAAATGGCCGCGCGTCTGATCAGCCTGCACTGCGGCCCCGACCGCGCGTCAAAGGTGGTTCATCAGATGACAGTAAGCCGCCAGGGAGGTTCGTCTTTCGTCGAGCGGCGTGCGGCGCTCGGCTACCTCTCGGTCGAAGATGCTGCCGTGCGCCACGCAGTGCTATTGATGGAAGAAAACTTCGAGGCGCCGCTGAACATCGCCGTCATTGCAAAGATGATCGGCACTAGCGTGCGCAATCTCGAGCGGGCGTTCATGACAGAGATGAACACGTCGCCGAACGAGTTTTACCGCCGGATGCGATTGCGCTACGCGCGGTGGATGCTCGTCAATACGAGCCGCAAAATTACGGACATCGGCTATGAATGCGGCTTCGCCGACGCCGCTCATTTCATCCGCGTTTTTCGCGGGGCATACGGCGTGACCCCAGGCAAACTGCGCTCGTCGCGCGGCGCTGGCCCCGTCTGATCCGGCCGGTCGACTCGACGCCGACTCCGGGGCTTGACCTCGCCTGTCGCGATTCTTCTACTTTTCGGCAGATCGATGCAATGCGGTACGCCGACTGCCCCGTACAGTCCATTCAACGGGCTGACGACGCGTCTGCGGCATGCGGCCTCCCCTCCAACACCTGAAGAATAGCGAGTGCGGCGTATGCGAATACTGATCCTCGGTGCGGGCGTCATTGGTCTATCAAGTGCCTATTATTTGAGCCGTGCCGGACATGAGGTCGTGATCGCAGACCGGCATTCGGACGTAGCGAACGAAACCAGCGCCAGCAACGGCGGCCAGTTGTCGTATAGCTATGTCGCGCCGCTAGCCGGCCCCGGTGTGATTTCCAGGTTGCCGCGGTGGCTCGCGCACAGCTATTCGCCAGTGCGCTTTCGCCCGCAGCTGAGCATCGAACAGTGGCGCTGGTGCCTTCAGTTTCTGTCGGCGTGCACTCGTGAGCAGAGCGAACTCACAATAAGCAAGCTGTTGCCGCTGTCGTTCCTGAGCCGGACGCTGCTTCACGAACTGATCGCCGCCGAACCGTCGCTCGACTTCGACTTCGTCCGCTCCGGCAAGCTCGTGCTGCATCGGGACCCAGTCGCAATGCGCGGTGCGGTCGCACTGCTCGAATTCCAGCGACGGTTCGGCTGCGATCAGCAGGCATTGAACGCCGACGCATGCATCGAACTTGAACCGACTCTCGCTCACCTGCGGCCTTATCTGGCGGGTGCGATCCATACCGCGAGCGAGGATACAGCCGATTGCCAACGATTCTGCAAAGGCCTCGAAGCATTGCTACGCGCTCGAGGCGTGCAGTTTCTGATGGGCACATCGATCGATTGTCTCAGGCCCGGTTCGAGCGGTCGTGTCGATGCGTGGAGCGGCGGTGCGCCCCTCGCGGCCGATCATGTCGTCGTCGCGTCAGGCGCAGGCGCGGCGCAATTGCTGCGGCCTGCCGGCATCCGCGTGCCGATTTATCCGCTCAAAGGCTATAGCCTGACATTCGATCTGCAACCCCAAACGGCCGCACCCCGGATCAGCATCACGGACTTCAGCCGAAAAGTGGTGTATGCGCGGCTGGGCAAGCGGCTACGCGTGGCAGGCATCGCCGATATCGACGGCCATTCGCTCGCCCCCGATCCGGCACGGCTTGCGATGCTGCGAGCCGAAGCCGACGCGCTCTATCCCGATGCCGTCAGATCTTGTCCGGCTAGCGAATGGAGCGGCTTGCGCCCTGCGACTCCGCGCGGTACGCCGATTATCGGCCCGACGCGCTACCGCAACCTCTGGCTCAACATTGGCCACGGCGCGCTCGGCTTCACGCTTGCAACGGGCTCGGCGGCGCTGCTGACACAGTGGCTCGCACACAGCAACGGCGATGACTTGCGCAGCACGTTTGCTTTGTCGCATTGAATGCATGAGGCAATGCTCTCCGTGACGTGCTCACTCCACCAACATCGCAGCTTCGTATGACAGAAAAGCCCAACATCGTCGTTATAGGCACGGGCGGCACGATTGCCGGACAAGGCAAAGCCGCCAGCAACACGTCCGCATACATGTGTTCGGTGCTCACCATCGATGACGTTCTCAGCGCAATTCCCGAGGCGTCACTGGTGGCCAACCTGCGTGCAGAGCAGTTACTGCAAACCGGCTCCGAGAATTTCAGCGACCAGCATCTGCTTGCAATTAGCAAGCGCGTTTCCGCACTGCTCGCACAGGACGACGTTCACGGCGCAGTGATCGCGCACGGAACAGACACCATCGAAGAGACCGCGTACTTTCTTCACCTCACGCTCAAGAGTCCGAAGCCGGTGGTGGTGGTCGGGTCCATGCGCCCGCCCTCGGCGATGAGTTCCGACGCGGCGCTGAATCTCTACGATGCGATCGCGGTCGCTGCGCACCCTTCGTCTACCGGCATGGGCACACTGGTTGTCGCCAACGACGAGATCCACACTGCACGAGACGTTGTGAAAAGCAACAGCTTCAAGCTCGAGGCGTTCCGTTCACCGTACGGTCCGCTCGGTTACGTGCTCGAAGGTCGACCACGCTACTACCGGCATCCGGCTCGTGCCCATACGCTCGCGACTCCGTGGTCGGCTGCGACGCTCGCGTCATTGCCTCGGGTCGACATCGTCTATGCCTATGCTGCGCTCGAGCGGGAAACGGTGAGCGCTACCGCTGCGCACGCGCAAGGGTTGATCTTTGCGGGCACCGGCAACGGGAACGTCCCCGCGCATCTCGTCGAGCCGCTGCGCGAGGCTGCCCGGTGCGGCGTCCATGTAGTACGGGCATCGCGCACAGGCAGCGGCATCGTATTGCATAACGGCGCGCAACCCGACGGCAGGTACGGCTGGCTGGCAGTCGACGATCAGGTCCCGTCAAAAGCCCGCATCCTTCTAATGCTGGCGCTCACGCAATCACGCGACTTGCGAGCGTTGCAAGCTGTTTTCGAGCGCTACTGAAGCGCTCGCCCCTCCCCAAACGGACATTCACATCATGCACCTGATTACCGACGACGACGTGCGGCGCCTCATCACGATGCCCGACGCGATTGACGAACTGCGCCGCGCACTTGAAGAACAGGGCAAAGGTCACGCACGAATCCAGCCCCGGATGAGAACAAGAGGCGGCGACATCACGCTAAGCACAATGGGCGCCATTCTGCCCCATGCGGGCGTCTGTGGCGCGAAGATATATTCGACTCATGCCGGCAAGTTCGACTTCGTGATCCCGCTCTTTTCGAACCACGATGGCCGTTTGCTGTCGATCGTGCACGGCGATGCGCTTACCGAATACCGCACTGCAGCCGTCACTCGCATAGCATCCGACCTGTTCGCGCGAGCCGATGCGCGGGTGCTTGCCGTGTTCGGCACAGGCCTGCAGGCCAGGGCGCATATCCGCGCCATGGTCGCAGGCTCCGCGATCGAGCGCATCCTGATCGTCGGCATCGAGCGCGTTGCGCAGACTATCGAGGAAATGCAAATTCGCTTCCCCGGCAAACGCTTCGAAGCGAGCGATGCGCAAGCGGCGGTTGCGGCCGCCGACATTATCGTCACGGCTACGCGCAGCACAGTGCCTCTGTTCAATGGCGCCTGGGCGAGGCCTGGCGCATTCGTCGCTGCCATCGGATCGAGCAAGCCGGATGCGCGCGAACTCGACGATGCAATACTCGCCCGCGCCGGCACGATCGTCGTCGAATCTCTGGAACAGGCGCGACTTGAGGCGGGCGATCTGCTGATGGCGCGTTCAGGTATCCTCGATTGGGGCAATGTGATTGAGCTTGGCCACGCCGTACTTAACGGAACAAGTCATTCCGGAGTGTCTGCGGAGGGTATCACCGTCTTCAAGTCTCTCGGCTTTGGTCTGGCCGATGTCGCACTTGCGCATTTGGTCTTGCAACGTATGACGGGCGAACGCATGCAGTAGATCCGCCGCACGAGGCAGCGCTAGCCGGATGCGACCCGTCAGCGCAAACGCGTGAAATTAGTATCGCATGGTCAGAAACACAGTTATGCCAACGGCGGCAATGGAGTTGCTTTCGGTCGTTCGATGGACTCGTGCGAGCGTCGTCCTATGGCCGGCTTGGGACCGTGGCGCCCGCCCGAGTTCGAATTCTGCCCGCGCGCCGATCAGGCTATCCGTCTCGCTCCGGTCATCGCGAGTCGTGCCACACTATGCGCGACGCCGATACATCGGCTGCATAGAAGGGGAATCACATGCAACCCGCATGCGCCGATATGCTCGTCGTTCCCTGCGCAGTATTGCCGGACCGCTTCCTGTATATTCGCTCGGCCCTGATGAGCACGGCTCGCGGCCACCGTCCGACGCCGCGGGCGGGAGCCGGCGCTTCCTCCAGTGCCAAGAAATGGTGGACGGTATCGCAACGCTTGATGACGTGATTAATAGGCTCGCCGAAGTGAGTCGTCCGAGCACGCATTGCCTCAAGCCCTCGCGGTTTGCACGGACCGCCACGCCTCGCGGGAGCGATGAACGCACAGCTTTTAGAAAGACACCACGCATGGCGTTGAACGTAGCGGCTCGCCAGCTAGAAATCGAATTGCAGAGTCTTAGCGGCAACTGGCAAGCCGCCGAACATACCGCCTACCAGCGGGATCATCCCGCTCCGGACAGAAACCACACGCGTGAGCGAGCGGCTACAACATTCTGGCCGGGCTGCAACCCAATGTGGGCTTGATGACATGCCACGCTAGCTCGGGCTACGGCTCGCCCCCGGTGCTAGACGGTTGCGTATTTGACTTTGTTGCGCAGTTGGCATCGATCTCCTTGCATCGACGAATGACCTTCTTCACATCCTCCGATGCTTCTTCGTATGCGCGCGAATAGCTCAATACGGCTTAGACTCAAGTACCAAGTGCAACACTCTACGGCTGAAGTGTTGCACTTGGTACTTGAGTCTAAGCAATCCCGTTACGCGTAACGGCGCGGCGCGTTCGGACGTCGAGCAATTCTGACCTACACTAAAGACGCACTGTAACGCTTCCGCTTGAGGCGCGGCCGTTGGCTTCCCTGCAACTGCCGTGCCGATTGCGGAGTATTTTTTTGCACGGAGGTAAGTCATGGCTACATACGTCATCCTCAGTCGTCTCGCTCCTGACGCGTTCAAGGATCCCAAGGATTTGAAGAAACTTGCCGCCACCGTGGCCGAAAAGATAAAGGCCGAATGCCCCGCCGTCACCTGGAAGGACAGCTATCTGACACTCGGGCGCTTCGATATCGTGGATGTCGTCGAGTCGGTCGATCTGAAACAGCTCGAGCGGGCGGCGTTGATCATCCGGGGCCATGGGCACGCCGCCACCGAGACCCTGCAAGCGACGCCGTGGCATGAGTTCATTGACGCACTATAAAGAGGTCGTCGACGATACTCGGTGGCGGCAGGCGCTCGGCTTCCTGCTTATGCCAGCTCTTTGAGAAATGAACTCCCGCTCTGCATCGCCCAAGCGCGAACGCCTCTTCGTTCTCGACGACAAAAAACATGCCTGTCGAGGTGTTCGACCGCAGCGAGTGAAAATCATCCGTTTGCTGACGGGGCGGTGAATTGTCATAGCGCGACGCGATTATCGGGTTGGACTTCATCTCCTCGCGTTGCGCGCACGCGCGCGCCGAATCAACGTAGGCGGCCTTGACCGATGAGAGAGACGGTTTCGTGGCTCGAAGCGTTCCCCCCGACAGCCTTCACCATGGTGATGGCTACGGGCATCATGTCGATCGCAGCACGCCTTCTAGGCTACGACATGGTGGGCTGGGTGCTCTATGGCATCAACGCTGTGGCCTACCCCGCGTTCTTCGTCATCACGCTCGGCCGTTGCGCGCGCTACCCTAACGCGACGCATGCCGATATCGTCGATCATGGCCGTGGCCCCGGCTTTCTGACGCTTGTGGCGGGAACGGCCGTACTCGGCAGCCAGATTGCCGAGTACGGGGTGGTGCCCGCTCTGGTGCCATGGCTTCTGGGACTGGCGGCCGTGCTGTGGCTAGTGATCGTCTATACGTTCCTCGCCGCCATGACGATAGGGCAGCGCAAGCCGGGGTTGCAGACGGGTTGAACGGAACATGGCTGCTGCTCGTCGTGGCCACCGAAGGGATCGCCATTCTCGCGACATCCGAGGCGCGATTGGCAGGAGAGGGTGCGCCGCTCGTCTTCCTCGCACTCGCCGCCTGGCTGCTCGGCGGCATTCTCTACGTGATATTGATCACGTTGATCTTCTACCGCTGGTGATTCGTTCCGATGACAGCCGCGGATCTGACTGAGCCCTGGTGGATCAATATGGGCGCGATGGCTATTGCGGCGTTCGCAGGCAGCCGTCTCATCGTGCTGTACCGCGACTCCGATGCATTGCTGCCTGAGCACGCACAAGCGATTCTGTACGTCTTGACCACGGCATGCTGGGTTATGGCGACGTTCTGGATACCGTTGCTCGCGATTCTGTTCGTGGCGAAGCATGGCGTCGGCGGCGATCCGATTCGCTACACGTCGGCGGAGTGGTCCATCGTGTTTCCGCTCGGCATGTACACCGCGGCCACGCTCGCCTATGCGCATGCGGTGCACGCACCATTTCTGCTGAAGTTACCGAGCGTCACAATGCTCATCGCGTGCCCCCTCTCGGTTTGCACGTCTCTTTTCGGAGGCAGCAGTTACAAATAAAAGCACGCATCCAGAACCCATGGCAGTGCGATCAGCCGGTTCACGGTTTGAGCGAGCACATCGGCAGATACCGCTGCGTACGAAAGGGTCATCTCCTCGAAGCCATGACGGTGATCGATACGCACCCGAACATGGCCGGTATGTCGCGCCTCATCGCCCAGGGCCTGCCAGACGGCGACTATCCTCAGGCAGTGCGACGCTGCCCGCACCATCAGGCGGTAAGATGCCACCTGAACGGCGCCGTGGTCCGGTGCCACCCTGATGTGCGCGTCGGTCGGCTCCGAATCCATGCGCTTTGAGGTGAGCGTGGCAGTCATGCAGGCTGAGCTCCGGCCGAGGGGGCAAGCCGCGCTTTCATCCAGTTCACCAGTCCTCCGCGCAACATGTATTCGACCTGCCGCGACGACATGAAGTGACGCACTTCAAAGGTCCTGCCCCGGGTTACGTTCACGATCGTCAGGCGGTCGCTTTTCGCGAGCGTCTGTCGAACATCATCGAGCCGCAGGACGTCCGCCGCATGGAGATCGTCATAGTCGTCGAGACGGCTGAAGGTAAGGGGCAGCACACCGAAATTGACCAGATTCTGCGCATGGATGCGGGCAAAGCTCTTCGCCACGACGGCGCGCAATTCAAGAAAGCGCGGCGCCAGCGCAGCATGTTCACGGCTCGAACCTTGACCGTAATTGGACCCGCCGACAACGATGTGGCCGCCCACCTGCTTAGTGCGGGCGGCGTAGGTCGGATCGATCCGTTCAAAGGCAAATCCGGCAATCTCTGGAATGTTGCTGCGAAACGGCAGCACGCGCGCGCCGGCCGGCAGGATTTCATCAGTCGACACGTTGTCCCCGACCTTCAGCAGGACCGGCGCTTCGATCACGTCCGGCAGCGGCTCCAGCACGGGTAACGACGCGATATTCGGCCCTTTTTCGAGTCGTACGCCAGATGCTGTTTCGGGCGGCAATGGCGGCACGAACATGTCCCGGTGGACGATCGGGTGGTCGGGATCCGCGATGCGTGACCACGGCATGCCGAGCGTGCGCGGATCGGTGATGACACCGGTGATTGCGGAAGCGGTCGCCGTCTCCGGACTGACGAGACACACCCTGTCTTCGCGGGTGCCGGAGCGTCCGGGAAAATTGCGCGGCACGGTGCGCAGCGACAGTCCGTTCGTGGCCGGTGCCTGACCCATGCCAATACACCCGTTGCAGCCGGCCTGATGCAGTCGTGCGCCAGCATGAAGAAGGCTCGCGATGTGCCCGTCGCGCACGAGCGTTTCGAGTTGTGCACGGGAAGTAGGATTGACGTCGAACGACACCCGCTCGTGCACCGGCCGGCTGCGAACCATCGTTGCCGCAACGGCGAAATCGCGATAGCCGGGGTTGGCCGACGAACCAATGTACGCCTGGTAGATCGCCTCGCCCGCGACTTCCCGTACCGGGCGTACATTGTCCGGACTGGACGGCATCGCGATCAGCGGCTCAAGGCGGGCAAGATCGATTTCATCGTGTACATCGTAGCTCGCGCCGGGATCGGCGAGCAGTTCAATCCAGTCGGCTTCGCGATTCCATGCGCGCAGGAAGCGCCTAACCTCCTGGTCCGACGGAAATACTGTAGTGGTTGCACCGAGTTCAGCACCCATGTTGGCGATCACATGCCGGTCCATTGCACTGAGCGTATCCAGCCCGGGGCCGTAGTATTCGATAATCTGGCCGACACCACCTTCCACGCCGTGTCGGCGCAGCATCTCGAGAATCACGTCCTTGGCGCTGACCCAGTCGGGTAGTTGGCCCGTAAGCTTTACACCCCGGATCAGTGGCATGCGCGTGAAAAACGGTTCGCCCGCGATGGCCAAAGCCACCTCGAGACCGCCCGCACCAATTGCCAACATCCCGAGGGCGCCACCGGCGGGTGTGTGACTGTCGGAACCGAGCAGCGTCTTGCCCGGCTTGCCGAAGTTTTCCTGATGACACGGATGGCTCACACCGTTGCCTGGTCGCGAATACCACAAGCCAAAGCGCTGGGCCGCGCTGCGCAGGAATACATGATCGTCGGCGTTCCGGTAGTCCTCCTGGATCAGGTTGTGGTCGACGTACTGCACGCTCACCTCGGTCCTTGCCCGATCGAGTCCCATGGCCTCCAGTTCCAGCATCACCAGCGTTCCAGTGGCATCCTGGGTCAGGGTCTGGTCGATCGAAATACCTATCTCCTCGCCGGGCTTCATGTCACCGCGAGCCAGGTGAGACTGGATCAACTTTTGTGCGACATTCAGGGCCACGCAGGAACTCCCGATTCAGTTTGCAATGCCGCTGGCACGACGGATATGACGACTGACGGCCGCGTTGGCCGCGGCTGCGTGTCAAATGAAGCCTTCAGTATCGATGTGGATGACCGGTGGCCGTCAGTCGCGCCGGCTTGCCGGCTTGCCGTCTCGCTGACCCGCATTAATCATTCCAGCCATGGGAGATGTCGGCAGGCCGTGGAGAAGCTTCTGGATTTCAGCACGCTCTTCCTTGGTGACACGTCCAGAGCATATGGGCCAAACCTGCGCCGCCGGGTTCTATCCGGCATTTTCAAAGAACATGGAAGCCATCGCGCTCTCGGCGCTACTATCTGGGCGGCGCCATTAGTAGTCTGATGGTCGCCGCCGACAGCTTCTATGCGTGCCGGGCGGGCGCCTCGGCGGCCGAACAACTGCATCGGTTCATGGCCGTATCGGGCCTGTCGCTCGCCGCGCCGATGGTCCCGTTTTTATCGCAGCACCTGGGGGTCTGCGATGGTGCATCGGCGCATGTTTGGCCTGCGAGCGTGGCGCGCCAGTTGTAGGAGGTCTTCCGGTCGGTGCCAGCGGCCAACTTTTAATAGCGGCACGGAGAACATCATGAAAATATTCATCTGTGGAAATTCGAGCTGTCGGAAAACGTTTAGTCGCCAGTCCAACCAACAAAGGTTGCCCTGTCCCCATTGCAAAGGCGCTCTGGTCTGGCCCTACGAGGGTTTCACTTGCACTCAATGTGTCGTCCGCTTTGACTCTGCGGTCACCGTGCAGTCTCCGATTCCGAAGTGTCCTAAATGCAATAGCTTCAAGCGAGTACGCCAGCTCAGAGAAAATGAACTACAGGTTTATCAAGGATTGCCATCCGAAATTCTTGCTTCAATTTTTTCAATGTTCGACGAGAAAGGCCTTGTGCTTCTGGCCTTGGTCTGCCGCACATTCAAGGAATTGGCGAATCCGTTCCTGACAAGGTTTGTTCCATCGATGCAAGCGTTCGGCTCGACTAGCCACAACTTCAGGAATGTCCTCATCGCTCAGCGAACCGGAATTCTCAGTGGTGCATCCGCCGTCCAAATCGCTGTCGACCAGTTTACCCATCCCGGCAGGCGTTACAAAGGAAGCATCCTTGAATATTTGGTGGAACAAAAAATCGATGTTGAACTGACTCTCGGTAAGGCTGATGGCCGAACCATCGAAGCACTTCAAAGCGCCCGCAAGCAGGCCAATGTCGCGACCGCTTTTCACAAGATGCATAACAAAATCTGGGTGATCGACCGAGATGGCGTGATAGTCGGTTCCCCCAATATCAGCTACTCCGGCATGGAACAAGGCAATTTCGAGAGCTTCATCCACATTCGCAGTACGAGGCTTGGTGCCATTTTCAGCAAGTATTTGAAGCTACTGGCTTTGCCGGACCCCGTCAAAGATCCGGGGTGGCTGGAAGTCCAGCGCGCATTGTCGACCTACAACCTGGAGCCACATGGCGTGAGGCTGGCCATGGCTCCCATAGTGAAAATCACTGACTTTCTGGTGAATGAGTTGGCCGGCTCGACGAAGATCATCGTACGGCAGTTCATGATCAGTGATCAAACGCCGCGACGGGGCGAGGCGAACATCCTTAAGGTGCTTTGCGACATGGCTCGTCGCGGTGTGGATGTGGAGATCTATCTAGACGAGGAGCAGTACCGCATCAACGCCGCACTTCAACGGGCTGTCAAATTCTTGCTCGATGCCGAGGTCAAGGTCTTCACGCAAAAGCCGGTGGTGGTTCTTGATGCAAGTGCCGAGAAAATTCAGCACGACAAGCTGATTCTCGCCGAAGTCCGGTCCGGCAAGCTGGTCACGCCGCTTCATAGAGCTTTAATCGGGACCGCCGGGTTGACCAAGCATGTGATTGCAAATGCGAACGCGGAAACGTTCGTTGCAACAGATCTCGATTCCATTTATACGACATTGATGAGGCACCATTTGAATTCGCTCGCTAAAACGGTTTCGACAACCAAGCGAATTCAATTGTCCTGAGATGTCCAATCCAATTCATCTCGCCGCCCCAACCTGTAAAGCCCGCATTGCATACGAACTGCGACCGGGCACATCCACTAAAACTTGACGGCCCGGGCGTAGCACCGGCGAAGAAACCACATATCTCCGAGGGAGTCGTACCGCACGTGATGCATTCGACAACGCTGCGACCATCGACGAGGCGATAGGTCGAACTCACGGCCTATCTTTCGCTCGCTTGTGCCAACGCGTAGAAATGCCGTGGCCGCGCAGTAGCTTGTGCAGACGCCAATTCTCGACAAACAGCACGATAATCAGGACCGTCGTCGAAACCGAAAAATACGACTCGCCGAGATAGTGGATAGCCGCCCAGGCGGCGCCGGCGAGGACAATCGACGTAAGCACGAGCAACCCGCGATTGATCAACCATGCTTTCATTGCGTGGCTCCAGCAGCACGAGCCCATGCACCGTATGAACGGCGATTGGACATCGACGCGCTGATGGCTGCGACCAGTACGAACCTCTCGCAGCGATGTCGGGCGATTGCGGCGACGCGGCGGCATTCGCTGTGGCGTCACCTTACTTCGCTACCGCTCAAGCAACATGCGGCTCAGCACGCCGAGCACGGTGGGCCCCAGCTCCGCGAGCCGGCTCACGACGATGCTGTGCGGGTAGAACGACTCGACCGCATCGGTCAGGACGCCGACACCGAGCAGCTCGATGCCGCGCGCGCTGATTGCCGCGACACGTGCGCGCAAGTCACTGCGCAGCACCTGCGGATCGCCGTCGCCCGTCGACGGGTAGCCGTCGGAGAACACCATCAGGATGCGGCGTGCGGCGCGCTGCTCGGCAAGCCGGGCGGCGGCCCAGGCCAGCGCTTCGCCGTCGGGATTCTCGTAGCCGCAATCGATGCAGGCGAGGCCGCTGAGGTCGGGCGAGCCGAAGCGTTTGTAGATCTTCAGATCGAGCCGTTCGACGAAACGATTGTAGTGGCTCAAATCGGTGCCGGCGGCACGCTGGCGTTCGAGCAGTGCCTGCATCGGCGCACAATCGACCGAACTATATCCGAGCACTTCGCATTCGAACGATAACTGTGTCAGCGCGTCGGCGAGCGCCGCCACACAGCGCTGCGCGAGCTCGATCTTCCTGCCCGCCATCGAACCGCTACGGTCGAGCAGCAGCGTGATCGCCGCGTCGCGGCCCTTGATCGCGCGCAGCGTGCGAAACGGTGTGCGGTAGCCCGGCGATGTCGCGAGCTTGGCCAGCGCGGCGCGATCGATTTCGCCACGCTCCTGCTCGCGGCGCCAGCGGATGCGCTCGTCGGCGCTCAGTGCGCGTTCGAGCCGGTCCTTCAGCGGCGCCGTCTGGGTGCGCGCGGCTTGCCGCAGCGCGCGCCAGGCCGCGGGCTCGCCGGCGCCGGTCAGATCGGTTTCGACGTCGAACTCGGTGGCCAGCGGGACCGACAGCTGTGGACGGGGGCGAGCCGCAGCACGGTGAGGCGCGCGGCCGGCCACGTCGTTCGCCTCGCTTGCTTCTCCAGCTTCATTGAGCGCCGCTGCGCCGAGCGGCGAGCGGCCCATGCCGACCGCTTCGCGTGACGAATCGGCCGATGCGCGTTCGGTGGGCTCCGCCTGGGTGCCGTCGGCCGCAAGCGGGGCGTCGAGCGCTAAGGTGTCATCGAACGATTCGAACGTGGCTGCCGCACGGTCGGTTTCGATGTCTTCGGCCGCTTGCGTCGTGAACATCATGTTGTTCGCGCCGCCGGCCGACAGCGCACGCACACGCGCGACGATCGCCTGCGCGCGCTCGATGCTTTCGCGACTCGAGCGACTGGTGCGCGCTGCGTCGATCAGTTCGCCGGCCGCGTGCAGGGCGGCGGTCAGGGAGTGGCTTTGCGCTTCGATCGCGGTCGGTGCTTCGTTCCACAGCGCGCGCTCGATGCGCCACACCAAGCGAGCGCGCCAATGCAAGCGTGGCCAGCGCTGCGCCGCCTGGCGCGCCGCATGCGCCCGCAGCGCGCCGAGGAACCAGCGTGCGCCGGGATAGCTTTCGATCAGCAGCAGCGCGACACGGCGGTCCTCGATGACTTGCGCGAGCTCGGCCGTCACGCCGGCGGGTTGCGCGGCGAGCGCATCGAGCGACGAATGCTTCGCGCGCGCGGCGAGCAGATCCAGATAGCCGACGAGCACATCTTTCTCCAGCGCTTCGTCGGCGGCACGATCGGGAATCACGATGCGCCCCTGTTCGACGCGCGGGCCATCGGGGCTGAAGGCGACCGAGACGCCGTAGCGTCCCGTGATGACGCGCGCAATCTTGCCGAGCGTCGATTCGAAGGCGAAGCCCTCGTGCTCGAGCATGGCGCGTGCGGCACGTGTCGTGCTCATGGGCCCGGTGCGATGTGGTGACGCACGATTGCGCGGATGAACGCCGCGTCTTCGGGCGCGACCTTGGCATAGATGGCGGGCTCGGCCGCGCGCTCGGGGTCGCCCGTACGCAGCATGAGCTCGGCCCAGTCGATCAGGCGCCGCGTCGAGAATGCGCTCGACAAGTCCTCGCGCATGAACGCTGCGCGGCACTCCGCGGCGATGCTTGCCAGCGTGTCGGCGAGCGGCCGTGTCATATGCGGCGCGAGCGTGCGCACCAGCACGTCGGCTTCCTCCTCGAGCGATAGATAGTCAATGCGGTAGACGCGCCAGCGATCGAGAAACGCCTCGTTCATGAGGTTGGCGCCTTGGTACAGATGTCGGAAGCGGCTCATGGCGCCGACGGCATTGGCCGTCGCAAACAGGCGAAAGTCGGGATGCGGCTCGACGATCTCATGGCCTTTCTCTTTCAGCACGAGGCGTCCTTGCGGTTCGAGCACGGCGGTCAGTGCGGCCAAAATCGATGGCTCCGCGAAGTCGATCTCGTCGACGATGAGCCATAGCCCCTCGCGCATCGCCGTGGGCAGCACGCCGTCGACCCAGATCGTTTCGCCGCCCTTGACGGTCCAGAAGCCGACGAAGTCACCGGCCGTCGTCTGTCCGTTCATGTTCGAGCGCAACACGCCGTAGCGCGCGCGGGCGGCCACCTGCTCGATGAAGCTCGTCTTGCCGGCGCCCGTGTGGCCGATCAGCATGACACGCTTGTTCTCGAGGATGTCCTCGACGATGTCGTCGAAGCGCGGCGAGAACAGATAGGCCGGATTGATGCGCGGCACGAGCGCATGGCCGGCGCCGCAGGCGAACTCGATGGCGCCGATGCGCACGGTGGCGGGCAGGGGAGCGTCGCTGCCATTGCTGCGTTCGCTGTGATCCGACTTGGCGCCGCGGTAATTGGCGGCCACGCGCGCAAGCTCGCCCATGAACGCGACGCCCGCATCGGCTCTCTGTTCGCGCAGGGAGGCGTGCGCGTCAGGAACAAAGCCCTCGCGATGCCACTTCTTGAGCTTCGCACGCAGGTTCTCTCCATCGACGACGAGATCGATATCGCCGGGCGTATCCCCGATGCCGTGCTCGATGCGATAGGTATACGGACGATCTCCGATCGTGACGCGCCACCATTGCTCGCCCGCTTCGGTAGAACGTCGATAAAAGCCGAGCGAATCGCTCACGGTAAATTCAGGTGACGTCATGACATTGGCCGGTAATTCTGACTAGGATCACAAGGTGCGTCATTTTCAATGGGCATAATTTGCAGATGAATCGATATGTTATAGCAGGTTGACCTCAAAAATTGCCTGCTTGCGTTTCCACTTGGAAACAATTTGGACAAGCCGGGCAAGCATCTTGCCCCCTTAATGGTTAGTGTTTATCGTAGCTGCGCATATGCTTATCAGTTCTAAGCAGGAAACGAAGCTTCCAAGGATTGCAGAAGATCTTGTCGTTATTTTGGCGATGAGCTGCCTCATTATCCGATGAGCGCGCCGAATGGCATGGTTTCTTTTAAAAAAAGCACTGCCGTGGCTTGAGGAGGGTATTTTGAAATCCTTGCTGTCTCAGACGATCAGCCTGTCATTGGTCGTTGCAGTCGGAGTCTTTGCGGCCTTCTTTATTCTCGAGCGAGTCTTTCCGAGAATTATTTTCGAGGGAAATAAGCGTGGCCGTCTGGTCAATAATTTTGGCCTGGGCATAACGTATAAGCTCATCTTTTCGCCGATGGTCATTGCGCCGCTCGTGCTTTATATCGTGCGCGATGTCCCGTATCGGCTGCATCGGCCGGACTGGTATCACGGCGTGCTCGCGCTCGTCATCGATTTCATCCTCCTCGACCTCACGCACTTCCTTCAGCACATGCTTGCGCACCGCATTCCGCTGCTGTGGCGTTTCCATGCCGTCCATCACATCGACGAGCATCTCGACGTGACGACGGGCATCCGCAATCACTTCGCCGAGAAGTTCTTCGCGCTCGCCACGAAGCTGCCCGTGCTGTTCCTGTTGGCGGTGCCGCCCGAGACCGTCGGGGCCTACGAAGTGTTCGTGTTCTGCTATGGCGTCTTCCACCACAGCAACATCCGCCTGCCGGACGCGCTCGAGCAGTGGCTTGGCAAGGTGCTCGTGACGCCGCTCTATCACAACATCCATCACGGTCGCACGCAGAACTTCACCGATTCGAACTACGGCGCCATCCTCAGCGTGTGGGATTACTTCGCCGGCACGCGCTGCGCCGTCACGCGCCGCCCGCCTGGCTTTACGAACGGGCTCGACGAACACGCCGACTACTCGCTCGCCGGGCTCCATCTGCTGCCGCTGCTGCCGATCAGCGTGAAGCGCTGGGGCGATGTGTGGTTCGGCGGCAAGCGCAGCCGGAGCCGTAGCCGCAGCCGCAGTGGTCAGCGCGACATTCGCATCCAACCGCATCCGTAACGCTCGACCAATCGGTCTCTGCAGTTCCCCAAGGCTGTCCCGCGCCGGGCTCTTTCCGCGAGAGCGCCGACAGGGGGCGTGCCGCCTCGAAATCAAGCAGCAACGACAAAGGTGAGTATGGACACCAACCTAAAAGTCGCCTCCGTCGGCGACTCGATCGTCACGGGCAACGCCGCATGGACGTTTGCCGGCGAGACGGCCAAGCACTTCGACGACCACGTGTCGAAATCGGTGCCGCGCTATGCGGAAGGTCACGAGCTCGTTGCGGAGATCAGCGATTTCTTCGTGAGCGAACATTCGGTCTGCTACGAACTCGGCTGCTCGACGGGGGCGCTCACCCGCAAGCTCGCACGGCGCCACGGCTCCGCGGCTAAATGGATCGGCATCGACGTCGAGCCCGACATGATCGGTGAGGCTCGCAAGACGGCTGCGAACGAAGTGAACCCGATGGCGAACGTGAATTTCCTCGTCGACGACATCAACTTGCATCCGTATGAGATGAGCGATCTGATGGTCTCGTACTACACGGTGCAGTTCGTACGGCCGCGGCTGCGCCAGGCACTCATCGACAAGGTCTACGAGAGCCTGAACTGGGGCGGTGCGTTCCTGATGTTCGAGAAGGTGCGTGCGCCGGATGCGCGTTTTCAGGACATCTCGGTGGCGCTGTACAACGAGTACAAGCTCAAACAGGGCTACGACTGCGAGCAGATCCTGCAAAAGACGCGCAGCCTGAAGGGCGTGCTCGAGCCGTTTTCGACGGCCGGCAATGTCGACATGCTCAAGCGCGCGGGCTTTAGCGACGTCGTGACCGTCTTCAAGCATATCTGCTTCGAAGGTTTCCTATGCATCAAGTGAGCGAAACGAGCGAGGCGCAGCTCGACGCCGTGCGCGATTATCTGCGAGCCGTCGGCGTCGAGGACGATTACGAATGCGCCGAGCAGTCGTGCGACGTGTGCGGTCACGCGCACTTCGCCACGCTCGTGGACGAGGTTGAGATCGGGCAGGGCCGGCGCTGGAAGCTGCCGGTCGTCATGTGCGAGGCGTGTGGCTTCGTCATGCAGAACCCGCGCTTCGAGCCCGAGTTCTACGATGCGTATTACCGCAAGCACTATCGCGTGAACTTGTTCGGCGCAACTGAGCCCGAGCGCGCCTTCATGGTCGATCAGCTGCGGCGCGGCGAGCGACTGCTCCAGTCGCTCGAGTCCTACCTGCCGGCCGCCGGGCGTCTGCTCGATGTCGGCTGCTCGGCGGGCGGCCTCATGGTGTCGTTCGCCAAGCGTGGCTGGGAAGTGCTCGGGACCGATCCCGACGCAGGCTATGCCGAGTACGGCGCCCGTCATCTGAAGCTCACGATCGAGACGGTCGGCGCCGAGGATATGGTGCTGCCCGAGGCGCACTTCGATCTCGTCGTGATCACGGGCTCGCTCGAACACGTGCACGACGTGAATCGCACGCTCGAGCTGTGCCGGCGCGCGACGCGCGCGGGCGGGCTCCTGTTCATCGAAGGGCGTGCGCTGCGCGGCGGTATAGCGCTCGGCACGTTCAGCCATACACATCGGCGTTATCTGACGTTGCGCAGCATCGGCCTGTTGATGCGCAAGCACGGCTGGGCGCCGATCCTTTCGACCGACGAGCCGCTGACGGGGCCCACGCGGCCGGGCGGCGTCTACGTGCTGGGCCGAGCAACCGAGCCGATGAGCGCGGACGCGTTCGCAGCCGCGGCGCGCGAAGGCGCGGCCGAGGAGCGGGCGAACATGCGGGCGGCCGTCGCCATGCTGCCGGGAGCGCGCAGTTGAACCCGGATCTCGCTCAGCGAATCGTGGGCGACTACACACGCTTGCGCGAGGATCTCGACATCGAGACCCTCGCCGAGCCCGGTCAGCCCGAGCGCTTCGTGCTGCGCGATCGCGATTCGGAGGAGTCGTTCGTGCTCGGCAAGCGCGAGCTGCTTGTCGCGCGCATGTTCGACGGGCGGTGCTCGATCGATCAGATCGTCGAGCGGCTACGCGAGGAGCACGCGGCACGCGCCTCGGCGGCGACCATCAAGCAATTCGAAGAGCGCATGCTCACGCTTGGCATCCTGACCGATCCGTCGCGGCCGTCGGCTTCGCGCGCGGCCAATCCGCGCTCGCAATCGGCCGGCATTACCTACGGTCCGTTCAAGCGCGTGCTGATGATCACGCTGTTTCGCTTCGATCCGCACGGCATGCTCGACATGATGATCGCGCGCATGCCGTGGCTCGCGTCGCGCACGGCGTTCGGCGCATTCGGCGCGCTCATCGCGGCGGCATGCGTGATGCTCGGGTTGAACGGGCACGCGTTCGCGCACGATCTGGTGACGGTCTATTCGACCGGCTTCGCGTGGATTCCGATTCACTACGCGGTCGTGATCGCCTCGATTGTCGTGCACGAGTTCGGCCATGCGCTGGCGTGCCGTGCCTATCGCGTGCGCGTGACCGAGATCGGGGTGGCCGTGTACGTCGTCATCGCGACGGGTTGGGCGTGGCCCGTGCAGCGGGAATGGAGCCGCCTCGACAAGACGGCGCGGGTCGTGACGATTTTCGCGGGCCCGTTTGCGAGCCTCGTGTTCGCGGCGGTGGCCGTCTTCGTCTGGGAATGGGCGGCACCGGGTAGCGCGGGGCGCTACGCGGCGATGGTCGCGATTGCCAGCCCGTCGCTCGCGCTGATTCCGACGCTGCTGCCGATCTTCAACGGTGATGGCTACCTGGCGATGACCGAGTTCCTTAACATGCCACGGCTGCGGCAGCGCGCGTTTTCTGCGTTGACGGCGCTCGTGCGCGGACGCCGCGTGTCGCTCACGCGGCGCGAGACGCTGACTTACACGGCCATGGTCATCGGCACACTCGGCGGTTGGCTCATCGTATGGGCCACCGTCGCACGCATCGCGGTTTTTGCTGTTTCTGCTTTTCAACCCCACTGACTGTTGACGGAGCATCTCATGAACGACACGACCGTTTCCCAAGCGCAGAACCAGCCCGTAGCCGACATGCAAGCGAGAGTCGCACCGCAGAACGCGGACATGCGCGAAGGCAAGCCGGCCGGCGCGCTGCAGGACTTCGAAGACTTCTCGCTCGACGACATCGAGGTCATCGAAAGCAAGGTCTTCGCGTGATGCAAACGCACGCCCCCGTGCCAACGGCGTGTGCAACCGCGTTGCGGAAGACCCACCAGGCCGGGGGCGTGCCTTTTCCGGAGCAATCATGACATTTGCGAAGCCGTCCGCCATCGGCGTCGGGCTGCAATACAACCCAGAGATCCTCGACTGGTTTCCTTTCGAGGACATGGAAGTCGACGTGTTCGAAGTGCTGCTCGACAACCTGATGGGTCCGCTCGACGGTCCGTATCTGATGCGTCCCGCCGCACGCGAGCAACTCGAGAAGATTCGCGGGCGCGGCCGGCTGCTCGCGCATTCGAACTATGGTTGCGATTTCGGCTTTGCGCCGCTCGAGGAGACGGCTGCGTTGAGACGCCATGTGCCGCTCGCCAAAGCGCTCGAAAGCCCGTGGGTCGCCAATCACTGCTTCTATGGCGACAACTCGTGGCTCGACATCTGGAGCAGCCCGGTCCAGTTCTCGACCGCCGAGATCGAGCGCTGCGCCGCGCGCGCCGCGGCCGTGCAAGAAGCCTATGGCATGCCGCTCGCGCACGAGAACGCCGCCTACTACATGCCGACGCCCGGCGCGCAAATGCGCGAGGCGGAGTTCATGGCACGGCTCGTCGAACGCTCGGGCACGTTCCTGCACCTCGATCTGCACAACATCTATACGAACTCGGTGAACCTCGCCGGGTTCTCATGCGCCGACTACCTTGACACGATTCCGCTCGATCGCGTGATCGCGATCCACCTCGCGGGCGGCAGCTGGTATGGCGGCAGCTATCACGACTGGCACGACAGCAAGGTGCCGGAGCCGGTATGGGAGTTGCTCGAAGACGTGCTTTCGCGCGCCGAGCCGGCCGCCGTGATCCTCGAATTCCAAGGCCAGGCGCATCACGACGGCACGCGCGTGCTGGGCCAATCGACGGCGCAGGCCGATCACGAAATGATCGCGGGCGACCTCGTCCGTGCGCGCGAAATCTGGAATCGCCATAAGGGCGCGCGGCACGACATGGCGGCGCTGGCGGAGCAAGCATGAACATGAACGCACAAACAGTCTGGCTCACCTGGCGCCGCATCATGTGCGAGCAGCCGCTCGCCGATGCCGTGCTCGCGGGACGAGTCGACGATCTGCAACAGCGCTTCTCGCTAACCGATGACGAATACGCGGTCGCACGCGAATACGCTAACGAAGCGTCGGGTGCGCGCTGGTTCGTCGAGAACTATCGCTTCCGCATGCGCAACTCGTTCCTCAATGCGCTCGAGAACGGCGCGCCATTGACGCTGCGTGCGTTGCTGGCCGACGGGCACGACGTGCACGAGCTCGGCGCAGGCTTCCTGGATACGGTGGGCTGGCGCGACTACGGTCCATTCGTCTACACCTACTGCGCCGAGGCGCTGGCCTTCCTGCAGCACGATGCACATGCGGTGCGCGTGGTCGGCATGGCCGATTTGATGGGACTCGAAGCGGCAGCCGTCGCGGTGCTGCGGCGCGTGGGGGCGCTCGATGAATCGGCGCGCAAGCAAGCCGCGATCAGCTCGACCGCATCGGCAGCCCAGTTCGACGATGCGAGCGTGGTCTGGGTGCGTTCGCCGTATTGCGAGTTGTACCGCTCGTCGACGCAGCTAGCGAAATGGCTGCGCGAGAAGGGCACGCTGGGGCGGGAGCCGCTGCCGGAAGTGCCGGGTGTGTATGTCGCGTACTACCTCGGCGACGAGCGCACACACCGCTTCGGCATGTTGCCCGAGCGCGCGGCGCAGATTTATGACGTGCTCGAGCAACCGGCCGATCGCGCCGCGCTGAACGAGCGACTGGTCGCGCGCGGCATAGCACCGGTTACAGAAGCTGACGCGCGCGCGTTCGAACTGCTGCGTCAGTGTCGCGCTATCGACGTCTCGCGGGGATAACCATGTCGCTTTCGTCGTTTTTCTGGATGCGCTCGGCGGGCTTTCCAATCAGCTGGCTCGAGCGTTTTGCCGTGCGGCTCGATGAGCAAGAAGTCGCGCGCTTTCACGCGTTGACTGACTCCATCGAGGCGCGCATCGAGCGTATTCGCGCGGGCCTGGTGGCGGCCGGCTCGGCCGTGGCGCTGAAGGTCGTGCGCAAGCTGACCGAGGGCATGCCATTGACGGCCAAGGACTGGCCCGCCGATCAAACGGCACTGGCGGCTGCCGAACTCGCGCCACTCTATGCCGAACGTGCCGAGCTCGCACAACTTGGCGCGGCGCTCGAAGCGAGCTTCGGCACGGCTGCTACTCAGGCGCGTGGCGCGCTGTTCGAGACGCTGCGCGACCCGCTGCTGCGCGAGGCCGTGTTCCTGTCCAATCCGAGCGCGCTCGAACGCGTTGAGACGTTGGCCGAATGTTCGCCGGAGCGCGTCGACAACCGCATGCGGCAGCGTTTGCGCTTGGCGTGGAGCTATGTGCAGCGGTTGTGCGCGAAGAACGATACGACGAGCTTTTTCGGGCCGATCGCCTGGGGCGAATTCGCGCCGGCGGATGACGCGGACGGTCAGGCCTCGTCGTTCGACGTGAATGTCGGCGAAGGCGGCTGGATCGGCGAGCGGCGCACGTACTTCGAGCATTGGGTCATCTCGCGCGTGGCGATGGCGATGTCGGAAGACCCTGTGCTCGGGGAGACGCTGCCGATCTCGCTGTCGCCTGCCTGCGCACTGGTGGAAGGCGCGTTGCATGCCCCCGGCAATCGGCGCGTCGCCGTCGACGGCGCACGCTTTGCCGTCCTCGACGAACTCGAAGCCGAACGGGCTCATGGCATCAAACGTGCGCTGCTGCGTGAGCGCTGCATCGCGCGAGGCTTGACCGAGCAGAACGTCGATGCGGCCATCGACAGCGTGCTCGCCAAGGGCATCGCCGCGCGCGGCGTGCGCGTCGCGACGGGTCTCAGCGATCCGCTCGGTGCTTTGCGCGCCTACCTGGCGCATCTCGACGCGGGCCATCCGCGCACACGCTTCTGGCGCGAATTGTTCGAATCGCTGGAGTGCGAGCGTCGACGCTTCGCGACTGGCGGGCTCGACGAACGGCGTGCGGCGCTCGCCGATTGCGAGACGCTGCTGGCCGAGAACGGCATCGACGTGAGCCGCGAACAAGGCAAGATGTACGTCGGCCGCTTTCCGTTCTACGAAGACTGTGCCCGCAATGTGCGTGTGCGTATCGCGGGTGAGGTGAGGCGCGCGATCGATACCGAGCTCGTGCCGCTAATGGCGCTCTACGATCGTCTGGCCGGCGCGATCGCCACGCAGGTCTCCGCTGCCTACATGCGCATCCGTACGAACGGTGATGTGGCGGTGCGACACGACTTACTGTCGTTCGCGCGCGAATTGCAGCGTCATAGCGTGGGCGAGGAAACGGTCGCCGCCCTGCGTCCGCTGCTGCGTGCGGCATGGAGCAGCGTGGTGGCCGACAAGTGGGCCGTCGATGGAGAGATCGCGCTCGATGCGGGCGACCTCGTGCGGCTCGTGTCGGCGTTCGAGCAAGCGGGCCTGCGTGCGCACGATCCGCAGCCGCTCGGCACGCGCGTGCACTCCCCCGATTTCCTGATCGCGGCCGCCAACGTCGATGCGATCCGCGCGGGCCAGTTCGACCTCGTGATCGGCGAAGTGCATCCGACCGTGCATACGGTATCGCAGCCCGTGGCGCAGCCGTTCTGTCCTTACCAGGACAGCGTGCGTGACGAGGTGCGGGACACGCTCGGCAATTCACGCATGGTCGCGGCCGATTCCGACAGTACGTACCAGCGTTCGCACATCGACTGGCTCGATGTGCCCGAGCTGTGGCAAGTCGAGATGCCCGGCGCGAGCGCGCGCGTACCCGGCGAGCGGCGCGTGCCGGCTGCGCGGCTGAGACTGATCGAACAGGACGGCACGCTGTTCGTCGAGGACCGCACGAGCGGTCTCGTCGAACACCTGCTGACGGTGCTGCCGGGCGACTTTCATCGCGCCGCATTCGCGCTGGCCGCCGACGTGCTCGGTGCGGGTATTGCCGAGCGCATCCGCCTGGGCCACACGATTCTCAAGCGCCGTACGTGGACGCTGCAAGCGAGCGAGCTGCCGATCGCCGAGCGCGTCGGCGAAAGCATGCCGGCATTCCTCGCGTGGCGACGCTGGGCCAGCGCGCAGGGCTTACCGCGCCACATTTTCGTTAAGGCCGACACCGAGCCCAAGCCCGTATTCGTCGACTTCGACTGTCCGCTTTCGCTCGATGCGCTAATCTCGGTTTCGGCGCGTGCGAACACGCTCGGCGTCTCGGAGATGCTGCCGGCACCGCACCAAGTGTGGCTCGCCGACGAGCGCGGCGCGTTCTGTGCGGAGTTCCGCACGTCGATCGTCAGCAGCGCCGACGACGAAGGCACTCCGGCCCATTTCCCCCAACAACACGAAGAAGCGTTGCCATGAAGATGAACGAAATTGCGTTCGGCGTGACCGACTGGTCGGGCGTCGAGCGCACGGAACACAAGGGCGAGACGGGCATGGCGTACTGGCGCACGCGTCAGTTCGGCGACATTCGCGTGCGTGAGGTCGAGTACACGCCCGGCTATCTAGCCGACCACTGGTGCTCGAAAGGACACATCCTCTACGTGCTCGAAGGCGAGCTCGACACCGAACTCGACGACGGGCGCCGCTTCACGCTGAAGGCCGGCCAGAGCTATCAGGTCGCCGACCATGCCGAGCCGCACCGCTCGGGCACGGCAACCGGCGCGAAGCTGTTCATCGTCGACTGAGCTAACTTGCGGCCCTCGCGTTCCGAGGGCCAAGTGCCATGCCACCTGCTTCGTTGTATTCGATCTACGGAGAAGCCTTATGAGCGACAGCCAAGCCGATTTGCCGCGCCGGGACGCCAATTTCTCCGCTCTCACGCCGCTCGATTACATCGCGCGCGCGGCCGAGGTGCACGGTGACAGACTCGCTGTCGTGCACGGCCGCGTGCGCCGCAACTGGCGCGACACCTACGCGCGCACGCGACGCCTCGCAAGCGCGCTCGCGCAGGCCGGTGTCGAACGTGGCGACGTGGTGGCCGTGTTGATGCCGAATACGCCCGCGATGATCGAGGTACATTTCGGCGTGCCGATGGCCGGTGCGGTGTTGGCCGCGTTGAACCACCGGCTCGATGTCGCATCGCTCGTCTACATGCTCGAGCATTGCGGGGCGAAGGTGCTGCTCGTCGATGCCGACTTCGCGGCACGCGCGCTCGAAATCGAAGCAGTCTGTCCGCACTTGCGCGTGATCGTCGATCCCGATCCCGATCCCGACGCGTCGGGCGCGTTCTCGCTCGAGCGCATACGCGGCTGGACCCATTACGACGACTTTCTCGCCGGCGGCGATCCGCACTTTGCGTGGCTGCGTCCGCTCGACGAGTGGGATGCGATCGCCCTGAACTACACGTCGGGCACGACCGGCAAGCCCAAGGGTGTTGTGTTGAATCATCGCGGCGCGGCCCTCAGTGCGCTCAGCATCGTGCTCGACTGGGACATCCCGATGCACCCCGTGTACCTCTGGACGCTGCCGCTGTTTCACTGCAACGGCTGGAGCTGTGCGTGGGCACTTGCCGCGCGGGCCGGGGTGAACGTGTGCTTACAGCGCGTCGACGCTGCGCTCGCCGTCGATCTGATGTGCACCGAACGCGTCACGCATTATTGCGGCGCACCGATCGTGCAGACGTTACTCGCCGACGAGATCGACGCGCGGCTCGGCGAGTGGCATGCGCGTAGCGCGCGCGCCGTGCATGCGTTGCTGGCCGGCGCAGCGCCGTCTCCGACATTGATCAAGCGGCTCGAAACGCTCGGCATCGTGCCCTCGCACGGCTACGGCCTGACGGAAACCTACGGCCCGGCCGCGATCTGCGTCCCGCGCGACGAATGGGACGCGCTCGATCCCTCAGAGCGCGCGGCCAAGCGCGCGCGGCAGGGCGTGGCCTACCAATTGCAGCGCGGGTTGTCGGTCCGGCATCCCGAGACGCTCGAGCCCGTGCCGGCCGACGGCACGACGATCGGCGAGCTGATGTTCCGCGGCAACCTGTGCATGAAGGGCTATCTCGCGAACGTGGAGGCGACCGATAAGGCGTTCGCGGACGGTTGGTTCCACACCGGCGATCTGGCCGTGCAATGGCCCGACGGCTATGTGCAGATCAAGGACCGCAGCAAGGACATCATCATTTCGGGCGGCGAGAACATCTCCAGCATCGACGTCGAGAACGTGCTGTATCAGCACCCGGCCGTGGCCGCAGTGGCCGTGGTCGCGATGCCCGACGAGAAGTGGGGCGAGGTGCCGTGCGCATTCGTCGAGACGCGCCCCAACATGCAAGTGACCGCGGACGAATTGATCGCGCATTGCCGCACGCGGCTGGCTGGCTTCAAGATGCCGAAGGCGATCCGCTTCGAGCCGCTGCCCAAGACGTCGACGGGCAAGATCCAGAAACACGAACTACGCGCGCGGCTCACGGTCGTGCTGCGCACAGACGTTGCCGAGACTTCCGTTTCCACTCAGTAATCAAGCCCGCATCAGAAAGCACAAGGAGAACCCACGATGGATGAGCGTGCGATTGCATCGGAGCCCGTTGGCTTCAAGCCCAAGAAGTCCGTTGCGCTGTCAGGCGTAGTGGTCGGTGATTCGCGCCTGTGCACGGTGGGCCGCGCGGGCAACGACTTGCACTATCGCGGCTACGACATTCTCGACATTGCCGACGCGTGCCAATTCGAAGAGATCGCGCACTTGCTCGTGCATGGCAAGCTGCCGAACCAGGTCGAGCTCGTGGCCTACAAGGCCAAGCTCAAGTCGCTGCGCGGCCTGCCCGCGGCCGTGAAGGACGCGCTCGAAGCGACGCCGGCCGGCGCGCACCCGCTCGACGTATTGCGCACGGGCGTGTCGGTGCTCGGTACGGTGCTGCCCGAAAAGGACGACCACGGCATCTCGGGTACGCGCGACATCGCCGACCGCCTGATGGCGTCGCTCGGCTCGATGATGCTGTACTGGTATCACTTCAGCCAGAACGGCCGGCGCATCGAGGTCGAAACCGACGACGACTCGATCAGCGGCCACTTCCTGCACCTGCTGCACGGCCGTCCCGCATCTGAGGCGTGGGTGCGCGCGCTGCACACGTCGTTCAACCTGTATGCCGAGCATGAATTCAACGCGTCGACGTTCACGGCACGCGTGATCGCGAGCACGGGCTCCGATTTCTATTCGGCCATCACCGGCGCGATCGGCGCGCTGCGCGGGCCCAAGCACGGTTGCGCGAACGAAGTCGCGTTCGAGATCCAGAAGCGATACGACACGCCCGACGAAGCCGAAGAGGACATCCGCCGTCGTATCGACAAGAAGGAAGTCATCATCGGCTTCGGCCATCCCGTCTACACCGTGGCCGATCCGCGCCATCAGGTGATCCGTTCGGTCGCCGAGCGCCTGTCGAACGCGGCGGGCAACCGCAAGATGTTCGAGATCGCCGAGCGCATCATGCACGTGATGCGCGACACGAAGAAGATGTTCCCGAACATGGACTGGTTCTCGGCCATCGCTTATCACCGGATGGGCGTGCCCACGGCGATGTTCACGCCTATTTTTGCTATCGCGCGCACCTCGGGGTGGAGCGCGCATGTGATCGAGCAACGCATCGACAACAAGATCATCCGCCCGAGCGCGAACTACGTCGGCCCTGACAATCAGGCCTTCGCGCCGCTCGATGCGCGTCCATAACACCAAGATTCACGCGAGGAGATTCTCAATGCAATTGAAGCGAAAGCATGCGTCGACGCTTGCGCTGGCCGCCATGCTGTCGGCATGGGTCGCCGGTGCGGCGTATGGCGCCGACGATCTCGATGCGCGTATCGCCGCGCTGCCGCCGGGGCCCGATACCGATGCGATCGTGCTCGGGCGCAACATCACGTTCGACACGCCGCACTACGCACCGGGCCATGTGCCCGGCAATGCGATGTCGTGCGCGAGTTGCCATATCGGCGGCGGGATGCAGCCGAAGGCGTCGCCGTGGGGCGGCATCACGGGGGTGATGCCGGCGTACAGCGGGCGCAGCGCGACCGTCGAATCGCTATCGCAGCGTATCAACAACTGCTTCGTGCGCTCCGAGAGCGGCACGGCGCTCGCGTTCGATTCGCGCGAGATGAACGGCTTGCTCGCCTACATGGCTTTTCTGTCGCGCGGCGTGAAGGGCGGCGAGTTCGTGCCGGGCCGCGGCATGGGCAAGATCGAGAACATGTCGAAGATCACGCCCGATCGGGTGCATGGCCAGGCCGTCTATACCCAGCAGTGCGCGTCCTGTCACGGCGCGAGCGGCGAGGGCGTGCAGGTGGGCGGCACGTTCGCGATTCCGCCGCTGTGGGGCGACGCGTCGTACAACATCGGTGCGAGCATGGCGCGGCTCGGCCCGGCTGCGGCGTTCATCAAGTACAACATGCCGCTCGGCCAGGGCGGTTCGCTGACCGATCAGGAAGCGGTCGACGTGGCGGCCTATGTCACGCAGCAGCCGCGTCCTGATTACGCGCCCAAGGTCGACGATTGGCCCAAGGGCGGCAAGCCCTCTGACGCCCGCTACTGAGCACGCGATGCGAACCGAGCGCACAGCCCTCGATCTGAGTACGCTCGCCGAGCCCGGCGCGTCGTCGCACGAACGCGTGCCGGCGCCCGTTTCGGCGGCCGCGCTGTTCGTCGCGTTCGCGGCGATCGGGCTGTGTGGCTTCGGCGGCATCATGCCCTGGGCGCGGCGTACGCTCGTCGATACGAAAGCGTGGCTGACAGACCAGGAATTTACCGAACTGCTCGGCTTCGCCCAGGTGCTGCCAGGCGCGAACGGTACGCACCTCGCCGTGATGTTCGGTGCGCGACGGTGCGGCTGGCGCGGGGCCTTGGCTGCCGTCACTGGCCTCTTGATTCCCCCGTTCGTGATACTGATCGCGCTCGCGCTGCTCTACCGCTGGTACGGCAGGCTGCCCGAGGTGCATGGCGCGCTCAAGGGGATGGCCGCCGTGGCCGCGGGCCTCAGCATCGAAACGGGTCTGCGCCTGGCGCGCGCGTCGACACGTCGCATTCACACTGTCGTGCTGGGTTTGCTGCCGTTCGTCGCGATCGCCGTACTGCATCTGCCGCTCGTGCACGTGATGCTGGTGCTCGTGCCCGCGGCAATCGTCTGCGGGTTCGCGATGCGCAGGCACGCGAGCGGGGCGGCCCGCCGCATCGACGGCGGCAAGCAGGAAGGGGGGGCGTGATGAACCTGAGCCTGACCCGCGCGCTGGCGCTGCATTTTTTCCTGATCTCATTGATCGCCTTCGGCGGCGCGAGTGCGGTGCTGCCGGAGATGCATCGCTTTCTCGTCGACGATCTACGTCTGATGACCGATCAGGACTTCATCGCGCTGAACGCGCTCGCGCAGGCGGCGCCAGGGCCGAACGTGCAGATCGTGGCGATGTACGGTTTCTGGGTTGCGAGCCTGCCTGGCGCGCTGGTCTCGATCGGTGCGATGTGTGGGCCGACGTCGCTGCTCGCGTTCGCCGTCGAGACGCTCGGCGCACGCCACAGCGGCACGGAGTGGCACAAGTTGATTCGCCGCTCGCTGGCACCGCTCACCGTGGGGCTCGTGCTGGCGACGGGCTGGATGCTGTCGGTCGGCGCCTCGCACATGGACGAGCGCTGGGTGCGCACGCTGCTGCTGACGGCAGTGGCGACGGGCGTCGCGATGACGCGGCGGCTCAATCCGATCTATCTCATCGCGGTGGGCTGCCTGCTCGGCGCGGCGGGGCTCATTTGACGCGACACCCCCAACACCCGTTAACGCTTGAACAAGAGCGGCTCGATCGATACCGATGAAACAACCCTTTGTACGACTTCTCAGTGCATGTTGTGCGGCGCTTGTGTGTGCGACGGCTGCGGCCGATGCGGCGGCATTGACCGTTTATAGCGTGGGGCCCGCGCCGCTCATTCGTCGGCTTGCGGCGGATTTCCGCCAGGAAACGGGCATCGAGGTGAACGTCTTTCAAGGGGACACGGGCCAGGTGCTCGCGCGTCTGGCCGACGAGCGCGTGGCGCCGGCCGACGTGGTGATTCTAGGCTCGTGGGACACGGCGCTCGAGATGAGCCGGCGCGGCGAGTTACTGCCGTATCAGCCGGCCGGCTATGAGCATATCCCCAGCGCTTATCGGACGCCGCAGTTCGCTGCGCAGGGGGTGGCGACGCTCGCGCTCGTGTGGCGCATCGACAGTGGCACGCCGCGGCCCGAAGACTGGAGCGACCTCGCCGCGCCGGCCTATCGCGACCGTATCGGCACGGTCGATCCCGCGCAATCGGGCTCGTCGCTGGACCTCATCGCAGCGCTCGACGCCCAGCATGGCATCGACATTTGGGCGCTGCTCGCCGCGCTGCGCGAGAACGGCCTCACGCCTTCGGGTTCGAATGCGCAGGCAATGGATACCGTGCTCAAGGGCGGCAAAGCGGCACTGTTCGCGGTAGCAGACCACACAGCGCTCGAAGATAAGGCGCACGGCGCACCGATCGAGGTAATCTTCCCACGCTCGGGCACGATCGCGACCGCGCGCCCGATGATGATCATGAAGCAGACGCGTGAAGCGCGCGATGCCAAGCGCTTCGTCGACTTCGTGCTGTCGCGCAAGGGCCAGCAGGACGTCGCCGACGAGTTCATCATCCCCGCGCGTAACGACGTAGCGGCTGCACGCCCCGGGCTCGACGCGATCAAGCTGCTGCCTGCACCGCATGCTCGAGCGGGCAGTAGCGGTACAAGCCGCGATGCCGTGCTCAAGCGCTTTGCCGCGCTGTTTTCACCGTAATTAACCGTACCGACGCGGGAACGACGCAATGTGGATTCAATGACACCCACTAGCCATTTACATTTGCGAAGTGGTCGGTCAGGAACTGAATGAACGAGAGCACGCGCGGGGCGACAAACGGATCGTTGCGCCACATCAGGAATGCGAAGCGTCTTTCGAAGGTCCAGTCGGGAAAGATCGGCACGAGCGTGCCGTCGTCAACGGCCTCGTTGGCGACATAGCGCGGCAGGTAGGCCACACCGAGGCCGTCGAGCGCCGAACTCAGCAGCGCGCGACTGTTGTTCGAGCGCATCACACAGCGCGCGCGCACTTCGACCTCGCGCTTATGCTTCTGCATGGCGACAATGCTCGTGTGAGCGGGGCCGCGAAACAGCATGAAGCTGTGACGAGAGAGTTGTTCCGGGTCCGTGATCGCAGGATGGCGCCCGAGGTAGGCCGGCGCGGCGAACAACCCCCAGTCGATTTCCATCAGGACTTTGCCGCGTGCATGCTCGGGCTTGTTGCGATTAATCGTGATCACGACATCGAAATTCTCGCTGTCGGGGTCGATTTGCCGATCCGTTAAATCGAGTTCGATCTGCACGTTCACGTATTTCGTGGCGAATTGATTTAATGCCGGCATCAGCACGACATTGCCGAACGTGACGGGGGCCGCCACCCGCAGATTGCCGACCGGATCGGCGTGATATTTCTCCATGAACGCATCGGCACTGCGCATTTCCACGAGCATGCGCGCACAGCACTCGTAATACGTCCGCCCTACGTCGGTGATTTCGATCTTGCGCGTCGTGCGCTTGAGCAGCGTGACGCCGAGTGTCGCCTCCAGCCGAGCCAATTCCTTGCTGACCGCCGACTTCGACACCCCGATTACACGCGCTGCCTCCGTGTAACTCATCGTCTCGACGATTCTTGCAAAGATCGCCATCGACGCCATTTGTTCCAGTTGATTCATCGTCGCCCTCGGTGTGGTTATTTTTTTGCGCTTTTCTTTGTCGTCAAGATTATAGCGGCGCATCTCGTCGAGGCAATCCTCGCAACTTAAAGATGTCTACATAACGGCCTTGGCCGCGAAGGCCTTGTGTGGTTTGGCTTGCGGCGATCGAGGGTTTAGGCCAATATTTCTCAACGTCGAGATCGGTAGGATTCGTCCGACCGCAATCGTCACCCCTTGATCAGAGGCATTTGCCGTGGACGAACAGACCATCGAAGCCTACTCAACAGGCGCGAGCCGATTTGCGGCTGAGTGGCGCGACCAGCCCCCACCGACTGACATGTACGCGCTACTGCAGCGCTACTTCACCCCAGGCGGAAAAACCGCAGACATTGGTTGCGGCGCTGGCCGCGACGTTGCATGGCTAAACGATCATGGCTTCCCCGCTGTTGGCTACGACGCCGCCGAAGGACTACTTGCGGAAGCCGCGACCGCTTTTCCGTCGCTGGTTTTCAAGCGCGCCGCGCTTCCCGCGCTGGACGCTATCGGCGCAGAAACATATGACAATGTGCTGTGCGAAACCGTCCTCATGCATTTGCCGCCGGAGGAGGTTGCCCGAGCCTGTGCACGTCTGTTCGACATTCTCAGGCCAGCGGGGACGCTGTATCTGAGCTGGCGAGTCGCAGAATCGGTTTGCACCCGCGATGCCACTGGCCGACTCTATGCTGAGTTCGACGCCGAGCGGGTCAGGGAAGGCCTTGGCGGTGCGGAATTCTTGCTCGATGCCGAAGCAGTCAACCAGTCTTCCGGCAGGCGGGTGCATCGACTTATCGCCCGGCGGCAGTGATTAATGTTGCCCGGGCTCCATGCCGAATGTCCGACGTTGATTCCACACCCTACGCGACCTCATCCGCTTCGCTTCGCAGATCCCGTGCGATAAATTCGACGAACGCCCGAATGCGGTTCGACATCTGATGTCGCTGCGAATACACCGCAAAAATATCGGCGTTCGGCGTGTCGTAGTCGGGCAGTACGAGGACGAGTGAGCCATCCGCCAGATACTGCTTGATATCCCACTCGGCCCGCATCAGGATGCCATGTCCTTCAAGCGCCCATTTCACGGCGATCTCGCCATCGTTCGTTGTTAGCGAGCCATTAATCCGGACCGTTTCGGTTTTGCGCGACGCGCCCCGGCCGGAAGTCAGCCGCCAAGCGCCGTAGGCTTGGTCGCCCTGACGAATGCCGATGCAGTTGTGCCGCGTCAGGTCGTGCGCCGTTGTCGGCAGCCCGTGTGACGCGATGTACGAAGGCGCGGCGCACAGCAAACGCCGATTGCCCGCGAGACGCCGCGCGACCACTCGCGTATCAGGTGGCTCGCCGAAGCGGATGCAGACATCGAAGGTGTCGTCAGTCAGCGGCGGAGGCGTGACCGACAACTGAAGCTGCACCGACACGTGCGGATACTTCGCGACAAACCGCGAAACCGCAGGCGCGACATGACTGCGCCCGAAGCCGAGCGTTGCGTTCACCCGCAACAGCCCCTTGGGGCTTTTCTTCGCCGCGCCAAGCAGCTCGGCCAGTTCGTCGATCTCATCGATAATTCGGCGCGCATGTTCGAGATATAGCTCGCCTTCAGGCGTCAGCATCATTCGGCGTGTCGTGCGGTTGATTAACAGCACGCCTGCGCGATTTTCCATCTGTGTCAGGCGCTTGCTGACCGCCGCTGGCGTCAGCCCTAATTCGCGCGCCGCAGCGCTTAAGCTGCCGGAGGCCGCGTGGGTCGAGAAAAAGCTCAGATCGGACGGTTGGAATCGCGCGAAAACAGTAGCGAGGGTGATCGCCAACAGGTTTTGGTACGCATGGGTGACAGGGAAGGCCGGGGGCGGGACCGCGCTGCTGTGAGGACTGCGAGTAAGAAAGGTAATTGTTGCTGAAGATCTCGGAGGGGTTCGGCGGTCTCAAGAGTCAAGTGCCGCCGCTCGCCGATGTCGGCAGACCCGGCAAGACGTTCGACGCAGTGAATCTTGGCCCCGACGGTGTGCTGCGTGTTGCCTA
>CBIHOQ010000050.1:0-38289 GCA_966212065.1 uncultured Burkholderiaceae bacterium
TCGCGAAGGCGGCCGTACGGTCGGTGCAGGTGTCGTCGCGAAGATCATCGAGTAAAATCGGCGGTTTGGCAGTTCACGCAACACCGGTAGTACCTGACGCAGTATCAGTACCGCAGTAACATGCGCCCGGGCTTGGGCGCGTTCCTCTCCGGAGGCGCCCGAGCCCACGTTCTTTTTAATTCGGCGGTGCAAAACCGCCTCGCTCTTTCGAAGGAATCGTCATGCAAAACCAGAAAATCCGTATTCGCCTTAAGGCTTTCGACTATCGCCTGATCGATCAATCGGCAGCCGAGATCGTCGAGACGGCGAAGCGGACTGGTGCGATCGTTCGCGGTCCGGTACCCCTGCCGACCCGCATCCAACGCTTCGACATCCTGCGTTCGCCGCACGTCAACAAGACGTCGCGCGATCAGCTCGAAATCCGTACGCATCAACGCCTGATGGACATCATCGACCCGACGGACAAGACCGTCGACGCACTGATGAAGCTCGATCTGCCCGCCGGCGTGGACGTCGAAATCAAGCTGCAATAAGGTGTGCGCCGCTGCGGGCCGGACTCGCGGCGGTAAGTCTTTGATTGCTTGCGGAAAACGAAAGGCCTAGCTATAATGCAAGGCTTTTCGCGTATTCGCGTAAAAAGTTGGTGTCAGTTTCGTGCGCGGCGATGCGGCACAAAGCAGTGCGGCTTGCGGCAAGCGAGCTTCCTGGTACCGACATTTTGTAAATTAGCCCCGGCCAATCGCAGTCGGGAATGGAGAAAACGATGAGCCTTGGACTCGTAGGTCGCAAGGTTGGCATGACCCGTATCTTTACGGCGGATGGGGACTCGATTCCTGTCACCGTGCTGGACGTGTCCGACAACCGCGTGGCGCAGATCAAGACCGTTGAAACGGATGGCTACATCGCCGTTCAGGTGGCATTCGGTACGCGCCGTGCATCGCGTGTGACGAAGCCGCTGGCAGGTCACCTCGCCAAAGCCGGTGTGCAAGCCGGTGAAGTTCTCAAAGAATTCAAGATCGATGCCGCAAAGGCTGCCGAGCTTTCCGCCGGCACCGTGATCGGTGTCGACATCTTCGAAGTCGGCCAAAAGATCGATGTGCAGGGCGTATCGATTGGTAAGGGCTACGCCGGCACGATCAAGCGCTACAACTTCGCCTCGGGCCGTGCCTCGCACGGTAACTCACGTTCGCATAACGTGCCGGGTTCGATCGGTATGGCGCAGGATCCGGGTCGCGTGTTCCCCGGCAAGCGCATGACGGGTCACATGGGTGACGATACCGTCACGGTGCAAAACCTCGAAATCGCTCGCATCGACGCCGATCGCAAGCTGCTGCTCGTCAAGGGTGCAATCCCCGGCGCGAAGGGCGGCAAAGTTTTCGTGACGCCGGCAGTGAAGGCGCGTGCCGTGAAAGGAGCGAAATAATGGAACTGAAGCTCCTTAATCCTAATGGTCAAGAAGGTGCGGGTTTGAACGCGTCGGACGTCGTGTTCGGCCGTGACTACAACGAAGCGCTGATCCACCAAGTCGTGGTGGCTTACCAAGCCAATGCTCGCAGCGGCAACCGCGCGCAGAAAGATCGAGAGCAAGTCAAGCACACGACGAAGAAGCCGTGGCGCCAGAAGGGTACGGGCCGTGCTCGTGCCGGTATGTCGTCGAGCCCGTTGTGGCGTGGCGGTGGTCGGATTTTCCCGAACTCGCCCGAAGAGAACTTCTCGCACAAGGTCAACAAGAAGATGCATCGCGCAGGCCTCTGCTCGATCTTCTCGCAGCTCGCCCGCGAAGGCCGTCTGTCGGTTGTCGAGGACATCGTTCTCGAAGCTCCGAAGACAAAGCTGCTGGCCGAAAAATTCAAGGCCATGGGCCTCGACTCCGTCTTGGTCATCACCGACACGGTTGACGAGAACCTGTACCTCGCGTCGCGCAACCTGGCCCACGTGGCCATTGTCGAGCCGCGTTACGCCGATCCGCTGTCGCTGATCTACTTCAAGAAAGTGCTGATCACGAAGGCAGCGGTCGCCCAGATCGAGGAGTTGCTGTCATGAGCGAGATTCGCAAGAACGATCATCGTTTGATGCAGGTCCTGCTCGCGCCGGTGATCTCCGAAAAGGCGACGCTGGTGGCCGACAAGAACGAGCAAGTCGTGTTCGAAATCGCGCCCGATGCCACCAAGCAGGAAGTGAAGGCCGCCGTCGAGCTGCTGTTCAAGGTGGAAGTCGATTCCGTCAACGTGCTGAACGTCAAGGGCAAAGCCAAGCGTTTCGGCCGTTTCATGGGCCGCCGCAAGGACGTGCGCAAGGCGTACGTTTGCTTGAAGCCGGGCCAGGAAATCAACTTTGAAGCGGAGGCCAAGTAATCATGGCACTCGTTAAAGTTAAGCCGACCTCGCCGGGCCGCCGCGCGATGGTCAAGGTGGTCAACAAGGATCTTCACAAGGGCAAGCCGTTCACGGCCCTGCTCGAGACGAAGACGTCGACTGCCGGCCGTAACAACAACGGTCACATCACCACACGCCATAAGGGCGGTGGTCATAAGCAGCACTATCGCGTCGTCGATTTCCGTCGCACGAAGGATGGCATTCCGGCGAAGGTCGAGCGTCTCGAGTACGACCCGAACCGCAGCGCGAATATCGCGCTCGTGCTGTACGCCGACGGCGAACGCCGTTACATCATCGCGCCGAAGGGCGTGACGGTCGGCCAACAGCTGATGTCGGGTTCGGAAGCGCCGATTCGCGCAGGCAATACGCTGCCGATCCGCAATATTCCGGTCGGTACGACGATCCACTGCATCGAGATGCTGCCGGGCAAGGGCGCGCAAATGGCGCGTTCGGCCGGTACGTCGGCCATGCTGTTGGCGCGTGAAGGCACGTACGCTCAAGTCCGTCTGCGCTCGGGTGAAATCCGCCGCGTGCATATCGAGTGCCGCGCAACGATCGGCGAAGTCGGTAACGAAGAGCATAGCCTGCGCCAAATCGGTAAGGCCGGTGCGAATCGCTGGCGCGGTATCCGCCCGACGGTGCGTGGCGTCGCGATGAACCCGGTCGACCACCCGCACGGTGGCGGCGAAGGCAAGACCGCGGCTGGCCGCGATCCGGTGAGCCCGTGGGGCACGCCGACGAAGGGCTATCGCACCCGTCGCAATAAGCGCACGACGACGATGATCGTCCAGCGCCGTCACAAGCGTTAAGGAGTAGGCAATGGCACGTTCTGTAAAAAAAGGTCCGTTCTGCGACGCCCATTTGCTGAAGAAAGTTGAGGCGGCTGCAGCTTCGCGCGACAAGAAGCCGATCAAGACGTGGTCGCGTCGTTCGACGATCCTCCCTGATTTCATCGGTCTGACGATCGCCGTGCACAACGGCCGTCAACACGTTCCGGTGTACGTCTCGGAAAACATGGTCGGCCACAAGCTTGGCGAGTTCGCACTGACCCGGACGTTCAAGGGTCACGCGGCCGACAAGAAGGCCAAGAAATAAGGGGCAATCAAGATGGAAGTGAAAGCAATTCATCGCGGTGCCCGCATCTCGGCGCAGAAAACGCGCCTTGTGGCTGACCAGATCCGCGGTTTGCCGGTCGACAAGGCGCTGAACGTCCTGACGTTCTCGCCGAAGAAGGCTGCGGGCATCGTGAAGAAGGTCGTGCTGTCGGCGATCGCGAATGCGGAGCACAACGAAGGCGCCGATATCGATGAGCTCAAGATCAAGAGCATCTACATCGATAAGGCCGCCTCTCTGAAGCGGTTCACCGCGCGCGCCAAAGGCCGCGGCAATCGCATCGAGAAGCAATCCTGTCACATCACTGTGACGGTCGGGAATTAAGGGGTCATACGATGGGACAGAAAATTCATCCGACTGGCTTCCGTCTGGCCGTCAGCCGCAATTGGTCGTCGCGTTGGTACGCGAACAACACCAATTTCGCGGCGATGCTCCAGGAAGACATCGGTGTTCGTGAATACCTCAAGAAGAAGCTGAAGAACGCTTCTGTCGGCCGCGTCATCATCGAGCGTCCTGCGAAGAACGCACGCATCACGATTTTCAGCTCGCGTCCGGGCGTCGTCATCGGCAAGAAGGGTGAGGACATCGAACTGCTGAAGTTGGAGCTGCAAAAGCGCATGGGCGTGCCCGTGCACGTGAACATCGAGGAAATCCGCAAGCCGGAAACCGATGCGCAGTTGATCGCCGATTCGATCACGCAACAGCTCGAGCGTCGGATCATGTTCCGCCGCGCGATGAAGCGTGCGATGCAAAACGCGATGCGTCTGGGCGCGCAAGGCATCAAGATCATGAGCGCCGGCCGCTTGAACGGTATCGAAATCGCCCGTACGGAGTGGTATCGCGAAGGTCGCGTGCCCCTTCATACACTGCGTGCCGATATCGACTACGCAACGTCGGAAGCAAAGACGACGTACGGCATCATCGGTGTGAAGGTGTGGGTCTATAAGGGCGACACGCTGGGCCGCAACGATGCGCCGGTCGTCGAAGAAACGGCTGAAGACAAGCGTCCGCGCCGTAACGCGCGCCCGGGCGATCGCCGTCCGCGCCGTGACGGTGAAGGTGGCGCGCCCGCGGGTGCTCGCCGTGGTGCGCCGCGTCGCGGCGCCGCCGGCGGCGGCAAGCCCGACGGCGACGGCAAGACTGGAGAATAACGATGCTGCAACCGAAACGCAGGAAGTATCGCAAAGAGCAGAAGGGTCGTAACACCGGTATCGCGACGCGCGGCAACGCCGTGTCGTTCGGTGAGTTCGGCCTGAAGTCTATCGGTCGCGGCCGCCTTACCGCACGTCAAATTGAGGCGGCGCGTCGTGCCATGACGCGTCACATCAAGCGCGGCGGCCGCATCTGGATTCGCATTTTCCCGGACAAGCCGATCTCGCAAAAGCCGGCCGAAGTACGGATGGGTAACGGTAAAGGTAACCCGGAGTACTACGTCGCAGAGATCCAGCCGGGCAAGATGCTGTACGAAATGGATGGCGTAACAGAAGAGTTGGCGCGCGAAGCGTTCCGTCTGGCCGCAGCGAAGCTGCCGCTGAAGACGGCGTTCATCGTTCGCCAGCTCGGCGCCTAAGGAGCAAACGATGAAGGCTTCCGAACTTCACCAGAAAGACAACGCCGCGCTCAACAAGGAGCTGTCGGACTTGTTGAAAGCGCAATTCGGCCTGCGCATGCAACTCGCGACTCAGCAGCTCACGAACACGAGCCAGCTGAAGAAGGTCCGTCGCGACATCGCACGTGTGCGGACCGTCCTGACTGAGAAGGCGAACCAGAAATGAACGATAGCGTGAAAACCTCGCTCAAGCGGACGCTGGTCGGCAAGGTCGTCAGCAACAAGATGGACAAGACGGTCACCGTGCTCGTCGAGCACCGCGTGAAGCACCCGATCTACGGCAAGTACGTCGTGCGCTCGAAGAAGTACCACGCGCATGACGATGCGAACACGTACAACGAGGGCGACCTCGTCGAAATCCAGGAAACGCGTCCGATCTCGAAGACGAAAGCCTGGACCGTGTCCCGCTTGGTCGAAGCAGCGCGGGTCATCTAAGGTGACCGCGTAGTAGCAGTCGTTGAAATTGCAGTAGATTGCGCTTGCAAGGCCGAGATTGTTTGGTATAATCTCGGTCTTCCCTCTTTATGGGATCCGTTGCGGACGAAGTGGAAGGGAAGCGGAAGGGCGTCAGCCCGCTCCGAACGAATCACTCGATTGCGATGGCGGTTTCGTTGCCGTCGCTGCTGTTCCAACCCAAGCAGCCACGCGGCCAGGCAGTAATAGCGGCGCGGCTGACGGGACCAAGACTGACCGGCTGAACCATGGTGGTGCAGGCGGATTAAGTTGGGAAAGATAAACCATGATCCAGACCGAATCTCGGCTTGAAGTGGCCGATAACACGGGTGCGCGTGAAGTCATGTGCATCAAGGTGCTCGGCGGCTCGAAGCGTCGTTATGCCAACATCGGCGACATCATCAAGGTGACTGTCAAAGAGGCAACGCCGCGCGGGCGCGTGAAGAAAGGCGAAATCTACAACGCCGTGGTGGTTCGCACTGCCAAGGGCGTGCGTCGCCAAGACGGCTCGCTGATCAAATTCGACGGCAATGCCGCCGTTCTCTTGAATGCCAAGCTCGAGCCCATCGGCACCCGTATTTTTGGGCCGGTCACGCGTGAGTTGCGTAGCGAACGGTTTATGAAGATCGTTTCGCTCGCACCCGAAGTGCTGTAAGGAGTCGCGATGAACAAGATTCGCAAGGGTGACGAAGTCGTCGTCATCACCGGCAAGGACAAGGGCAAGCGCGGTGTCGTGCTGGCCGTCGGTGAAGATAGCGTGACGGTGGAAGGCATCAATCTCGTGAAGAAACATGTCAAGCCGAACCCGATGAAGGGTACGACGGGTGGCGTGGAACCGAAGACGATGCCGTTGAACATTTCGAACGTCGCACTCGTCGACGCGAACGGCAAAGCCTCGCGTGTGGGCATCAAGGTCGAGGATGGCAAGAAAGTGCGCTTCCTGAAAACGACCGGTGTCGTGCTGAGCGCCTGACGCTGCGGAGTATAAAAATGACTCGTTTGCAAGAGTTTTACAAAGAGAAGGTCGTTCCCGGCCTTATTGAGAAGTTCGGCTACCAGTCGGTCATGGAAGTGCCGCGCATCACCAAGATCACGTTGAACATGGGTCTTGGTGAGGCCGTTGCTGACAAGAAGATCATCGAAAACGCCGTGGGCGATCTGACGAAGATCGCGGGTCAAAAGCCGGTGGTGACGAAGGCTCGCAAGGCAATCGCGGGCTTTAAGATCCGTCAAGGCTACCCGATCGGTGCGATGGTCACGCTGCGCGGCCGCGCGATGTACGAATTCCTCGATCGTTTCGTCACGGTGGCGTTGCCGCGTGTGCGCGATTTCCGGGGTGTGTCGGGTCGGGCGTTCGACGGTCGCGGCAACTACAACATCGGTGTGAAAGAGCAGATTATTTTCCCCGAAATCGACTACGACAAGATCGACGCGCTGCGTGGGCTGAATGTCAGCATCACCACGACCGCAAAGACCGACGAAGAAGCCAAGGCGCTGCTCGCCAGCTTCAAGTTCCCGTTCAGAAACTGAGGTTACCGTGGCTAAACTGGCACTGATCGAACGTGAAAAGAAGCGCGCCCGCCTGGCGGCGAAGTTCGCCCCGAAGCGTGAAGCGCTGAAGGCGACCATCGACGACCAATCGAAGTCGGAAGAAGAGCGCTACGCAGCCCGTCTCGAGCTGCAACAATTGCCCCGTAACGCGAACCCGACCCGCAAGCGCAATCGTTGCGCGATCACGGGTCGTCCGCGCGGTACGTTCCGCAAGTTCGGACTCGCACGGAACAAGATTCGCGAAATCGCTTTCCGCGGCGAGATCCCCGGCCTGACCAAGGCGAGCTGGTAATAGGAGAAACATAAATGAGCATGAGTGATCCTATCGCCGATATGCTGACTCGCATCCGCAACGCGCAGATGGTCGAGAAGGTAACGGTGACGATGCCCTCGTCGAAGGTCAAAGTGGCGATTGCCCAAGTCCTGAAGGACGAAGGCTATATCGACAGCTTCGCCGTGAAGTCCGAAGGCGCGAAGTCGGAATTGAACATCGCGTTGAAGTACTACGCCGGCCGTCCGGTCATCGAGCGCCTTGAGCGCGTCTCGAAGCCTGGCCTGCGCGTGTACCGCGGTCGCAACGACATTCCGCAGGTCATGAACGGCCTCGGTGTGGCGATCGTTTCGACGCCCAAGGGTGTGATGACTGACCGCAAGGCCCGCGCCACTGGCGTCGGCGGCGAAGTCATCTGCTACGTTGCTTAACGCCGAAAGAGGAGAAGAAAATGTCTCGAGTAGGTAAAAACCCGGTCGCGCTCGCTGGCGCCGAAGTGAAGATCGAGAACGGTCTCATTACGGTGAAGGGCGCGCTCGGTACGATTTCCCAGGCTTTAAACAAGCTCGTGAACATCGTTGTCGACGGCACGTTCCTGAAATTCGAGCCGGTCGACGACAGCCGCGAAGCAAACGCCATGTCCGGCACGATGCGCGCGATCGTCGCGAACATGGTGCACGGCGCAACGAAGGGTTTTGAGCGCAAGCTCGCCCTCGTCGGCGTGGGCTATCGTGCGCAAGCGCAAGGCGACAAGCTGAACCTGTCGCTGGGTTTCTCGCACCCCGTGGTGCACCAAATGCCGGAAGGCGTGAAGGCTGAAACCCCGTCGCAAACCGAAATCGTGATCAAGGGGATCGACAAGCAGCAAGTCGGCCAAGTCGCTGCCGAAGTGCGCGGGTATCGTCCGCCGGAGCCCTACAAGGGCAAGGGCGTGCGCTATTCCGACGAGGTGGTGATCCTCAAAGAAACGAAGAAGAAGTAAGGGTGCGCAATCATGGATAAGACTCAATCTCGCCTGCGCCGCGCTCGTCAGACGCGTGTCAAGATCGCCGAACTGCAGGTCGCGCGCCTTGCCGTGCACCGCACGAACACGCACATCTATGCGCAAGTGTTCTCGCCCTGCGGCACCAAGGTGCTCGCCAGCGCGTCGACGCTCGAAGCTGAAGTGCGTGCGCAGCTCGCCGACCAATCGGGCAAGGGCGGCAACGTCGCCGCTGCCACGCTGATCGGCAAGCGTATCGCTGAAAAAGCTAAGGCTGCCGGCGTCGAATCCGTCGCCTTTGATCGCTCGGGCTTTCGCTACCACGGCCGCGTGAAAGCGCTGGCCGATGCGGCGCGCGAAGCCGGGCTCAAGTTCTAAGGAAGGAATTCGTCATGGCAAAGATGCAAGCGAAAGTTCAGGCTGACGAACGCGACGACGGCCTCCGCGAAAAGATGATCTCGGTCAACCGCGTGACCAAGGTGGTGAAGGGTGGCCGTATTCTCGGCTTCGCCGCACTGACCGTGGTTGGCGACGGCGATGGCCGCGTGGGCATGGGCAAGGGCAAAGCGAAAGAAGTGCCCGTCGCCGTGCAAAAGGCGATGGAACAAGCTCGCCGCAACATGTTCAAGGTGCCGCTCAAGAACGGTACGCTGCAGCACGAAGTGCACGGCAAGCATGGCGCGTCGGTCGTTCTGCTCGCACCGGCGAAAGGCGGCACCGGCGTGATCGCCGGCGGCCCGATGCGCGCGGTGTTCGACGTGATGGGCGTGCAGAACGTCGTCGCGAAGAGCCACGGTTCGACGAACCCGTACAACCTCGTTCGTGCGACGCTCGACGGGCTGCGTAAGCAGTCGACGCCGGGGGATATCGCGGCGAAGCGCGGTAAGTCGGTCGAAGAAATTTTGGGCTAACGCCTAGGTGGTCACCATGTCTGAAAAAACTGTCAAGGTTCAGCTCGTCAAGAGCGTGATTGGGACCCGCGAATCGCACCGTGCTACGGTGCGTGGCCTGGGCCTGCGCCGACTCAACTCGGTCAGCGAACTGCAAGACACGCCCGCCGTGCGCGGCATGATCGGCAAGGTCTCGTACCTTGTTAAGGTCGTCGCTTAACACGGCCCGGGACTCGAGGAGTTGAATATGGAATTGAATAACCTGAAGCCGGCTGATGGCGCCAAGCACGCGAAGCGCCGCGTCGGCCGCGGTATCGGCTCCGGCCTCGGCAAGACGGCTGGCCGCGGTCACAAGGGTCAGAAATCGCGCTCGGGCGGCTTTCATAAGGTCGGCTTCGAAGGCGGTCAAATGCCGCTGCAACGCCGTCTGCCCAAGCGTGGCTTCACGTCGCTGACGAAGGAATTCGTCGGTGAAGTGCGCCTCCGCGATCTGCAAGCGCTGCCTGTCGACGAAGTCGATCTGCTCGCGCTCAAGCAAGCGGGCCTGGTCGGTGAACTCACGAAGAGCGTCAAGATCATCGCCACGGGCGAGATCTCGCGCAAGATCGTCGTGAAGGGCCTCGGTGCGACGAAGGGCGCACGCGCCGCGATCGAAGCGGCCGGCGGCTCGTTCGCCGAGTAAGTCAGTGGCTTTCGATCGCGTGAAAGGCCGATTGCCGCTAATGGCATTTGCATCGGAGAAGGTACTTGGCTAACAGCCCGAGTCTCGCAAAAACCGGTCGAAGCACGGCGAAGTTTGGCGACTTGCGTCGGCGGGCAGTATTCCTGCTGCTGGCGCTCGTCGTCTATCGTCTCGGCGCACACATTCCGGTGCCGGGCATCGACCCGGATCAGTTGGCGAAGCTGTTCCAGAGCCAATCGGGCGGCATCCTGGGCATGTTCAACATGTTCTCGGGTGGCGCGCTGTCGCGCTTCACGATTTTCGCGCTGGGGATCATGCCGTACATCTCCTCGTCGATCATCATGCAGCTGCTCGCGATCGTATCGCCTCAGCTGGAAGCGCTGAAGAAGGAAGGGCAGGCCGGGCAACGTAAGATTACGCAGTACACGCGGCTCTTCACGGTCGTGCTGGCGACGTTCCAAGCGTTCGGCATCGCCGTGGCGCTCGAGAACCAGCCGGGGCTCGTGATCGATCCGGGTATGGTGTTTCGCCTGACGACGGTGGTGACGCTCGTGACGGGCACGATGTTCCTGATGTGGCTCGGTGAGCAGATCACGGAACGCGGCCTTGGCAACGGGATCTCGATCATCATCTTCGGCGGCATCGCAGCGGGCTTTCCGAATGCGGTGGGCGGGCTCGTCTCGCTCGTGCAGTCGGGATCGATGCATCCGTTCACGGCAATCGTCGTGGTGGCGCTGATTGGGGCGGTGACGTACGTCGTCGTCTTCATCGAGCGCGGCCAGCGCAAGATTCTCGTGAACTACGCGAAGCGCCAGGTCGGTAACAAGATTTACGGTGGGCAGTCGTCGCATCTGCCGCTCAAGCTGAATATGTCGGGCGTGATTCCGCCGATCTTCGCATCGTCGATCATCCTGTTCCCGGCAACGATCCTGAATTGGTTCAGCTCGGGCACGCGCGGCAGCTGGCTCACCGACACGCTGCACAACGTGGCGGAGGCATTAAAGCCGGGCCAGCCCGTGTACGTGTTGCTGTATGCGTTGGCGATCGTATTCTTCTGCTTCTTTTACACCGCGCTGGTGTTCAACAGCAGGGAAACGGCCGACAACCTGAAGAAGAGCGGTGCGTTCGTTCCGGGTATCCGCCCCGGCGATCAGACCGCACGCTATATCGACCGCATCCTCACGCGTCTCACGCTGGCCGGTGCGATCTATATCGTGTTCGTCTGCTTGTTGCCTGAGTTTTTGGTGCTGCGCTGGAACGTCCCGTTTTATTTTGGCGGAACGTCGCTATTGATCATCGTTGTCGTCACGATGGACTTCATGGCACAGGTGCAGTCGTACGTTATGTCGCAACAGTATGAGTCGTTGCTCAAGAAGGCGAACTTCAAGGGCAGCAACATTCCGATGCGTTGAAAGGACACATGGCCAAGGACGATGTAATCCAGATGCAGGGCGAGGTCGTTGAAAACCTTCCCAATGCTACCTTCCGCGTGAAGCTGGAAAACGGCCATGTCGTGTTGGGGCATATCTCGGGGAAGATGCGCATGCACTACATCCGCATCCTACCGGGCGACAAGGTGACGGTTGAATTGACGCCTTACGATCTGTCGCGTGCGCGGATCGTGTTCCGGGCGAAGTGATTTGAAAAAAGGGTAATATCATGAAAGTGATGGCATCGGTTAAGCGCATTTGCCGCAATTGCAAGATCATCAAGCGCAAGGGCGTTGTGCGCGTGATTTGCAGCTCTGATCCGCGCCACAAACAGCGCCAAGGCTGAACGCCGCGCTTTTGCTTGCGCTTTTTGTTTGAGGAAAAACAATGGCTCGTATTGCAGGGGTGAACATCCCGAACCACCAGCACGCCGTGATCGGTCTGACGGCGATCTACGGGATCGGCCGTACGCGTTCGCAATATATTTGCGAATCGGCTGGCGTCGCTGTGAACAAGAAGGTCAAGGACCTGACGGACGCAGATCTCGAGAAGCTGCGTGAAGAAGTCGGCAAGCTCGTCGTCGAAGGCGATCTGCGCCGTGAAGTGACGATGAACATCAAGCGTTTGATGGACCTCGGCTGCTATCGCGGTGTGCGTCATCGCAAGGGTCTGCCTCTGCGTGGCCAACGTACGCGCACGAACGCCCGTACGCGCAAGGGTCCGCGCCGCGCTGCCCAATCGCTGAAGAAATAAGCGCGACTGACAGTTACAGGAAAATGTAATGGCTAAGGCTTCGAACAACACCGCGGCGCAACGCGTTCGCAAGAAGGTCAAGAAGAACGTCGCCGAGGGCGTGGTTCACGTTCACGCGTCGTTCAACAACACCATCATCACGATCACCGACCGCCAAGGCAATGCGCTAGCTTGGGCGACGTCGGGCGGCCAGGGCTTCAAGGGCTCGCGCAAATCGACGCCGTTCGCGGCGCAGGTTGCGGCTGAATCGGCCGGTCGCGTGGCGATGGAATACGGCGTGAAGAACCTCGAAGTGCGGATCAAGGGCCCTGGCCCCGGTCGCGAATCGGCGGTGCGTGCTTTGCATGGTCTTGGCATCAAGATCACGGCAATCTCCGACGTGACGCCTGTTCCGCACAACGGCTGCCGTCCGCCGAAGCGTCGTCGTATCTAAGACGAGCGCCTGTGCGTTGCCTGTTGGTGCCTTCGCGCGCCAGCAGGCTATTTGCGCATTGATTGATTGACTAAGCCCACCGTTCGGCCCGTAGCGGGCACGGACTAGCGCAGACGAAAGTTTGCGTGATCAAACCTAGAAGGAATGCAAAGTGGCACGCTATACCGGCCCTAAGGCCAAGTTGTCTCGCCGTGAAGGCACCGATCTATTCCTCAAGAGCGCACGCCGCTCGCTCGCCGACAAGTGCAAGCTCGACAGCAAGCCGGGCCAGCACGGCCGCACATCGGGCGCTCGCACGTCCGACTACGGCACGCAGCTTCGCGAAAAGCAAAAAGTGAAGCGCATCTACGGCGTGCTCGAGCGTCAGTTCCGCCGTTACTTCGCGGAAGCCGACCGTCGTAAGGGCAACACGGGTGAAACGCTGCTGCAGTTGCTCGAATCGCGCCTCGACAACGTCGTCTATCGCATGGGCTTCGGCTCGACGCGCGCTGAAGCGCGCCAACTCGTGAGCCACAAGTCGATCACGGTGAACGGCCAGGTGGCGAACGTCCCCTCGCTGCAAGTGAAGGCGGGCGACGTCGTGGCCGTGCGCGAGCAGTCCAAGAAGCAGACACGCATTCTCGAAGCGCTGTCGCTTGCCGAGCAAAGCGGCCTGGCGAGCTGGGTTGCGGTCGATGCGAAGAAGTTCGAAGGCACGTTCAAGCAAATGCCGGAACGTGGCGATATCGCCGGCGACATCAACGAAAGCCTGATCGTCGAATTGTATTCGCGCTAATTGTATTTACGGCCGGGGTACCTTTGATTGCGTTGCGCAAGGGGGCACCTCGGCTGTTTATTTTTTAGGGTGTTACCGGTCAGCCTTATCGGTGTAACGAGCCGAGGGTATTGAAAAGGAAAACCTATGCAAACCAGTTTGTTGAAGCCCAAGATCATCGCTGTGGAATCGCTGGGCGAGAGCCACGCGAAAGTGGTCATGGAACCGTTCGAACGCGGTTACGGCCACACGTTGGGCAACGCGCTTCGGCGCGTCCTGCTGTCGTCGATGATCGGCTACGCGCCCACCGAAGTAACGATCGCAGGCGTAGTGCACGAGTACTCGACGCTAGATGGCGTGCAAGAAGACGTCGTCAACCTGCTGCTTAACTTGAAGGGTGTCGTCTTCAAGCTGCACAACCGCGACGAAGTAACCGTCACGCTGCGCAAGGAAGGTGAAGGCTTGGTGACCGCGCGCGACATCGAGTTGCCGCACGACTGCGAAGTGATCAACCCCGATCACATCGTGGCGCACCTGTCGAAGGGCGGCAAACTCGACGTGCAGATCAAGGTCGAGAAGGGCCGCGGCTACGTGCCCGGCAACGTGCGTCGCTACGGCGAGGAAACGGGCAAGATCATCGGCCGCATCGTCCTCGATGCATCGTTCTCGCCGGTTCGCCGCGTGAGCTACGCGGTGGAAAGCGCGCGAGTCGAGCAGCGTACCGATCTCGACAAGCTCGTGATGAACATCGAGACCAATGGCGTGATCTCGCCTGAGGAAGCGATTCGTCAATCGGCGCGCATTTTGGTCGACCAGCTCGCCGTGTTCGCGGCGCTGGAAGGCACGGAAGCCGCTGCCGAAGCGCCGTCGCGTGCGCCGCAGATCGATCCGATCCTGCTGCGTCCGGTCGACGACCTCGAACTGACGGTGCGTTCGGCCAATTGCTTGAAGGCCGAAAACATCTACTACATCGGCGATCTGATCCAACGCACGGAAAACGAGTTGCTCAAGACGCCGAACCTGGGTCGCAAGTCGCTCAACGAGATCAAGGAAGTGCTCGCTTCGCGCGGTTTGACGCTCGGCATGAAACTCGAAAACTGGCCGCCGGCCGGTCTCGACAAGTAATACCGTCGGGGCGCTCGCGCTCCGGCGTCTGGCTAAGACGCGGATTTCCGTTTAAAATCCGCGTCTTGTCTTTTTTTATACCGGCCCGTGTCTTCGCCGCTGAGAGGTTTCCGGCAAGGACGATAGAAGAGCTGGATCAAAACTTCGAATCAAGGAACTGAAATGCGTCACCGTCATGGTCTGCGGAAACTGAACCGCACGAGCAGCCACCGTCTAGCAATGCTCCGTAATATGTCCAACTCGCTCATCGAGCACGAAGTCATCAAGACGACGCTGCCGAAGGCGAAGGAACTCCGTAAAGTCGTCGAGCCGCTGATCACGCTCGGCAAGAAGCCTTCGCTCGCGAATCGTCGCCTCGCGTTCAATCGCCTGCGCGATCGTGACTCGGTCACGAAGCTGTTCGAGGTGCTCGGTCCGCGTTTCGCGAATCGTCCGGGCGGCTACCTCAGCATTCTGAAGTTCGGTTTCCGCGTCGGCGACAATGCACCCATGGCGCTCGTCCAATTGATGGACCGTCCGGAACCCGCCGAAGCGGAAGACGTGCAAGAAGCGGAATAAGCGGTGCGGCGCTCGTTAGCGCGCCATGCAACGGCTGAGTAAAAAGGGGTCAAGTGCAAGCTTGGCCCTTTTTGCATCCTGCGGCTCCGGGCCAGGTCCGGGGCGGCGGGGGCGGCGGCTCCGGGGCGGGCGGCTCTTTGCGCGGATCGACGGCTACGGCAGGGGGCGGCGAAATTTGAGTCGGTGATACCATGGCGGCGTAATGAATTGCCGCGAGGTAACGCCACTGTGCCCCTCCCTGTCGTGCTCATGTTGACGACGCTGCCGGACGCCGAGTCGGCACAAAAGCTCGCGCACGGTGCGCTCGACGAGCGCCTTGCAGCCTGTGTAACGGAGCTCGGCGCTGTGCGATCGCGCTATCGCTGGAAAGGCCAAGTGGAAACCGCCGACGAAATCCAGTTGCTGTTCAAGACGAGCGCCGCGCGTTCCTACGAACTCGAACGATTCATCCTTGCACATCACCCCTACGAAACGCCCGAGTTGCTCTCATGGCAAGCCGCCGCGTCGAACGCGTACGCGCAGTGGGTGGAGATCGAAACGCAGCGACCCACGCATGTCTAAGCCGCTTTCCAATCCGACGCGTCTATTCGCGCGTCTCATAACGTTTTTCATTGCTTGTGCTTGCATCGCGGCGGGGCTCGCGCACGCCGCTCGAGCGGACGAGTTTCTCGATCCGTCGGTGGCGTTTCGTTTCAGCGCCGATGAGCAGCCGCATGAAGTCGACGTCCACTTCAAGATCGCCGATGGGTATTACCTTTACCGGGAGCGCTTCCAGTTTGCCGTTAAAAGCGGAACAGCCACGCTCGGCACGGCGCAGCTCCCAGCGGGCCACGTCAAGTTCGATCAGACATTCCAGAAGGACGTGGAAACCTACCGGGGCGATCTGACGGTTCGCGTGCCCGTGCAGACGGCTTCCGGCCCCTTCGAGCTAGCCGTTACCTCGCAAGGGTGCGCCGATGCGGGCATCTGCTATCCGCCCGCAGAACACGTGTACCGCGTGAGCGGGGCGGCCCTGAACGCAAGCGCCGGTTCTGGCGGCCCCGTGCCCGTGGCCGGCGATTCGCAAGCAGGCGCCTCTTGGTATGAGCGTGCAACGAGCGCCGATTACGCTCAATCGCTGCTGCAAGGCGGCAGTTTCGCTGCCACGGTTGGACTTTATTTTCTCGCGGGGCTCGTTCTCAGCCTGCTGCCTTGCTCGTACCCGATGATTCCGATCGTGTCCGCAATCATCATCGGACAAGGCAGCAAATTGTCGCATGCGCGCGGTTTCGCGCTATCGCTTGCGTACGTTGTTGGCATGTCGCTCGTCTATACGGTGCTCGGCATCGCGGCGGCGCTGGTCGGCCAATCGCTCGGCGCCTGGCTGCAAAATCCCTGGGTGCTTGGGATCTTCGGGGTCTTGCTGACGGCTTTTGCGCTTACGTTGATCGCGGGCGTCGATTTTGTTTTGCCGCAGCGCTGGCAGGACAGCGTATCGCACGCTTCGAGCCGCCGGTCAGGGGGGACGTTCTTTGCGGTGGGCGTGATGGGAGCACTCTCGGCGCTCGTCGTCGGTGCATGCATGACCGCGCCGCTGTTTGCCGTGCTTGCGTTCATCGCGCATACCGGCAACGCCGTTCTTGGCGGAACTGCCTTGTTTTCGATGGGACTTGGCCTCGGTGTGCCGCTGCTCGTCATTGGCCTGGGCGCCGGAGCACTGTTGCCGCGCGCGGGCGCCTGGATGGACGGCGTCAAAGTATTCTTCGGCGTCTTGCTGCTGGCGGCAGCGCTGTGGATCGTTTGGCCGGTACTGGCTCCAACCGCGCAGATGCTGCTCGCCGCACTTTGGCTTTTGATTGCCGCTGCCGCGCTGGGGCTCTTTACGCCGAACGCGGGCGGGCCATCGATCTGGCGCCGTCTAGGCCGCGGGGTCGGCGCCGCGTTGACGATCTGGGCCGCTACCCTGCTCGTCGGGCTTGCCGCGGGCTCGAACGATCCCGTGCGGCCACTGTCCGTGCTGGCCGCGCGTGCAGCCGGCGAGCCGTCTGCGTCGGCGACGCAGACGGCATTCGCGCCGGTTCGGTCGTCGATGGAGCTCGATGCGCTACTGAAGAGCAACGCAAAGCCGGCCATGCTCGACTTCTACGCGGACTGGTGTGTCAGTTGCAAAGAGATGGAGCGGTTTACATTCTCGGACAAGCGCGTGCAGGCGCGGCTTGCACAACTGCAGCTTTTACGTGCGGATGTCACTGCGAATAATGCCAACGACCAAGCGCTCTTGAAACGGTTTGGCCTGTTCGGCCCGCCCGGCATCATCTTCTTCGATCGAACGGGGAAGGAAGTGCTGCGCGTGGTCGGCTATGAGTCGGCCGATACATTCCTGCGCAGGCTGGAGCGCGTCGTGCCCGCACCCGCGCCCCAGTCGTAAGTGACCGCTACGACTGCGCGCGCAACAGGCACGCAGCGTCGAGCGCGAAGTAAGTCAGCACGCCATCGGCCCCCGCCCGCTTGAACGCGAGCAGCGATTCGAGCATCGCCTTGTCGTGATCGAGCCAGCCGTTTTGCGCGGCCGCTTTGAGCATCGCGTATTCGCCGCTAACTTGGTAGACGTAGGTCGGAAAACGGAACTCGTCCTTCACGCGGCGCACGATGTCGAGATACGGCATGCCGGGTTTGACCATCACCATGTCCGCGCCTTCCTCGATGTCGAGCCGCACTTCGCGCAGCGCTTCGTCGGAGTTGGCCGGATCCATCTGGTAAGTCATCTTGTTGCTCTTGCCGAGGTTCGTGGCCGAGCCGACTGCATCGCGGAACGGGCCGTAGAACGCCGACGCGTATTTAGCGGCATACGCCATGATGCGCGTGTAGATGTGGCCCTCGCTTTCGAGCATTTCGCGCAGCGCGCCGATGCGACCATCCATCATGTCCGACGGCGCGACGATGTCCACGCCGGCCTCTACCTGCGTGCGCGCCTGCTCGACCAGGATCTCTACCGTTTCGTCGTTGAGCACGTAGCCGGCTTCGTCGAGCACGCCATCTTGGCCGTGACTGGTGTACGGATCGAGTGCAACGTCGGTTAGCACGCCAAGCTCCGGGAAACGCCGCTTGATCTCACGCACGGCGCGCGGAATGAGTCCTTCCGGGTTCGTGGCCTCGAGGCCGTCGGGCGTCTTCAGCGAAGGCTCGATGGCCGGAAACAGCGACAGCACGGGCACGCCGAGCTCGACGCACTGCTCGGCGACGTGCATCAGCAGATCGACCGATAGGCGCTCGACGCCCGGCATTGACGCGACGGCCTGGCGTACGTTGTCGCCTTCGACGATGAACACCGGATAGATGAGGTCGTTTGTCGTCAGCATGTTTTCACGCATGAGACGGCGCGAGAAATCGTCGCGGCGCATGCGGCGCGGGCGGTGATGCGGATAGAAGCTCATAGAGGAATCGCTATCGGAGTGGCGGGAAACGCCGGGCCGGCCGGCACAAAAACTTTTGCAAACAATGGTATATGATAGCGATCGAGTGAAGCACGTGCCTCCTCGTGAGCGCATGCCGCAGATCTCCCCGCTTCTCCTCCCTGAGCGGGTGCCTGTCGTTTTTTCGATTAGGCTGTTTAGCCCGCCGACGTTCGGCGGGTTTTTTTATCAATGCCGATCAGACTCGGAGCGCGCGACGCCTCACTGCGCCGCGTCCGCACCCAGGCCAGCCGCGTCAGCCGCCAGCCAGCCCTCCAGTCGCGCGTGCGCTTCGTCCAGACCCACTCGCTTGAGCGCGGAAAACAGCTGCGCGGTGAGCTCGCCCTTATAGCCGGCCGCTCGGTATTCGGCGAATCCCTTCTCCGTCGCGCGTAGCGCGTTGATGCTTTCCTGCCGCGTCAGTTTGTCGCACTTCGTCAGCAGCGTATGAATCGGCTTGCCCGTCGGCGCAAACCATTCGATCATCCGCCTGTCGAGGTCCGTCAACGGCCTGCGCGAATCCATCATCAGGACCATGCCTCGCAGCTGGGCGCGGCTTTGAAGGTAATCGGAGAGCAGGGCTTCCCAGTGCGCCTTGGCTGCGCCAGGTACCTGCGCGTAGCCGTAACCGGGCAGGTCGACGAGGTAACCGACCGGCTCGAGGGCAGGCCCGACGCTGAAGTAATTGATATGCTGCGTGCGGCCCGGCGTCTTGCTTGCGAAGGCGAGCCGCTTCTGGTTGCACAGGAGGTTGATGGCCGTCGACTTGCCGGCGTTCGAGCGGCCGGCGAAGGCGACCTCAGGCTGGACCGTGGCGGGCAGGTCGCGCAAGTGATTGACGGTTGTGTAGAAGCGAGCTTGATGCAACAGGAAGGCCATGGCGGGACAGGAAGGGGAGGGAGCGTGCGTGCGTGGACGCCCGGGTGACGGCACTGACGAGGCCGGGGCTTGCCGGACTGGCGTCTGGGCGATTAGCGAGTTATTGTACAATACGACGGTTTACCGATGACCGGCCGCAGTGTCCCGCAGTGTCCGATATGCGGCGCTTCGAGCGCATGGCCGCAAGGTTTTAGCGGGTTTTTGCGGCAATAGGTCACCGTCGTTTTTTGCATTGGCCTCTCGGGGCATCGCCAGGCCGCTTGGCGATCCCGCCGCCTGCGAGGGCGGCGTCCGGAAACCGGACGTTGGAGGGCACTCTATTCTCACAAGACGAAACCGGGTGTGCGAATGAATCGACTGTGCAAGGTTGGGAAGGAGCTTGAAGTCGTTGTAGCAGCGGGTTTGTTGATGGCCGGTTTATGGAGTTGGGCGGCACAAGCAAGAGCGGCAGATGCACCGAAGCCGGACATCAATCGGGGGCAGGCGATCGCGACTCAGGTGTGCGCCTCTTGCCACGGAGCAGACGGCAATAGCGCGAGCGGGTCGTTTCCGAAGCTGGCGGGGCAGCACGAAGCGTATCTCGTGAAGCAATTGAAAGATTTCAAAGTGCAAGCAGGTGCAAAGACGGCCGCTCGCACCAATGCGATCATGGCGGGCATGGCGGGTGCACTCTCCGATCAGGACATGGTCAACGTGGCCGCGTATTTCGCGGCGCAAACGCCGAAGCCGGGCTTCGCACACGATGCGGCTACGGTGCCGGAAGGCCAAAAGATTTACCGCGCAGGCGTGGCGGACAAAGGCGTGCCGGCCTGCGCAGGCTGCCATGGGCCGACGGGAACGGGCATTCCCGTGCAGTATCCGCGCCTGTCGGGACAATGGGCCGATTACACGGTGGCTCAACTGCACGCCTTCCAGCAAGGCCCAGGGGCGCGTAACAACAACGATGCGATGCATGGCGTCGCCTCGCGGCTCTCGGATAGCGAGATCAAAGCGGTTGCCGACTACGTCGCCGGCCTGCACTGAGCGCGCCACCGGGAACGAACGAACCGCCGGGCCTACCGGCAAGAACAAGAAAAGGGTGGGAGCGCCACCGCCGTCGGCGGTCGGCCCTCACCCTTTTTTGCTGTATTGCTTTGCATGAGATCGGAGTCATCGCTCAAGCGATAACACCGATCGACAGGAGTTTGAATGAGCGTCACTACCTCGGGTTTTCAGTTGAAGTCGGACCGGCGGATCCTCAAGAGCACAATCGAGCTGCTCAGTTCCATGAGATTCGCCATCGCGTTGCTCGTCGTGCTCGCGATTGCAAGCATCATCGGCACCGTGCTCACGCAAGACGACCCGTACCCCAACTACGTCAATCAATTCGGTCCGTTCTGGGCAGACATCTTCCGCGCATTGGGGCTGTTCACGGTCTATAGCGCCTGGTGGTTCATGCTGATTCTCGGCTTCCTGATCGTGTCGATCTCGTTGTGCGTGATCCGTAACGCGCCAAAGATGATCGCCGACATGAAGAGTTGGAAAGCCAAGGTGCGCGAGGGCAGTCTGCGCGCTTTCCATCACAAGGCAGCGTATTCCGCCGATGGATCCCGGGCCGAGACCGCGGCGCGCTTGTCTGCGCTGACCGGCAAGCTCGGCTATCGGTATGTCGTGCGCGAATCGGACGGCGCCACGCTGATTGCCGCTAAACGCGGTGCGCTGACCAAAATCGGCTACATCTTCGCACACGTGGCCATCGTCGTCATTTGCATCGGCGGGCTCATGGATAGCAACCTGCCGATCAAGTTTCAAATGTGGCTATTCGGCAAATCGCCGATCTCCACGAGCGCGGTCATCAACGAGATTTCGCCGGCGCATCGGCTTTCGCCGTCCAATCCGACGTTCCGCGGTTATGCCTGGGTGCCTGAAGGGCAGCACGTTTCAACCGCCATACTGAACCAGCCGAACGGCTCGCTGATTCAAGACCTGCCGTTTTCGATCGAGCTTCAGAAGTTTATCGTCGACTATTATTCGACCGGCATGCCCAAGCTGTTCGCGAGCGACATCGTCGTCATCGATCACGCGACGGGCAAGCGTATCCCGGCGCGCGTGGAAGTGAACAAGCCGTTCGAATACGACGGCGTGTCGATCTACCAATCGAGCTTCCAGGATGGCGGCTCCGAGATGTCGATGACGGCCTGGCCGATGACGGGCGACTCGTCCAAGAGCGTGCCGATAAGCGGCACGATCGGCAGTTCGGCGACGCTGTCGAAGTCGATTTCCGGTGTGGACGGCCAGACTGTCGAGTTCGCCGATTTCCGCGCCATCAATGTGGAAAACATCATGAACGGCAACGGGCAGACCGATGCGCGCGGCGTGGCTGCCCGTCAGTCGCTCAAGGAAGTGTTCGATGAGCGGCTGGGTTCGGGGGCGAAATCGTCAAAGCCGCTCGACCTGCATAACATCGGCCCGTCGGTCCAATATAAGATCCGCAGCACGGACGGCCAGGCCCGCGAATTCAACAACTACATGGCGCCCGTCACAGTCGACGGCGTGCGGTTCTTCCTTGCCGGCATGCGCACGACGCCGAACGATCCGTTCCGCTACCTGCGCATCCCCGCCGACGAGCAAGGCAGCATGAAAGAGTGGATGCTGCTGCGCGCGGCGCTCGAAAACCCCGCGCTACGCGCCCAGGCGGCGCACCGGTTCGCGCAGCGCTCGATCGCCGATTCCAATCCGGAACTGCGCACGCATCTGGAAGAGAGTGCGGCGCGCGTGTTGTCGCTGTTCGCCGGTGCGGACAACAGCGCCGGTAGCCTCGCCCCCGGACAGCCGCCGGGCGGCTTTCAATCGGTGGCGGCATTCATCGACCGTTCGGTGCCCAAGGGCGAACAGGAGAAGGCAGCATCGCTTTTGCTGCGTATGCTCGAGGGCTCGACATGGGATTTGTGGCAGCTCGCGCGCGAGCAGGCGGGCGAGCGCGATGCCCAGCCGACCGCAGACGCGAGCCGCTTCGTGCAGAATTCGATCAACGCGCTTTCCGACAGCTTCTTGTATGGATCTCCCGTCTATTTGCAGCTTGATGCCTTCAAGCAGGTGCAAGCTTCGGTATTCCAGCTGACGCGCGCGCCGGGCAAAAAAGTGGTGTATCTTGGCAGCCTGCTGCTCGTCACCGGCATCTTCTCGATGTTCTACGTGCGTGAGCGGCGCCTCTGGTTCTGGCTCAAGGACGCGGCCGCGGGCACTTCCGTCGTGATGGCGATGTCAACAGCGCGCAAAACGCTCGACTTCGATAAAGAGTTCGCGAATGTGTGCGGTGCCGTGGGCGCCGCGCTCGGGACGCAGGCGTACGATGCGCCGCCGCAGTCCCACGACGCTGCGCCGGCAGGCGGCGCACCTGATTCGGCGCTCGATGCGACAACTGAGTCGGCATCCGGCTCGAAAGATTGATACTCGGTAATCACCATGGACTTGACACACGCTTCCCGCTCTCAACCGGCCGCCATGCCGCAGGCCGGTGCCTTGGACGAGCGCCCGTTCCTGCGCCGTCTCGGTGCTTTCGATTGGCTGTTCGCGCTCATGGTGGCCGGCGGCGCGGGCTTCGCACTGACGCGCTACCACGCGTTCATGAATTACTACGACAAGCTCGTGCTTGTCTGCGCCGTTCCCACGCTCGTCGTGCTCGGCTGGCGCTGGAAGCCGGTTCGGCTGCTCGCCGTCGGCATCGCGGCGCTTTCGCTGCTTTCGATACAGATCTATCACGGCGATCTGTCCCGAGCCGATTCCGCGTTCTTTCTAAAGTACCTCCTGTCGAGCCAGTCCGCCATCCTCTGGATGAGCGCCCTGTTCGTACTTGCTACGTTCTTTTACTGGGTCGGCATGCTGTCGCGTTCGCCGTCGGGCGGTGCGATCGGTTCGACGTTGACTTGGTGCGCCGTGCTGATGGGCTTCACCGGCATGATGGTGCGCTGGTACGAGTCGTACCTCATCGGTGCGGACGTCGGGCACATTCCGATCTCGAACCTGTACGAAGTTTTCGTGCTGTTCTGCCTTATCACGGCGCTGTTCTACCTCTACTATGAGCAGCACTATTCGACCCGCGCGATGGGCGCTTTCGTTCTGCTCGTCATCGGTGCGGCGGTCGGCTTCCTGATGTGGTACTCCGTTGCGCGCGACGCGCAGCAGATTCAACCGCTCGTGCCCGCGCTGCAGAGTTGGTGGATGAAGATCCACGTGCCCGCGAATTTCATCGGCTACGGCTCGTTCGCGCTCTCGGCCATGGTCGGTGTCGCCTATCTGCTCAGCGAACGCGGCATCTTGACCGATCGGCTGCCGCCGCTCACCGTGCTTGACGATGTCATGTACAAGTCGATCGCCGTCGGCTTCGCGTTCTTCACGGTGGCAACGATCCTCGGTGCACTATGGGCCGCCCAAGCGTGGGGCGGTTATTGGAGCTGGGACCCGAAGGAAACCTGGGCGCTGATCGTATGGCTCAATTACGCGGCGTGGCTGCACATGCGTCTGATGAAAGGACTGCGCGGCGCCGCGGCGGCTTGGTGGGCGCTGACGGGCTTGCTCGTGACGACTTTCGCGTTCCTCGGTGTCAACATGTTCTTGTCGGGCCTGCATAGCTACGGCAAGCTGTAACCGACGCGCCAGCGTCGATTTCGATCGCGCTACTTAGGTACGAAGATAGGTACGAAGAAACCGCCGCATGGTCATCCATCGGCGGTTTTTTGCTCGTGCGCTGCGATTGAATGCATCCGAATGCCGCCGCCGGCGGTATATAGCGCGGATGGGTCGAATAACGGCCCGGCGCTTGGCGCTCGATGTTCGAGGTTTGATGCGCAAGCGAGTAACGGTCCGGGTTTTTTAAAGGAGCAGCATCGTGTTGATCAAGCGAGAGCAACGCATCTTATTGGCCGGCGAGGACATCGCTGCTAGCGAGATCACGCCGCGCGCCGTGTTCGAGAATCGCCGACGGGTATTGCAAGCCGCCGGCGCCGCTGGGCTCGCAGTCGCGGGCGGCACGCTCGGCATGAGCCGTGCTGCGTTCGGCGCGTACGCGAGCCCCGACGCTAGAGCGCAAAAGCTCGTGGCAGCGACCAATTCGAAGTTCGTCGTTGCCGATACGGTCACGCCGTACAAGGACATCACGACTTACAACAATTTCTACGAGTTCGGAACAGACAAGAGCGATCCGTCCCGCAACGCGGGCACCTTGCGGCCGCACCCCTGGCGCGTCAGCGTCGAAGGGGCGATCAAGAACCCGAAGGTCTACGACATCGACGACCTGCTCAAGCTTGCCCCGCTCGAGGAGCGCGTGTATCGCCACCGTTGTGTCGAGGGATGGTCGATGGTCATTCCGTGGGTCGGGTACCCGCTCGCCGAACTGATCAAGCGCGCTCAACCCACGAGCAATGCGAAGTTCGTGCAGTTCATCACGCTCGCCGATCCCTCGCAAATGCCGGGCCTTTCGGACCCAATCCTCGATTGGCCGTATTCGGAAGGGCTGCGCATGGATGAAGCCATGAATCCGCTCACGCTGCTGACCGTCGGCGTGTACGGGCAGGTGCTGCCGAATCAGAACGGTGCGCCGATTCGCGTCGTTCTTCCGTGGAAGTATGGGTTCAAGAGCGCTAAGTCGCTCGTCAAGATTCGCTTCGTCGAGAAGCAGCCGCCGACGAGCTGGAATACGTATGCACCCCACGAATATGGGTTCTATTCGAATGTGAACCCGAACGTCGACCACCCGCGCTGGAGTCAGGCTACCGAGCGTCGGATCGGTGAGGATGGCTTTTTCAAGCCGAAGCGGAAAACGCTGATGTTCAACGGGTACGGCACGCTCGTCGCGTCGATGTATCAGGGGATGGATTTGCGTAAGTACTTCTGACGCCCGTTTAGTCCCGTTTACAGGGAGCGATTTTCATGTCTTTCGATTCGCAAACACTGACAGCCGGCGACGCTCGCAACCGGCGCGTCCCATCCGCCGTTCGTTCGGGCGATGGCGCGGTTCGGTCCCGCCGTGGCGCCGAGCGTTGGATCGCGCCCGCGAAGATCGGCGTCTTTGTCCTTGCGTCGTACCCACTCGCCCGCTTGGTGCTGTTTGGCTTTACCGATCGCCTTGGCGCCAACCCGATCGAGTTCATCACACGGTCCACAGGGCTTTGGACGCTCATGTTCCTTTGCCTCACGCTGGCCGTCACTCCGCTGCGCCGGCTGACAGGCGTCAATGCGCTGCTGCGGTTTCGGCGGATGCTCGGGCTCTACGCGTTCTTTTACGCGACCCTGCATTTCTCGACGTACATTTGGTTCGATAAATGGTTCGACGCGGCCGAGATCTTGAAAGACATCGGCAAACGGCCGTTCATTACGGTTGGCTTTGCGGCGTTTCTATTATTGATTCCGCTCGCGGCGACTTCCCCGCGAGCGATGGCGCGCAAGCTGGGACGGCGCTGGCTGACGCTTCATCGCACGATTTACGCCATCGCCGTGCTCGCGATTCTGCATTTTTGGTGGATGAAGGCCGGCAAGCACGACCTCATCCTGCCGAAGATCTATGGCGCGATCGTCGTGGCACTGCTCGGCTGGCGGCTACTCGTCTGGGGGCGGGCGAGGCTCGCCGCGCGCGGGTAGTGTGGGTAGTGCGGATAGTCTCAGGCGGGCAGAATCGATTCGCCCGCGAGCAGTTCGGCCACGGTCTCGCGTGCGCGAACGAGGTGAACGTTGCCACCGTCGACCATGACTTCTGCGGCGCGCGCTCGCGTGTTGTAGTTCGAGCTCATGACGAACGAGTACGCGCCTGCCGAGCGAATCGCGAGTAGATCGCCGGGCAGGACAGCGAGCGAACGATCGCGGCCGAGCCAATCGCCGCTTTCGCAGACAGGGCCGACGACGTCGTAGACGCGCGGCGCATCTTGGCGCGGCGAGACGGGATCGATCGCGTGATACGCCTGGTACATCGCGGGCCGCGCGAGGTCGTTCATCGCGGCATCGACGATCGCAAAGTTTTTCTCCGCACCGGGCTTCAAGAATTCGATGCGCGTCAGCAAGATGCCGGCGTTGCCCGTGACCGAGCGGCCCGGCTCGAAGAACACTTCGCGATGACCATGGCCGCGCGCTTCGATGCGCTCGAGCAGGGTGCGCACGAATAGGCCGGTGTCGGGCGGCGCTTCGTTCGAATACGTGATCCCGAGCCCGCCGCCGACGTCGATATGACGGATTGGTGTGCCGTCCGCCTCGATTTGCTCGACGAGATCGAGCACCTTATCGAGCGCGTCGAGGTACGGCGCTATTTCGGTGATTTGCGAGCCGATGTGGCAATCGATCCCAAAGACTTCCAGGTGCTCGAGCGCGGCGGCTGCGCGATAGGCCGTGCGCGCTTCGTCGAACGCGATGCCGAACTTGTTCGCCTTGAGCCCCGTGGAAATGTACGGGTGCGTTTTCGGGTCGACGTCGGGATTGACTCGCAGCGAGACCGGCGCTCGCTTGCCCGCTTCCCGCGCGACGGCGTCGAGGCGATCGAGTTCGGGGATCGATTCGACGTTGAAGCACTTCACGCCGGCTTCAAGCGCCTCGCGCATCTCGGCCGCGCTCTTGCCGACACCCGAAAATACGATGTCCTTCGCTTGCCCGCCCGCAGCGAGCACCCGCGCCAGTTCGCCGCCGGAGACGATGTCGAAACCGGCGCCCAGACGCGCGAACACGTTAAGCACGGCCAGGTTGCTGTTGGCCTTTACCGCGACGTGCACGCAGGCTCGGCGCCCTGCGCAGGCTTGCGCGTAGGCTTGATACGCTGCGGTCAATGCGGCGCGCGAGTAGACGAACAGCGGCGTGCCGAACCGTTCGGCGAGCGTCGCGGCACTGACGCCTTCGGCGTGCAGCACGCCGTCGACATGGGCGAAGGCGGAGGAAGTCATGCGGAAGTCCTGCGTTATTGATCGGATGCGGGGCTCGATTGCGTATCGGGCGTATTATCGGGCGCGGGCACGGGCGTTGCGCCGCCGGTGCGTGGCGTCGTCGTGCCGAGCGAGTCGGCCGGCGCCAGCGTAAGCGGCGCACGCGCGGACCTAGCCGACGTTTTCGACGTTGTCGACGTTCCGGAAGGGACTTGCAAGTCGGCATCGGGACTCGATGCCGACGGCTCGGTCTGGAGAACGGGTTTTTCAGGCAGCGGTGGGACCGTCGGCAGATAAAGCGGACCGCGTTGACCGCAGCTGGTGAGTGCCGCGCTTGTCGCAACGGCCAAAGCCGCTACAATCGCGCTCATCCTGAAAACGACTCGCATGACTGTCTCTAGAATCCCAAGAGCTGTGATGTGTTTAACCGGCGGAGTTTAGCATGACCGACAGCGACTACCTTACCCGCGCAGAAGGCGTTCTGATGCGTATCGAGCAAGCTGTCGACGATACCGACGCCGACATCGAACTCGAGCGCAGCGGCAATGTGTTGACGCTCGAATTCGAGAACGGTTCGAAGATCATCGTCAATCTGCAGCCGCCCATGCAGGAGATTTGGATCGCCGCGAAAGCCGGCGGTTTTCACTTCAAGTTCGTCGACGGCCGATGGCTCGACACGCGCAGCGGCCGCGAGTTTTTCGAATCGCTTACCGAATACGCTACTCAACAAGCAGGCGAAAGCGTCGACTTCTCGGCTTGATGCCGAATCCGCGCGTTCGGCGCGACGCCAACGCCAACGCCGCCCGACCCATATCGATTCGGTAGGGCATCGCGCGCGCGTCACTGCGCTGCGGCCGGCTGCGATTGCACTGCTGGTCCGTTTTCCGCTGCGCCTTCCGGCCCCTCGCTTGTTGCCGCAGCCTCGTCGGCATGCATACCCGCGCGTAGCGCGCTTTCAGCGATGCCGACCGTGTGGACGAAGCCTTGCCCCGGCAAGAACGTGTCGAAGTACAGTTCGCCGCCTATCGGCACGACATCCGACGGCATCGGCATCTCATATTCGGGCACCCCTTTGAGCGCTTGCCGCATATAGTCGATCCATACGGGCAACGCGAGCCCCCCGCCTGTCTCGCGGTCACCGAGGCTGCGCGGCGTGTCATAGCCGATCCATGCGATGGCGGCGAGCGTGTGTTGATAACCGGCGAACCATGCGTCGTGCGAATCGTTGGTCGTGCCGGTTTTGCCCGCTAAATCCTTGCGCCCGAGTTCGTTCGATTTCGCGCCCGTTCCGCGCTGTGCGACGCTTTGCAGCAAGCTGTTCATCACATAGTCGCTGCGTGCATCGATCGCGTGCGGCGCATCGCGTCCGGCGACGATTGGCTGCGCTCGCGCGAGCACGACGCCGTTCTGATCCGTGACTTCCGAAATCAGATAAGGATTGATGCGATAGCCGCCGTTGGCAAAGACCGAGTAGGCGCCGGCCATCTGCAGCGGCGTGACGAGGCCTGCGCCGAGTGCCATCGGCAGGTAGGCAGGGTGCTTATCGGCATCGAAGCCGAAGCGCGTGATGTATTGCTGCGCGTAGTGCGTGCCGATGCGCGCTAGGATTCGGATCGAAACGAGATTGCGGGACTTTTGCAGTGCGGTGCGCATCGTCATCGGGCCGTCGAAACGGCCACCGTAGTTTTTAGGCTCCCACGGCTGCCCGCCCGTTTCGGCCGCACTGAAAAAGAGCGGCGCGTCGTTGATGATCGTTGCGGGGCCTAGGCCCTTGTCGAGCGACGCCGAATAAACGAACGGCTTGAAGCTCGAGCCCGGCTGACGCCATGCTTGCGTGACGTGGTTGAACTTGTTCTTGCTGAAATCGAACCCGCCGACGAGCGAACGGATGGCGCCGTCCTGCGGCACGACTGAAATGAATGCGCCTTCGACTTGCGGCAGTTGGACGATCGACCACGCGCCTGAATCGTCTTGAACGAGCCGCACGATAGAGCCCGGGCGAATGCGGCTCGCCGGTTGCGTGCGCGGCGAGAGGGAGGCGGCCGCGAAGCGCAATCCTTCACCCTCGACCTGCGCGAGCGCGCCGTCGGATAGGACCGCTTGGACTTTCCGTGCGTCGGAGGAAGTGACGACCGCCGCCATGATTTCGCCGTTGTCGGGATGCTGGCCCAGGGCGGCGGCGATGGCATCGACACGTGCACCGGTATCGGCGGGCAGCTCGACATAGGCTTCCGGGCCGCGGTAGCCGTGGCGGGCGTCATAGCGCATGAGCCCGCTGCGCACTGCCCGATAGGCGCTGGCCTGATCGCCCGAATCGATCGTCGTTACGACGTCCAAGCCGCGCGTATAAGCTTCGTCGCGATATTGGGCGACCATGGCCTGACGGACGATCTCGGCGACGTATTCCGCATGGACGCTGAACTGCTGCGCGGGCGTGCCGGCAAGCGCGAGCGGCTCGGCGATGGCGGCTTCGTATTGCGTCCGCGTGATGTCGTGCAACTCCAGCATTCGCTGCAGGATATAGCGCTGACGCAACTTGGCCCGCGCCGGATTGACAACGGGGTTGTATGCCGACGGCGCCTTCGGCAAGCCGGCCAGCATGGCGGCCTGCGCAAGCGTAATGTGCTCGATGTCCTTGCCGAAGTAGATGCGCGCCGCCGATGCAAAGCCGTACGCGCGTTGTCCGAGATAGATCTGATTCATATAGACCTCGAGAATCTGATCCTTCGTCAGTTCTCGCTCGATCTTGTACGCGAGCATCATTTCGTAGAGCTTGCGGGTATACGTTTTTTCGCTCGATAAGAAGAAATTGCGCGCGACTTGCATCGTGATCGTGCTGGCGCCTTGCGTCGCGCGCCCGTTCGTCAGCGCGGTCATGCCGGCCCGGACGATCCCGGTCAGATCGACCCCGCCGTGATCGTAAAAACGCGTGTCCTCGATCGCGAGAATCGCTTGTTTCAAAAAGAGCGGGACGTCACCGATAGGGATGACGTCGCGCCGCTCGTTGCCGAATTCGCCGATCAGCACGTGGTCGGCCGTGTAGATGCGCAACGGGACCTTCGGGCGGTAGTCGGTGAGCGCATCGAGCGACGGTAGACGCGGGCTCGCGACGACGAGCCCATAGAGCACGAGCAGGCCCGCGCAAGCGCATGCGGCTGCAATCGCCCCAATGCACCCGAGCGCGAGCTTCGTGATCCAGCGCAGGCGGCGCTTCGGTTGCTGGGGCGGAAGGGACGGCGACGGGGACGGGGAGGGGCGTGAATCCATAACGAAGCTGAGTGCAATGGCCGCGATTATAGCGGCCTAAGCGTTGGCTTTCGTTTGGCTTAACGGCTAAATCGGGATATGCGCCCGGTCGCGCCGGCCGTTCAAGGTTGGCCGTTTGGTCGAGTACCGGGACGCCGGCAGGATTTGCACAATCTCACCGCAGTAAGCCGTTTGCGCCGCTCATGTCGACGGCCCGGCTGCTGCTGCTGCTGCGGGGAAATCCCATGCTGATGAGAAACCAACTGTTGTCTGCCGTTCGCCGCTTCGCGGCAGGCATCGACGTGAGTCCGTGCGAAGTGCGGCTCGTCATCGCGAGCCGCAGGCGCCGAGGCGGCGTGCCCGTCCGCGTCGAATGGCTTGGCGCCGCGCCGCTCGCAGCGGGCGTGATGTCCGGCGCCGACCTCGTCGATCGAGCGGCTGTTGCCGCGGCGCTGTCCTCGCTTTGCGCGAAGTGGCCGCGCAGGCGCGCGATGCGCGGCATGCGCTGCGCAATGGCGATACCAGGCGGTACGACGACGATCGCAACCTTCGAGATGCCGGCCACCGGGCCATCGGCGCATCGCCTCGGCGGCTGTCCCGATGCAATCGACGAACTCGACGAACTCGAGCCAGCCATGCTCGACGAAGCCGAGCGGCTATGCGGTCTCGAGCGCGATGCCTTGTCGGTCGATTGGTGGGCCGACGATTGCGGTGCCATTCGCGGTGCAGCGGCCGGGGATAGTGCGCCGCACGCACGGCAGCGCGTAACGCTCGCGGCTGCCCCGCGCCGGCATCTGGAGGCGCGCGTCGAGGCGGCGGCAGCGGCCGGCATCGCGCTTGCCGCTGTCGACGGCGAACCGTTGGCGGCGCTGCGTGCGCTCGTCTATGCGGCGGAACATGCGCCGCGGCCGGCGCGCAGATACGCCGCGATATGGGCTGGATACGACGGCGTCTACGGGTGGCGTGTCACCGAAGGGGCAGTCGACGCGAGCATTCGCTTTCCGGGCGGCGAACACACTGATCTCGACGTGGCCCTACGAAGGCTCGCCGCAAACGGGGCGCTTGATCACGCGCTCGTCGGCGGCGATTTCGGTTTGCTCGCGCGCGTCGGGCTGACATTGGCCGACATCGGCGAGCGTCTTGGCTGCGGCGTCGCGCCGTTCGAATGCGCGCCGTTTTGCTGCGGTGGCTTGCTGCCCGCGAAGCCTACGGCCTGGAAGCAGGACGCGTCCTTCGCCGTTGCCTTCGGACTGGCGTTGCGCGGGGTGATCGAATGAGCACGATCGCTGCGCCATGCCTGCCCCACAGCGCACCGGGCGGCGCCTCGGGGTTCAACTTGTTGCCTCATCGCGTTCGTGCGGCGCGGTCGCGTCGCCGCCGCTGCTTGATCGAAGGCGTGGCAGCCACGCTCGCGGGTGCGCTGATCGCGATCGGCTGGGGGGCTGTCGATGCAGCGGACGGTCGCGCAACCCCTAGGCGTGAAGCACTCGAGCGCGAGTTGGCACGGCTGACGCCTGCACTTGACGAGTTCGCGCGCCTCGAGCGGGCGGGGGAAACCGCGAGAGCAAGTACCGCGGAGACGGCTGCACGCGCACGGCCGTACTTCGAGTTGCGCTCGCTGCTCGAAGCATTGAGCAGCGAAGCCCGCTCGGGCGTGGCCGTCAGCAGGCTGCAGCGCACGGGCGACGGAATCGAGCTGCGCGTTCGCGCCGCGGACAGCGCCGTGTGCGCCGCCTGGGCGGAGCGATTGGCTCGCCTATCGGGCGCCGAATCGGCAGAGATGACCGATGTCAAGTTGATCGCTGCGCCGATCGGTTCCCGAGCCGCGCCGAACATCGAGGCGTTCGTGCGTGTGCGGTGGAGCGGTGCGGCTGACCGATCGCCATTGCGGCGCGCCGGCTTGGCCGATCGCGAACATGCCGCTAGGAGCGCTCGATGAACGAGGCGTTGCGGCTTCGCGGCGTCGGCCGCATACGCCGGCTTTTGGCGCGACCGCGCACGGGCCTGCGCCTTGCGGGTGCCGTCGCCTCGCTTCGCTCGCCGCTGCAAAAGTGGAGCGTCAGACGGCGTTTGATGGCTTGCGTGGCGATTGCGGCAGGCGCGTTCGTGCTCATCACGTCCATTTGGCGTGCATTCGACGTCGGCGGCCGGGCAACGAGCGCGGCGGCAATCGCCGCATTGGAGCAGCGGCTGCGCGAGAGCCGTACGAAGCTGGAGCAATTGCCGCGGTTGCGGGAGGATGCCCGCGCGCGGATGGGGCCGGCGCCCACGGCCGATCGCTCCCCGGGCGGCGATTGGCGCGCGATTACGGGCCTCGCGGCCCGCACGGGCGTGACCCTGCGCGCGCTTGGGCCGGCGTCGGCGCCGGCGGCAAGCGCAAGTGCGCGCAACGCAAAGTCGGCCGCGCGTGCGCTGCGCATCGACGGGCGGGCGGATTTCGCCGGCCTGTACGGGTTTTTCCGAGCGCTGTCGGCGCTGCCGATGCTCGTCGTCCCCGAGGCGGTGAGCGTGACGCGGGAGGCGGATGCGCTTGCCTTCGCGGCGACGCTGAACGTCTTCGACGCGCTACCGACCGCGCCCGCGAGTTTCACCTATGCGCAAGCGGCGCCCGATGGGGCGGCGGATGATAAAGCGCGGGCGTTGGCCGATCCGTTCGCCATTGGCAAAACAGGGCGGCAGCCGGACCTGTCGGCCGCACGTTTGGTCGGGCTTGTGCACGACGGCGCGCGCTCGCTTGCGCTATTCGAGGGCGCCAGCGGCGCACAGACGACCGTTGCGGTGCCGGGACAAATGCTGGGTACCGAGCGCATTGTCCATATCGGCGGGTTCGGCGTGACGCTGGCGAGCCAAGGCGGCACCCGCCGAATTGCGTTGCCGGAGGTTCATCAATGAGCACAGGCACGCGAAATTGGAACGGCGCGGCTGCCGCGCGGTGCTGCGGTACTCTGTTGGCCCTATCGTTTTCGGTCGGCGCCCTGGGCGAAGTCGCCGCACCGCTGCGCCCGCTGCCCCCTTTGCCGCCTTCGCTGCAGGTAGACGGGTTGGGCGAGCATGCGGCCACCGCATGGCCGAGCGTCGGTGCCCCCCCGCTGGACCGGCTGTCGGCCGGGTCGGCGCACGACGAATACGGCGAAAGCGATCAAAGCGACGAACGAGATGAATACGACTATGCGGGTGCCGTGCCGCCCGATATCGGCGCAACACGGGCCGGCCCCGATCGCAGGGAGCCGGCATCCGGCGCGGAGAACCGCCAGGCTTCGGCCCGCATGGCCGATGCGGAGCCAACCCTAGAGGGTCCCCCGGTGCCGCTCGCGCCGGCACAGACGATGAGCGCGGGAACTGCTGCCGCGCACGAAGCGGCCGGCAACCGCCGCGACGCCGGCGACGACCGGCCGATCACGATGCGCTTCAAGCGGGCCGAGATGATCGACGTACTCGACGCCTTCTCCCGCTTCACCGGCCTGAATATCGTTGCTAGCGAGCGCGTGCGAGGGCTTGTTTCGCTAACCTTGAACGCCGTACCCTGGCGTACGGCGTTCGATACATTGCTCGACGCGCATGGGTTGGCGATGTCCAGGCGGGGGAACGTGATTTGGGTCGCCCCGTTGGCCGAATTGGCTGCGCGCGAACGGCAGCGCTTCGAGGCGCATGCGCGCGCAGCCGATCTGGAACCGCTCGTGAGCCGGACCTTTGCGCTCAGCTATCCTCGCGCCGATGAAGTTCAGCGGTTGCTGACGGCGCCGGGCGCACAGCGCGTATTGTCCAAGCGCGGAGCGGCGATGGCCGATGTCCGCACGAACCTGCTCTTCGTCACGGATTTGGCGGCTCGTCTCGAACAGGTGGCGGAACTCATCGCCGCAATCGATAAGCCCAACCGCCAGGTTCTAATCGAAGCGCGGATCGTCGAGGGCGAGCGTGGGTTTTCACGTGAACTGGGCGCGCGGCTGTCGATGCGCTCGGCGGGCGGCGCGCCCGGCTCCGACCTGCCGTCGCCGGGGCTGGCCGGCGGTCCGCAGGGCATGGTGCACGATGTCTCGGCCCGCGCGATTGCCGGATTCGAGGCCGCGACGGCCGGGCTCACGCTGTTCGCCGCCGGCGCGACGCGTCTCGTAACGGCCGAGCTGTCCGCGCTGGAGGCCCAAGGGCGGGGACAGATCGTGTCGAGCCCGCGTGTGGTCACGGCGGATCGGACGAAAGCGCTCGTCGAGCAAGGGACCGAACTGCCGTATCAGGCCAAAGTCCGCAACGGCGTATCGGGCGTGCAGTTTCGGCGTGCGAGCTTGAAACTTGAGGTCGAGCCCCGGATCACACCGGAGGGGCGCGTTATCCTCGACCTCGACATTGCGAAAGACAGCGTCGGCAAACAGACCGCGGGGGGCCCTGCCATCGATACGAAGCACGTGCGCACGCGCGTCGAAGTAGAGAACGGCGGAACCGTCGCGATCGGCGGTATTTACGAGAGCCATGATCGCGACGATGTGACGCGCGTGCCGCTGTTAGGCAAAATACCGCTGCTAGGCGTGCTGTTCCGTCATCGGGCAGTGCGCGAGCAGCGCAGCGAGCTGGTCGTTTTCATCACGCCGCGCGTCGTTGCGATCGATTGATGGATAAGGCCGGCAGGGCCGCGCGGGCGCTCTGCCATACTCGACAAGGCGGCGGCTTTACCAGTAAGCTGCGCCACGAACTACAGCCGATTGAATTGAGCAGAGGATACGTTGCAAGAGCGGGGCGCCAACACCAACATTTTCTTCGTGGGGCTCATGGGGGCCGGTAAGACCACCGTGGGCCGCGCCGTGGCGCGCCGGCTCGGCCGGCCGTTCTTCGACAGCGATCACGAAATCGAGGCCCGTACGGGCGCGCGCATTCCGGTCATCTTCGAGTTGGAGGGCGAGGCTGGATTTCGCGAGCGCGAAGCGCAAGTCGTCGCCGAGCTCGCGGCGCGCGAGGCAATCGTCCTTGCGACGGGCGGCGGTGCGGTATTGCGTCCGGAAAATCGGGCTTGCCTGCACGAGCGAGGGCTAGTCGTTTATCTTCGAGCTAATCCGCACGATTTATGGATGCGCACGCGCAAGGACAAGAATCGTCCGCTGCTGCAGACCGAAGATCCCAAGGCGAAGCTCGAGGGGTTGTACACCGAGCGCGATCCGCTCTATCGGGAATGCGCGCATTTCATCGTCGAAACCGGGCGCCCGTCGGTCAATGGGCTCGTGAACATGGTGCTCATGCAGCTCGAGCTGGCCGGCATCACCAAGCAGATACAGTCATGATTACTGTCAACGTCGATCTCGGCGAACGCTCCTACCCGATTCACATCGGCGCCGATTCGATCGGCCGTACCGACTTATTCGCCCCGCACATCGCAGGTGCCTCAGTCACGATCGTCACGAACGAAACCGTGGAACCTCTCTACGGCGATTCGCTGCGCGCCACGCTGGCACCCCTCGGCAAGCAAGTGTCGACCGTTGTTCTGCCCGACGGCGAAGCGTTCAAGCACTGGGAAACACTGAACCTGATTTTCGCGGCGCTGCTGTCGTCGAAGGCGGATCGAAAGACTACGTTGATCGCGCTCGGCGGTGGCGTGATCGGCGATATGACGGGCTTTGCGGCTGCTTGCTATATGCGCGGCGTGCCGTTCATCCAGGTGCCCACGACGCTGCTGTCGCAGGTCGATTCGTCGGTCGGCGGCAAGACGGGTATCAACCATCCGCTCGGCAAGAACATGATCGGCGCGTTCTACCAGCCGCAAGCCGTTATCGCCGATATCGGCGCACTGCGCACGCTCCCTGGGCGCGAACTGGCTGCGGGTATCGCTGAGATCATCAAGACGGGCGCCATTGCGGACGCCGCGTTCTTCGCGTGGATCGAAGCGAACATCGAGGCGCTCAATCGCCGCGATCCCGACGCGCTCGCCTACGCCGTCAAGCGTTCATGCGAGGTCAAGGCATCGGTCGTCGCGGCAGACGAGCGGGAGGGCGGACTGCGCGCAATTCTCAATTTCGGCCATACGTTTGGGCACGCAATAGAGGCTGGACTCGGCTACGGCGAATGGCTGCACGGAGAAGCCGTCGGGTGCGGAATGGTGATGGCCGCGGATCTGTCGGTACGCACCGGCTATCTCGACGAGGCGGTGCGCAAGCGGCTCGTCGCCGTCATTGCGGCCGCTCGGCTGCCGCAGCGTGCGCCGGCACTTGGCGATACACGCTATATCGAGCTCATGAAAGTCGACAAGAAGGCCGAGGCGGGAACGATCAAATTCGTCCTACTCAAGCAGTTGGGCGAAACGCTCGTCACGGATGTCCCCGAGGACGCACTGCGAGCGACGCTCGCCGCGTGCGTTTAGGCCAACCAGCGAGGTGCGCCGCGCCGCGTACAGACAATGCGGGAGGTTGACACGATGAGCAACGGAGACGGGTCTGACCGAACGCAGGATCGGGCGGCGCGTGAATCGGAGCAAGGCAAGCCGCTCGCGGCGCTCGTCAGCGCGCCGACGGCCGCGATGATGGAGGCGCATCTCGCCCCTTACGCGGCCCATGCGGCGAGTTCGCGCGGCCGCCGGTTTCCAGAGGCACCGCCGTCGGCCCGCACGGAATTTCAGCGCGACCGCGATCGCATCGTCCACTCGACGGCGTTCCGGCGCCTCGAGTACAAGACGCAAGTATTCGTCAATCACGAAGGCGACCTGTTCCGCACGCGGCTCACGCACAGCTTGGAGGTCGCCCAGATCGCCCGGTCGGTCGCGCGAAATCTGCGCGTCAACGAAGATCTCGTCGAAGCCATATCGCTCGCGCACGATCTCGGGCATACGCCCTTCGGTCACGCCGGGCAAGACGCATTGAACGAATGCATGCGCGAGCACGGCGGCTTCGAGCACAATCTGCAAAGCCTCGCCGTCGTCGATGAACTCGAAGAGCACTACGGCGGCTTCGACGGGCTCAACCTCTGCTTCGAAACGCGCGAAGGGATTTTGAAGCACTGTTCGCGCGAGAACGCATTGAAGCTCGGCGAGCTAGGCGAGCGTTTCCTGACGGGCAAGCGTCCGTCGCTCGAAGCGCAAATCGCGAACATTGCCGACGAAATCGCCTACAACAACCACGACGTCGACGACGGCTTACGCTCAGGACTCATCACGATCGACCAACTCGCGCAAGTCGATCTGTGGCGGACGCATTACGATGAGGCTCAGCGAGAACACCCGCAGCTCGATGGGCGCCGCATTGTGCACGAGACGGTACGCCGAATGATCAATACGCTCATCGTCGATCTCATCGAAACGACGGGGCAGAACCTCGCGGCGCATGCGCCGGAATCGCTCGATGCTGTACGGGCGGCCCCGCCCCTCGTGGCGCATAGTGGCGCGGTGGCGGCGCAGGCGGCGGAACTGAAGCGGTTTTTGTTCAAAAATCTATATCGGCATTACCGCGTCATGCGAATGGCGAGCAAAGCGCGGCGTGTCATTGCGGGATTGTTCGACGCGTTCAGCGAGGATCCGCGCCTGTTGCCTCCGGCCTATCAGGCTGAGAACAATGCCCAGCAGCCGCGTCTCATCGCGCATTACATCGCCGGGATGACCGACCGCTATGCATTGAAGGAATATCAACGTCTGTTTGTCATCAACGACAACTAAGCTATCCGTCCGTCCGGTCGCTCGGCATGTGGCCGGGCGGCGGGGCGACGCACTGCCTCGTCCGCGCGTGCCTACCTTAGGAGAACTAAATGAAAAACTGCAAGACGCTCGTTCGTTCGCTGGCGCTCGGGGGCGCACTCCTCGTCGGCGCCAGCCCCGGGGCGTGGGCCGCCACGGGGAGCCCAATTTGGGCCGCGCGGGTGGCGGCGCGCGGCGCGCGCGGGAACGCCAGCGCCGCGCACATCCACCCGGC
>CBIHOQ010000051.1:0-37524 GCA_966212065.1 uncultured Burkholderiaceae bacterium
CCCCTGCATCAGATCACCTGAGATCGCAAGAACGTCGGTGAATTACCGATTACGTCCGGATACCGATCGCGAGTTGCACTGCTTAGGCTTCGAACTGCCGAATCGTCGTGTTGTATGCGCGCATCGCCATTTCTTCCAGCGGGAGTTTGCGCTCGACCTCGGAGAGGATTTCGACGCCCCAAGGACCATCAAAGCCAGTTGCCTGAACGGCTTTGATGAATCCCTTTACATCGAGGACGCCTTCGCCCGGCAGGCGACGCTTGTGGCAGGTGTCCATCCACAGCGGCTCGATTGCGTAGCGGTCTGCATCGTCGAGCTCAATGCCCTTGATGAACTCGGGCTTGATCGTTGCGATTTCCTTGAAATCGATGTTGCCTCGCGAGAGATGCCAGATGTCGAGCAGGAGTCCTGCATTCGCCTTGTTGGCGCCTTCGACGATTGCCTTGCCGGTCTCGATCGTCCGAACGTTGCTGAACGGCATGATTTCGAGCATGACTTGCGTGCCGCGCTTCTCCGCGTCTTCGGCCAGCTTGCCGAACTCTTCGACCATGAGCGGGACATTTGCGGTTTCTTCCCCGATGCCGGGGCCGATCTTGACGATGCGCGCGCGCAGTTCTTCGGCGGCCTTGAGGTAGTAGTAGCGCATGCTGTCGGACGTGCGGCGACGTTCGCCGGTCTGGTACCAATCGACGAGGAACTCGAACTCGACGTGCTTGATGCCGTTGGCTTCGAGGATGTGTCGCATCTCGGCAAAGCCGATCTTGTCGGCAGTCGCGTAAATGTCGGAATGAATGAGCCCGATGCCTGACCATCCAGCCTTGGCGGCAGCCTCAACGCGATCCTTGAAGCTGAACGGACTGATCTCGGTCGGACCAAACGGATAGACGTCGCCCGAAAGCGTGAAATAGGCTGCGACGAGCTCAATATTGGACGTTGACATTTCGACTCTCTCGATAGGGAACAGGTGGGTGACGAGCTACAACGGGTCACCATGAACATGACTATCGCGTAGAAACCCGGGCGGATAAACACATCCGTGTTCCACTGAATGTAGAGAATTCTTCTACAAACGTCGACAGCGGCGAGGATTGGTACCGTCGACTCCGATTGTTTGCCTCCGCGCATCTGATCATCGCGCTTGGAGCGCATTTTTCCGCTGCGAGGAAATAACTTTTCGTCGGACCGCATTTTTCTTTGCGCTTGCGCCCCTTACTGTTGCCTCGAAAACATCAGAAACCAACACGCTCAATCTCGGGTGTGGTCCAAAAGGAGACAACTCATGATCATCCGCAATCGCATCCTCGCTGGCGTCGCCCTCGCAACGCTGGTGACGTCGTTGAGTACCGTCGCGAGCGCAGCAAGCCAACCGCGCGTCACGCTGCTCATGCCGACCCAGAGCGTCGAATACTGGGCGCTTTACATCAAGGGCTTCAAGAAAGAGGCACAAGCTCAGGGCATCAACCTCGATGTGAAGGTCACGAACTACGACGCCAACGAACAGGCCACGCAGGTCGAGCAAGCCCTCGCACAAAAGCCGGACGTCATCGTGCTCGTTCCGGTCGACTCAAGCGCGATGGTCCCGTCGATTCGCAAAATCGACCAGGCGAAGATCCCGCTCGTGATTTCCAATTCGATGCCAGATCAGAAGTACTCCCGTTACTGGAAGGTGTTCACCGGGCCGAACGACATCAGCAACGGCCAGCAAGCAGCCAAGGCCATGATCCAGGGCTTCAAGGATAAGGGCTACGGTGCGACCGGCAAGGTGATCGTTATCAATGGGCCGATGGGCACGCCGCCGCAACTCCAGCGCTACCAGGGGTTCGTCGACCAACTGAAGAAAGATGCACCGGGAATTCAGGTCGTGGGCGCTCTTCCGGGCGACTGGGATGCCGTCAAGGCGGGTGCGGCCGCTTCGGCACTGTTCACCCAGTACAAGGACGTGAAGGGCGTCTACACCGAAAACGACGCACAGCTGCGAGGCACCGTTACCGCAGCCGAACGTCTTGGCCTCGATCCCTCCAAGCTTGTGCTAGTCGGCCACGGCTGCGACCAGTCAGGCGTCGACCTGATCAACGCCGGCAAAGCATACGCCGATGTCGAGCAATCTCCTTTCGACGACGGCGCGTACGCCGCCAAGGCCGCAAAGTTGCTGGCTACCGGCGGTACCCCGCAGGCACTCCAGTATCTGCCGAACCCGATCGCGACGAAGGCCGACGTGAAGGTCTGCTATTCCCAGCAGAAGTGATCGGCAGTTGAGGCAGTAGTCGATTCTGCCTCGCGCGCTCCAGTCACCATCCGGCATTTTTCTTTTGAAGGCGACGGAATAACCTTTTCGTCAACAACAGCGAAACCGCGGCAGCGGTCCACAACACGGAGACAACGTTGCGCCCGAACCTGGGCGCAACGCATCCCACCGACCTTTCTCCCTGTGGTTCCGCACCTCCTGCTGACCGCATCCGCGCCCCGTTGGGACCGGCTTGTCGACACTGGATCAGCAATCTCTTTCGGACCTTACGCGCGCCGCCCCGTTCTGGAGGCGGCACCGCTCCGGGAGTGGTAGGCGGTACGTGATGTTGTGACGCAATAAGGTGGATGCAGGGCGATAGGTGGATCGGCGAGGCGACAGACCGATCCTCCATTGGAGGAAGACAATGTTACAAGACCCGACCAGCGGCGGTGCTGCCGTTGAAACGCCGAGCTTGCTCAGCGCCCGAAACCTCACGAAGCGCTACGGTGGCGTGAAGGCATTGACCGGCGTGAGCCTCGAACTCGCGCCCGGCGAAATCCACGCCCTTTGTGGCGAGAACGGCGCAGGCAAGAGCACGTTCATCAAGATCCTCGGCGGACTTGTCGAGCCGGACGATGGCTCGATTACCGTGGATGGTCAGCAGCTCAAGCTTGGTCATCGCACCGACCCTAAGCTGATCTCGATTGTTCACCAAGAGCTCGCGATTGTCCCCGCGCTCTCGGTGCTCGACAACATTCTCCTGGGCGGCGTGGACCAGCGCGCGATTTACCTGCGGGGCCGCTACGTCGACACGGTTCGAGCGCATCTCGATTCGGTTGGGCTTTCCCATGTCAAGCTGGACAGTCCGGCATCGCGACTGAGTCTCGCTGAGTGCCAGCTGGTTGAGATTGCGCGCGGCATGTCTCGCCAGGCAAAGGTCCTGCTGCTCGACGAGCCGACGGCCACACTGTCGGACGCCGAAATTGTGCGCGTGTTTGATGTCGCACGACGTCTGCGGGATCAGGGGACGGCGATGATTTTCGTCAGCCATCGACTTGATGAGGTCTTTGCCCTGACCGACCGGATCACGGTTTTCCGGAACGGTCAGCACGTTCTCACGAGCAAGACAGCGGATATGACCACCGGCGAGGTGGTGAAGGCGATGATTGGCAGGGAACTCGTACGTCATCCTGTCAAGGCCGCGGAAGGACGCGCACCCCTGCAGCCGCGCCTCTCTGTCACAAATCTCAGCGTGGACGACAAGTTGAAAGGCCTCAGCGTTGATGTCGCACCTGGCGAGATCGTGGCGGTCGTCGGGCAGCTTGGATCCGGCGCAGAGACGGTAGTCGAGGCGCTTGCCGGACTGCGTGGCGACGTCTCCAGGTCTGTGAAGCTCGACGGTGAGGTCGCAAAAATCGACAGTGTGCGAAGCGCCCTTCGTTGCGGTGTCGGTTACGTGGCCGAGGACCGCGCCGACAAGGGCGTGTTTCTAGACGCTCCGATCGGTATCAACATCACTGCATCGGTAATGTCGAAATTCAGCCGCGCCGGAGTCATGCAGCGGTCAGCTGAGGCCGTGGAAGCGAGGCGTCTCGCCGGGATGTTTGCAATAGATGCGAAGCGACTGCCGCACGAGGTTTCCACGTTAAGCGGCGGTAATCAGCAGAAGGTTTCCCTTGCCAAGGCGGCGGCGCTCGCGCCGAAGCTCCTGCTGCTGAACGAGCCGACGCGCGGTGTGGATATCGGGGCGCGCAGCGAAATCTATTCGACCCTACGCAAGATGGCCGACGACGGCTTGGCCGTGGTTTTCTACTCCACCGACCTTGAGGAAATCCTCGAACTCGCGGATACAGTGGTGACGATTTTCCGAGGTCAGATGGTTCGTCGCAAGCCGCGACACGAGATCGATGGCGATACGGTCCTGCATGACATCGTCGCAGGTGGGGGCGAAGCGGCGGGTGGCCACGCTTCGTTCAGAACTCAACGCGTGGAGGCTGGCCATGCATAAAACCGCTCTTAAACCCTCTATGCAGGCTTCTCCTACGTTCTATAGGCGCTGGGCTTCGGCTCTGTTTGGCAGCACGAGTATTCATGCGGGCTCAATCCGTGTTGCAACGCTATTGCTGATCATCGTTGCAGCGGGCGTCGTTCCGCACTTCACCGAATTCGGTAACGTCCAGTCGCTGATGTACTCAGTTGCCGCGGTCGGAGTCGGTGCAGTCGGGATGGCACTCGTCACACTTAGCGGCAATCTGTTCATGCTCTCGATGGGCGCGACGGCTGCGGTGTCGACGGTAATGTTCGCTGCATTGATCCACCTCGGACTCGGCGTAACCATTCTCGCCGTCGTTCTCGCTGGTCTTGCGATGGGCATTGCGCAGGGCGCCATCATCGCGCTAGGCCGGGCAAATCCGATTATCACGACGATCGCGACCTCTTCCATCATCCTCGGCGCGGGCGTGCTCTATACCGGCGGTCTTACCGTCATCGGAGATGGCGATGCAACCTGGCTTGGTCAAGGCAAGCTCTTTGGCTGGTTGCCGACCCAGATCATCGTGCTTGCCGTTTTCGTGATCATCGGGAGTTTCGTACTCCAGAAGACGCGTATCGGACGGGAGATCAGGCTCATTGGCATGCGTTCGGAGGTTGCTCGCATCGCGGGTCTGCGCCTGATGGCGGCCACCCTGTTCTGCTACGGATTTGCAGGCGCGGCCGCGGCGCTTGCCGGGTCGCTCATCGCATCGTCGTCGGCGCAAGGCAATCTCACGTACGGGGTCGACCTCGACTTCAACGCAATCGCCGCAGTGCTGGTCGGCGGTGTCTCGATTCGGGGTGGACGCGGACAGATCTCGGACGCGGTTACCGGCGCCATCTTCCTCGCTGTGATCAGTAACATCCTGCTCGTGAGCGGCGTGAGCTACGAGTATCAATTGGTCGTCAAAGGCATGGTGGTGCTGGGGGCGGTCGTGTTCGGTGCGTTGCTCGCCCGTCTCGGGCCCAGCAAGAAATAAGCGGAGAGCGAAATGAATCAATCTCAACGTCTTCTGAATCTTGTGATTCGTTCGGTCCTGCTAATCGGCATGCCCGTGTACTTCGGCCTGACCGTCGATCACTTCTTCTCAGCGGCCAACCTGTACGCAATTTTCCAGGCTTTTGCCTTCCTCGGCATCGTAGCGCTGGGCTTGTCGGTGACGATGGTCGCTGGTGAATTCGACCTCAGTGTGGCGGCGCTTGCGACCGTCGCGGGCTTGATCACCGTGAAGTTTGGCGGCGATAGTGCGGTGCTTGGCCTGGTCTATGCCGTCTGTTTTGGGATCGTAGTGGGCATTGCGAACGCGGCGCTTTTGCCTTGGCTTGGTGTCTCGTCACTTGTCACAACCGTCGGCTCGATGATGTTCCTCACGGGCGTCGGTTACTGGTTAGCGGGCGGGCGCGTCCTGAGCTGGGCGAATCTCGATGTGAGCGACTTCCTGGATCAGAACATCTTTGGCATCTTCTCCCCGCGTAGCCTGATTACCATCTTCTGCTATGTGGGCGTATCGCTGTTTTTGCGATATACCACGCTCGGTCGGGACATCTATGCAGCAGGTGGACACCGGAAGGCTGCCGTCCAGAGCGGCGCACGGGTCGGTGCAGCACTGACCGTAGGCTTCGCAATCTCTGGCAGCCTTTCCGCGCTCGGTGGCGGTCTGCTGTCGCTCAGCCTTGCCACTGCATCCGCTACGATGGGCAGCAATATCCTGCTCCAGGCGGCGTCGGCCGCGATTGTGGGCGGCGTTGCACTTGAGGGGGGAATCGGTTCGCCGCTCGGCGTCGCTGTCGGCGTGTTGATCCTCACGGTGCTCAACAACGGACTCGGTCTGCTCAATGCGACCTCGACCCAGATCCTCCTTGTCAATGGTTTGCTTCTCCTGATGGTCGTGCTGCTCGACGGCCGTTTGGGCAGCGTGCTGGCCAATCCGTTGGCACGCCTTGCCCGGGCCCGCTCCGCGAAAGGCGCCGGCGCCTGACGGGCCGAGAACCGGGGGCATGTGAATGCCGACGTACTTTAATGTGCGTCGGCATTTTTTGGGAAGGTACTTGCGCGTCAGCGAGTCGGCGGTCCAAAGTTATGGTGCGGATACTGCAGTTTAGGGGGCAAACGTCATCCAGCGTTTCTCGAGTTGCTGGGATCTGACTCGCTCCACTAGAAACTCGCTGAACACCCGGATCTTCGCGGGCTGGTATCGCCGGCTCTGGTAGGCGAGATTGATCGTGAGCTTCGGCAGCTGCCAGTCCTCCAGGACAGGCAGCAGTCGTCCCGCCACGATGTCGTCGTGAATGATGTACATCGGCTGGATGACGATGCCCAGACCAGCCAGCGCGGCGGCTACGATGATTTGCCCTTCGTTGGAATCGAGTGCGCTCGTGATGGATACGGTGCATTCGTCCTTTCCGCGGCGCAGATGCAACTGATGCGGGTCAACGGACAGGTTGTAGATCAGCATCTGGTGGCGCTCCAGGTCCTGAGGAGTTTGCGGCCGTCCGTGCGTCGACAGATAGTCAGGCGACGCGGCGAGCACACGCCGGGTCTCGGCTAGCCGTCGAACAGTGATTCCCGAATCGCTCTCGTGTTCCTTGGTGCGGATGGCAATGTCGATGCCGGATTCGATGAAGTTGTGGTACTGGTTCGCAGCGGTCAACTGGACCGACAGATTGGGATAGCGCTTCAGGAATTCGGGCAGCGCCGGCGCCAGATGCATCATGGCGAATGACACCGAACTGGTCACGCGAAGCACCCCTCGGGGACTTACGCTCTCGTCGGCGGCGATCGAGTTGGCCTCTGCCAGCTCTGACAGCACCAGCCCACATCGCCGGTGGTATTCGCGTCCGGCATCAGTGAGCCACATTCTACGCGTCGTACGTTCAATCAGACGCGTGCCGAGCTGCTCTTCGAGCAGACTCAGCGCGCGACTTGCAGCGGCGTTTGAAATATCGAGCTGCTCAGCGGCCTTGGACAAGCTGCCAAAGTCCGCAGTGAGCACGAACAACTGAATCTGGGTCAGGCGGTCCATCGTCTCCTCGATCTGATGTGGCTGGAACAATCAGGACGGATTTTTCCAGCGCGTTCAGATGCACTATCGCCCAGTTTCAAAGGTGGATAAACACACTGCAAGTCGCCACATTGTCGACATCTGGTCGACAGTTCTGCAAGCCGAATGCCGACGTGCCACCCGAAGTGCTGCAACCGGAAGAGATACTGGAGGCATTTTTCCGGCGCCCGGAAATGTCATTTCACCGGAGCGCATTTTATTTCCAGCGACGAAGCTTTAACTTTATCGGGAAGACGCTTGCATGAGCGCACACCGGAGACATTTGAAATGCGCAATATCAACGAAGACACCATCACGCTCGCCGTGATCGAATCCTTCGCAAGGTGCGAAGACGCGCGTTTGCGAACGATCATGACCAACCTCGTGCAGCACCTTCACGCTTTTGCGAGAGAGGTGAAGCTGACCGAGGCTGAGTGGTTCAAGGCTATTTCATTTCTCACTGAGGTCGGTCACATTACCGACGACAAGCGCCAGGAATTCATCCTGCTTTCCGATACGCTTGGCCTGTCCATGCTGGTGACGGCTCAGAACAACAGCAAACCGGCCAATTGCACCGAGGCAACGGTGTTCGGGCCGTTTTTTCTCGAGGGGGCCCCGGTCTATAAGAACGGCGACGACATCTCGAATGGCGCACATGGCGCGCCATGTTACGTGAAAGGACAGGTCCGCGGCGCAGATGGCGAAGTTGTGCCGAATGCGTGGCTTGACGTGTGGCAGTCGGACGAAGACGGCTTTTACGACGTCCAGACGCACAGTGGCGATGGGCCCACTGAACATCGTGCTCGCGGGCGGTTGCAGACCGATGCCGAGGGGAATTTCTATTTTCGATCGATTCTCGCCGAAGCTTATCCGATTCCCCACGATGGGCCGGTCGGCCGAATGCTCGCCGCGACTGGACGCCACCCGTGGCGCCCAGCCCACCTGCATTTCATGCTTCAGGCGCCCGGCTACGTGACGCTGATCACTCACGTATTCCGGGATGGCGACCAGTATCTCGATTCCGACGTAGTCTTCGGCGTGCGTTCTTCCCTGATTGCAGACTGGGTTCGTCACGAGCCCGGGATCGCACCGGACGGCAAGGTATTCGACGTACCGTGGTACACGCTCGACTACGATTTCGTCCTCAATCCATCGGAGGAAAACGCATGATCCGGCATATCGTTATGTGGCGTGTTCGCGGCGACACGGAGGCCGAGCGAGCGGCAACGTCAGAGCTTGTGAAGACAAGTTTCGAAGGGCTGCGGGGTCGAATTCCGGGGATGAGCCATCTTGAGGTCGGCATCGACTCAAGCGGGGTCGACTACGCATGCGACGCAGTTCTCGTGACAGAGTTTGAGTCCCGTGAAGCGTTGGACGCTTATGCGTCTCATCCTGAGCATCTGCGTGTCCGGACGGAACTTGGCGACCTCCGGACAGCACGATTCCAGGTCGACTATGAATTTGATGCTGCCGCGATGCGTACGGTGGAGGCGGAGCCCGCACATGCAAAAGCTTGAATTTATCTATCAGGCACGACCGGGCCGTGTAGTTTTCGGCGCGGGTAGCTTGCAGCACCTCGAGCGTGAAGTCCTCGAGCTCGGCGCGCAACGTGCACTCGTTCTCTGCACGCCGGAGCAGCGGGAGACTGCCGAAATGGTCGCCGCGAGGCTGGGTGCGCGCACGGCAGCTGTTTTCGACAAGGCTGTGATGCATGTGCCAATCGAACTCGCTCGCGAAGCACGTGCGTTGGCCCGGGAGCTGAACGCCGACTGCGCCATCGCCGTCGGCGGAGGTTCCACGGTCGGCCTCGGGAAGGCGATCGCGATGGATTCCGGTCTTCCCATTCTCGCGATTCCCACGACCTACGCCGGCAGCGAGATGACGGCGATCTATGGGATTACCGAGGGCGGCCTGAAGAAGACCGGAACGGACGTCAGGGTGCTTCCGAGAACCGTGATTTACGATCCCGACCTCACGGTCACATTGCCAGTTGGGCTCTCCGTAACCAGCGGCATCAACGCCATCGCACACGCCGCAGAGGCGCTGTATTCGCGCGACGCGAATCCGGTTATCAGCCTGATGGCCGAAGAGGGCATCGCATCGCTGGCTCGTGCGCTGCCAGGCATCGTTGCGAACTCCACTGACATCAATGCCCGTTCGCAGGCACTGTATGGAGCATGGCTGTGCGGGACGACTCTGGGTAGCGTGGGAATGGCGCTACACCACAAGCTCTGTCACACGCTGGGAGGGAGCTTCAATCTCCCACACGCGCAAACCCATACCATCGTGTTGCCGCACGCGCTTGCGTACAACAGACAGGCTGCGCCTGACGCGATGATCCGCATTGCGCGTGCGATCGGAGCGGACGATGCAGCCATCGGCGTCTACGAACTGGCGAAGGCCAATGGCGCGCCGGTCGCGCTGAAAGATATCGGGATGAAGGCCGAGGACGTAGAAAAGGCAGCGGAAATCGCCAGCTCGAATCCGTACTGGAATCCGCGGCCGATCGAACGTGAAGCGATCCGCGCCCTGCTGCAGGATGCGTTTGACGGAGTGAGCCCGCACTAGGGTGACACAGGCCGGCATGATTCCGCGCCAGCATTGAAGTCGCGCATGAGTACGTCGGCCATTTGAATCTCTGGAGGTGCAGTATGCATTTCACTGTCTATTGTCTTGACCACGACGGAGTCGTCGAGCGCCGGCTCGAACACTACGACGCCCACAAAGCCTACCTGCAGACTTCACCGGTGAAGACCTTGATCTCAGGTCCGCTGACCAAAGCGGACGGAACGACAATGATCGGTAGCTTCTTCCTCTATGAGTCAGAGGAGATCGCTGACATCGAGGCATTCGTCAAGGACGATCCGTTCAACAAGGCGAAGATCTGGAAGTCGATCGATATTCGGCCATTCATAAAGCGCGTGGACAATCGTTAGCTCTGCCTTGAACACTGAACGGGGCTGAAGCACATTACTCGCCCATGGCTAGCGTGGATAAATGCGGTTTTAGCGCTTCTCGCATCTGAAGGATTACCGAAAAATAGTAAAGGAGACAACAATGGAGACGGGACTTGACGGAAAGATCGTCCTGGTAACTGGCGCTGCGAAGGGCATCGGCCGCTCGACGGCAGTTGCGTTCGCAAAGGAGGGTGCACGACTGTGCCTGGTGGATATCGATGGCGGCGGACTCGAGGAGGTCCAGGCGGAACTTCGGTCGATGGGAAGTAACGTGAGCATCGCTCGGGCCGACCTCTCGAAAGCCAACGGCGTTCACGAAGGAATTGATGCGGCGCTGCGGCCGTATAGCGGGCAGGTCGACGTGCTCGTGAACAATGTTGGCGCTGGCAAGGTGCGGACATTCGAGGAACTCTCGGACGAGGACTGGGATTTCACCCTGAACCTCAATTTCATGAGTTACGTGCGTGCATGCCGCCATCTGCTTCCCGCACTACGCGCGCGGGACAAGGCCGTGATCATCAATAACGCATCGGACCTGGCTCGACAGCCGGAGCCGGTTCCTATCGATTATTCGGCGTCGAAGGCAGCTGTACTTGCGTTGACCAAGGGGCTGGCGCGTGCGGAGGCGCCCCGGATCCGCGTCAATGCGGTTGCCCCCGGGCCCGTATGGACGCCGTTCTGGACGAAGGAAGGTGGCTTCGCGGACACGATGGGCAAGTTCCACGGCATGGAGCCGCGTGACGCCGTGGAGCATGAACTCTCACTGCGCCAGCTCCCGTTGAATCGTCTGGGTACGCCGGAAGAGGTGGCGAACGTGATCGTGTTCTTGGCCTCAGACCTCGCTTCATTTGTAACGTCAGCGGTGTGGGGCGTCGATGGCGGCAGCATTCGAAGCCTCATCTGAGGATGAGGGCGCTCGCAGCCGCAGAGCCGGAACGGCCTTGGCGTGCGTTCGCGCGCCGTATGAGGGTAACCGAAAGGTAGCAGGAGAGGACATGTCTGGATCGTCAATGTCTACCCAGGACCGCACGATTCTCGCGGAGGCGCTCGCCGTGCTGCTAAGGGAGCGCAGCTACGCGCATCGGCTGGCCATCGAAATCGCAGCGGCGCGCGGAGAGCAAGGGCCGGATATCTCGGAGTATGGTGTCGTGGATATCCTTCGGTTGAGCCGGGAATTTGCGCCAGATGGCCTGAACAAGCCAGAGCATCTCTATGTTCAGAAGTTGCTGCAACCTACGTGCGCCGGTTCGCCAGCGCGCCGAAGGAATGTTGCTACCTCTTGAAATTGACTTTGCAGTAAATAGCGCGTCGCACAGGCGCGTAGATGGACACAGGAGACTTGTATGTTGCGAATTGCTGTCCTTGGTGCGGGCCGCATCGGAAAAATCCACGCTGCAAACGTTGCAGCAGACCGTCGTCTTAAACTCGTCGTTGTTGCCGATCCCAACGAGGCTGCGGTTGCAGATCTGGCGAGTTCGCTCGGCTGTGATTTCAGCCTCGACTGTGGGGCAGCGGTTGATCGCGAAGACGTTGATGCGGTCATTGTCGGCACCCCGACTGACACCCATATTGACCTCACCCTGCGCGCTGTCCGGCTCGGAAAACCCGTTCTCTGCGAAAAACCGATCGACCTCGATATCGATCGGGCGCTCGCCGCCGTGGAGGAGATCGAGCGACTGCAGGGCAAGGTGATGCTCGCTTTCAACAGGCGCTTCGACCCTGACGCTATGGCCTTGAAAAAAGCGATCCGTGACGGCGAGGTGGGTGACGTTCGTCAGGTCGTGATCACGAGCCGCGACCCCGGCCTTGCGCCGCGCGAATATCTTCGCCACTCTGGCGGGATCTTTCGCGATATGACCATTCATGACTTTGATACTGCGCGCTGGCTGCTGGGCGAGGATCCGGTCGAGGTCATGGCGATGGGTAATCGTCTGGTCGATCCAGGCCTTGAAGAGATTCCCGACTTCGACAGCGTGATGGTCCTGTTGCGCACAGCATCCGGGAAGCAATGTCACATCAATAACTCGAGACAGGCTGCCTACGGCTTCGATCAGCGCGTGGAGGTGTTCGGTTCGAAGGGCATGGTGCTGAACGAGAATCATCGTCCGTCGAGTCTGCGTCGCTGGACCAGCGGCGCGACCGAGGCGCGCGATCCACTGCTCAACTTCTTTCTGGAGCGGCACGCGGATTCGTATCGTGTCGAGCTCAACGCCTTCATCGACGCACTGCAGAGCGGCACGGCAATCCCCGCGACTCCACGCGACGGCATCAAGGCGCTTCACATCGCCAATTGCGCGCTCGAGGCGGCGCAGAGCGGCCGCGCCGTCCGGATCTGAAGGCAGGGACCGCGGGTGCACGGCAAAGCCGGCGTCCGCGTCACCCGTTGAGAAAAAGTTGACAACCGCCCGATCTGCGCCATAAATGGAGATGGCACTTCTCCGATAGGGCATTTTCATGGCGCAACCGGAATCCTTCAGCGGCGTTGCGATTTTCGTAGCCGCCGCCAAAGCGCGCAGCTTTACGGACGCTGCTGACCAGCTCGGGCTGACCAAGTCGGCCGTTGGCAAGTCCATTGCCAAGCTAGAGGAGCGCCTTGGCGCCAAGCTCTTTCACCGGACGACGCGCAGCATCGCGTTGACCGCGGATGGCGAGGCTTACTTTGCTGCGTGTTCTGCGGCACTGGACGAAATTTCAGCGGCGGAAGCTGCCTTGGGGCCAGGACAGCAACGACCGGTGGGCCGCCTGCGCATTGATATGCCTGCGGCGTTCGGTCGACGTGTACTGGTTCCGATCCTTCTCAAGATCGGCCGGGAGCATCCCGATCTCCAGTTCACGATGACCTTCTCCGATCACATCATTGACCCGATCGAGGAGGGCGTCGATCTCGTGGTGCGATTTGGAGAACTGCAAAGTTCAAGTGGCCTCGTCGCGCGCCGTCTGACGAGCCAGAGGATGGTCATCGCGGCAGCTCCAGAGTATCTCAAACGGAGCGGGACTCCAAAGACGGTCGATGACCTGCAGCACCATTCATGCATTGTTGGGTATCGCAGAGGGCAGCCGCTTGCATGGCGGGTCAACACAGATGGGGAATCGCGGCGCATCTCTCCGCCTCCGACTCATCAGATAAGTGACGGCGATACCATTGTCGACGCCGCGTTGTCCGGACTCGGAATTTGCCAGATGCCGATGTCGCTCCTCCGACCGGGCTTGAAAGATGGAACACTCGTATCGGTGCTCGACAAGGTATCGAAGGACCTCATCGACGTGCACGTCGTCTGGCCGAAGGTGGCGCATCTGCGGCCAAAAGTCCGGCACGTTGTCGATACGTTGGTTGGGCTGGCCGCAGAAGGGGCCCTCGACTGATCAGTAGTTCCCGTTTCGGTAAGTGCTCGAAGAGAGTCAGGGGGCGACGATATTCAAACCGGTGGAAGGCACGCTGCGGCCACGGACTCTTTATCGCTTGCTCGATCAGGGGTCGCATCGACGCGTTTCGGCCGCTTCTGAGAGACCACGATGCGCCGTCACATATCGTACGGCGCGAGCAGTCCAGCGCGATCATCACCATCCAGAGGACTGCAAAGCAGAGTGGAAAGAATCAAAAGACTTCGTCAGAGCGCACCGCGTCTTTATCGGGACAGGTCTGTTCTGACGGACCATGGGGATTAGTCCAGATATTGCCTTGTCCTGGCACACACCCGTCGGGGAGGCAGTCAGCTGAAAGCGCACACATGAGTGGCCGATGTGCTTCCGTGGCGGGCCGCGCGCCGCCAGTGGGAGAGGGATTTTGGCTCAGCTGTGTGCGCCTTGCGTCAAGGGCGATGAATTGTCGGGCCCGGACTGAGAAAATCGCACACGCGAACATCTGCTCGTGGAGCTCGCTCGCATGCGGGACGAAAACGCCCGATTAGCTGCCTTGGTGCCGGCAACTGTGGCGGCGCAAGATAGGCGCGCGCCCCGTTTCTGCGCTCTTGCTCGCTTACTTCATGCGGCTTGCGATTCGCAAAAAGCCCATGCGCAGTGATGTGCGATCCGTGTCAGTACGGCATCGAGCCGTTCAGCAACGGGACGGGTTGGCAACATGAATGTCATCTTCGTGCTACATTATCGCGTATTAAGTACCATGAAGGTAGTAAAATGCCAACCCCCCACGCTCCTTCTGCCGCCGTCCGACGGGCACTGCGCAAATTGGGCGCAGATATTCACGACGCGCGTCGTCGCCGCCGATTGACCATGGCGGTGATTGCCGAGCGCGCTTTCACGTCGAGAGCGACTTTGCAGCGGGTCGAGGCGGGTGATCCGGGCGTGAGCATCGGCATTTATGCGGCCGTGTTGCTGGCGCTCGGGCTTTTAGGCGGACTACAGGAGGTTGCCGACGCTGCCCGCGATACCGTGGGGCAATCGCTGGCAGCCGCGGCACTGCCTCAGCGCGTCCGGCTGCCACGTAGCGGAGGGAAGGGTGACCATGGCTGATGTCGAGGTGTATATCGATCTCGACGGCACGTCGCGACCTGTAGGGCTGCTCAGGCGCCATGCGTCGCGTCGGGAAGAAACAGTCACGTTCGAATATGACGAGACCTGGCTGGCCGACGACGAGCGCTTCTCGATCGAGCCGGCGCTGGCGTTGACGCTAGGGCTGTTCCCACCGCCGGCTGACCAACCCATTTTTGGCTCGATCGGCGATTCGGCGCCGGATACTTGGGGGCGCCGTCTCATGCAGCGAGTAGAGCGTCGCCAAGCCGAACGCGAACGACGGCGGGTCCGCACGCTCGGTGAACTGGACTATCTGCTAGGCGTAGCAGACGAAACTCGCCTGGGCGCGTTGCGTTTTCGCTGGAGCGGAGAAGAGGAGTTTCAGGCGCCCGTGCGCACTGGCGTTCCCGCGATCATCGAATTAGGTCGGCTGCTGCAAATCACCGAACGCATCTTGCGCGACGAGGAAACCGATGAGGATTTACAACTGATCTTTGCGCCGGGATCGTCACTCGGTGGCGCACGTCCGAAGGCGTCGGTCATCGATCAGTACGGCCATTTGTCGATTGCCAAGTTTCCGAAGGAGACAGACGACTACAGCATCGAGATCTGGGAGGAAATCGCCCTGCGATTGGCTGAACGAGCCGGTATCTCCACCCCACATCATGAACTGCTCGAGGTAGCGGGCAAGGCTGTACTGCTGTCGCGCCGCTTTGATCGCGCGGGGGCCATCCGCATTCCTTTCCTCTCGGCCATGTCGATGACCGGATCGCGGGATGGCCAACGCGGCAGTTATCCCGAGTTGGTTGATGCACTGACGCAACATGGCGCGAAAGCGCGGGCCGATGCTGCGCAGCTGTATCGCCGCGTAGCCTTCAATGTGCTGGTCTCCAATGTGGATGACCATCTGCGCAATCATGGTTTTCTGTGGACGGGACACGATGGCTGGGAATTGTCACCGGCCTATGACCTCAATCCGACGCCAACCGATGTTAAGGCGCGCGTTCTGACGACTAACATCGATCTCGATGAGGGAACGTGTTCGGTCGACCTCCTAGAAAATGCCGCGGAGTTCTTTGGCTTGTCGCTGAAACAGGCTCGGGCCACGATTCGGGAGGTGGCCAACGTGACCCGGACATGGCAATCGGTCGCTCAGGAAGTCGGTTCTAGGCGCGCGGAGATTGCCCGCATGGCAAGTGCCTTCGAGCACGATGACCTTAGCGCCGCATTACGGTTGTGACGGTATCGAGGACCGCGTTCGAACGAGCCTGATGGTATCAGCGACGGTATCGCGCTCACGAATCGTCCTGAGACACCAGTCTCCGCGATTTTTGAAACAAAGCGGGCGTGGAGTCTCCGGTGCGGTCCGGCGAAAGCCGTTAAGTGCTGGGCAGGAGTTTCGGCATCGCTGACGGTATCGACGTCGCGTGACCAGGCGGAAACGTCGTACCCACAAGGTTCCAGCCACTGAATTGACAATCGAGTGGGAATAGGCGGTAAAAAAGTCATAATCAAATCAATGACTTGAAGTTTCGCGTACAACTTTTACTTGCTCGGACGTGGATTTCAAATCATTGAATATAAAAGGATTCTTTGGCGATTCAGGATGCAGCCAAGGAAGGGCGGTTCTCGTGTTCAAGCATGGAACCCACAGGTATGACACCGCTTCTCGGGTTAGCATTGAGAAAAACAGCGAATTCAGTCCTTTCGCATGCGCGCAACCAATGCGAGCAAGCGGGCATTCATTTCCGCAGCCTGTAGATGCACGTGCCAGCCGTGACCAGGAAGCAACCATTCGAAGCGATACGAGGTCAACTTGCTCAGCGATTCGGCGAGCGCAGCCCACGAGTACCAGCATGCATCCTTGAACGCGACGAGATCCTGTTGACGTGGACTCCAGGCAAGCGAATCACCCGAGAACAGCACGCGATCATCGAGCTGGTAGACAACGCTACCCCGGGTGTGCCCGGGTACGGGGATCGCGCGCACGCCGGCCGCAATGCTCAGTGCTGAACCATCGTCGAGCAGATCTGTTGCATACGGGGCAGCCGACGCGTCCTCGCGGTGAATCCAGACGTGCGCGTCGAATTGACGAGCGTATTTTTCCGCGTCTGCGACGTCGTCGCAATGCGACAGCAGAATGTGCGCAATACCGCCGGCGCTTTCAAACCATTTCACCAGCTCCGCCGCATAGCGCGGGGAGTCGATGAGCAGATTGCCTTCCGGACGCGCGGCAAAATAAGAATGCGCGCCAAACGACGACCGTGCGTTGAATCCACAGCGCCACACGCCCGATGTGATCTGCTGCGGAAAGATCGCTGTGTTCGGACGAGGCTGTTTCGTTTCGCTGCGTACCGACGCCGTAGGGCATACGAGCACCGCACGCCAGACATCAAGCTGCTCTTCCGGCGTGGCCGGCTGCCGAGCGAAGACGCTTTTGTCGTTTCGTTCGACAATCAGCCCCGGCGCGACGTGACGAGATGCACCGCAATTGATGCATGCCGTGTCGATGTACCACTCGCCTAGAGCGGAGTCGGTATTACGTATGGGCTTCATCTGTTGCTCCCAGGTTGACGTGCGCATCTGCCGGCTCGACGATCGTTGGCGTCTCGTGTCCTTGGAGGATTGTTACACGAGCACAGGTGTACTTGTCCGGTTACCCCTGTTCCCATGGCGGTGCGTTTTCGAGGTGCGCCCGCAGCCACTCTGCCAAAGCGGCGACGTGGGGCAATTGCTGGCGTCGCTTTGGAACGAGCGCTTTTAGCCATGTAGCTCGCAGAGGGAATTCGACGAGCAACGACTCCAATCTACCGTCTTCGACTGCATCCTTCGCCAGGTAAGTGGGCAGCACAGCGATGCCGTTGCCGGCGCAAGCAGCAGCAAATAGCATGGAGTTGTCGTTCGCAACCAGCTTCTGAGGCACGTCGACAGCGATAGGGCCGCGCGGACTTTCAAATTGCCAGGACGGCCCCTTCGGCCTGAAAACCAGACAATCGTGGTCTGCCAGATCGCTCGGATGCTTCGGGCGGGGTCTCGTCTCGAAATAACTGGGCGATGCGCAGACGAGTTGGTCTAGAGGACACAAGGAAAGGTCGGATACCCCCTCATAGCTCTCTGCGAGCCCGGTGACGACGACATCGTAGCCTTCCTCGATCGGATTGACGGATCGGTCCGCCAAAACTACCTCCATCGTGACCTGGTTGTACTCGCGCTGAAATGCGGTAAGAACGTTGGCGAGATACAGGACAGTCAGCGTGGTGGGCATCTTGATTCGCAGGTGACCCTGCAGCACGTCGCCCTGCCGTTTCATGCTCCCGATGACTGAATCGAATTCGATCACCAGCGCATTGGCATGGACGTGAAATTTGTGGCCCGCTTCTGTCAGAGAAACTTGCCGCGTCGACCGATTGAATAGCCGTGTCTGCATCGTCCGCTCCAGATCCGACACCCGCTTCGCGATCACCGACGGAACGACGTGCATCTGGCGTGCCGCCTCCGAGAAGCTGCCGTAGCGCGACGCGGCAAGAAATGCCCTGAGACTCAAAAGCGTATCCATCGCTTTTCCAGAACGCAAAAACTGAGGCTCCAATGTAGCGCAAATAACCGCGAATTAGATCAGCTAGGATGCAGTAAAGAGAAATCAGTTCTGGCTGTCCCGGCGCCGATGCCGGGTAAGAGGTTGGAGACAACCGCGGGACCCTGCATGATCCGGTCAGCCCGTTGTCTCGTCGATACTAACGGAGCACGTGTGGAAAAGACATTGGCGACGACTGGAGTCATCGAACCGGCGAAGGAATTGCCGATATACGGTGAGTACGAGGTAGTCGTGCTGGGTGGTGGTCCGGCCGGGCTTGCTGCCGCCGCTAGCGCGGCGCATAACGGCATGAGCGTGCTCCTCATCGAGCGATATGGGTTCCTCGGAGGAATGGGAACGGCTGCTGGCGTGACAAATTTCTGCGGCTTGCACGCAAACGTTCATGGCGAAATCCGGCAGGTCGTTCATGGCATTGCAGACGATCTCCTCGCGCGCATGAGCGAACTCGGGGGACTAAACGCCCCGCATCTGATATTTGGCAAGCTTTGCGCTCAGGCTTACGACATGTCCGCGTTCAAGTGCGCGGCGGACAGCATGCTGCAAGCCGCGGGGGTACAGATCCTTTTCCACGCGCTTGCTGCTGGCGTGACCCGATCTGACACCGGTAGCGTTGATGCGCTCATCGTTGAAACGAAGTCCGGCCGCCTGGCCGTGCTCGGTAAAGTTTTTATCGACTGCTCGGGGGACGCCGATCTCGCGTACTGGGCGGGCGCGGCCTTCGAAAAAGGAATGGGTCCCGGCGAAATGTTGTATCCGAGCTTGATGTTCCGGGTCGGAGGGGTTGATCCCGCGGCGGCCGGACAGGCTTGGCTTGACATCCCGAAGGTGATGGCAGACGCCCAGCAAAGCGGAAAATACAGTTTTCCCCGACGCGGCGCTATCGTTCGACCGCAAAAAAATCCCACGGAATGGCGCGTCAATGTGACCCAACTGGCCGACGCGGATGGGCGCGCAACGGATGGGACGAATGCACGCGCGCTAAGTGCTGGGGAGCTCGAAGGTCGTCGCCAAATCACGAACTACATCAAGTTTTTGCGTCAGGAAATCTCGGGGTTCAAGGATGCGTATGTTCTCGACATTGCTCCTCAGCTCGGGATTCGCGAGACGCGAAGAATCGTGGGCGAGTACATGCTGTCGGGCCAAGACGTGCTTGACTGCGCAAGCTTTGCCGACAGCATCGGAGTGAATGGCTGGCCTCTCGAGAAGCATGTGGCCGGCGATGTCATCTGGGAGTGGCCGCCCATCCCTGAGTCCCGGGGGTACAACCAACTGCCGTTCCGCATGCTCCTCCCGCGGCACACCGACGGAACGCGGTTTCGCAATCTCATGGTCGCTGGCCGTTGTGCGTCGATGACCCATGACGGACAGTCCGCAGCTCGCGTTACGGGGGCCTGTTTTGCGATGGGAGAGGCTGCCGGCGCCGCTGCCGCACTTGCCATTCGACGTAACAAGCCCGTGTATGAGACCGACACTGAGGCGTTGCAGGCCGTGCTGGTCGCGCAGGGCGCCTTCCTTGGCGATTAGTCGAACCCCGCGCCGGGAAAAGGCAACGAAGGCGCCACTTTGTGATGCAGTGCCCCGCATCATGCCAGTCTAAAACCGACACACATGATGGCGGTATGACGTGATTGCCGCAGAGCAGCCGCGTCACGACAGGAGACAGAAAAAATGACTCGATCAAACCTCGCCAAAGAGCCTGCCGGTTCGGCGTTAGCTGCGATGCCCGCATATCGCTGGATCGTACTCGCCATTGCGTGGCTTGCGCTTCTCTTTGCATTCGCCGACCGTCTGGCCTGGGCCAGCGTCTCGATCAAGGTCGGAAGCGCGCTCGGCCTACCTCTTGGAAGCCTCGGCATGTTTGTCACAGCTTTCTATGTCGGCTACGTAATCGCCAACGCGCTTGGGGGGCTCGGAACGGACCGTTTCGGGCCGAGCAGGATGCTAGCGTTTGCGCTTATTCCCCTTGGCCTTTCAACGTTCGCGTTCAGCTACACCGACTCAACGCTCATGGGCCTTGCGATCCAGGCTGTCATGGGTCTTGCCGCCGGCGCGGATTATTCTGCGTGCGTTAAGCTCACTGCGACTTGGTTCGACTTCAAGATGCGGGGTCGAGCGATGAGACTTTTGACGACCGCATCGTCTGTCGCCGTTGTCGCGACGAACGCGACAGTACCGTTTCTAACGCCGATTATTGGGTGGGCTGGCGTTTATCAGATACTTGGCGCGCTGACAGCCGGTGTTGGTATGTTGTGCCTTACCTTGCTTCGGGATGCCGAAATTCCCCGCGTGACCTCTGTTAGTTCCCCAAGCCTCGCAGCCCTGGTCCGTAATAAGGATCTTGCACTGTTAGCGCTGATTGGTTTCGGCGCGCTTTGGGGTACTTGGGGTTTCGCGTTCTGGGTCAATGCGCTTATCGTGAAGGGACATGGCTTTTCCGGCGCCACGGCCGGAATCATCGCGGCTATGTTCGGCGTTGGAGCGATTCTTTCTAAGCCTCTCGTAGGGCTTGTCTCGGACCTATTGGGCGGAAAAAGAAAGCCAATCCTGATCGTTTGCTTCGCGAGCTTTACGGCGATGTTGCTAGTGTTTGGCATGCTCAAAAGCGAAACGGCGTTCATGATAGCCGCGCCTCTCCTTGGCGTGACGGCCTTCATCTACACACCGCTGATCGTCGCTATGGTTGCCGAGATAGCAGGGCCTGCTTTAGTCGGATCTGCGTACGGTTTTACCAACGCCTTCTGGCAACTCGGAAGCGTCATTGTTCCCGTCGTCGTTGGCGTAGTGTTCCAGCGGACCGGTTCATTCCACGCCGCGTTCATCACGCTTGCGGCGGGTCCGCTCCTCGCGACTATCGCCATGTGCTGGGTTAGAGAGCGTCACCTGTTCTGATCCCCGAGTTTGCATTCACGCGCCACTCCCGAACGCAGCAAAAAAATAAAACGGACCCGGCATAAAAACGGCCTGGCGCCGCCTCTCTCATTGCGGGATTCGGCATACGCAACGTCTGTCTCCTGAGTTTAAGGACAGGAGCCGCACACGCATCAGAAACGGAGGAAGTCATTATGCAATTTCATCTCAACGGGTTCCGCGTCGGCGACCCTGCGATCGAGCCTGTCGCTGAGCACGCGCACAGGCCTGAAATGCCCGACACGGTGGATGTTCTTATTGTCGGCAGCGGTCCTGCCGGACTCGTGCTTGCGGCTCAGCTATCGCAATTCCCGGACATCGCGACGCGGGTTATCGAACGAAGGTCCGGCCCGCTACTGCTGGGTCAGGCCGACGGCGTTGCCTGCCGTACCGTAGAAATGTTCAACGCCTTTGGACTGGCAGAGGATTTGTTGCGCGAAGCGTACTGGGTTAATGAAACCGTTTTTTGGCGCCCGGATGCGGTTGACCGTGATGCAATCAAGCGTACCGGACGCGTTCAGGATACCGAGCCAGGTCTTTCAGAGTTCCCGCACGTAATCGTTAATCAGGCCCGTATCCAGGACTATTTGTTGGACGTCATGCGCCGCTCTGCTGGGCGGCTCGAGCCGGATTACGACCTCGAAGTTGCAAACGTCGAACGCGACGATGCCTATGATTACCCCGTACTCGTCACGTTGCGCCGCACGGATCCCGAGCGAGCCGGCGAGGAAGTTGTTATCCGCGCCCGCTATGTCGTCGGTTGTGACGGCGCTCGCAGTCGCGTGCGGGACGCTATTGGACAAATTCTATGCGGCGATGCCGCTAACCATGCGTGGGGTGTAATGGACGCGCTGGCGATCACTGACTTTCCGGACATCCGGCTGAAAGCGGCCATTCAGTCAGCGGCGGGAGGCAATCTGCTCCTCATCCCGCGCGAAGGCGGCTATCTCGTGCGCTTCTATGTCGATCTGGGAGAGGTGACACCCGAGAATCGTGTGTCCATTAAACAGATGACCGTCGACCGTATCATCGCGATCGCGCAACGGATCCTGCATCCTTATACGCTGGACGTCAAGGAAGTTGCGTGGTTCTCAGTGTACGAAGTGGGGCAACGTCTAACCGATCGCTTTGATGATTCTCTGGCTCCTGACGGGAGCGAGCGCGCTCCACGTGTGTTTATTGCAGGTGACGCCTGTCATACCCACAGTGCCAAGGCCGGTCAGGGAATGAACGTTTCGATGCAGGACGCCTTCAACCTCGGCTGGAAACTTGGTGCTGTCCTGCTGGGGCGCAGTGCCCCCCAGCTTTTGCGTACGTATTCCGAGGAGCGCCAACCGGTCGCGCAGGAATTGATCGACTTCGATAAGGAATGGTCGGCGATGATGGCTGCTCCGCCAAAAGATCCCAGCCGTCCGGAAGGTAGAGGCGTCGATCCTGCCGAATTACAGGCCTACTTCGTGCGCGCGGGTCGCTACACCGCGGGGGTGGCGACCCGGTACCCGCAGGGCTTGCTCACCGGCGAGCCGATTTACCAGATGCTCGCACGCGGCTTTACAATTGGTAGCCGCTTCCATTCCTCGCCGGTGATCCGGCTCGCCGATGCTAAACCGATTCAACTCGGCCACGCGGCGCGGGCCGACGGACGCTGGCGCGTGTACGCCTTTGCCGACGTCAGCTGCAAAGCATTCGATGCGTTTTGCGAACACCTAGCTGATTCGCCGGATTCCGTTCTGCGCCAGTTCACACCTTCGGATGCCGCCCCGGATGACGTACTGGATTTTCGGGCGGTCATCCAGCAGCCTCACAGGGAAGTGGATCTCGAACGTCTACCGGCCATTCTGTTGCCCAGCAAAGGGCGATATGGTCTGGTGGACTACGAGAAAGTGTTTACCAGCGATGCGACAACCGACATTTTCGAGGAGCGCGGCATCGATCGCGGAAGCGGGGCGCTCGTCGTCGTCCGTCCAGACCAGTATGTCGCTCATGTTCTACCGCTGTACGGATATGCCGAGCTCAGTGCGTTCATGCGGCCCATATTTCGGATGAGCGAGAGTGCGCGGAGCCGGATCAAGTTGCAGGCCGGATTTGGGGGGCGCGCGTAACCGACGCCCAAGCACCGGGAGGCGCATTCGCGAATGAATGTCAGTGTGGAGCGGCGCATAATGTTTATGTGTTGACCCTTGGCCGGAAGAGGGTTGTATGCGCTGCACAAACTGCGGGTCCGAGAACTCAGCCGACGCAAGGTTCTGCGAAGCGTGCGGGGCTATGCTCTCTCGCACATGTTCGCGTTGCGGACATGAGGCCGCGTCGGCTGCCCGATTCTGCAGCGAATGTGGAGCGCCGCTCAGCGAGGCACCGGCAACGCGATCCCCATATCGCCCATCCGTTTCGGAACCGTCGCCAGCGCCCGTTCATTACACGCCTCGCCATCTTGCCGAACGCATCCGTGCGGAACATGCGGCCATGGAAGCGCGGGGCGAAACCGCTGGCGAGCGCAAGACGGTAACGGCGCTGTTTGCGGATATGGCCGGTTCCACCGCTTTGATCCACGATCTCGATCCCGAAGTGGCACATCGCCTGATCAAGCCCGTCGTCGCGCTGATGATGGAAGCCGTCCACTACTATGAAGGCTACGTGGCGAAGTCGCTCGGCGACGGCATCCTCGCCCTCTTCGGCGCGCCGATCGCCCACGAAGACCATCCGCAGCGCGCGCTGTTCGCGGCGTTGCGGATGCAACAGGCGATGCGGTCCCACGGCGACCGGATTCGTCTGGAGGAAGGTATTCCGTTGCAAATTCGCGTGGGCGTTCACACCGGCGAAGTCGTCGTCCGCTCGATCCGCACGGACGACCTGCACACCGACTACGATCCGCTCGGGCACACGATTCACATCGCGTCACGCATTGAGGGAATCGCCACGCCCGCGTCAATTCTCGTCAGCGAGTCAACCCACAAGCTGGCCGAAGGCTATTTCGAGTTCAAGGCCTTGGGCGCGACCCAACTGAAAGGCATTCCCGAACCGCTGTGCGTGTACGAGGTACTGGGCCCCGGCGCGCTGCGCACGCGGCTGCAACTGGCGGCGCACCGTGGTCTAGCGCGGTTCATCGGCCGTGAGACGGAAATGGAGCACCTGAGCCGGGCACTGGATGCGATCAGGGCAGGGCACGGACGGGTCGTCGGCGTGGTAGGCGAAGCCGGTGTCGGGAAGTCGCGGCTCTTTCACGAGTTCAAGGAGCGCTCACGGCGCGGCGCGCTCGTGCTGGAAACCTTCTCTGTGTCGCACGGCAAGGCGTTTGCCAACTTGCCGCTGATCGAACTCCTCAAGAACTATTTCCAGATCACCGCTCAGGACGACGAGCGGCACTGCCGGGAAAAGGTCATCGGCAAGGCGCTGACGCTCGAGCGCAGCTTCGAGGATATCGTGCCGTACGTGCTCTATCTGCTCGGCATTTGTGAAGCCGGCTCGGCGCTCGCGGAGATGGACGCGCGGATTCGGCGCGACCGAACCTTCGAAGCCATCAGGCAACTCCTCGCTCGGGAAAGTCAGAATGAGCCGGTCCATCTACTGTTCGAAGACCTGCAATGGCTGGACCGCGAAACAGAAGCCTTCCTTGCGTACCTGATCGAGCACGTGCCGGACGCGCGGATTCTGCTTCTGCTGAACTATCGGCCCGAGTATCAGCCCGCCTGGGAGCGCGCGGCGCACTGCAGCGAACTCCGGCTGGAACCGCTTGGCGCGGCCGACGCCCACGGACTGCTCACGGCGCTGCTCGGCGACGATCCCACGCTCGTGCCGCTCAAGCAGCTGATCATGGAAAAAACGGAGGGCAATCCGTTCTTCATGGAAGAAGTGGTACGGACGCTTGCCGAGGAGAAGTCCCTGCTCGGCGATGCCGGCCATTACCGCATCGAGCAGACGCCGGCAACGCTGCACATTCCAACCACCGTGCGGGGCGTGCTGGCTGCCCGGATCGACAGGCTTCCGGTCGAGGAAAAGGAACTGCTGCAGACGCTTGCGGTGATTGGCCACGAGTTTCCATTCAGTCTGATACGGCGCATCTTCGGCGACGAGGCGGCGCGGGACGACGAACTGCGCAGCCTGCTCGCGCACCTCCAAGCCGCGGAGTTCATCTACGAGCGACCCGCCTTGCCCGAAATGGACTATTCGTTCAAGCACGCGCTGACCCAGGAAGTAGCCGGGCATTCGCTGCTCACTGAGCGGCGCAGCGCACTGCACGAGCGCACCGCGCAGGCGATCGAAGCGCTGTTTCCGACGCGCATCGCCGATTACTGCAGCGAACTCGCGCACCACTATAGCCTCAGCGGCAATATTCCCAAGGCTGTCGAGTACCTGCATCGCGCGGCCCAGCAAGCGCTGCGCCATGCTGCCCATCCCGATGCGATGCATCATCTTGGCGCGGCGCTCGCGCTACTGGAGCGCTTGCCCGACACACCCGGGCGCGCGCAATGGGAACTGACGCTGCTACTTTCCCTTGGGCCAGCGTTGATGGACGTGCGAGGCTATGGCGCGCCGGAGGTAGGCGCGACGTATACGCGCGCGCTCGCGTTGTGCGAGCGTGCCGGCGAGACCTCGCAGCGCTTTGCCGCGCAACTGGGATTGCGGATCCACCACCTGGTGCGCGCGGAGCATGCGACGGCCTACGAACTGGGCAAGCAGATGCTTGGTACCGCGCGCCGCGCAAACGATCCTGGCTTGCTCATGGAGGCGCATGGTGCACTCGGGTCGTGCTTTTTTCTGCAGGGCGATTTCGGCGCTGCTCGCACTCATGTTGAACAGGCTCTCGCGATTTACGATCCGGAGCAGCATCAGGCACACGTTTTCTCCCACGGAGTCGATCCCGGTATTCGGGCTCTGAATTTCCTTGTTTTGACCTTGTGGTTCCAGGGGTACCCCGATCAGGCGCGCAAGCGCAGCTTCGAAGCGCTTGCTCTTGCGCAGAAGCTTGCCTATGGTCCGACTCTGGCATTCAGCCTTACCTACGCCGCCCAGTTGCACCAACTGCGGCGGGAGTCGTCGCTCGCCCGCGAGCGTGCGGAAGCCGTGATTACCGTCTCGACCGAACACGGATTGCCGTACTGGCTCGCGTGGGGAACGCTTTTGCGGGGCTGGTCCATGAGCGCGCAGGGAAACATCGAGGAGGGCATCGCGCAGATGCGCCGGGGGCTCGACGCACAGCGAGCCGCCGGCGGCGAAGACCAGCGGCCTTATTTCCTGGCGCTGCTTGCCGACAGCTATTGGCGCGCGGGCGACAGGGAGGCCGCAGTGGGCGTGCTCGAAGAGGCCATGTCGATCGTCGAGAAGTCCGGCGAGCATTGTTACGAGGCCGAGTTGTACCGGCTCAGGGGAAACTTCTTAACGGCTGCGACGAACAACGAGGGTCCTGCGCGGGTGTGCGATAACAAGGCCGCGGACTGTTTTCACGAGGCGATCATACGGTCTCGCGCGCAAGGCGCCAGATCGCTGGAATTGCGGGCGGCGTCAGACCTCGCCCGGCTGTTGCAGCGGCAAGGGAACCCGGCGGAGGCAAGGCAAGGGCTATCCGAGGTGTATTCCTGCTTCACGGAGGGCTTCGACACGGCTGACCTGCGGGACGCGCAAGCGCTACTGGATGCGCTGGATACGGGCGCTGCATGACCCCACCGATGACGGACGGCGCCGAGCGGCGCTCCGGCATGCCGCCCACTGCTTGACGCCGCTCCGCGCAGACGGGGAGCTGAGGAGACGGGCATGACGACCACGCACACAAGACGCTGCGACGATGAACCGCCCAAACAGGTCGCGCTGGCTTTACAGGGCGGCGGGATGCACGGCGCGTTCACTTGGGGCGTGCTCGACCGGCTGCTCGAGGACCGCAGGCTCGCGATCGAGGGCGTCAGCGCGACGAGCGCCGGCGCGATGAACGCCGCCGTGCTCGCATATGGCCTGCTGAAGGGCGGCGAAGAGGGCGCGCGCCAGGCGCTGCACGACTTCTGGCAGGCGGTCGCGCAATCGGCGGAGCGCTACAACCCGCTGCGCTGGCTGCCGTGGCTAAAAGGCACGCACAGCTTCGGGCTCGATTATTCGCCGCTTTATGCATTCGCCGACATGGCGCTGCGCATCTTTTCGCCCTACCAGTTCAATCCGAACAACCTCAATCCGCTCCTCGAAGTGCTCGAAAGCCAGGTCGACTTTGCCCAACTGCGCAAGCACTGTCCGATCCGCCTCTATCTGTGCGCGACGAACGTAGAGACGGGGAAAATACGCCTCTTCACAGGCGAGGATGTCTGCGCAGACGCGGTACTTGCATCGGCATGCGTGCCGACATTGTTCCAGGCGGTCATGATCGACGGCGAGCACTACTGGGATGGCGGCTATATGGGCAACCCGGCCATCTATCCGCTGATTTACAACTGCACGACACGCGACATCGTGATCGTGCATATCAATCCGCTCGTGCGTCGTGGTGTGCCGATCACGACGGCGGAAATTCTCAACCGTATCAGCGAGATCAGCTTCAACTCGTCGCTGATGCGCGAGATGCGAGCGGTTGCGTTCGTAACCGACCTGATCCAGCAGGGCAAGGTCGATCGCGGCGAGATGAAGGAAATGCTGATCCATTCCATTCGCGCCGACGATGCCATGTGCGCCCTGAGTGTGTCCAGCAAGTACAACGCGGATTGGGGATTTCTGAGCGAGCTGCGCGACAACGGGCGGCGCGAAGCGGATGCGTGGCTCGCGCATCACTACAGGAGTATCGGACAGAGGTCGACTATCGACATTCGCAAGGAATTTCTCTGAGCATCGCGATCACGTTGGCGCGGGGCCGTCGTACGTAGACGCTCGGGCAAAGGAGCGAGCATGAACCAGACGCAGGCGCGTTTCATCGCGTTGTGGTCGCGCAGCGGCGGGGCGCATGCCAAGGACGTCTATGCCGCGCTGGCGCGATGCTATGCAGAGCCAGCGCGTCGTTATCACACGCTACGGCATGTGCGCCGCTGTTTGCGCGATCTCGACCTGGCGCGCGGCTTAATTCCCGATCCCGATGCCGTCGAACTCGCACTTTGGTGCCACGACGTCATCTACATTCCCGGCGCGCTGAATAACGAGCAAAGCAGCGCAGACTGGTTCCGGCGCAGGGCCGAAGATCGCATCGCCGCATGCGACCGCATCTGCGCGATGATTATCGCGACAGCGCACAGAAGCCTGGCGGAGGAGCTGGACGTCTGTTTCGCTTGTGACATCGACCTTGCAGTGCTTGGCGCTCCGCGCGGCCGCTTTCGCGAAGACGGTGAGCGCCTGAGGGCGGAGCGGCCCGATCTCGACGACCGTGCATACGACCAACATGAGCGGGCGATTCTGGGCAGGTTGCTTGCGCGCCCGCGTATCTATCAAACGGATTTTTTCCGCGCGCGCTGCGAGGCGCGCGCGCGCAGCAACGTGACCTGGCGGCTCGGTCTGCGGCTTCCGGAGTAAGAGCCGTCTTAGTGAGGTTTGGCGTATTTTGCGACGCCTGTTACATCAAACAACACACAACGCTCGTTTCCGACTACCCAAGCATCATGCCCCGGTGGCATATAAAAGACGTCGCCCGGCCCGTATTCCATCTCGGCCCCATCATCCATCTTAACGATCATCCGACCTTCAAGGATGAAGCCTGTATGAGCGGCCTGGCAAGAATCCGTTCCCGCTATCGGTTTCACATGCAGGCTCCAGCGCCAACCCGGTTCGAACTCGCCACGGCCCATTGTCTGGTTGCCGAGCGTAAAGACAGCTAGCTTGCCTTTGCCTTCCTTGAAGGGGCGGACTTCGTCCGGCTTATCCACAGATTTTTTCTCTAGCGTTGCACTCATCGCACGATCCTCCCAAAAAATGGCAGGTGAATAGGGTATTAACGAATCGGATTATTCGAACCTTGGCAAAAGGTGGAACCCTGACACGTCAATACCGACTGATTGACTTTGAGGCCAGAACGCATAGCGGATAGCTAAGTATAGGTCGGTGGATGGCGAGTGCTGCAGATCTTCGCAGGGGTACCGGGTGCCACCCGTGGCACGCACAGGGCACTCTCCATCGCGCAGAGAAACGGCCAGTCGTGGATCTCGCACAAGCGGCAGAAGCGGGGACGCCTCACGTCGGCCGCGACAGGCAGCGTGCGGCATGACGAGTCAGCGTGATAGTGGCGTTACAGGATTTCAGCTGATTACAATGAGCGAAATGTGGCCCGAGAGGGCGAGATAAAGTTCGGCGCATTGCCGCGGAGACGCAAGATGGAGATCTATCAGTTACGTGCGTTCATTTTGGTTGCACGCACCGGCCACTTAACGCGCGCTGCGGAGCAACTTCACCTGACACAATCGGCGGTGTCGAAACAACTCAAAGCGCTCGAGGAGGAACTCGGAGCACTACTCTTCGAGCGCTCGGCTTCGGGCATGTCTCTTACAACGGCAGGTCGCCGGTTAATGCCACTTGCGACCAAGACGCTCGACGCGGCGGTAGAGTTGGCATCCGTGGCGAAGGCAATGCAGGGACAGGTCGGAGGAACGTTCACTTTGGGAACCATCATCGATCCGAAATCCATCCGTCTCGGTGGCTTGCTCAGCGCGCTGCAGCATTATTATCCGGAGATAGACGTCCACTTGCAGCATGGGATTTCGGGAACCGTATTGCAGCGGCTCATTTCCGGTCAGCTTGACGCCTGTTTCTTCCTCGGCCCCGTAGCCGACCCCACTTTAAAAGCCGTGCATCTGAGCGTGGAAAACTACGTCGTCGCGGGGCCGGTTGAGTGGGTGGATCGGCTCGCCGGCGCAAGCTGGAAAGATCTTGCCTGCATGCCGTGGATAGGGACGCCAAAAGAGAGCTCTCAGGCTGCGATCATGAAGAAATTCATGGGCGAGAACGGGGAAGAGCGTCGCATTGCCGTCGTGGCGGATCAAGAGTCTTCCATGATCGACTTAATGCGGGCTAAAGTGGGCTTATGCCTTGTTCGAGAAAGGCTCGCACGGGACCTCACCGCGAAGGGTCAACTTGCACAGTGGGCCGGTGAGACTATTCCTTGCCCTTTATCATTTGTCATGCGGGTCGCAGATTCGTCCGGACCGCTCCATGCCGCCGTGCAGGAGTGCATTTCCATCGTGTGGTAGCCGTGCAAGAACACGCTTTATCTCTCGAGTCGCTCGGCATAGCAAATCTGCGGGCACGTCGTCGCCACGGGGCCGATCCGACTCGGGACATACCCTCGAGCCACTCGGCCTGGGCGTTCATACATCATTGATTTTGATGGAGATTCCGGTTCGGCATCCAGGCCATGAACCTAAGTTGATGGCCGCTGCCGAGCAGCGCACGTACGCTTTGGTCCCACCTAGACCTTTCCGACGGCGGAACCATGCAAACGCTAAACCCGGTGCTCCATCGCAATGATCAGGAGGAAGAACGCGTATACGCCAAGGTTACCTGGCGCCTCGTGCCGTTCCTCTTCCTCTGCTATGTGGTCGCATACCTCGACCGAGTAAACGTTGGCTTCGCCAAACTTCAGATGCTCAGTGATCTGAAGTTCAGCGAGACAGTGTACGGACTCGGCGCAGGCATTTTTTTCATTGGCTACTTTCTATTCGAGGTACCCAGTAACATTATCCTGCATCGCACAGGCGCCAGAGTCTGGCTCGCTCGCATCATGGTGACCTGGGGGATTGTCTCGGCGGCCTCGATGTTCGTCACTACGCCTACAACCTTCTATGTCTTGCGGTTCTGTCTCGGCGTCGCTGAAGCTGGCTTCTTCCCCGGCATCATCCTTTACCTGACCTACTGGTTTCCCGCTGCTCGTCGGGCGCGAGTCGTGGCGCTGTTCATGACGGCCATTGCTTTAGCAGGCGTAGTGGGCGGACCGTTGTCGGGCTGGATCATGCAGACATTCTCCGGTGTACATGGATGGGCTGGATGGCAATGGTTGTTCGTGCTTGAGGGCATCCCCTCGATCGTCGTCGGCATTTGGCTTTTCTTCTTCCTGGATGATTCGATTCAAGCCGCGACATGGCTCACTCCCGACGAAAAGGAGTTGCTGCAGGACCGCGTTGCGCAAGACGCCGAACATAAAGCCCACGAAGGCGCAGGGGCCGCGTTCTCTAATGTAAAGGTGTGGTTGTTCGCGGCGATCTACTTCTGCTTCATCATGGGGCTTTACGGCGTAAGTTTTTGGCTTCCGCAACTGATCAAGGTAACGGGCGCGAAGGACATGGTCACCATTGGGTTGTTGTCCATCATCCCGTACGGGGTCGCGGCAGTGAGCATGGTGCTCGTCAGTCAAAGTTCCGACCGCACCGGCGAGCGTCGTTGGCACGCAGTAACAGCAGCCACTGCCGGCGCCCTCGGTCTGATTCTCTCTGGTATCTATGGCAACGACCCGCTGTACGGCATGGCGGCACTCACGTTGGCGACGGCCGGAATTCTGACCTGTCTTCCGCTTTTCTGGACGCTGCCGACCAGCGTTTTGGGCGGCGCCGCAGCAGCGGCCGGTATAGCGATCATCAACTCGGTAGGAAATCTGGCCGGCTTCGTTAGTCCGTTCATGGTCGGATCGATCAAGGATGCGACGGGTAGCGCGACCGCCGGACTGTACGTACTCGCGGCGAGCTTGTTGCTCGGCTCCTTACTGGTACTTGTCCTCGTGCGACGGCCCACAGCCACGACCAACGCTCAATCGTCGGTTCTTGCTGTCCGTTCGCGTTCGCGTTCTCGTCGACGTGCCCATTAAGCGAGTGCAGAAATGAAAACGTCAGCGAACTTCACACCATCAGCGGACGAAGGCGAGAACCACGGCCTGGACATCGATTGCCTGTTGAAAGACATGTTCGGTGCTGCCGTCGCGATTGCCCAGCCGGCTCTGCGTATCCCGGATTTCCTTCCGCCTCCCCCAAACGGACGATTGATTGTCATCGGCGCCGGGAAGGCATCGGCGGCCATGGCCAAAGCGGTCGAAGATCATTGGGCCGGCCCGCTCGAAGGCGTTGTCGTGACGCGTTATGGCTACGCGGTTCCTTGCGAGCGAATTGAAATCCTCGAAGCGGCGCATCCGATTCCCGATGAAAACGGACTCATGGCTGCCCGGCGAATACTGCAACGGGTGTCCGGACTGACTTCCGACGATCTGGTCCTCTGTCTCATTTCGGGAGGCGGGTCTTCGCTATTGCCCCTCCCCGCTGACGGCCTGACGCTGGAAGACAAGCAGAACATTAATCAGGCTCTGCTTGCCAGCGGCGCGACCATCTCCGAGATGAATTGCGTCCGCAGACATCTGTCGGCGATCAAGGGTGGACGTCTGGCGGCGGCATGCTATCCCGCCCGAGTCGTGAACTTGATCATCTCCGATGTGCCGGCGGATGTGGCAAGCGATATCGCATCCGGGCCGACCGTCGCGGACCCCACGACGTGCGCGGATGCGCTGGCAGTCTTGCGGCGCTACGAGATCAAGGTGTCACCGAAAGTGATGGACCTGCTCGAAAGCAACCGCTCGGAGACATTTAAGCCCGATGATGCGCGGTTGCCGCATATCGAGACTCACTTGATCGCTACGCCTCAGTTAGCGCTGGAAGCCGCAGCCAGGCAGTCGAGAGCGGCAGGCATCGACGTCCACATCCTTAGCGACGCAATCGAAGGCGAGGCTCGGGACGTCGGAGCAGTCATGGCGGGTATCGCCAGACAGGTGAGGCGACGCGGGCAGCCTTTCTCGGCGCCTTGCGTTTTGTTGTCCGGCGGTGAAACGACCGTAACGGTTCGCGGCAATGGCCGCGGCGGAAGAAACGTCGAGTTCCTGCTTTCGCTCGGAGTCGCGCTAAACGGCGAGCCCGGCGTGTTCGCTCTGGCGGGCGATACGGATGGCGTCGACGGCCAGGAAGAAATCGCCGGTGCACTGTTAAGGCCCGACACCCTATCCCGGGCGCGCGACCGCGGCATCCGGCCATCCGATCGACTCCAAAACAACGATGCACATGGATTCTTCCAGGAACTCGGGGACTCGATCGTAACGGGGCCGACGTTCACCAACGTAAACGATTTTCGTGCCATATTCATTGCCGCTCAGCACGGCGATCTTTCCGGGAGCAACTAAAGATGCGCCGCAATCGAAATGCCAAAATTGTCGCTACGCTGGGTCCCGCGAGCACGAGCCGCGAAACCATTGAAGCACTGTTCAACGCCGGAGCCGATGTCTTCCGACTGAACTTTAGCCACGGAACGCACGAAGATCATCAACGCCGCCTAGCGACAATCCGATCGATCGAACACGAAGCCGGGAGATCCATCGGCGTGCTTCTCGACCTGCAGGGTCCGAAGCTGCGCATCGGCACGTTTTCGAACGGACCCATTCGCCTTGAGAAAGGCGCTGCGTTTCGACTCGATCTCGACGCGAGCATGCCGGGTGACATTAATCGCGTCGCGCTCCCGCACCCGGAAATTTTCGCGGCACTTAAGGAGCAGACGAACCTTTTGCTTGATGACGGCCGGGTACAGCTTCGAGTCGAGCGGTGCGGCCCCGACTTCGCGGAAACTTCCGTTGTCGTCGGAGGCGTGCTTTCGGAGCGAAAGGGTGTCAACGTTCCCGACGTGGTGCTGCCGCTCTCCGCAATGACGGACAAGGATCGTCGCGACCTGGAATTCGGCCTCACGCTAGGGATCGACTGGTTGGCATTGTCGTTTGTTCAGCGCGTTGAGGACATTCTCGAAGTCCGGAAAATCGTCGGCGATCGAATCGGCATTGTCGCGAAGCTTGAAAAGCCCGCTGCTATCGGCAGTCTCGACGCAATCGTCGAGGAAGCCGATGCCGTGATGGTCGCCAGAGGAGACCTCGGCGTCGAGATGCCCGCTGAGCAGGTACCGGCGATTCAGAAGCGGATTGTTCGCGCTTGCCGCAAAGCGGGTAAGCCCGTGATCGTGGCAACACAGATGCTCGAGTCGATGGTCGCGGCGCCCGTTCCGACGCGAGCCGAAGCCTCTGACGTGGCGACGGCCATTTACGACGGTGCCGACGCCGTCATGTTGTCGGCTGAATCGGCAAGTGGCAAGTATCCCGTCGAAGCCGTGAGGATGATGGATCTCATCATCACGCAAACCGAAAGCGATCCCTACTATCGGGAAGTCATTGCGGCCTCGCATGCGGCGCCTCGAGCGAACACCGCCGATGCCATTGGCTACGCCATGCGCCACGTCACGGGACTGCTCAACGCGGTTGCCACCGTTGCCTATACGAGTTCGGGTTATTCGGCCCTGCGAATGGCCCGGGAGCGGCCGAGCGCACCGATTATCGGCATGACGCCGCGGCAAGCGACCGCCCGTCGCCTGGCGCTGGCGTGGGGCGTACACCCGGTCCTCTGTGAAGAGGTGATCGACCTGCTCGAAGTGAGCGAACTCGCGTGTGACACCGTTCGCAACGAAGGGTTTGGCAAAACTGGCCAGACGGTCGTTATCTCCGCGGGCATGCCTTTCGGCACACCCGGCACCACCAATCTGCTGCGTATCGCACAAATCCAGTGAGGGATGACGTGGCTCCTTCGAACGCTATCAACTCGCTGACTTTCGTGTCAAAAACTCCATGCGGTCAGAACAGCCGCTGAATGGTTCGGGCTTAAGTGCCTAAAATACGAGGCGTTATCATTGGTTTTGCCTAGCTTGGCCTTTGTCTACATTCGAGGCGGTGTCTGGCATTGACTGTCGGCGATGACGGTCGCACGGCCAGCATCCCTGATATGATCCGGCCCGAGAGCAAAGCCATGACCCTCGACTACTCGACCCTCGACACCCTCCGCACGCACCATCCAGCATGGCGGCTATTACGTTCCGACCACGCCCCGCTGGTAGCGAGTTTCCTGCATCGCGTTTTTGTGGTTCCGAACGTGCGCATGATGTCCGCCGCTGACCTGGCCGAAGCGCTGGAAGACGAACTTTATGCACTGCGCGATCGCCTCGGCGAGAATGCTTATCCAAAACGCGCGCTCGACTACCTCAACGATTGGGCAAGCCCGGAAAAAGGCTGGCTGCGCAAGTTCTACCGCCAAGGCTCGGACGAACCGCACTTCGACCTTACGCCCGCGACGGAAAAAGCGATCGTCTGGCTGGATGCGCTCACGGAACGCAGTTTCGTCGGTACGGAATCACGCCTGCTGACGTTGTTCGAGTTACTACGGCAGATGAGCGAAGGCAGCGAATCCGATCCGCAAAAGCGCATGGCCGAGTTACGCAGCCGTCGAGACGAGATCGATGCCGAGATCGCGCGCGTGAATTCCGGCGATCTTCCATTGTTGGACGACACGGCCCTCAAAGACCGCTTCCAGCAATTCTTGCAGTTGGCGCGCGACCTGCTGACCGACTTTCGCGAGGTCGAGCAGAACTTTCGCGTGCTTGACCGCCGAGTGCGCGAGCGCATCGCGCTATGGGAGGGTTCGAAGGGCGCGCTACTGGAAGAGATCATGGGCGAGCGCGATGCGATCGGCGACTCGGACCAGGGAAAAAGCTTCCGTGCATTCTGGGATTTCCTGATGTCCAGCACTCGCCAGGAAGAGCTCACCGAACGGCTCGCGCGAGTGCTCGCATTGCCCGTGGTGGCCAACCTAAAGCCCGATGCCCGGACTGGTCGCGTGCATTACGACTGGCTGGAAGCGGGCGAACACACGCAGCGCACGGTCGCGCAGCTGTCGCAACAACTGCGCCGGTTCCTCGATGACCAGGCATGGCTGGAGAACCGCCGCATCATGGACATTCTGCGCGGCATCGAAGCCCGGGCGCTGGCCGTACGCGACACGCCGCCGGTCGGCGAAATGATGAGTCTTGCCGAGTCGTCATCCGACGTCGAGCTTCCGATGGAACGTCCGCTGCATACGCCCGTGCAGAAGCTGGTTATCACGGATATCGCGCTGGAAACGGGCGACGTCGATCTAGACGCTGCGGCGCTGTATTCGCAAGTGGTGGTTGACCGTGCGCAGCTCGCGCGTCATATCCGCCAGGCGTTGCAGGACCGGTCGCAAGTGACGCTGCGCGAGCTGATCGAATCGCACCCGCTGCAGCAGGGTCTGGCGGAACTGGTCGCCTATCTGCAACTGGGCAGCGACGCGTTCAAGACGGTCGTGGACGAAGATACGCACGAAGTCATCGTGTGGCAAACAACCGGTCGCGACGAGACGCCGAAGGCACGACGCGCCCGGCTGCCACGCGTGATCTTTGTGAGGTGAAGATGGAAGACGAACGGCAAGCGTTGGCGGCGAACGCCGATCTGTCGACACTGGCGATCACGCTGCTCAAAGGCGTGATCTATCGTGAGGGCGACGAACGCCTGTGGGGCGCGTTGCTCGATCTGCAGGCGCGTGTGCGGGACTACGTGTCGGTACTTGGCCTCGAACTGGTGCTGGACGACGCCGAAGGCTACGCATTCCTGCGCAGCCGTCCCGAGCAGGCAGAAGATAGCGCAGCGCCAAAGCCGCCGCGTTTGATCGCGCGCCGGCCGATCTCTTTTCCGGTCAGCCTGCTGCTGGCGTTGCTGCGCAAGAAACTAGCCGAATTCGATGCGGGCGGCGGCGATACGCGCCTGGTGCTGTCGCGCGACGACATCGTCGAGCTCGTCAGGGTCTTCCTTCCGGACAGCAGCAACGAAGCGAAGCTGGTCGATCAGATCGACACGCATATCAACAAGATCGTCGAACTGGGCTTCCTGCGGCGGTTGAAGGTCGCGAGCGGGCCGTCCGGTTTCGAAGTGCGGCGCATCCTGAAGGCGTTCGTCGACGCGCAATGGCTGTCGGACTTCGATACCCGTCTCGCCGCGTACCAGGCGCAACTGATGGGCGCGACGGCAGCGCCGGGAGGGGATGTCGATGAATGAGCCGAACGAGGCGATTCCACGACTGCTGGAGCTGGATTTTCTCGCCGACGACACGCTCTCCGGCTTTCGCTTGAGCCGCCTCGAAGTTTTCAACTGGGGCACATTCGACGGGCGCGTATGGACGCTTCAGTTGGACGGCAAGAACGGTTTGCTGACGGGCGACATCGGCTCGGGCAAATCGACGCTGGTCGACGCGATTACGACGCTAATGGTTCCCTCCCAGCGCATCGCCTACAACAAGGCGGCGGGAGCGGATAGCAAGGAACGGACGCTGCGCTCTTACGTACTCGGGCATTACAAGTCCGAGCGCAACGAAGTGACCGGTACGGCCAGGCCCGTTTCCTTGCGGGACCGCAACAGCTACTCGGTGATCCTCGGCGTGTTTCACAACGCCGGGTATGACCAGACGATCTCGCTGGCGCAGGTCTTTTGGATGAAAG
>CBIHOQ010000052.1:0-36776 GCA_966212065.1 uncultured Burkholderiaceae bacterium
CGGTCGCCCGCTATCTCGCCGCCCATTCACCGACCGAACGCGGGGCGCTGCAGACGGCGGACATCGCCCGGCGCTTGATGCGGGGCGTCGCGATCCATGAGGGGGCTGGGGCATCGTGACGACGCGTGCCGGTATCAAGCGGTCATCTGGATGGGTCAGCTGAAATAGGCGGCAGCACGGCATGCTGTTAGCGTCACTCACACGCCGTGTCGCGCTCGCTATTTCCACTTCGAGCCAAGCGTTTCGAGTCCAGCTTTCTTGAGGTCATCTGCGGCCATCACCACGCGAAACTCGCAGTCGGCATTGAACGTAAGAAACCATGGTTCCGCGAATTTCGGGATCTGCGACGGCTCCTCGAGGTTCACGACGAGGATTGCTCCGCGTGTTCCGTTCTGCTCGGTAAAGTAGGCGGCTTCCGGTTTCATCTCTTCGAGAATCCTTTCGATTAACGCTCCGATGGAGCCATCGCGCACAAAAGCGTTGAATGGCTCGTGAGGTATTCGTATGTTGAGAAGCATGCGCATAGCCTTCCTCCTTGATTGAGTCCAAATGGACTCTTCAAGAATAGGAGCTTCCAAGCCGTGCGGCGGACGAATGACGCTTGATGGCCGAACCCAGTCCGCGTGTTTGATCAACCGCGCGGACGCTGCCGCGGTGCCGCTCGCTAATCCCTTGTTCTCACCACCATCTTCGTTTGCGCGGCGCAGCCCGCCGGCGGTGCGTAGCGTCTCGGGATTTCGTCCGAGTTGAATGCGCCCGTGATCGCTTGCTCCTATGCGTTCGTACTATTCAGCTGTCCATCGAACTTCTGCCCGCCCGCCAGCGACTGTCCGAATTACGCAGGCGCGGCCGGCGGCTTGCCCGGATCGGTAGTCGACGGCGCCGAAGTGGCGCACAACCGACTCGCTTCGCGAGCATGGATGCAAAGGCCGCTAAGCCGTTAGGTAAGGCGCCTATCTCCACGAATTACCTTGCTTGCAGTATCACTAAGTGGTATATAATGGGTCATGTCAACAGTCTAGTGCCCAATGAAAAACAAGCCAAGCAGGCGGTAGAGGCGCGGCCGGTTGAAGAAAGCGAAGCGCCGTTAGCCTTCAAGACGGCTTGGTTCGCCAGGAAGGCTAGAGCAGCCGGGATCGAGGACGCGGATCTGTGCGAGGCGGTCGCCGAGTTAAATAGGGGGCGCGGTGATGACCTCGGCGGGAACGTCTGGAAGAAGCGCCTCGACAAGAACAGCAAGCGAGGCATTGTCATCAACAAGATCGGTGATTTTTGGGTGTTCGTCTATCTGTTTGCGAAGAGTGACCGGGAAAACATCGACGAGCGCGAGCTGAAAGATTTCAAGAAGCTTGCTCGCGACTACGGCAAGGCGAACGTTTTCGACATCGATCGGTTGTTGGAATCGAAGGAACTAGTGGAGATTCGCAATGGCTAAGGTACGTTTCAGAAGCGATGCGTCGGAAGCAATTCATAGCGCGGCTTCCGGCTTGTATCATGCAAAGGTCGTCGACAAGAAGACGATGCGCGAGTATGAAGATCTGTGCATCGAAAGGGCGCCGGACTTCGATGCGAAAGAAATCGCTCGCATCAGAAAGGGCGTCAACGTTAGTCAAGGCGTGTTCGCTTTGTACCTGAACACCACGGTGTCCACCGTGCGTCAGTGGGAGCAGGGCGACAAGAAGCCCAGCGGTATCGCGGCTCGTATGCTCCAGCTCGTACAGAAGAATGGCCTCGAGATCTTCGGCTGATGGCGGCCCCCGGCATCAACGTAAAAAGGCTCTTGGCCGACATTCGGGACGGGCGCCGATCGTTAAGAATGGAATGAACGTCCCCCATCCGTCGGTGGGGTGACGCTGGGAGTGAATCCGCATAGGCCGACGGTATCTTAACGAACCCCGACCAACGATGCCTCCCCTACTGTCCCGTCGCGCACTGTGCCGAAACACATTGGCATTACCCCTCTCCCGCAGACGAGGCATCCTAAACCGGCAAGCGTCGCTTCTACCGCTTCATCGATCGGCGTATGTGGCTCGTGCCCGAGCGTAGCAACCAGTCGCCGGTTCTGCATCCGGACAGGCGTGCGCCATAAATGGCGCATCTCATCCATTTCGCGAAACGTCGTGTTGAGCGGCGAGGCGAGCTTGAGCAGCAACCAGGAAAATCCTCCCACGCTGGGCGCTCGCCCCGTGCGTCGCTCGACCGCTCGCCGGATGGCCGATGTGAGTTGCGTGCCGTCCTCGTCCCAGTGCCCGCCCATATGGAAACGCGCAAAAGGTTCGAGCGCGTCGCGCCGGACGAGCAATTCGATCATCGTGCGTGCGACGTCGGGCACATACGACCATTGGTGTCCGACGCCGCGGCTGCCGGGGTAGCTGACACGGTACGCCAGCAATGTCGCTGCGCTCTGGCAGCATACGATAATCGGCCACGCGGTAGTCGTCATGACCGCGGTAGCGACGCCTTTCAGTCGGCCGTCTGCGGCTGCGTCATTTCGGCTTGGCGCGGGTGCCGCTACCGCGGCGCGCGGGTGCACGCGCGGTCGTGGACGGGCTCAGTGACGCGAGAATCTCGTCGCGGCAAACCGCCAGGATTTCGTCGGCCAGCGGCGAATCGTCCGGGCAGGCGCGTGACAGCACAATGGCGCCGAGCGCGTGCGCCAATATGTCGAGGGATTTGGCTCGCACCCGCGCTGAGTCGGCATCGCGCGATAGGCAGGCGTCGCGGCTGAGTGCAGCCAGCATGCTCTCGATGCCGGCCGCAAATGCGGCCCGGACCGCCTCCGGTTGACGCGCGGCATCCCCGCCCAGCGCAGCGATTGTGCAGCCGGTCGCGCGGGTGTCGCGGTGCTGGCGAGAGAGATAAAGCCGCACGAAGTCCAACGCGTCCATACCGGCGGTCAGCGCCTCCGTCTGCGCGATGCCGCAGGCCGCCGATTCCGCCATCAGGTCGGCCTTGGAGCCGAAGTGCTTATAGAAGCCGCCGTGCGTGAACCCGGCAGCGGCCATCAGTTCGGCAACACCCACCCCATCGTAGCCGCGCTCCCGAAACAGAGTAGACGCCGTTTCGACAACGTGCGCCCGGTTGGCCTGCGCTTGTGCCTTGGTGACCTTCATTTCTAGCTCACGGTGCGTTTATGCCTACATGAAGGTCTCACTATACATTGATGTTGATCGTCATCAAAGTGTTGACACGTTAGATTATGATCGTCATCATTGAGTGCATTCGCGGACCCTCGAGCCTCGAAACCGACGCTCGCTTCTACTTGCTTCCCCGTCAGCAGGACTCTTGCAAAGGAAAATATCTATGACCACGCTTCCGAATGTCTTCATCACAGGCGCCTCTAGCGGCATCGGCGCCACCTACGCTGAGCGCTTCGCCCGCCGCGGCCACGATCTCGTGGTGGTCGCGCGCGACAAGGAGCGCCTGGATGCGTTGGCCGCACGCCTGCGCGAGGAGAGCGGTGTCGCCGTCGAAGTGCTGCAGGCCGACCTGACCCAGCCCGCCGACCTGTCCGCGCTCGAATCTCGCTTGCGCGAAGACGCTCGCATAGGCGTGCTGATCAACAACGCCGGCGTGGCTCAATCGGGAGGCTTCGAGCAGCAGACCGCCGAGGGCATCGACCGCCTGATCACGCTTAACACCACAGCGCTGACTCGGCTCGCCGCCGCGGTTGCGCCGCGCTTTGTGCAGTCCGGCACTGGCGCGATCGTCAACATTGGCTCGGTGGTGGGTTTGGCGCCCGAGTTCGGCATGTCGATCTACGGCGCGACCAAGGCCTTCGTGCTGTTCCTGTCGCAAGGTTTGCATCTGGAGTTATCGCCAAAGGGCGTCTACGTGCAGGCGGTGCTGCCGGCGACGACCCGCACGGAAATCTGGGAGCGCGCCGGCATCGACGTCAACACGCTCGCCGAGGTCATGGAGGTTGGAGAACTGGTCGATGCGGCACTGGTCGGCTTCGATCGTCGCGAACTGGTTACGATCCCGCCGCTGCACGTGGCAGAGCGCTGGGATGCACTGGATGGCGCGCGTCAAGGACTCCTGTCGGACCTTCGACAAGCACACGCGGCCGAGCGCTATCGGCCGTAAGTCCGACCGTTGCCACTTCTGCCTTACGCGAAAGTCACGCCGTGCTTACCTTATTGACCGGCGTGACGGGGACGCTATTCGGGCCGCCTCACAATACAACGACAACATCGGAGTTAGCGCAACATGAAGGCACTCACGTTAAAACGTTATGGAAAATCGCCTGATATCGGCTTCGCCGAAGTTCCCCGTCCCACACTAAAGCCCGACGAACTGCTGGTTGAGGTTCACGCCGCGGGGTTGAACCCGGTCGACAACGTCATTCCGACGGGCGCCTTCAAATCCGTCTTGAAGTTCCAACTACCGGCCACGCTTGGGAGCGATTTGGCAGGCATTGTGATTGAGGTCGGCAGCTGCGTGACGCGTTTCAAGGCAGGCGATGCCGTCTTTGCCAGCCTGTTCGATCTTGGCACGGGATCGCTTGCCGAGTTCGCAGTCGTGCCGGAGAGCGCAGCAGCGCCGAAGCCGGTTAATTTGGATTTTGTGCAAGCCGCCTCGATCCCAATGGTCGCGCTCACTTCGTGGCAGGCCCTGAAGGAACGGGCCAATCTTCAGGCGGGTCAAGCGGTATTCATCCCTGCGGGGTCTGGCGGCATTGGCACGTTTGCGATCCAATTGGCAAAACATCTCGGCGCCAAAGTGGCAACGAACACCAGCACGGGAAATGTCGAGTTGGTGAGCAGCTTAGGCGCAGACGAGGTGATCGACTATAAAAGGCAAGAATTCGAGAAAGTGCTCCGCGGCTACGACGTGGTGCTCGGCACTATCAGGGGTGACGCGATCGAAAAATCCATCGGCATCCTCAAGCCAGGGGGCAAGATTGTCTCTCTCGTCGGCCCGCTGGACGTAGCGTTCGCCCGCACTCGTCGCCTTAACTTCGTTCTGACGATTGTATTCGGGCTAATGAGTCGCAAGATCATGCATCTTGCGAGGAAGCGGGACCTAACCTACTCGTTTCTCTTCGTCTACCCCGATGGCGCTCAACTCGCCGAGATTGGCGGACTGCTCGAGTCAGAATGCATCCGTCCGGTGATTGACAAGGTATTTCCATTCAAACAGGCAAAGGAGGCACTTGAATACCTAGCCCAGGGACGCGCCAAGGGCAAGGTCGTCGTCAAGATCAAGTCCGTATAGAACCATCGGAATCCATGGAATAGCGTGGCGGGAAGCCGCCTCCAACGATCCTAGCTTGCAGCCGCTGCCTCCATACGGCAGTCGATAAGAATCTCCACTCCCCCTGGCGCGAGCTGGATGCTTTCGCCGGTCATTGGCTCCGCAGATAGCGTACTTCTCCATTGACGGCAATCCAACGCGACGCGCTTGGGCTCTTTTGTCAGATTCAATATGAACCGTAAGCGCGTCGTCGCGGAGCTGCGCACAGCAGTCTCCACGCCTTCCGGAAGGTCCGGCATGCAGTCGAGCCTCAGTTCCGCCGCAATCCGGCCAAGCAACTCCTTGGTCGCCGCATCGTCCAAGATCGTGCCGATGTAATACACGGTACCCGCGCCGCACCTGTTCTTCGTGACGGCCGCGCGGCCGTCAAAATACTCGCTCGAATAGGTCGCCAATATCTGCGACGTAACCGGCGAGAGAACATCGCACCATTGACTGCATTCGAACTCGCCACTGCCTCCAAGCGATTCGAATTTGATACGCTGCCGGTCCTTGCCGACGGGATCGTATTCGTCGACGAACACACCCGCGAGGTCCGTCAGCAGATTGGGGAGACGGTCCGGTAGACAAACGTTATTCATATTCTTGACGCCCGAACGCGTGGTCAACACGAGTGTGCCGCCTCGCTCAACGTAGCTGCGCAGTCTCGCCGCTATCTCGTCGTCGATGAGATAGAGCATGGGCGCAATGACGAGCTTGTATTTCGCGAAATCATCCCGCCAGTTGATGACATCGACGCCCACACCCATCCGCAGCAACGCGGAATGCATCGCTTTGAAATTTCCGAGGTAGTCGAAACCGTCGGACTGCGGCTGAATCTGCAGCGCATTGAGTTGTTCGTGCGAAAAGAGCATCGCCGCGTCATGATCCAATGTCGTGCCCTCCAACAGCGGAGCGAGTTGGCTGACTTCGCGGCTGAATTGCACGAACTCGTCGAAGCGGCGGCCAGGGACGCCATGATGGTCGAGCAAGCCATGCCAGAACTGCTCGGCGCCGATCCGGGCGGAACGCCACCGGAATTGAACCACTGCATCCGCCCCGCGTGACACGCTTTGCCATGCATAGGCGCGGAGCATGCCCGGGAATGGCGTGCGGGACATCGGATACCAGCATCCCGGCGTTCCGCTCAACTGCTCCATCACCCAGAAATTCTGTCGCTTGACGCCGCGCGTTAGATCGAGCGTCAGCGCGCCGTGATACATCCTTGATTTGGAGTCATCGACGAGATCGGTCGCGGGGTAATAGTCGACCGATGCGAAGTCCATGCTCTTGAACATGTCGTAATAGTCGGCCGTTACAGGGTAGCCCCACAGGTTGTGAGTCACGAACTTGCTCGGGCTGTTGCGGCGGATGATCTCAGCCTGGAAGCGATTGAAATCGGCAACCGAGTCCGAGCAAAACCGGCGGAAATCGAGCTGGAAAGACGGATTGAGATAGGGCGAACCGCCCATCGGCGTGCGAACCTGCATCCAATCGCTGTACTCGCCGCTCCAAACGACCGTACCCCATGCGCGATTGAGATTGTCTAGGATCTCGTACTTGGTTTTCAGCCACGACCGAAAGCCGCGGGTGCAATTTTCGCAATGGCAATCGTTGGCTGCGAGCTCGTTGTCGGTTTGCCAGCCGATGACGGCAGGGTTCGTGCCGTAACGCTGCGTCAGCCGATCGATGATTCGCGCTCCGTACCGGCGTAGCGATGGGCTGTTATAGCAGCGATGCAACCTAACGCCCGGGTAATGCGTGTGGCCTTTGTTGTCGACTGGCAGCACGTCGGGATAGCCATGGGTGAGCCAAACGGGAGGCGTCGCCGTAGGCGTACCCAGGACCACGCCGATGCGATGACCCGCGAAAACCGAAATGGCTCGATCGAGCCAATCGAAATCGAACGTGCCCTCGGTGGGCTCGAGTCTGGACCAGGCGAACTCGGCGAGGCGCACGATCGTGATACCCGCCTCGTGCATCCGTAAAGCATCCTCTTCCCACAACGCAGGGTCCCAGTGCTCGGGATAGTAGTCGACTCCGACCTTCATTGAATTCGTCCTTTTTAAATTGAACCTATCGAGCGCAGACGACGCTAGAAAGCGCCACGCGCGCCCGGCAAAACGAGGTAAGCGGTGCGCTCAACCCTTCGTCGCGCCGAATGTCAGGCCTGCAATGAAGTGCCTCTGCATCGCAAAGAAGAGCGCCACGGACGGCAATGCGGCCAAAAGCGATCCGGCCGAGACAAGGTTCCAAGCCGTCGTCCATTGCCCCTTGAGTGCCGCGACGCCGACCGTGACAGGCGCAGCGTCGTCGCCTTGCGTGAGGCACAGCGCCCAGAAGTAGTCGTTCCATACGAACGTGAAGACGAGGATCGCGAGTGCGGCGAGGGCGGGCGCAATCAGCGGCAAGATGATTCTGTAGAACAGCTGCCACTCGTTCGCGCCTTCGATGCGCGCGGCTTCGACCAGTTCGTAAGGCAACTCCTTGATGAAGTTACGCAGGAACAGCGTGCAGAAGCCCGTCTGGAACGAAACATGAAATAAAACGAGTCCCCAGACGGTGTTATAGAGATGCAGATGCAAGGTCAACTGACGCACGGGAATCATCAGGACCTGGATCGGCACGAAGTTGCCCGCCACGAAGGTACCGAGAATGGCGTGGTTCCCTTTGAACGGATAGGTTGCGAGTGCGAAGCCCGCCATGGCGGCCAACGCGATCGATCCGATTACCGAAGGAAACGTAATGAGGCAGCTATTGAGAAAGTAGTGAAGCATCGGGGAACCGAACAGCGCTGTCCGATAGTTCTCGATGAACGCAAAATGCTTCGGCCAACCCCAATAGTTTCCGTTCATCAATTCGCTCGACGAGCGAATCGACGTCACGAGCACTGCAATGAGCGGCATGAGCCAAACGAGGAGTGCGACCGGCAGCGACGCCTTATAGAGCGTGCGCCCAATGGGACTCCATCGTTCAATGGGTGTGGGATACATGGCGGGTATTCCTTCGTTACCGTTCCGTATGGAGGAGGCGGCGCAGCTGATAGACGATGAAAACGAGCATGATGAGGAACAGCACGACGGCGATGGCGGCAGAGTAGCCGTATCGGAAGTACTTGATCGCTTGGTCGTACATGAAGTATGCGAGCACCGTCGAACTGTCGAAGGGCCCACCGCCCGTCATGACGGCAATCAGATCGAAACTGCGCAGGGCGCCGATGATCGTCAACACGACCGATAAAAACGTGGCCGGCCTCAATTGCGGCAGAACGATATGCCACAGCAGTGACCAACCTGTTGCGCCCTCGATGCGGCCTGCTTCGATGATTTCCGGATTGATGCTTGTGAGATTGGTCAAATAGAGCAGCATGCAAAACGGAATTTGCGGCCACAATGCGGCAAAAATCACACCGAAGGTCGCATAGCGCTCGTCGCCCAGGACGGGAATGCCATGGCCGATCAGCAGCTTCAAGAGGCCGAACGCGGGATCGTAAAACCAACTAAAGACGAGCCCGACGACCACTCCGGAAAGCACGAACGGTGCGAAGAACAATGACTTGACGAGCCGAATGCCGCGCACTTTCTGGTTCAGATACAGTGCGAATGCCAGGCCGACCGGCGGCGCGAGAAGAAAGAACACGAGCCACAGCAGGTTGTTCTTCAGTGCCGTGAAGAACGTGTCGGTGTGCAGAAGTTCTTGGTAATTCGCAAGCCCGACGAAGACTTTATCGCTCATGCCATCCCAGCTGTACAGGCTGAGCACGATGCTGCTGATGATCGGGTAGATCACATAGAGGCAAAACATCGCGCAGGCCGGCAGCAGGAACAGGATGGCCGCACGCTTGCGTCGGCTCGCAAGCGGCGCCGAGCGGGCGAAAGCCGGTGGACGACGCGGTACCTGCGATTGGTGCGGCGCGGGTGCCGGCGCGCCGTTGTTATCGACGGACGTTCTCGTTTCGGCGGAAGTCATGGCTCGATCCGGCGCGGTTACGACGCGTGGTAGATGCGCTTGCGCGTTTGCTCGAGGTGCTCGAGTATCTCTTCGAGCTTCGAGGGATCCGTGATGAACCGCTGCATGCCCTTCATTCCTTCATCGGCCATTTCCTTCGTCATGTCGCGATCATAGAATTGCGCGACACCGCCGGTTGTATTCGACAGAATCTGGAAGCCGACTTTTGCAATAGGGTCCTCGGGCATCGGCGCTTGGTTATTGGCGGGCAGCGTACCGATGCCTCGCGCAAGCTGTCCGTCGATGTCGGGCCGACCGATGAACGCAAGGAATTTTCGAGCGTCCGCTTTGTTGCCGGCTCGAGTGGGGATGTTCAAACACTCTGCCGATCCATCTTCCGCTGCGGGAATCTTGGCGTCGACCGTCGGGAAGCGGAAGAAGCCTGTTTGAGCCTTCGTCGCCGCCGGCAGCCCGGGGGACAGGAATGTCCCCATCAGCATCATTGCCGCTTGGCCCTGGATGTAGAGCGGTTGGACCGAATCGAGGCTGTACGAGAGCGGGTTATCAATGAAGTACTTATCGTCGATGAGTGTCTTCCACGCTGTGTAGACTTTTTTCACGCGAGCGTCGGTGTACGGTACCTCGCCGTTCATAAGCCGCATGTGGAAGGCGTAGCCGTTGACGCGAAGGTCGAGATAGTCGAACCATGCGGCGAGCGTCCAGGAGTCGCGACCGCCGACCGCGATGGGCGCAATTCCGGCGGCCTTCAGCTTGCGGCAGTCCTCGAGAAATTCATCCCATGTCGCCGGCTCACGCGTGATACCGGCTTTCGCGAACAGATCCTTCCGATAGAATAATCCCCATGCGAAATACTGCGTTGGCATCGCATATTGTTTTTCTTGGTAGGAGGAGGGCGTCTTCAGCGAAGCGAACTGCTTGTTCCACCCGTTTTTTTGCCAATCAGCCGACAAGTCTTCGAGCAAGCCGCGGCGCGCGTAATAGGCCATGCGCTCGCCTTCGTGCCAATTGATGACGTCAGGCGAAACCGACGTCAACCAGCTGGGCAACTGCACCTTGTAGGTTTCTTCTTCGACGAACGACACTTTTGCTGCGACATCCGGGTTTGCCTTTTCGTACGCCTGAATCAATTGCTCCCATACCGCACGCTGCTCGGCACCCTTGAAGGCGATATTGAGTTGAAGCGTTCCCGCGTGGACGGCAGTGGCAAAGGAAAGGGCGGCGCCCATTGCCGCGAGCAAAGGCAGTCGTTTCATGAGTGTCTCCGGATGTCGTTGGGTTTATTGAAGTCTCGGCACTGAGCGGCCGTTGGCGGTAAACAGGGCCGCCATGTCTCCGCCTAAGTGGTTTAACGTTACATCATGCGGGTTTAAAAAAAGGCCGACTGGCCTGACCGCGCGCAACGCTGCTTGCATTTGCGCTAGACTTTACGCCCGCGAAGCGCCGCGCGCAAGGGGTTTTCAAAAGTGCTTTTCAAATGGGACTCGACGCGCGGTGACGGGTCGAGTTGATCGTATGACGTTCAAAAGACGTGTTCTAGTCCATCGACGGGTGTGCATCGGATGAGCAGTAAACCATTCAATCCTGCCGCGACCATCAGGGACGTGGCGGCCCAAGCAGGCGTTTCGGTCATGACCGTGTCGAACGTCCTGCGTGGTCGTGGACGCGTGAGCGAAGAGACGCGCAAACGCGTGCTCGAGACAGCGGAGCGCCAGGGTTATCGGCCGAATCTCACGGCGCGTGCGCTCGTGGAAGGCAAGGCGCCAACGCTCGCACTGATGTTGAGCTGCATCACGAACCCGTTCTATCCGGAATTCGCATTGGCCGCGAACTTACAGGCGTTGAAACACGAGCGTCATTTGCTCGTTTGCAATACCGACCACGAACCGGACGGTGGCACAGGGTTCCTCGAACAGGTGGCGGGTTCGCTATCGGATGGCGTGCTCGTGGCAAATAATGCGGATCTGCCGATCGATGAGTTGCGCCGCCTGCAGGCGCGCGGCATTCCAGTCGTCATCAGCGTGTGGGAGTTGCCCGAGGAACCGCCCGGTATCCCCTGCGTGACGTTTGATTCGAAAGCTGCGGGCAGGCTCGCCGCTCAGCATCTGGTGGACTACGGACATCGCCGGATCGGGGCGATCGTCGGGAGCCCTAAACAGGGCATTCATGGTGGGCGATACGCGGGATTCCGCGAGGTGATGCGAGCCGCGAAGATCCGGCAGTTGGCGGCCGATGAGCGTTTTACAGAGGACTCGTTCGAGCACGGTTACGAGGCAGCGCGCGATCTCCTCTCCGCGCGCCCCGATCTGACGGCGATCTTCGTCTCGAACGATTTACCTGCGCTGGGCGTAATGAACGCGGCGAGCGATCTCGGCTACTCGGTGCCCAATGATTTATCGATCGTGAGCATTACCGATATCATTCCGGCGCGCCAATCCCGCCCTGGATTGACGACGGTCGCGATACCGACCGCTGAAATGGCGGAGAAGGGAGTGAACCTGCTTGTCGATCTCATGTCAGGACGCGCGAATGAATCGGCGGTCGTTCACACGTCGCCGCCGAAGCTCGTTGTTCGAGGGTCGGCGGCGAGCCCCAGGTCGCACGACTGAATTGACCCGCGATGCCGCATAGCGATAGCGGTTCGCCATGAGCGCTTTACCTGATACCGGGTGCACACAGGTCTTAACGAGTGTGCACCCGTGACGCAACTAGGCGCATGCCATCCGCCGAATACTCCTCAGCCTCCGGCCGGCGTGACATGTTTAGCTCGGACGGTAAATCGCGTAAACCTTTGCGACTTGCTCGCGACTGTCCCAACTGCAGCGCGCGTTTTGTTCGACGAGAAAGATGTCGCCGCGCGAAAACGTCCCGCTGCGACCCGTTTCGTCCACGAAGGTCACACTACCTTCGAGCAGGCACATGAGTTCGTAATGGACGTAAAACATCGGGGCGCGATGATAGGGCGTCGAATCCCACGTGCCGCAGGTGAATTCCGCACTGGGCGAACGAAAGTCCGTCTGATTGCGACATGCCGGCGTGGGCGTGAGTAGCAGTTCCGCGGACGGGGAGCCTGAGGGCTGCAGTTGCGGGGCGTCGTCGATCGGCACGATGTTGCCGTCGGCACCCGGGCTGCCGCTACAACGCATGAAGATGACCGATACCGGCCCCTGCGCTGACCATGAAAAAGTCGCGCCGTGCGGAATCACTGCGCTGCTCCCGGCCTTCAGCGTCAATGCGCGTTCCCCTTGCTTGAACGTTATCGTTCCTTCGGACACGATGACGAACTCGTCTGCCGGCTGAAACGATACCGTTCCGCTCTCGGCCGCGAGCGCAATCACGCCGACTGTCACCGGTCCGGGCGGCAACTCTAGCGAGCGGCGGCTAGATAGAAATCGCTCATCGTTCGGCGCAGCCGCCGGCGCGATGCCTTGGCTCGGGTCTAATGCGAACGCTTTGAGGTCAATGAAGGATCGCGGGCGGCTATGTTCCGCCGATGGGCGTTGCGAACGGGAGATCTCGTTTTCCGATAGGTCGTGCTCGATTTTCACGTTGCTTTTTCCTGTTTGCGTGGCGAGAGGTCAATGCGCTGTTCGATCCGGCCGAGCCGCACCACGGTCACGCCGGGCCGCAACTGGCGCAGCGACGGCATGACGAGGATGCAGTCGTCGTACGGCGTGGTAACGGGTTTTCCGTCGGACCAGGCGATCACGGTGCCGGCGTTCTCGAATTCTTCGAGGCCCGTGTACGGCTGCGCGAAGCGAAAATCCATGCTGCTCGCGACAACGGGTTCCGTCACGCGCACAACGCGCATTTCGTCGGGCAGCGGTGCGAGCCATCCGGCCGGCAGATCGCTTTCGTCGACGACGCCGGCCAGCAGCAGAAAGCGCGCGGTGCAGTCGCGAGCCACCGTGACAGCGCTTTTCTCCCAATGCTGACCGCATTCGATGAGGAGGGCGTTCTTCGGGCTGCTTTCATCGCCGAAGCCTTCGTAATCGCGCATCCTGCGTCCTTCGGGATGGCCTTCATCGCAGATCACCGTGCCTGGGGTGCCCAGGCGCACGGCGAGTGCCGTGCCTTTTTTCAGTGGGCCGGCGACGATCAACGGCGCGCTCTTCTCGTGCATCGAGTGCAGGTCGAGTAGCAGATCGACGGTATCGACCACCGGACGCATCGCGCGTGCGCGATCGAGCTCCGACGAACGCATCGCGAGATCGTCGAGCTTCGCAGGGGTCCATACGCGGTTAAAGTCTTGATCGACGAAGCGGGCTTTGTCCGGCATCGCGGTATCGAAACGCGCATACGCGTTCACGTTCGCGAACGACAGTGTGACCACGCCTCGACGGGGGCGAAACTGCAAGTGCAGCAACTCGTCGACGACGATCGCGCCGCAAACCTCGTTGCCGTGCGTCAGCGCGTTAATCATAACGTGCGGGCCGGCTACGCCGGAATCGAACGTGTAGACGTACGGGATACCGCTATTGCCGGACGCATGCGCGGACAGATCGGGAAAGTCGACTTCGATGGGATAGGCGTCCATGTTATTCGAGCCCTCCCTGGCACACATACTTGATGACGATTAGATTGCCGGTCGCGGGAGCAAAGCGCTGTCCGCTGGCCGCGGCCACCCATCGTCCGTTGATAAAGTTGGCCGCGCGAATAAGCGTTCGTGCCTGCAGCTCGGGATTCGTACTCACGGGAATTTCTCCTAGTCGTGATCGTGATGTGTCTTGTTCGGCAAATTCGGTTCAATAGGCTCAATAGCCGCGCGCCCGGTCGATTTCACCGATCATGCGCTCGCCCGCCCGGTGACGACGCAGGTTGTCCAGCACTGCGTCGACGGCTGTAACGGCGCACGTGGCGCTCGCGATATGCGGCGTGATCCGCACGCGCGGCTGATTCCAAAGCGGGTGATCGGCGGGCAAGGGCTCCGGATCGGTCACGTCGATCACCGCGCTATGGATGTGCCCGCTATCCAGGGCATCGAGCAGATCGCCCGCGACCAGTTGCGGCCCACGGCCCACATGCACGACGGAGGCGCCTTTGGGGAGCGCTGCGAATACGCGTCGATCGAGCAAGCCCCGCGTCGAGTCGGTGAGCGGCAAGAGACAGATGAGCACGTCGGTGCGCGCGAGGAAGGCATCGAGCGTGGCGTGGCCTGCGAAACATTCGACGCCTTCGATTTCGTGCGGCGAGCGGCTCCAGCCGGCACATGCGAAACCGAAGAGCCGCAACCGTTCGAGCACTGCTGTACCGAGCATGCCGAGCCCTAGCACGCCAACGCGCCGTGAGGCGGCCGGCCGCAGTTGCATGGCTTTCCACACGCGCGCCTCTTGCTGCAGCGCATAGTCGAACAGATCCCGATGGATCGCCAACACCGCTTCGGTTACGTACTCGACCATCCCATCGACAATACCCGGCTCGATCATTCGTACGACGGGCAGATGGGCCGGAACGCGGGTGAGATCGAGCTGATCGACACCCGCGCCTACGGAGAACACCACTTCGAGATTCGGCAGCGTGACGGCGAGGTCGTCCGGCTGCCAGGCGACGAGGTAGCGAACGGCCGCAGGGTCGCCGATGTCTGGCCAGATGCGAAACGGCATGTCCGGGGCGAGATCGGCGAAGCGCTCGGCCCAGATCGCACCACGGACTGGATCGGCCTTGTAGAGGACGGTCATCGTTGCTTACCCCATAGCTTGGTTAATGATGGCGAACATGCGATACGTCGCATCCGGTGCGCTGCTGTACTGCTCGGCAGACGCATTGCGCACCATCTTCGAGACTGAGTTGATGTACTTCATGCCGAGCGCGCTGAGCCAGTCGTTGATACCTGTGCCACCTGGCACATCGATGCGCAGCACGTTCCCGGCATGCTGTGCGAGCCAGTAGCTGATTAGCGATTTCGCAAGCCGGTCGTCAGCCGAAGGTGTCGCAACGACTGGGCCGATCACGTAACCGGAACCGAAGCGACGTAGCAGCGAGAATCCGCGCAGTTCGCCGCCATGTTCGAGCACTACGCCCTGCGCGACATCGAGCAGAACGGGGATAATCTCGCTACGATCGAGCCCGCTTGCACGCGACGCGAGTTCGATGATCTTCGGCAGATCGCCGCGTGCCGGCGGGCGTAGTTGATAGCCGACTGGCGGCGCGATCGCCGCGATGCTGCCGATGGTGCCTTGATGTTTATCGACTGTGCCGCAGCTAGCGAAGCCGAGCTTCTCATAGAGCGGCTTGCCGGCCGGCGTCGCATATAGGAACGTCACGCGCTTGCCAAGCGCTTCAAGCAGCAGATCCATTAGCTTGCGACCGATTCCCCGCCCTTGCTCTTGCGCAGACACGATCACAAGGCCCAGCGTGCCGCAGTCCTCGCCGAATTTCCAGTACAGCGCGGTACCGATCACAGCGCCGCTATCCTCTGCCACGAAGCCGGCGCCAGCAGTGAACATGAAGCGCCAGTCGTCCGCGCGATGCGGCCAGCGCACGGCCAGCGACAACGCATGCGCGGCGGCAATATCGTCCGACCGGAACGGTCGATAGGTAGGGGCCTTCTTTGGCAGTGATTCGGACACTGACCACTCCTGATAACGGGCATGATCGACGACGACCGCCGCAGTTTCGCCGAGCGGCCGGTCTGATGTTGGGCTGAACGACCGTTCATTCGTTCAGCGAAATATGGCATTATTCAATATAATGAGCAAGAGATATCGGGGCGTTCATCGCGCCGAAGATAGCCGGCGTGGCATCGGCGCATGCCGAATCGGGCGCAGGTGCAAGCAAGCAAGCAGGGAAGTGGCATGTGCGCGGGACCCAAGCAAGCGCCGCTGAACCGTTCAACAGGGATTACATGAAACCAACACAGGTCATGAAGAAGAGCGCGGCTGATCTGAGCCACGCCGACGTCGGGGCTCGGTTACGGGTCTTGCGCACGGCCCAGGGGTTGTCCGTCAACGAGCTCGCGATGCGGGCCGGCGTGGCGGTCGGCACGGTGAGCCAGATCGAGCGCAACAAGGCGAATCCGTCGGTGCGTATTTTGGAACGTCTGAGGCAGGCGCTGGCTGTACCGCTTAGCGCACTACTGGAGGAGGACGACGCAGTATCCGATCCCACTGCGGGCGACTTCGTGCGCAGGGCAGCCGAGCGGCCGGTGTTCGATGTCGGCAACCACGGCATGCAGAAACAACTGTTGTCGCCGCACGGCGAGCACGATCTCCGAATGATGATCATCCTAGTGCCTCCGGGCGCAGGCTCGGATGAAGTGCTCGTCGGTGTGGGTGAGAAAGCAGGCCTGGTGCTTGAAGGTACGGTGGTGCTGAACGTTGGCGACCGCCGCGCCGAGTTGCGGACTGGCGACAGTTTCCAGTTTAAAAGCACGGTGCCGCATAGCGTACGAAACGAGAGCGGCAAACCGGCCCGCCTGCTGTGGGTCATGAACACGCAGCCGCCGGTCATTCATTTGTGATCTCGGGCGCGCGGCACCCTTCCGCGCTGCACCACGAAAAGTCTCCAAAATTTATTTTGATCACTAGCTATTCATTCTGTGTTCACTATAATGAACGCCACCAGATGCTTCTTCATTGCCGGGTAAGGCGATGAGCAGGCCCTGCAAGTGGCGACGACGTCTGTCATAAGCAACTCATGTCGGCGCTTCGCTGTCTGTTTAGAACGGCCTGAGCATGCATGTCCAACTCTTCACTCGATTTTGATCCGTCTACCGTCCCGCTGTCGCAGGGGCATTTCATCGGCGGGGCACGCTATTTAACCGATGAAGCGCAGATCGCGGTCTATCGCCCTTCCGACGGCAAGTTGCTAGGGTATATCCCAGATGCTTCCGCCGCCACTGTCGACTATGCGGTGAGCAACGCCCTGCAAGCGTGGAAGACGAGCGGGTGGGCAACACAGCCCCCGCGCGAGCGGGCGAAGGTGCTGACCCGCTGGGCGGAACTCATTGACCGAAACGCAGTGAGTCTCGCGCAATTGGAGGCCGTCAGCTCGACGCGCCCGGTAGCCGAAGCGTACGCATCCGATGTGCCGTTTACCGCGGAGGCCATCCGCTTTTTTGCGGAGCTCGCCGACAAACTTGGCGGTGACTTTGCGGCAACGCGTCAGGATAGCGTGGGATTCGTCGCCGCGGAGCCCTATGGCGTGATCGGCGCGATCACGCCGTGGAATTTCCCGCTATCGATGTGCTCTTGGAAATGCGGGCCCGCGCTCGCGGCGGGCAACGCCGTTGTCCTAAAGCCGTCCGAGTTAACGCCATTCTCCACGCTGCGCCTTGCCGAACTCGCGATCGAAGCCGGCATGCCGCCCGGCATCTTCAACGTCGTGAACGGCCGTGGCGCGACAACCGGGACAGCACTCACCCGCCACCCCGATATTTCCAAAGTCAGTTTCACCGGCTCGACTCGTACCGGCGCGGCGATCATGAGCGACGCGGCCCTGCATGGCACCAAGCCGGTGACGCTTGAGCTAGGCGGCAAAAGCCCGCAACTCGTCTTCGAACGTGTGCCCAACTTAGCGCACACGGCCCGTTGCGTCGCCCGTGGCTTCACGAGCAACGGTGGTCAGGCGTGCGTCGCGGGCACACGGCTTATCGTGCACGAGCGGATCGTCGAACCACTGCTCGATGCCGTGCGGCTGCAGCTAGCGCACATTGCGCCGGGGCCGCTATGGCGCAGCACGACTAGCTACTCCCCGATCATCAGCCGAGGACAAGCAGAGCGGATTGATTCCGTGATCGCCGAAAGCCGTGCAGGCGGCGCCGAAGTGATTTTCGGCGGCGGTTACTTCGAAGGTACGGACGGCGGCTATTTCCATCGGCCGACGCTCTTGGCTAACGTGACACCATCGACGCCCGCAGTACGGGAAGAATTATTCGGCCCGGTTCTGACCATTCAGACGTTTCGCGAAGAAGATGAGGGCATTGCGCTTGCCGGACACCCCACGTATGGGCTCTGTGCCGGCGTTCATACGAGCGACATCGGGCAGGCGCTGCGTGCGATGCGTCGTATCGCGGCGGGTACGGTCTGGATTAACCGCTATGGCCGCAGCGGCGACATGATCATTCCGACGGGGGGATTCAAGCAATCGGGCATCGGCAAAGACCTCGGACGCCAAGCCCTCGAAGCCAGTCTGCGTTTCAAGAGTGTGCTGATCGACTTCGATCAGATGTAACGGTGCTGTAGTTGTTTTTTATCGGGGTTTGCAGGAAATCGAGTGTCCTGTGCGTATGCTTTTCCGCACTTGTTTGAAGACCTTTCGTTAAGGATTTGTCATGTATAAATATACGTCGCAATATGCCTCGGGTACGCCTACTCGTTTCGTCCAGCGCATCGTCGTTGCTGCGGCCGTTGCACTGTCAATGGCGCTCGGAGCCGGCCACGCATGTGCAGATCCCATCAAGGTTTCCGCTGGAACCACGCCGTCCAGCATTCCGAACGCCTTCTTGGATCTCAAAACGCATGAGATCGAAGGGCTCATGCCGGATGTGATTCGCGAAATTGGAAAGCGCGAAGGTTTCGACGTGTCATTCGATGTCATTCCCTTCTCTGCATTGATCCAATCGGTTGTCTCCGACAAGATCGATCTTATCGTTGCGGGCATGACGCCCACGCCAAAGCGCCAGGTGGTGATCGACTTCTCAAAGCCGGTGACGGAGTTTGGAGCGGGAATCATCGTCAACGCGACGGATAAGCACGACTATCGCACGGTCCAGGATCTGAAAGGCACCATCGTCGGAGCAGGTACCGGCACGGACACCGCAGACCAGCTGATGAAGCTTGGCATCTTCAAGGAGGTCAAGCTGTATGCCACCGGGGCGGACATGGCTCGCGATGTTGTGTTGGGCCGTATTACGGCCGCATTCAATGACTATCCGATCCTGAAGGCGCAGGAAGCGGCCGGTACGATGCAGGGCACGCGGGTTGTCGATGGTTTCCAGCAAATGGAAAAGGAGCCGATTGCATTCGGAGTGAGAAAGGGCAATACCGCATTGCTGTCGAAGGTTGACGATGGTCTGGCAAAAATAAAAGCAGATGGAACGCTGGATAAGATCCTAAAGAAATGGAAGTTCGTGAATTAACGCGAGCGTAGCCGATCGATTCGAATGGGCGGATAGCGGCGTGCGCTCCGCCCTTTGATCTAGGTCATGAGATATCCGTGACCTCGCTCGAAAGATAGGCATGAGTACCGCCGAAACGGAAGGAGACGGACGGTGCGCCGGATCATCTCAGCATAGTTTTGCACGATGATCTCTTATCGATAGGTACGATAAAGATCGACGGCCGTCATGCAGTGTAACGATTATTAGAAAGGCGAATCATGCGTTGGAGCGACGTAGTCGAGTTTATCCCGATCCTGCTTGAGGGCGCCGGGATGACCATCTTCATCACGGTGAGCTGTCTGATTCTCAGTACAGCGCTGGGGCTCGTTTGGGCGCTTCTCAAGATGTCGCGCCATGCGCCCGTCAGGCGAGCGGCCACCACGTTGATCAACGTGGTTCGTGGGCTGCCGATGATCGTGCTGCTGTTCTACATTTACTTCGTATTGCCCTCAATTCATATCCAGATGAGCGCCTTGCAAGCGAGCATTGTGGGCCTGGCATTCGCTTATTCCACTTACGTCGCGGAAATTATCCGATCAGGGATCGAGGCGGTGGACCCGGGCCAATACGAGGCCGCGCAGTCCATCGGAATGGGCCGCATCAAGACGATGACCCGGGTGATACTTCCCCAAGCGGTCAAGGTCGCGTTGCCACCCTATAGCAACACGCTGGTGTCGATGCTGAAGGATTCCTCTCTTGCCTCCACGATTACCGTCGCTGAGATGACGCGCCAAGGATCGCTGATCGCGGCCGCGACCTTCCAGAACCTGACGGTCTACACGCTCGTGGCGATCGCTTATCTCGCCATGAGTCTTCCGTTGATGAGTTTGACGAAAGCGCTCGAGCGGCGCTTTGGAAAACACAAGGTGAAGTGAGGTTGCCATGATCGAAATCAGGGATGTGCACAAAAGCTTCAGTGGCGTGCCGGTGCTCAAAGGCATTTCGCTGACCGTGAAACAAGGTGAAGTGGTGTGTCTGATCGGCGCTTCGGGTTCCGGCAAGTCGACGCTTCTTCGATGCATCAATGCGCTCGAGTCGTACGATTCGGGCGAGATCAAACTACTGGATCAAGTCGTCGAGCAGCGCTCGCGCCATATCAATCAGCTTCGCACGCAGGTGGGGATGGTTTTCCAGCGCTTCAACCTGTTTCCCCATCGCACTGCGATAGAAAACGTGATGGAGGGGCCCGTGCATGTGAAGCGCGAGCCGGTCGCGCAGGCTCGGCAAGACGCCATCGAGTTGCTGCACAAGGTGGGTCTCGGTCAGAAACTGGACGCCTATCCGCATCAACTATCGGGCGGCCAGCAGCAACGGGTCGCGATCGCGCGCTCGCTCGCGATGAAGCCAAAGGCGATGCTGTTCGACGAGCCGACTTCGGCGCTCGACCCCGAACTCGTGGGCGAAGTGCTGAACGTGATGCGCACGCTTGTTCGCGAAGGCATGACGATGCTGGTCGTCACGCACGAAATGGGCTTTGCCCGCGAAGTGGCCGACCGCGTTTGCTTCCTGCACGCGGGTCTGATCATCGAGGAAGGCAGTGCTCAGCAGGTGCTCGGCTCGCCACGCGAAGCGCGCACTCGCGAGTTTCTGCGCCATGTGCTGACGCACCGGGTCGAAGATCCGCACACGCACAACGGCGAGGCAGGAGCCGTGGCATGAAGCCCAGTTTCACCGGGGTTTGGCGGTGTATTGAAAACAACGATGGAAGTCTGAAATGCTCAGAGTGGAAGAGGTGTACGACACACCGGAATTTTCTGGCGCCGCCGATGTCGTCGTGATCGGCGCCGGGATCGTCGGGACATCTACCGCCTATGAATTGGCACGGCGCGGTGTTTCGGTCGCGCTGATCGACAAAGGCATTGTCGGTGGCGAGCAATCGGGGCGCAATTGGGGCTGGGTCCGCCAACAGAACCGCGACATGTTCGAACTGCCGCTCGCCATGCGCAGCCTTCGTCGTTGGGGCGAATTGCGAGATGAAATACAGATCGACCTGGGCTTTCGCCGCGAGGGTATTCTTTATGCGACCAACGAAGCAAAAAAGATTGCCCAGTGGGAGGCATGGTGCAAGCAGGCCCGAGAGCTCGGGTTTGTCAGTCACGTGCTTAGCTCGGCCGAAATCAATAGCCGTGCTCCTCGTGGCGGTGCGCGGTACTCGGGTGGCGTTTGGTCGCCCGACGATGGGCGCGCCGAACCGTCGCGGGCCGCACCCGCTCTTGCTGAAGGGGCGAAGCGCCGCGGTGCGCTCCTCTACCAAAACTGCGCAGCACGCGGCCTGGAACTTAGCGCAGGGCGTGTCAGCGGTGTATGGACCGAGCGCGGTCTGATCAAGACCAGTAAAGTGGTCTGCGCCGGCGGCGCCTGGAGCTCGCGTTTTTGCCAGCGCCACGGCGTCGAGCTACCCGCGGTGAACGTTGTGGGGACCGCTATGCGGACGTCTGTCGCAGCGAACGTCGTCAACGGTTGCTTCAACGGTCTGGATTTTGCACTGCGTCGTCGACTTGATGGCGCATACACACTAGCGCTTCCAGGTTTTGGCCGGATTGACTTAGCGCCGCTTGGACTTAAGAACGCGTTAAAGTATTACCGAAATTATCGAAACGACATCGGTAAAAAGCTTAAGTACCGCCTTTCAATGCCCTGGTTCGAAGGTCCCGAGGCATCGGCAAGCTGGGAATTTGACCAGGAATCGCCGTTTGAACGCTGCCGCGTGCTGGATCCGAACCCCGATCTCGGATTTGTGAAAATTGCTCTGGATAACGTTAAGCGCGCTATCCCGGAGTTTTCCGACATGCGGGTTGTGCATGCTTGGGCCGGCGCAATCGACACGACGCCCGACCTCATTCCCGTTATCTCCGATGTTGCAAAACTTCCCGGCTTTTACCTCGCCACTGGGTTCAGTGGGCACGGCTTCGCCCTGGGCCCGGCGGCAGGCGAGCTTGTCGCCGATATGGTGACGGGAGCCAAACCCATGATGGATATCTCGCCTTACCGTTTGGACCGTTTTACAGACGGCACTTCCGTAAAGGTGCCGGAAATGATGTGATGGACACATAAGCGGGCTCACGAGGCTCGTAAGGTGTCCTCACTACACGAAGCGCTATTGCAACGTGCTCCCCCGTGGGCGAACCATCCCCCCATTTTTAGCCATGCGCCGCAAAGCACACTCGTGCTGAATACGTTCGCGAAGGCGCTCAGCCCTTCACTTCGCTCGGGTTTCGGGTTATCCCTATCCCTATCCCTATCCGCATAGCAAATGCATTGCCCAACGGCCGCCGCGCGCGATCAAGCGGTCTCATAACCGCACGTAGGGCAAAGGTCGAACAAAATGTATCTCGATGGATCGATTTAGCTTGGTACGCTTGAATCCATGCCATCGACGATAAACAACCATTCGCCAAGCGCAGATCGTAAGCGCCCCTGCCGCTCGGCGGACTAAAAGAACAGACGAAACCAATAACGGTCGCTTCGACCGCGGGCCATGGTCGCGGCCTTCGATTTCTTGAACTTGCCAGTTGGAAGAGACAATGCCCCCGAATCTGACCTTTGCACCGCAGGATGTGGCCCCGCCACCGGTAAGCAATGCGCAAGCCGCCGCGCCGGTCGCAAACTCGATTGCGGTCGCCGGGACCGATATCCTGACGGTCCGTCGTCTGTCGAAAATTTTCGGCCCGAAACCCGAGCGTGCCGTCGAATTGATTAAGCAAGGGCTCGGACGAGACGAGATATTCCAGCGCACCGGCAATATGGCGGCCGTCAATGACGTCAGCCTCAGCGTCAAGGCGGGCGAGATTTTCGTCATCATGGGGCTGTCCGGCTCCGGCAAGTCGACTTTGGTACGGTTGCTCAATCGGTTGATCGAGCCGACATCCGGGCAGGTGATCCTTGAAGGTCGTGACATCGCGCCCATGTCTACATTGGAGTTGCGCGACGTTCGCCGCAAGAAGATGGCCATGGTGTTTCAATCGTTCGCACTGTTGCCCAATCGCACGGTGCTCGACAACATTTCGTACGGCCTCGAAGTCGCAGGCATGAAAAAGTCCGAGCGCTACGAAATCGCTCGCGCCGCACTGACGCGAGTCGGCCTCGGTTCGTACGAGAAGTTGCTGCCCGCGGAGCTATCGGGCGGCATGCAGCAGCGGGTCGGTCTTGCACGTGCGCTGGCGGTCAACCCCGCCGTACTGTTGATGGACGAAGCCTTTTCCGCGTTGGATCCGCTGATTCGATTCGAAATGCAAAGCGAGTTGCTGCGCCTCCAAAAGGAGGAGCAGCGCACCATCGTTTTTATCTCGCACGACATCGACGAAGCAATCAAGATCGGCGGCCGGATCGGCATCATGAAGGACGGTTGCCTGATTCAAGTCGGGACACCGGCCGAACTCATCCAGTCACCGGCCGACGACTACGTGCGGGATTTCTTCCGCCATGTCGACGTCTCCCGATTCTTGAAGGCCTCAAGCCTGCTGACCCGCGTCGAGCGAGGGCTGATTACGTGCGATGTCGGCACGCCCGCGGAGCGTTATCTCAATCAATTGATCGACAGTGGCGTCCAGTGCGGCTACGTCTGCGACGAGTCAGGCCGCTACCAAGGCGCTGTAACGCCTGCGTCGCTGCACAAGGCGGGTACGCGCCCGCTTCGAGACGCTTTAATTCCTGGTCTCGCAGCGGTTTCGATGGAGACGGATCTGCACGATCTTGCCGCGATCGCCTTAGGTCAGGAACACGACGTACCGGTCATTGACGCGGTCGGCAAACTCGCAGGCGTGGTGTCGTGCCGCACGATTCTGCAACAAGTTATGGAACGGAGGGCGGGATGAATACGTCGTCAGTGATCGGCATGTTCGCAGAGGACGCCGTCAATTTTCTCTTCCACCATTTCCGGGGCGGGTTCGACGCATTTTCCGCTGCGTTGGGGGCGGTGGTCAAACTACTGGAAGACGGCCTAGGGGTGATCCCGTTCATCGCGATGCTGGTGATCTTCGTCGGGCTCGCATTGTGGCGCCGCGGCATCGTGTTCGCGGTCTTCGTCGGCCTCGCGCTGCAGGCGATTCATTACATGGGATTGTGGATGCAGACTGTGTCCACACTAGCGCTCGTCATTGCCGCGACCGTTTTCAGTCTGGTCATCGGCGTGCCGCTCGGCATCTGGGGGGCGAGAAACAAGCGTGTGGAATTGATTCTGCGCTCGCTGCTCGATTTTATGCAGACCATGCCGGCATTCGTCTATCTGATTCCGGCCGTGATTTTGTTCGGCTTGGGCAGAGTGCCCGCCGTCATCGCCACGGTGGTCTTTGCGATGCCGCCGGTGGTGCGTCTCACGACGTTGGGGATTCGACAGGTTCGCGAGGAACTGCTCGAGGCAGGTCGCTCATTCGGCAGTACGGACACGCAGCTTCTCTGGAAAATCCAACTGCCGAACGCTTTACCGTCGATCATGGCCGGGGTGAATCAGACCATCATGATGGCGCTCTCGATGGTCGTGATCGCCTCGATGATCGGTGCGGGCGGTCTGGGCGAATACGTTCTGAGCGGAATTCAACGCCTCGACATCGGGATCGGCTTCGAAGGCGGCTTGGGTGTCGTGTTGCTCGCGATCATTCTGGACCGCTTGACGGAGAGTTTCGGGATGAAGGCGAAAAAGAAGGCGAAATTCGCTACGCGGGCGATCAAACAGGAAGCGGGGGGTACTACTAGCACCTAGCGGGAAAGTGTCGCAGTTGGACCGGCCGCTTCGATAGGCGGTGGGAGAGTCGATCCTATCGATTGGCTCGATAAGGGAAGGGGCGGGGACCCAATGTCGCTAATAGCGGCATCCGTCGATTTGTTGATCATCTCGTTGATAACTAAGGAGTCCTAAATGAAATTCGGCTTATTGAAGTCGCTTCTCTCGAAGCTGACGATATCGACGGTTGTCGCGGTAGGGATTGCCGGCGCTCCCGCGATGGCGGCGGAACCGGTGAAGGTAGCGGTAACGAACTGGGCGGACGTTTTGGCCGTGGCAAACGTCGCCAAGTATGTGCTCGAGAACAATCTCAAGCAGCCCGTTCAATTCGTGCAGGCCGATATCGGCATCCAATATCAGGGTGTTGCACGCGGCGACCTGGACATCATGGTAGGCGGCTGGCTACCGGTCACGCATGCGACTTACTACGCCCGATACAAGAACGACATGGACGATGTCGGCATTATCTACACCGGCGGCAAGAACGGCTGGGCCGTCCCTGCCTATGTGCCGGAATCCGAGCTGTCGTCGATCTCCGATCTGAACAAGCCTGACGTCAAGAGCAAGCTCAACGCGACGATTCAGGGCATCGAACCCGGCGGTGGTTTGATGCAGGCCTCGGAAAAGACGATTCAGGCCTACAACCTGGCCGGCTACAACCTGCAGGCGTCGAGCGAAGCCGGCATGCTCGCCGCGCTGTCGCGCGACTATCAGTCTAATCAATGGGTCGTGGCAACGGTATGGAGCCCGCATTGGCTCTTCCAAAAATGGAAGATGCGCTATCTGAAGGACCCGAAGGGCACGCTCGGCGGAGAAGAGCAGATCCATGCCTTTGCATCGAAGCAGTTCGCCACTAAGTTCCCCCGCGCCGACGTGTTTTTCAAGCACTTCAAGCTGACGCTTGCCGACGTCGAAGCGATCGAGTTCGACGGCAACAGTTCGAACGACTACGCAACTGCAGCGAAGAAATTCGTCAGCGCGCATCCGGAAAAGCTGAAGGCCTGGTTGCAGCAGTAAGCCGAACGTCGCCGCCCGAGAATGCGCACGTTGTGCGCGTTCCCGGACCGGCTTCAACGTGTATTGCGGCGGGCGAGAGCGCGCCCGCCTTGCCAATGAGGGTTGCAGTCTCGCAAGGACTGCGTCTCACGATTACTTTCGGGAGTGAGCAGTGAACGAACACGCGCGCTTTTTTTCTGAAACGCTACAGAGCCGTGACCCAGTGATCGCGTCGGAGATCGCGCTCGAGTTGCGCCGCCAGCAAACCCAGATCGAGCTGATCGCTTCCGAGAATATCGTCTCGGCTGCCGTGATGGAGGCGCAAGGGACGGTGCTGACGAACAAGTATGCCGAGGGCTATCCGGGCAAGCGCTACTACGGCGGCTGCGAACACGCCGACCGGGTCGAGGCATTGGCTATCGATCGGGTGAAGGCGCTCTTTGAAGCAGAGTACGCAAACGTACAACCGCATTCGGGCGCACAGGCAAACGGTGCGGTCATGCTTGCGCTGGTCAAACCCGGCGACACGGTCATGGGCATGTCGCTCGATGCCGGCGGCCATCTCACGCATGGCGCGCGCCCGGCGCTGTCCGGCAAATGGTTCAACGCGGTGCAGTACGGCGTGAGCCCGGAGACGTACCGTATCGATTACGACAAACTGCGCGCGCTCGCGCACGAGCACCGCCCGAAGCTCATCATCGCGGGCTATTCGGCGTATCCGCGCGCGCTCGATTTCGCAGCCTTCCGCGACATCGCGGACAGTGTCGGCGCGCTGTTGATGGTCGACATGGCGCACATCGCGGGCATCGTCGCAGCCGGACGGCACGAAAATCCTATTCGCTTCGCGGACGTAGTCACGTCGACGACGCACAAGACGCTTCGTGGGCCGCGCGGGGGCTTCATCCTCACGAATAACGGCGACATCGCCAAGAAAATCAATTCATCGGTGTTCCCCGGATTGCAGGGCGGCCCTCTCATGCACGTCATTGCGGGCAAGGCCGTGGCGTTCGGCGAAGCGCTGCGCCCGGAGTTCACGGCCTACATCGATCAAGTCCTGCGCAATGCCCAGGCGCTCGGCAACGTGCTGAAGGCGGGCGGGCTCAGCCTCGTGACGGGCGGCACCGACAACCATTTGCAACTGGTCGATTTGCGCCCGAAGGGGCTCACGGGCACGCAGGCAGAGAAAGCGCTCGAACGCGCCGGCATCACGTGCAACAAGAACGGCATTCCGTTCGATACGCAAAACCCGACGGTCACGTCCGGTATCCGGCTTGGCACGCCGGCCGGGACGACGCGGGGATTCGGTACGGCTCAATTCGAGCAGGTTGGCGAAATGATTCTTGAAGTGTTGTCGGCGATCGAGCGCGACTCCGGCGGCGATGAACAAGTCGAGCGTGCGGTACGTAGCCGCGTGAGAGATTTGTGCGGACAGTTTCCGATTTATTCGCATGCGGTGGATGTCGTATGACCCGCGCTCGCGCGCGGCGGTCGGCAGCGACGTTCGAATTTCCTTTTTGAAGATAACTGACGAGAGATACCGAAATGAGCTTCGAGGGTGTACATACTCCGCTCGTGACCCCGTTCAAGGCGGATGGGGAGATCGACCATGACTTGCTGGGCAAGCACGCCGCCAATCTGGCCAGCCGTGTATCGGGCCTGGGCGTAGGCGGAACAACCGGTGAATACTACGCGTTGAGTTTCGACGAACGCGTGAAGACGTTCAATACGGTTGCCGAAGCGGCCGGCGGCAAGACGTATCTGACCGCGGGCATTAACGCAACGACGACGCGCGAAGTGATTCGTCTCGGCGAAGAGGCCAAGCGCGCGGGCATGCAGGCGCTGCTCGTGGCCGCGCCGTACTACGCACAGCCGACGCAGGAAGAGTTGCTTGCCCATCTGCTGAAGGTGGACGACGCACTGAATCTACCGATCATGCTCTATAACTTTCCGGCTCGGACGGGAACGGAAATCAGCGACGGCGTGCTCGAAAGACTGCTGGAGCGACCGAACTTCGTTGCTATGAAGGAAAGCACAGGCGACATCGCACACCTGCATCATCTCGCCACACACTTTAAGGATCGGCTGCTGTTCAGTTGCGGGATGGACGATCAAGCACTTGAATTCTTTGCCTGGGGTGCGAAGAGCTGGGTCGGCGGCGCCTCCAACTTCTTGCCCGAAGCTCATGTGGCGCTGTTCGATGCGTGCGTGAACAAGGGCGATTTCAGGTTGGGTCGCAAGCTGATGGCGCAACTGCTGCCCGTGCTGGAACTGCTCGAGCGCAGCGGAAAATTCATTCAATACGTGCGCTATGGCTGCGAACTGGCTGGCTTACCCGTAGGCGTGGCACGTGCACCGCTTGGTGGGCTCTCCGACGATGAGCGCAGCGCGTTCGCACAGCTCGTCCAACCCATGTTGAGTCCCGCTCGATAACTCGCATGGCCTCGAAACTGGAATTCGCGAGGTTTCCCGCTCCCGACGGCGTAAATGGATGGTGGGAAAGTTTGCCGCCGGCGGCCGCGCCCGAGCCGGTCGTGTCCGACCACCGATACGATTGGGTCGTCATCGGGGGGGGCATTACAGGGTTGTGCGCTGCACGCCGCTTGGCGGAACTTGCGCCAGATGCCTCGATTGCGTTGGTGGAGGCGGACCGAATAGGACGCACGACCGCCGGGCGCAATTCCGGTTTCTTCGTCGATCTGCCGCACGATATCAGCAGCGAAAGCTATTCGCGCAGTGTGGAAGCCGACAAGGCCGACGTGCGGTTCCAACGGCACGGCATCGACTATGTCCGTTCGATTGTGCGTCAGCACCACATCGATTGCGATTGGCGCGATGACGGCAAGCTTCATGCGGCGGTCAACAAGAGAGGCCAGGGAGCGCTCGCGCATTTCGCAGACGGTTTAAACCGTATCGGCGAGCCGTGCGAATGGCTCGATGAGGCCGCGATCGGCAAGATCACCGGGACCGGCTTCTATAAGAGCGCGCTCTTCACGCCCGGTTGCAGCACGGCCCAACCGGCTGCGTTGATGCGTGGCCTAGCGGCGACTTTACCGGCGAACGTGAAGGTCTTCGAAATGAGCGCGGTGAGGGAAATCGATGATCGCCGCGATGAGAAAGTGCTGACCTTCGATCATGGAAAGATTGCGACCCAACGCGTCATTCTGTGTACGAATGCCTATGCGGCGACGTTCGGCGGGCATTCGAACGGCTTGCTGCCCGTTTATACGTTCGCATCGTTGACGCGCGTGATGGACTCAGGTGAGATCGCCAAGCTCGGCGGCTCGCAATCCTGGGCGCTTATCCCGGCCGATCCGATGGGCACGACCGTTCGGCGCTTGGCGAACAATCGCATTTGCGTGCGCAATCACTTTGCGTTCAGGCCGAGCTTAGAAGTCACTCGATCCGATCTGGCGAAGGCCAAGAGCCTGCACCAGCGCTCGTTCGACCGGCGCTTTCCGATGCTCGATAACTTGGAGCTCGAATATACGTGGGGTGGCCCGTTGTGCCTGTCCGCCAACAACGGCGTGTTGTTCGGACAGCGAAGCGAAGGCGTTTTCCAAGCAATCGGATGCAACGGCCTCGGCTTAAGTAGAGGGTCTGCCTCGGGCAAACTCATCGCGGAGTACGCGCTGGGGCAATTACACGACCTCGTTCGTCAACTTCTGAATCAACCCCATCCGCGTTCGCTGCCTGCCCGTCCCATTGCCGACGTAGCGGTAGCGGCGACGATCTGGGTCAAGGAATTTACGGCAGGCGCCGAGCTATAACTTTCAAGGACGAGACCATGGCGACTTATCAGGAATGGAAGGAAAGCGCCCAAGCGCTGCGGCTTGACGGCCGCGCATTTATCGCAGGGAAGCGATGCACCGCTGCATCGGGCGAAACGCTCCCCACGCTCAATCCGTCGAGCGGGAAAGTATTGGCCGACGTTGCGAAATGCGATGCGCAGGATGTCGATCGCGCCGTCGTAGCCGCGAGAGAAGCGTTTGAAGGCGGCCTGTGGTCGAAGGCTGCGCCGGCCCGGAGAAAGGCCGTGCTGCTTCGCCTCGCGCAATTGATCGACGACAACGCCGAGGAATTGGCGCTTCTCGAAGCGCTCGAAGCGGGCAAGCCGATCAGCGAATGTCTTGGCCTCGATATCCCCGAGGCGGCGGCATGCATCCGCTGGCACGCTGAGGCGACCGATAAGCGCTACGACGCGCTTTCGCCTTCCGGCCCGAGCGTCGTCAGCATGATCACGCGCGAACCCATCGGCGTCGTTGGCGCGGTGCTGCCCTGGAACTTCCCTGCGCTGATGCTCGCGTGGAAGATCGGTCCGGCGCTTTCCGTCGGCAACAGTGTCATCGTCAAACCGGCCGAGCAAACGTCGCTCTCGACGCTGCGCATCGCCGAACTTGCTTTCGAAGCGGGCGTGCCCCCTGGGGTCCTTAGCGTCGTTACGGGCTTGGGCGAAGGGGCCGGACAGGCCATCGGGCAGCATGCCGATATCGATCTGATCGCCTTCACGGGTTCGACGGAAACGGGCAAGCGCTTCCTGCGTTACTCGGCCGACACGAATATGAAGCGCGTCGTACTCGAATGCGGCGGCAAAAACCCTCAGTTGGTTCTGCCCGACGTCGCCAATCTCGACGCTGTCGCGGAGAACGCGGTGGCTGCCGCGTTCTGGAACATGGGCGAGAACTGCAGCGCGGGATCGCGCATCCTTGTTCACGCTTCAATGAAGGGCGAATTGCTGCAAAAGGTCCTGGCGGTGTTGGAAGGCTGGAAGACGGGCGACCCGCTCGATCCCGACGTAAAGCTCGGTTCGTTGATCGAGCGCCAACACTATGAAAAGGTGCTCGCTCACATCGAGAAAGCGAAGGCCGAGGGCGCGCGTTTGGTGTGCGGCGGCAAGGCCACGCTGACCGAGAGCGGCGGGTGGTTCGTCGAACCGACGATCTTCGATCACGTGACGCCCGACATGACGATCGCGCGGGAAGAAGTATTCGGCCCGGTCTTGTGCTTCATCGAATACGGCGATGTCGAAGAGGCCGTTCGTATTGCGAACGACACCTGCTATGGCTTGGCCGCATCGTTGTGGACGGACAACGTCAATCAAGCGCACAAAATCGCGGCGCGCATCCGTGCGGGTACGGTTACCGTGAACTGCTTCGGTGAGGGCGACCTGTCGACGCCGTTCGGCGGCTTCAAGCAGTCGGGCTTCGGCGGCCGCGACAAATCGATCTACGCTCACGATCAGTATTGCGAGCTGAAGACGACCTGGCTGAAGCTCGACTGAGGCGTGTTCGAGTCATTCGGGAGTCCAGCGCGGGAAGCCCCGCGCTGGTTCGTCCTGCGGAACGAAACAGCGTTCGAGTGGATCAAAAGCAGCGCGTAGTAAGGGCGGGCACCCCGGGGTTGACCTCTCTTGCCAGAAAGAGCCTGTCGCTATCACACTGTTGCATCGGAGGATGTAGCATTTCCGACATGAATTAGTCATATCGCGACAATGCAAACACGTCGCTTAGGTCGTCTGACCTCGGGCTCCTCGCGTGTTCGCTTAAAAGGTGATAGCAATGCAAAAGAAGCAGGTGTTTGCCGACAGACTTCTGGCTCAGATGCCGTCGCTTAGGGCGTTGAAATGTTTCGTCACGGCAGCGCGATACGAAAGCTTCACGCAAGCCGCCGAGGTGCTGTGCGTGACCCAAGCCGCGATCAGTCGGCAAATCAAGGAACTCGAGGATTCACTCGATGTGGCCCTGTTCGAGCGTACGGGAAGACACATCGCGCTGACCGACGCTGGGCGGATTCTTTACAACGCGTCGTATCTGTCGATCATGAACATCGCGGAAGCAGCCGAGGCCGTACGCCGGTCCGACAAGCATGCGCTGATGATTTGCGTTTCGCATACGTTCTCCGCATTGTGGCTGTCGTTCAGGTTGCCTCAGTTCCGTAAGCGGTATCCGAATATCAAACTGCATATTATGGTGACCGAGCACTTTATGGAACTCGACGGGCTCATGGAGCCCGATATCATCATCACGAAAATCCCGCCGCGCGAGGCGGAATATGAAGTCGAGCCGCTGTTCCACGACGTGGTCTATCCGGTATGCAGTCCATCGTTTTACGAGCATCGCTTCCAGAGGAGAGTGCTGAAGCCGTTGGATTTGCTATCGCATCCCACACTGAATCTTTCCTTGCTGGGCCGCGCCCAGGTCTGCGAGCATGTCGACTGGCGCGTGTGGCGCAACTGGTTTCAGCATAGCGATGGTTCGGACATGCTTGTTGAAAACGACCACCTGGAAAGCAATGACTACCGGTTGCTGGTCGCGCAGGCCGAAGCCGGCGAAGGGACGCTGCTCGGCTGGCATCATCTCGTGCATCGTCAAGTCGAGTCGGGTCAGTTGGTTCGGCCGGTTCAAGATGCGCTCGTATTCAACGACCGCCACCATTATCTGATCACGCACAAGAACGCCAAGGTTCGCCCCGAATACGTGCAGTTTCGCGAGTGGCTTACCGAAGAAGTCCGCGCAATGATGCGCGACTGGCAGGGCGCTGAAGCGGGGATCGTGAAATAAAAAGCTTTCATCCGCTTCCTAAGAGGAAACGACACAATGACCGCGAAGCAGATCGATGATGAGACACCGGTGCTCGCCGGATTGAAGGTCAAGAACGGTCGACGTTGGTATTCAATCGACGAGCGCGATTGGCGGCCGATGAGAATAGGCGATGCCGTGCTTGCCGGCTTTTCTTGGATTCCGGTGGCGCAGGACGAAAGCGGGGCGTGGACCAGCTACTGGATGCGTCTCGATGCGGGGGCGCGCTCGTTCGAGCATCAACATGACTCGACTGAGTTGATCGTGATTCTCGACGGCGTTTTCACTGATGACGACGGTACGGACTTTCATCCGGGGCAGACCGTGTCCTATCCGGCCGGCTCGCGGCATAGCACGTCTTCGGCGAAGGGATGCACGGTGCTCGTCGTGGCGAGGACGGAGTCGTCTATCGTCAATGGAGGAGGCAGGAACAGGCGATGAGTTTGGATCGGGCCGTCTCGGCTTTCAAGCTCCTGGACGATAGGGGCTAAAAACAGGGGAACGGCGATTTGCTGCGAAATCGCGGCTTTCGCCTGTCCGGCGGATTCAAGTATGTTCGACTACCCGAATCCGCCACGACTGCGTTTCTTCCTTATCCAAACAAGCTATACGCCGTTCGCCTTTAGGCGCGCGTCATACCATCGGGCAAACTGCTCCAGTTCGCCTTCCGTGTACTTCGAGTAAGGCCCCGGAACATACCCCGGATCCTGCGTCCCACTATGCGTATTGCCGACGAGTTCGGCATCCTGTTGCGTGGTGGCGACCCACACCTCCGTCAGCTTCTTGAGGTCGTAGTCGACGCCCTCGACCGCATCTTCGTTCACGAGCCACACCGTCCGCACCCGCGTCTGGTTCGGCGCAAGCGGAATCGCATAGGCGATGATGGCATGATCGCTCATCACGTGCGTCCAAGAGTGATGCCCCCACATATGCATGTCGCCAAGGTCTCGACGCTGCAAGTTGCCGAGCAGCTTCGTGCTGGCGACCTTCGTATCTATGGTCTGCGATTCGCACTCCCCGGCGATCACGAGGCGCTGCGATCGGAAGTTCGTTTCGACGCTCTCGTCGAGCGATTCGAACAATTCGCAGATGTGGCCGTCTTTCTCCCACTCTTCCTTGCGGGCGGCATTGTGCGCGAGGTATTGTTCGTAATCGGCCAGCGATTCCTCGCTTTGGCCGTCCGGGCAGAAGCCGAAGTCGTGCGCGAGAAACGATTGCGTCAGTTCCGGATGCGTAGCGCCGCAGTGGTAGCACTCACGGTTGTTTTCCATCACGAGCTTCCAATTGCCGTTCTCGATGATTTCCATCTCGTACGCGATCTTCGTGCGCTGCATATCGTACTGCGCGAAGCGCGGCGTCATGACCGTCTCGAGCTTGGAAATATCCGCGGGGGCTTCGTCGGCCAAACAAACGAAGACGTGGGCTCCGACTACCTTGATATGGACCGGGATCAGGCTGAGACAGTCCTTATCGAACTCCTTGCCCATATGCGTCGCGTGACGCAGGCTGCCGTCGAGCTCGTAGGTCCACTGGTGATAGGGGCAAACCAGCATGCCGACCGTGACCTTACCAGCGCTCTTGACGAGGCGCGAGCCGCGATGCCGGCAAACGTTTCGAAACGCGCGGATGTTTTCGTCGTCATCGCGCACGATGAGGACCGAGGCTTTGCCGATATCGATCGCGAAGACATCACCGGGCTCCGGCACGTCGGCCGTCACCGCAACGAGAATCCACCGTTTGTGGAAGAAGACATCCATGTCCGTCTCGAACACATCTTCTCGCCCGAACAGTTCGCCGGACATGCCATGTCCGGGCTCACGGCTATCGAGCAGTTCGCGGTGGGTCTTGATGGGAATGACAGACACGGTGTTCCTCCAATAGGTTAGTTTTTCCCATGCGTTGCAGCGGGCTATGCGTGGAGTATTGGAGCGGTGCAGGGTAGCGTCAACGCGCTTTATTTTTCACATCGCATTACTTTATGTTATGCAGCGCCGGGCGGATTTTCGGTAGTCTTTGCAATGCGCGGGGTGATTTGACTGACGATCTCGCGGCGGCGGAGACAACGAAATCGCGACCGACAGCGGATCAAGATGACAAAGGCAACGAAGGGATATCGACGAATCGTACCGTCCTTGACCGCGCTGGTCGAGTTCGAGGCCGTGGCGCGGCTGGGCAGCTTTACGCGCGCAGCAATCGAATTAGGGGTGACTCAGGCCGCAGTCAGCCGGCAAGTGCGGTTTCTCGAGGAAGCGCTGGGCGTGCGCTTGTTTCATCGCTTGCACCGCGCGATCGCGCTGACCGCCGAAGGCGAGGCGCTGTATGTCGTCGTTGCGGAATCGATGCAAAAGATCGCCGGCGTGTTCGATCGCCTATCGATCGGTGCGGAGCAGCAGGAGCTCGTCATGGCAACGACGGCACCGTTCGCGCAACTGCGGTTGTTGCCGAGACTGCCGAACCTGAAGCACCTCGATCCGCCCTTGCAGTTGCGGCTGAGCACGCAGATGTTTACGGCGGATCTTCGGCATGTCGAAGTCGACGTTGCAGTGCGCTACGGCGACGGCAACTGGGGCGACGGCACTTCAACGCTGTTATTCGACGAAGAGGTGTTCCCCGTCTGCTCGCCGGGATTTCGCGAGGAGAACGACGTACCGGACTCGCTCGATGCGCTTGCCGCTTTGCCGCTCATCGAATCGGATTCCACCTATGAGGGCTGGATGGGCTGGGAAGCGTGGTTCAGATCGTCGGGGCACCGCCCGAGCAAGCTCAACTTCGTGCTTCGCAGCAGCCTATACACCGATGCCGTGCAAGCCGCGAGATATGGGCAAGGCGTCGCGCTCGGCTGGGGCCGGCTCGTGCATGACCTCGTGACGAGTGGCGAGCTCGTTCGCCTGATGGACGTATCGTGCAAGCCGCCTGACGCGTACTACGTGATCGTTCCTCACGGGCGAACGATCACGCCGGCGATTACCCGACTGATCGATTGGTTGCGTGAAGAAGCGCTTAGCCGGTGAAAGCTAGGCGATTTCGCGATGCAGCACGGATAACCGTATGTAATGCGACAGCGAAAATTTAGCGCGTTGACGGACATCGCCGTCCTTTGGATACTGAAATTTACCGGCGCGGAAGGGGCAGCCTGAAGGCCGTCACCTAAGTTCCTCGCCGATATCCAAGGAAAACGATGCGACTCGAAACGCAAGAAGCCCTTTCGATTGCGCGGCAAGCCATACTCGCTGTCGGCGCGAACGACGCCATTGCCGATTCGCTGGCCCAAGCCACCGTTTCGGCGGAATGGGCCGGTAGCCGAGCGGTCGGTTTCGCCCATCTTCCGGACTATTTGGACGGATTGGTGCAAGCGCGAATCTCGAAGTCGGCCGAGCCGACGATCACGTCTTCCGCTCCCGCCTTGACGCGGGTCGATGCGCACGGTGGTATCGCACAGCTCGGTTTCGATCGCGCTTTCGATCGAATCGTCGAACGCGCAAACACGTTCGGCGTGACCGTCTTTGCGCAGACGAACAGTTTCACCGTCGGCGAGCTTGGCTACTATCCGCGGCGCTTGGCAGAGAAGGGGCTCGTAGCGCTTGCAGCGACCAACGCGACGGCGCAAATGACGACACTCGAAAGTCGTAAGCCGTTATACGGCACTAACCCGATGGCGTTCGCGGCCCCGCGTGGCGGTGACAAGCCCTTCGTGGTCGATCAAGCGACCAGCGCAACGGCTTTCGTCAATGTTCGACACGCAGCCGAGCGTGGCGAGGCGATACCGGAAGGTTGGGCCGTCGATGCGAACGGCGAACCGACGACCGATTCGCGCAAAGCCGTCGAAGGGCTGCTGCTCGCCTTTGGCGGTGCCCGCGGCGCTAATCTCGCGCTTATGATCGAAATCATGGCCGCAGGCATGACAGGCGGGAATTGGTCGATGGATGCGCCCTCGTTTGCATCAGGCAGCGATTGTCCGGCGGTTGGCCTGTTCGTCGTTGCAATTAAGCCAGACGTGCTCGTTCCGAACTTCGTCGAAAGGCTTTCCGCGCAAATCGAACGGCTGGCCGGGCAGGGAGTGAGGATTCCCGGTAGTCATCTGAACATCACAGAGCTCAACGTTCCAGACGAACTGCTCGCAAAAATCCGCCAATTCGAGAGGTGCGGCTGATTGCGGAGGCCCGGAGGGGTACTGTGCGTGCCCCGC
>CBIHOQ010000053.1:0-31000 GCA_966212065.1 uncultured Burkholderiaceae bacterium
TATGCGGACACCGAGGACGTGCGCCAGCAGGTGGCGGACGCGCAGCAACGGCTTGAGCAGGCTAAGGCGAGACAGGCTGAGTTGAAGGCGCAGATGAAAAAACCGCCGCACAAAACGATCGTCCCGAGCGAGATTCCGGGCCTGAAGGTGCACGTGTGCACGCTGGTCGCGCCCGATTCCCCGCCGGATAACTGGGAGTACGTGTACGTGCACGCGAAGCTGATGATCGTTGACGATGTGTTCATGACGCTGGGGTCCGCGAACGTGAACACGCGCAGCATGGAGGTCGATAGCGAGTTGAACATCTGTCATGAACATGCGGGGGTGACGGCGCCGCTGCGCAAGCGGTTGTGGAACATCCACACGAAGGGGATGGGGGCGCAGGATGATGTCGTCAGAGCATTCGAACAATGGGGAAAAGTGATTGAGCGAAATGCCAAGAATCAACGCGAGAAACAGGCACCCTATGCGTCCCTCGTCGGTTTCATGCGCAGTTCGCCCGACCGTAGCTATCTAGATTGACCTATGAACAGACGCATTTTTATGGTGTTGCTAGCGGGCCTCGTTTGCGCCTGCACTCATAAGGAGAACCCGTTGGCTTCGCTACCCGATGTGAGCGCTGTGCGCGCCAATCTCGCTTTCACCTGCGTGCACGAGGCGGATCATCTGCCACCGCTCGACGCTGATGCCGATCGGCTGTTCCAATATGGGCGCTACCTGCAAAAATTGGACGGCGAGAAGAGTTTTAACGAGGTCGCGCGCTACTACCGGATCGCCGCCGCCTATGGGCACTACAAGGCGAACCATAACCTGCAATTGCTGGTGTCGCAGGGGTTAGCAGATTCGCCAGACGCGCAGAAAGAAACGGTTGATCTCGCCGTGCAGTTGGTCGAACAGGGCATACCGGGCGGGTATTACGACATCGCGCATTACCTCGAACTCGGATACGGTCTGAAGCAGGATGCGGAGATGTCGCTGCGCTACATGCGCAAGGCCGCTGACCTAGGCAATCCGGACGCACAGTACTACGTGGGGGAAAAGCTCGCCCCGATTGATATTGCTCCTGCAATCGCCAAGCAGATGTGGCAATGCGCAGTAGATCAGGGACACGGAAAAGCAGCGGGTACGCTAGGAATTGATTTGCAAGCAGACAAGTTCTATCCGGAGGCAGCCAAAGTTTTTCAACAAGGAGCGAAGTCGGGGAATAGCATGGCTGCGTCGTTCCTTCAAGACGGCTTCACCAACCCCCCTTCGTCGGACCAGTTGAATTATCTCGCGTTGCCGCCCGATCCAGAACGCTCTCGGCGCTATGAACTGATCTGGAGGTTTTTGTTAGACAACGACGGCCGCAACCCGAAGGTGCCGGACATCGACAAGATCGTGCCGCTGCCGCCAGCGAAGCTTCCGCCATGGGACGGCACCTTCCAGTGGGAAAAAGACCAGGCCGCAGCCGTGCCGCCACAGAAGCCGTCCGATGAACTGATCGAACGGATGAGCAAAGACAAGCACCTGGATCCGGCCACGGGGCTGCCCGTCGCGAAGTCCGAGCATGTCTCGCAGACGGAAAGCATGCCGCCGGCCGAAACGAGGTTGCCGGTCGGCACCATCGCGCGAACTGGCGAGCCGTGCCCGCAAACCGGCGTATGGCGCGCGAGTCTCGCCAAAGGCACGGTCGCGGAGGCCGAGCGCAATTTCCGGAAGGGCATGGCGTTACCATCGCTGACGATCTATCGCCCTCGTGTGTTCGCCTGGCTCGATGACTGGATGGGCTTTCGCAACGAGACGATGCAGGTGACCTGGAAGCTGGTCGGCTACTTGAATGAGGCATAGTGCGCTCTGCTCGACGAAGACGTGAAACAGGTATCGCGCAGGCTGCCCATGAATAGGGGCGTGTCGATGGCGTTGCTCGCCGTCCTCGTCTGCGCCTGCACGCGCAACGAGAACCCGTTGGCTTCGCTACCCGATGTGAGCGCTGTGCGCGCCAATCTCGCTTTCACCTGCGTGCACGAGGCGGATCATCTGCCACCGCTCGACCCTGATGCGGATCGGCTGTTCCAGTACGGACGCTATCTGCAAAAACAGGATGGCGAGAAGAGCTTCAATGAGGTCGCCCGCTACTACCGGATCGCGGCCGCGTATGGTCACTACAAGGCGAACCACAACCTGCAATTGCTGGTGTCGCAGGGGTTGGCGGATTCGCCGGACGCGCCGAAAGAAACGGTTGACCTCGCCGTGCAGTTGGTCAATCAGGACATACCGGGCGGCTATTACGATATCGCGCACTACCTTGAACTCGGATATGGCCTGAAGCAGGATGCCGAAATGTCGCTGCGCTACATGCGCAAGGCCGCCGACCTCGGTAATCCGGATGCGCAGTACTACGTGGGGGAAAAGCTAGCCCCAATCGATATCGCACCGACAATAGCCAAGCAGATGTGGCACTGCGCGGCGGATCAGGGGCACGGCAAAGCGGCCAGCACGCTGGGTATTGATTTGGAAACAGACAAGTTTTATTCGGAGGCTCTCGAGGTTTTCCAGCAAGGCGTCAAGTCGGGAAGTCGGCAAGCGGCGTCGTTCCTTGAGAACGGCTTCGATGTACCTCCGGTAGCCGAGAAGTTGTATTACCTTGGATTATCGAAGGATCTCGAGCGCTCGCGGCGCTATAAGCTCATCGGCAAGTTCATCGACGACAACGACGGCCGCAACCCGAAGGTCCCGGACATCGACAAGATCGTGCCGCTGCCGCCGGCGAAGCTTCCGCCTTGGGACGGCACGTTTCAGTGGGAAAAAGACCAGGCCGCAGCGGTGCCGCCGCAAAAGCCCTCGGAAGAACTGATCGAACGGATGAGCAAGGACAAGCACCTGGACCCGGCCACGGGCCTGCCCCTCGCGAAGTCCGAGCACGTCTCGCAGACGGAAAGCATGCCGCCGGCCGAAACGAGGTTGCCGGTCGGCACCATCGCGCGAACTGGCGAGCCGTGCCCGCAAACCGGCGTATGGCGCGCGAGTCTCGCCAAAGGCACGGTCGCGGAGGCCGAGCGCAATTTCCGGAAGGGCATGGCGTTACCATCGCTGACGATCTATCGCCCTCGCCTGTTCGCCTGGCTCGATGACTGGATGGGCTTTCGCGAGCAGACGATGCAAGTAACGTGGCAGCTGGTCAGCTACCTCAACGAGGCATAGTGAGCGCTGCTCGACGAACACATGAAACAGCTAAACAGGTATCGCGTGGGCTGCCCATGAATAGAGGCTTATCCATGGTGTTGCTGGCCGTCCTCGTCAGCGCTTGCACGCGCAACGAGAACCCGTTGGCTTCGCTACCCGATGTGAGCGCTGTGCGCGCCAATCTTGCCTTTACCTGCGTGCACGAGGCCGACCATCTGCCGCCGCTCGAGCCCGATGCAGATCGGCTATTCGAATATGGGCGCTACCTGCAAAAACGGGACGGCGAGAAAAGTTTTAACGACGCCGCACGCTACTACCGGATCGCGGCGGCATACGGTCACTACAAAGCGAACCACAATCTGCAATTGCTGGTGTCGCAGGGATTGGCGGATTCGCCAGACAGGCAGAAAGAAACCGTTGACCTTGCCGTGCAGTTGGTCCATCAGGGCGTACCGGGCGGCTATTACGACATTGCGCACTACCTCGAACTCGGATACGGCCTGAAGCAGGATGCCGAGATGTCGTTGCGCTACATGCGCAAGGCCGCTGATCTCGGCAATCCGGATGCGCAGTACTACGTGGGGGAAAAGCTCGCCCCGATCGATATCGCACCGGCAATAGCCAAGCAGATGTGGCACTGCGCGGCCGATCAGGGGCACGGAAAAGCGGCGAGCACACTGGGTATTGATTTGCAAACAGACAAGTTCTATCCGGAGGCTACCAAAGTTTTTCAACAAGGAGCGAAGTCGGGGAATAGCATGGCTGCGTCGTTCCTTCAAGACGGTTTCACCAATCCCCCTCCGTCGGACCAGTTGAATTATCTCGCGCTGCCGCACGATCCAGAACGCTCTCGGCGCTATGAGCTGATCTGGAGGTTTTTGATAGCCAACGACGGTCGCAACCCGAAGGTCCCGGACATCGACAAAATCGTGCCGCTGCCGCCAGCGAAGCTCCCTCCGTGGGACGGCACCTTCCAGTGGGAAAAAGACCAGGCCGCAGCCGCGCCGCCGCAAAAGCCCTCGGAAGAACTGATCGAACGGATGAGCAAGAAAAAACACCTCGACCCGGCAACCGGCTTACCTCTTGCGAAGTCCGACCACGTCTAGCAGACGGAGCGTTTCCACCGTCGCCGTCGATTACATCGACTGTCGCCGAACGCGCTCCTCTGCGCGAGGCGTGAAGTGCACGGAACCAGGTCCGGCTCCCCCCTCCACCCCTCGCCCCCTCAATCCGCCGCAAAGCTCTCCGCCAGCCAATCCCGCATCAACCGATACGACCGCCCCGCGGCCTTCGCGTCATAGCGGCAATTGCCGGTCTTCGAAGTCGCCTCCGTTTCGGTAAAGCAATGCACGACGTGCCCGATCTCGACGAACTGCCAATCGGCCGGGCTCTGTTTCATTGCCTCTGTGAACTTGGGCACGTCCGGCATCGTGAAGCTGTCGTCGCCACCGTTAATCGCGAGCACGCGTGCCTTGATATGCTTGGCGAGCGCCGGATCGTCGGTGCTCAAATCGCCGTGAAAGGCGATCACGGCCTTCGCATCCGCACCGCTGCGCGCAAGATCAAGCACAGCGCCGCCGCCGAAACAGAATCCAATGGCGGCAAGGCGCGAAAGGTCGATCGGCGCGTGAGCGGCCTGCGCTTTTAGCTGGTCATACGCCTTGTCGATGCGCTCTCGCATCACCTTGCGATCCTGATATAGCGGCCCGACGGCGGTCTTCGCTTCCGCGTCGTTCTTCGGACGCACCCCTTCGCCGTACATATCGGTCAGCAAAATGACATAGTCTTTGCCGGCAATCATCTCGGCCTTTTTGATGGCGATGTCGTTGATGCCATACCAATTCGGCACCATCACCAAGCCGGGGCGCTTGGCTTGCGTCGCATCGTCGTAGACAAGCAAGCTTTTGAAAGTTGTGCCGCCCTGCGTCCAATCGACGGGCCGCGTGACCATCTTCGCTAAAGCGGACGTGGAAACAAAAACGGCAAGCAGAGTCAGAGCAAGGCGCACTAGTCGCATGGCGGTTTTCTCTCAGTGGTTGGGACGAATGTCGGTAGGTGCCGTTGGCACGTCGCCTTAACGAGCGGGCCGTTGGCTTAGCCAGATGCTGCCGATCACGAATCCTACACCGGCGATCCGAATGAGGCTGAGAGTTTGATTCAACAACGTCCATCCGAGCAATACGGCCGTCAACGGGCTGATGAAGATTTCATGCGATTTGCAAAACTTCTGTCAGTGGACGGCGAGGCTTCTACGATCCATCGCCGCACTCACCCCTTCGTCGCCCCAAACGTCAGCCCGGCAACAAAGTGCTTCTGCATGGCGAAGAACATTGCTACCGACGGCAACGCCGCCAGAATCGACCCCGCCGATACGAGATTCCAAGCCGTCGTCCATTGGCCCTTGAGCGCGGCGACCCCCACGGTAATCGGCGCGGCATCGTCGCCTTGCGTGAGGCACAGCGCCCAAAAGTAGTCGTTCCAGACGAACGTAAACACGAGAATCGACAGCGCGGCCAATGCCGGCCGAATCAGCGGCAGGACGATCCTGAAAAACACGGTCCACTCGTTCGCCCCTTCGATGCGCGCGGCTTCGACGAGTTCGAACGGCAACTGCTTGATGAAGTTTCGTAAGAAAAGCGCGCAAAACCCCGTTTGGAACGACAGATGAAACAGGATCAGCCCGCCGACGGAGTTGTACAGTCCGAGCTTCAACGATAGGTCTCTGACAGGAATCATCAGCACTTGAATCGGGACGAAGTTTCCTGCTACGAACGCGGCAAATAACGTGGAATTCCCCGGAAACCGATAGATCGCCAGCGCGAAGCCCGCCAATGCCGCCAGCGCGATCGCACCCGCCACGGCGGGCAAAGTAATCTGCACGCTGTTCCAGAAGTAATGCAGCATCGGCGATGCGGTGAGCGCCTCGCGATAGTTCTCAACCAGCGCAAAATGCTTCGGCCATCCCCAGTAATTGCCTTCGCTCAGTTCTTCCGTCGATCTGATCGACGTCACCATTACGGCGATCATCGGCAGCAGCCAAATTACGAGCGCTATGGGCAGCGACAATTGATACGCGCGGCGCGGCAGGGGTTTCCATTTCTCGATCGGCATGGGAAACATCTTGGTACTCCTTAGCGTTCGTTCCGAAGCAATCGGCGTAAGTGATAGACGATGTAAAGCAGCATGATCGCGAACAGCACGACGGCGATGGCGGCCGAGTATCCGAGCCGGTAGTACTTGATCGCCTGGTCGTACATGTAATACGCGAGCACGGTCGAGCTTTCGAACGGGCCGCCGCCCGTCATCACCGAAATCAAATCGAAGCTGCGAAGCGCGCCGATCACAGTGACGACGATCGCCATGAACGTGGTGGGCCTCAGTTGCGGCAGGATGACGTGCCAAAGCAAGGACCACCCCTTGGCGCCTTCCATCCGAGCGGCTTCGATCTGCTCGCTGCTCAGCGTCGTCAAACCCGTGAGGTAAAGAATCATGCAGTAGGCCGTTTGCGGCCATAACGCGGCGAGAATGATGCCGGGCGTCGCATACCTGGGATCGCCGAGCACCGGTATGCCGTGCCCGAGAATCAGTGCGAGCAGGCCGAACGTCGGGTCGTAGAACCATGAAAAGATCAACCCGACGACGACCCCCGACAACACGAACGGCGCGAAGAACAGCGACTTGACGATGCGAATGCCGGCCACCGCCTGATTAAGATAGAGCGCGATTGCGAGCCCCATCGGCGGTGCGAGCAGAAATAGCGCGAGCCAAATGACGTTATTCTTCAGCGCCGTGTAAAACGTGACCGAATGAAAGAGTTCGATGTAATTCGCGAGCCCGATGAATGTCGCATCGGTCATGCCGTCCCAACTGTAGAAGCTGAGACGAATCGTCGATAGAACAGGCCAGATCACGTAGATCGCGACCATCACGCATGCAGGGGCTAGAAACAAACACGCGGCGCGACGCTGTCGGCGCGCAGTCGGCGAGACGCGACGATGCCCTCGTCCGGTCGGGCGGTTCGCGGACGGCGCGGGCGGCACGGGCGAGATGCCGCCGCTTGCGCCGCCCGAGCCGCCGGCGCTATCGGAGCGATGAGTGACGAGGTGAGACACGACAATCTCCTAGTCGAACAACACTTCTCGCGCGCGGAGTCGAAGTCGAAGGCGAAGTCCAAGGCGAACTCGACGCTCGACGCCGCGCGCCGTTCATCACTTACTTCTTATAGATGCGTTGCCGCGTCTGCTCGAGCTGCGCAAGGATCGAATCGATCTTCGTCGGATCGGACACGAACTGCTGCATGCCCTTCATTCCTTCGTCGGCCATTTCCTTCGTCATGTCGCGATCGTAGAACTGCGCGATGCCGCCCTTCGTATTCGACAAGATCTGAAAGCCGATCTTCGAAATCGGATCTTCCGGCTCGGCCGATTTGCTGTTCGCCGATAGCGAGCCGAGACCCTTTCCAAGTTGCGCGCCGACGTCGGGCGTTTCCGTGAATGCGAGGAACGCGCGCGCGTCAGCCTTGTTCTTCGCTTTCGCCGGAATATTCAGTGTTTCGACGGGGCCGTCTTCGGCGGTCGGCACATTGGCGTCGATGATCGGGAATTGGAAGTAGCCCATTTCCGATTTCACCGTCGGCGAGAATCCACCAGTGATGAATGTACCCATCAGCATCATGGCCGCCTTGCCTTGGAACAGGAACGGCTGAGCAGCATCGAGATCGTACGACAGTGAGTTGTCGATAAAGTAGCCCGCGTCGAGCAACTGCGTCCACGTGGTATAGACTTTCTTCACGCGCGCATCGGTGTACGGCACTTCGCCGGCCATCAGCTTTTGATGGAAAGCATTGCCGTTCAAGCGTAGGTCAAGATAGTCGAACCAGCCCGCGAGTGTCCATGCGTCGCGGCCGGCCACGGCGATCGGCGTGATCCCGGCTGCCTTGAGCTTCTTGCAATCGTCAAGGAACTCGTTCCACGTCTTTGGCTCGCCGGCAATGCCAACCTTTTGAAACAGATCCTTGCGGTAAAACATGCCCCACGAGTAATAGACGGTCGGCGCGGCATACTGCTTGCCCTTATACGACGACGCTTCCTTCGTCGACGCATACGTGGTGTCCCAGCCGTTCTTCGCCCAGTCGGCCGACACGTCCTCGAACAAGTTGCGCTGTGCGTAGTACGCCATCCGTTCGCCGTCGTGCCAATTCACGATGTCGGGCGGGGCCGTCGTCAGCCACGCGGGCAACTGCACTTTGTACGCCTCTTCGTCGATGAAGGCGACCTTCACGTCGGTGCCGGGGTGCGTCTTCTTGAACTCGTCGATCACCTGCGTCCATACGGCGCGCTGGCTCGCGCCCTTGAATGCGATGTTCACTTCGAGCGTGCCGGCCTGTGCCGTCGTGGCGAAAGCGCCCGTAGCCAAGGCCGACGCCAGCGCGACGGTGGCGAGCACAGTGCGGGGTTTGTTCGTCATGCTTGTCTCCTATATTTACGTCGTTGTCGGTGCTGCATTCAGATTCTTCAGGTGCTTCAGATTCGATCGCGAGCGGTATTCAGGGGGCGTCCTGCGTACGGTACGCCGCGACACCTTGCGGTTCGATGGCATGAGCGCCGATGACGAACGCGTCGTTCGGTATGTCGGCCGACACGTGATGCGTTTCAGGTCCGTAATTGAAGACCCACGTTAGCGCGCCGCGTCGGCTGATCCGTACTGCGTCGCCCAAATGCGTGGGCGCGAGGCCCGCCTCATGCGCGATGCGGGCGAACAGCGATTGCGTCGAGGTCTCGTCGAACAAGCTCGCGAGGTAATGCACCGCGCCGTGCTTGACGTAAGCGGGGTGCCCGTCGGCGAATGCTGCGCGGATCTGCATCGATTCATGTCCGTCGCGGCTCACGTCGGCGTCCAGCAGGTCGCGCCAGTGTCGCGCATAGCCTTGCGGCACGCTACCGCTGAACGTGACACGCGAGGTGACGGTGGGCCGCATCGATTCGACGCGCCACACGCGCACGGGCATCAGCGAAGCCAGCGGCCCCGGCGGCAGATTGGCCGGGATTTGCAGATCGGCGGTCTTCGATCCGGTGCGCGGCCCGAGGACGATATGCGCCCGCGAGGCTTCGAGTCGCTTTACGAGATCGTCCGATACTACCGGCAGCGGCGGCACGACGATGAGCTTATAGCCATCGAGCGGTGCATGTGTCGAGACGATGTCGACATCGAATCCGAGTGCGCGCAACGCCGAGTAGTACTCGACGGCAAAGCGCGGATAGTGGAAGTCCGCCCCCTGGGGTTGCACTTCGAACAGCCATTTCGCTTCGTAGTCGAACACGAGGGCGACGCTTGTTTGAACCTTGCCGTCAGCATCGACGTTGGCCTGGGCCAGCGCGCGAATCTCATGCGCGACGCGCTCGGCTTCGCCGCCGCCGATATCGAGCCGATTGTCGGGCGTGTTCAAGCCCGCATGCATTTGCTCTTGCGCGAACGGTGCCTGGCGCCAGCGGAAGTAGGACACGCAGCCGGCGCCGTGCGCGAACGCTTCCCAACTCCAGAGCCGCACCATGCCAGGTAGCGGCGCAGGATTCCAGCTTGCCCAATTGACGGGGCCCGGCTGCTGCTCCATCACCCAGAACGGCAATTTCGACATGCCGCGATAGAGGTCATGATTGAACGACGCAAAATCCGGGTGGCCCGTGCGCAGGTACCGCCCCTTGATGGCGGGCTCGTACCATTGTTCCTCGAGCGCGCCGAGCGGATAGCTGTCCCACGCTGCCACGTCGAGATCGTCCGCTACCTTGTAATGATCGAACTCGGTGAAAAGCTGCATGAAGTTGTGCGCGATCGGCCGGCCCGGCGAATGCCGACGGATGATGTCGACTTGCATGCGGTTGTAGCGTTGGACTTCGTCGGATGCAAAACGGCGATAGTCGAGGCGATGCGAAGGATGCGCTTCGGTCACGGTGCCGATGGGCACGTCGATCTCATCGAAGCTGCGGTATTCCATGCTCCAAAACACCGTGCCCCAGGCACGATTGAGTGCGTCGATGCTGCCATAGCGCGCCTTGAGCCACGCCCGGAAGCGCGTCAATGCGGCGGGCGAATAGCTGACCACGGTTTGGTGACAGCCGTATTCGTTGTCGGTCTGCCAATAGGCGACAGCGGGATGAGCGCCGTAGCGCGATGCGACGGCTTCGCAGATGACCTTTGACGCTTCGAAATACGTGGGCGACGAGAAGTCGTAATGCCGCCGCGACCCGAACGTGCGCACCTTTCCGTCCGCGCCCACGGGCAGGATGTCGGGATGACGATCGATGAGCCACTTCGGCGGCGTGGCCGTGGGCGTACACATGACGACATCGAGCCCTTCGGCTGCGAGCGTTTCGATGGCGCGATCGAGCCAGCCCCAATCGAATTCGCCCGGCGAAGGTTCGATGCGACTCCATGCAAACTCGGCGATTCGTACTTGTTTGATGCCGAGCGCCTTCATCCGTGCGGCGTCATCCTTCCACATGGCTTCGGGCCAGTGTTCCGGGTAATAACAGACTCCTAGGCGCATCTCAATGTCCTCTTGTCGTGTGCGCTTATGCATGTTGTTCAATTGCTTCGAGTGGGGCGACGGCGAAGCCGTCTTCGGCAAACAAATGGCATGCCGAAGCGGGCGCGGAGAAATGCGCGCTGTCGCCTTGGTTGAATCGCGCATCGCCCGGGGCTTTTGCGATCAGCACGGTGCCGCCCGGTTGTTCCAGATGCACGTAGCTGTGTTCGCCGAGTGCTTCCACGAGCGTGATGGCGCGCGTGAGTACGACGGTGTCTTCAGTGCCATGCGTGTGCGGTGCATCGCGTTGCGTCGGTTCCAAATGCTCGGGCCGCACGCCGAACGTGACGGGGGCGCCGACGCTCAGTTGTGCGCCTTGACGCGGCAGCCGCACCGATTCCCCGCTGCCGTCGAGCGTGACGACGACGCCGCTCGCTTCGATCGACGCGACCTTTGCAGGAAGAAAATTCATCCGCGGCGAGCCGATGAACCCCGCGACGAATTTGCTTTTCGGCCGGTGATAGAGATCGAGCGGCGCACCGATTTGCGCGATGCTGCCGAATCGTTCAGTGTCTTTTCCCGCATGGAGCAGCACGATTTTGTCGGCAAGCGTCATCGCTTCGATCTGATCGTGCGTGACGTAGACGACACTCGCATCGGCAAATTGGCGGTGCAGTCGTGCGATTTCGATACGCGTCTGGCCGCGTAGTGTGGCGTCGAGATTGGAGAGCGGTTCGTCGAACAGAAACACGCCGGGCTGGCGAACGATCGCGCGGCCGATCGCCACGCGTTGCCGCTGTCCGCCGGAGAGCGCTTTCGGATGCCGATCGAGCAGCGCATCGAGCTGAAGGATGCGCGCGGCATCGCGTACCTTGCGGTCGATTTCGGTTTTTGGTGTCTTCGCGAGCTTGAGGCCGAAGGCCATGTTCTCGTAGACCGTCATGTGCGGGAACAGCGCGTAGCTTTGGAACACCATCGCGACCCCGCGCTGCGCGGCCGGTACGTCGTTCACGAGCTTGCCGCCGATCGAGACGTCGCCGTCGGTGACATCTTCGAGGCCCGCGATCATGCGCAGCAACGTCGATTTCCCGCAGCCCGAGGGGCCGAGGAAAACGCAAAATTCGTTCTTGCCGATCTCTAAGTCGACATCGCGGATCACCGGCGGTCCGTCGCCGTAAGCCTTTTGAACGCCGCGTAGGGAAATACTCGCCATCGTCCTGTCTCCATGTTTTAATCAGCGCCGACGAATGATTAAGCGCTTAATCATCGTGCTCTAAAAAAGGGGTCGCGGGGCGACCGGCGCTGCGTCTCCAACAATGTACGTTTTAAGTGCGGCTCATGTTGCCTTGCTCGCCGAGATCACGCAAATGTTGAATAACCATCCCATTTATTGAGAAGTCATGCCGACGCTGAACGAAGTGGCCACCCGGGCCGGCGTGACGCCGGCCACCGTTTCGAATGTGTTGCGTAACAAGGGGCGCGTAGGGGCGGCGACGCGGGCGCGTGTCCTTCAAGCGGTCGCGGCGCTCGGCTATCGGCCGCATTTGCCTGCGCGCGCGTTAGCGGAGGGGCGCGCTCCGACGATTGCGTTGATGGTGTCGAGCATCGCAAACCCGTTCTACCCCGAGTTCGCGCTCGCGGTAGAAAACGCGCTGCGCCGCAAAGGGCAATTTCTGATCATCTGCAACACGGACGGCGATCCGCAGACGGGCCGCGCCTACCTGGATCAAATCGCCGGGACGTTATCGGAAGGCGTGCTCGTGATGAACGCGAACCTCGACTTCGATGATCTGCGCATGACGCAGTTGCGCGGTGCGCCGGTCGTGCTCTGCATGTGGGAGCGCCCGCGCGATCCGCCGGGATTGCCCTGCGTGTCGGTGGATTTTCGGTTGGCGGGAGAATTGGCGGCGCAGCATCTTTTGTCGCTCGGGCACCGGCGAATCGGGGCGATCATCGGCAGCAAGGTGTACGGGATTCATGCCGCGCGTTATGACGGGTTCGTGGATGCAATGCACGCGGCGGGCCTCGTTGCGGGGGCAGCGCCGGTGCGGTATGCGCCCGATACGACACAGGGCGGGTATGAGGCCGCGCTCGATTTGATGAAGTCGCATCCGGATCTGACCGCGCTGTTCACGACGAACGACTTGCCGGCACTCGGCGCGATGCAGGCAGCCGCCGATCTCGGCCTCGATGTGCCGCGCGATCTGTCGGTCGTCGGGATCACCGACATTCAGCTTGCACGAGAGTCGCGGCCCGCATTGACAACGGTTGCGGTGCCAACGGTGGAAGCGGCAGAACTGGCTGTGGATCTGCTGCTTGAATTGATTAAGTCGCCGCTAAAAGACGCCTTGGAGCCTGGACTGCGCGAATCTCGCGTTTGCGTGACTTCACTGCCGCATCTCATCGTGCGTGCATCGACGGGGCCCGCGGTACGCTAATGGAAAAGGCGGCGAGATAATGATTTCGCGCAAGCGTGCCGGCGTTGCGCCGGCACCCTACGGTTCAGAGATAAAACATCCGATCCTCGTCCGACTTCGCGGCATGCGGCTCGGCTTCCCCACGATCTTCGTAGAATTTAAGCACGGCCTCGAGCACCTGGTCGGGATCGTCGATGACCTGCATGAGGTGGATGTCTTCGGGATTGATGAGGCCCATCGGAGTCAAGGCCGTTTCGAACCAATGCAGCAGCCCCTTCCAGAATTCGCTGCCTACGAGAACGATCGGCACGTGCCGCGACTTCTTGGTCTGGATCAGCGTGAGCACTTCGGCCAACTCGTCGAGCGTGCCGAAGCCGCCCGGCATCACGATCACGGCATCCGAGTTCTTGACGAAGGTGACCTTGCGCGTGAAGAAGTGGCGGAAACGCAGCGAGATGTCTTGCCACTGATTGCCCGATTGCTCGTGCGGCAACTCGATGTTCAATCCCACCGACGGCGCTTTACCCGCATGCGCGCCTTTGTTCGCGGCTTCCATGATGCCCGGGCCACCGCCCGAAATAACGGCGAAGCCGGCATCCGACAATTTGCGCGCGATTTGCATCGCGAGTTTGTAGTAGGGCGAACTCGGCTTGAGGCGGGCCGAACCGTAGATGCTGACGGCCGGGCGGATCTCCGAGAGGTACTCGGTAGCCTCGATGAACTCTGCCATAATCGTGAACATCTGCCACGATGCGCGGGCCTTCTTGGCCGTAGCGCGTTCTTGATCTGCGAGCGATCGCAGACTCGGAATCACTTTTCTCTTGTTCATAATGCCTGCAGAACGGAACCTGAAAGGTAAGACCCTCGTTTTGGTCGACGGATCAAGCTATCTGTATCGGGCCTACCATGCGATGCCTGACTTGCGCGGCCCCGACGGCGAGCCGACGGGTGCGCTGTACGGATTCATCAATATGCTGCGGCGCATGCGCAAGGAAGTCACGGCAGAGTATAGCGCGTGCGTCTTTGATGCAAAGGGCAAGACGTTCCGTGACGAGTGGTACGCCGAGTACAAGGCGCATCGTCCGTCGATGCCCGACGATCTATCCAAGCAGATCGAGCCGATTCATTTTGCCGTGCGAGCGCTTGGGTGGCCGCTTTTGATGGTCGATGGCGTCGAGGCCGATGATGTCATCGGCACGCTTGCAGCCGTGGCCGAGCGCGAAGGAATGAACGTGCTCGTTTCGACGGGCGACAAGGACTTGGCGCAGCTCGTCAGCGATCACGTGACGCTCGTCAACACGATGACGAACGAAACGCTGGACCGCGCTGGCGTCATCGCAAAGTTCGGCGTGCCGCCCGAGCGAATTGTCGATTACCTCGCGTTGATCGGCGATACCGTCGACAACGTGCCCGGCGTCGAAAAGTGCGGCCCGAAGACAGCCGTCAAATGGCTCGCGCAGTACGAAACGCTCGATAGTATCGTCACGCATGCGGATGAAATCAAGGGCGTTGTCGGCGAGAACCTGCGCCGCGCGCTCGACTTTCTGCCGCTCGCGAAAAAGCTCGTGACGGTCGACCGCGCGTGCGACCTGACCGAACATGTAGCCTCGATCGAAGATACGCTGCCGGCTCGGCCCGAATCGCCGCTCGAATTACGCGATTTGTTCATGCGCCACGGCTTCAAGACGTGGCTGCGCGAAGTGGAAACATTGATCGAGGCCGCACAGGAGGCGCAGGCCGAAGCAGGCGAGGGCGCGCCGGCGGGCGTGCTCGCGACCGAACCGGCACCGACGATCGCCCCCGAGCGCTGCTACGAGACCGTGCAGACATGGGAGCATTTCGACGCTTGGCTCGCGCGGATCGATGCCGCGGCACTGACCTCGTTCGATACCGAAACAACCTCCCTCGATCCGATGCAGGCCGCAATCGTCGGCCTCTCGCTCTCGGTCGGCAGCGGCTGCGCGGCCTACATTCCGCTCGCGCACCGCGGACCCGATGCGCCCGTGCAGTTGCCCCGAGACGAGGTGCTCGCCAAGCTCAAGCCGTGGCTCGAAAGTCCCGACAAGAAAAAGCTGGGCCAACACTTGAAGTACGACGAGCAGGTGCTGGCCAATCACGGCATCGAGCTAAACGGCGTCGAGCATGACACGCTGCTCGAATCGTATGTGCTCGAGTCGCATCGTCCGCACGACATGGACAGCCTTGCGTCGCGTCATCTCGGCGTCAAGACGATCAAGTACGAAGACGTGGCGGGCAAGGGCGCGCAGCAAATCGGCTTCGACGAAGTACCGCTCGATAAAGCAGCCGAGTACGCGGCCGAGGATGCCGACATCACGCTCCAACTGCACGAGGCGCTTTTCCCGCAAATCGAGCAGGAAGAAGGCTTGCTGTATGTCTACCGCGAGATCGAATTGCCGACCGCGCGCGTGCTGCGCAAGATAGAGCGAAACGGCGTGCTGATCGACAGCGAACAGCTGCGCCGGCAGAGCAGCGAGATTGCGGTGCGGCTCATCGAACTCGAGGCCGAGGCCTACGTGCTCGCGGGCGGCCCGTTCAATCTCGGTTCGCCCAAGCAGATCGGGCAGATCTTCTTCGAGCAGCTGCAACTGCCCGTCATCAAGAAGACGCCGAGCGGCGCGCCCTCGACCGATGAAGAAGTGCTGCAAAAGCTTGCCGAAGACTATCCCCTGCCGAAGCTGCTGCTCGAGCATCGCGGCTTGTCGAAACTCAAATCGACCTATACCGACAAGCTTCCGCGGATGGTCAATCCGAAGACCGGCCGCGTTCATACGAACTATGCGCAAGCCGTCGCGGTGACGGGGCGGCTCGCATCGAACGAACCCAATCTGCAAAACATTCCTGTGCGCACGGCCGAAGGCCGCCGTATTCGCGAGGCGTTCATCGCGCCCGAGGGCAGCAAAATCGTTTCGGCCGATTACTCGCAAATCGAATTGCGCATCATGGCGCATATTTCCGGTGACGAATCGCTGCTGCGCGCCTTCGCGCAAGGCGAAGACATTCACCGCGCGACTGCCGCCGAAGTGTTCGGCGTGACGCGGCTCGAGGTGTCGAGCGATCAGCGGCGCATCGCGAAGGTCATTAACTTCGGCTTGATCTACGGCATGAGTTCGTTCGGGCTCGCCTCCAATCTCGGCATTACGCGCGATGCGGCCAAACTCTATATCGACCGCTACTTCGCGCGCTACCCTGGCGTCGCGCGCTATATGGAGGACACGCGTTCGAGCGCGAAGATAAAGGGCTACGTCGAAACGGCTTTTGGGCGCCGGCTTTGGCTACCCGAGATCAACGGCGGCAACGGCCCACGCCGGCAAGCGGCCGAGCGTGCGGCTATCAATGCGCCGATGCAAGGCACGGCCGCCGATCTCATCAAGATGTCGATGATCGCCGTGCAAGGATGGCTCGAACGCGAGCATGCCAAGAGCTTGATGATCATGCAGGTTCACGACGAACTCGTGCTCGAAGTCCCCGACGACGAACTGGCCGCCGTCCGCGAAAAGCTGCCCCAGCTGATGTGCAGCGTCGCGGCGCTAAAGGTCCCGCTCGTGGCGGAAGTCGGCGTGGGAGCGAACTGGGAGGAAGCGCATTGATGAGTCGAAATCGCCCTCATGCTCGCGCCCGTATGGCTTCAATAAGCTTGCTACGGCCTCTCTTGCAGGCTCCTTCGCGGACAATGGCTGAATTCGCGCTGTAACCCAGCTTGTGCTTGCGCCGCCATCGGCAGCGCGCGACCGACCGAATCATCAACGGCATAGGGAGTATCGGCATGCATCGTTTTATCGTTGTGGGAGGAGGTGCAGGCGGGCTTGAATTGGCGACGCGACTCGGCGATCGCTATGGCGCGCACAAGAACGGCGGCGAGCGGCGCGCACTTGTCACGCTCGTCGATCGCTATCCGACGCACATCTGGAAGCCGTTGCTGCACGAAGTCGCGGCAGGCAGTCTCGACCCGTTCACGCAGGAACTCGAGTATGCGGCGCAGGCTCGCTGGCACGGCTTCGAGTTTCAGCAAGGCGATCTTGTCGGCCTCGATCGCGCCGCCAAGCGCATTCAGATTGGGCCTGTCGTCGATTCCGACGGCGCCGAGCTCTTGCCGCAACGTGCGCTGGAATACGACACGCTTGTCATCGCGATCGGCAGCACCACGCATTTCTTCGGCGTGAACGGTGCGGCCGAGCATTCCATCGCACTCGATACCGTGGCGCAGGCGGACCGCTTCCGCAAGCGTCTTATCGCCGCTTGCATGCGGGCCGAGCACCAGCCGCATACGGCGGTTGAGTCGGGCTTTGGCGATTCGGCCGGGATCGAGCCTCGCATTCAAGTGGCGATCGTCGGCGGCGGCGCAACAGGCGTCGAGCTGTCGGCCGAGCTCCGCAATACGGCGCAGGTGCTGTCGGCCTATGGGCTGCACAAGCTCGACCCTCGGCACGACATCGGCATCGTCCTCATAGAAGCGGGGCCACGCATTCTGCCGGCACTGCAAGAGCGCGTCTCGAGCGCAACGGCCGAATTGCTCCACAAATTGGGCGTGAAGCTGATGACGGGCGAAACGGTGGCCGAGGTGGCACCCGGGGTCGTGCGGACGGCGAGCGGCAAGGTCGTGCGCGCCGATCTGACGATATGGGCCGCGGGCATCAAGGCGGCGCCGGTGCTCGGCCAACTCGATGGGCTCGCCGTCAATCGCATGGGCCAATTGTGCGTTCGCCGCACACTGCAAACGGAAATCGACGACGACATCTTCGCGTTAGGCGATTGCGCGGCATGCCCCTGGCCCGGCACGGACCGCAACGTTCCGCCGCGTGCGCAGGCGGCACACCAACAAGCGAGCTTTTTGCTGAAGGCGATGTCCAATCGGCTCCAGGGTAAGCCGCTGCCGCAATTCACTTATCGCGATTTTGGCTCGCTCGTATCGCTGGGTCATTTCAGTGCGGTGGGCAATCTGATGGGCGGCATCATCGGCGGGAGCATGCTCGTCGAGGGATTATTCGCGCGCTTCATGTACATGTCGCTGTATCGGCTGCACATTGCGGCGTTGCACGGCTATCCGCGGATGATGCTCGATACCGTCGCGCATTGGTTGCGGCGCACGACGCTGCCGCGCGTGAAACTGCATTAGCGTTAGCCTGGTGCGGACGGTTGGGCAGGTAGTGGATGAAGACGAAGGGTGCCATGCTTTTGGTCTGAATTGGCGTACTAGTGCGGATGCGGGCGTCCCGAGTGGCTAGGCTGAACGTTTTAGCCACTATCGGGCGCCGGCCCACCGGCGGTGGTCGCCCTATTCACCGATCCATGAGCCATCCCCCGCTAGCAACCCATATGGTTTCGTTTGCCGACGGTAAAACGGGCAATAACGCGCTCGGCTATTGCACGAGTTCGTCGTCGCGCAATCCCGATGTTTCTATCACGCTGACTCCGATCGGTCGCGCCTGGCCAAGATGGGCGCTGATGGGAACGAAAGTCGCCGTGAAATGGCTGAAACTTCCGGGGCAGCCCGAATTTCTGCATGTCCTCGATGGCGAAACATCGACCACGACCCCATTGCCGCGGCGCTTGCGTCAGCGTTTATTAGTGGATCTCGTCGCCATCGGTACGTTGCGCACGCAACTTTATCCCGCAGACATCGCGCTTCACTATGGAACCGCATCGGCGTTCGCCGGCAATATGATTACCGTCACGCCGTTAGGCCGCTGGCTCCGCGATTTGCCGGATGGCGCAGCGGTGGACGTCGTCAACCTGAGCGCCCCAGACAATCAGGTGAAAAGCGGAGCATTCGGGTCGCAGTCATCGATTGCGAAAAACTCCGCCGCCAGCGTCAAATTGCTAAAAGACTCGCCGGGGGGATAGGGCGATACGGGCCGGTGCCTACTGACGGTGGCGCATCGGCACGCCGCGCCATGCGGGCGGGCGGTGCCGATGATAGGCGTGATGCGTGTGACGAGATGCCGCCGCGCTCAGCCGGTCGACGGCGGAGTCGGCGGCGCAGCCGTCACGGATTCGGACCCGTGGCGACCGGCCGCGACGGGTCGGCGCACCACTCGCTCCACGAGCCGGCGTATAGCGCGGCGCCGTGCAGCCCGGCCACTTCCATTGCAAGCGCGTTATGGCAAGCGGTGACTCCCGAGCCGCATTGCAGTACGACGTGCTCGGGCGGTTTTTGCCCGATCACCGCGCTGAATTCGTCACGTAGCGTGTGGGCCGGCTTGAAGCGTCCGTCGGCCGTCAGGTTGTCTTTGAAGAAGCGATTGAGTGCGCCGGGGATATGGCCGGCAACGGGGTCGATCGTTTCGTTTTCGCCGCGATAGCGGTCCGGCGAGCGTGCATCGACAACCACTTGATCGCCTGTTTTCATATTCGCGAGCAGATGCGGTGCGTCGACGGTCACAGCGAGCGGGGCGGCCGCTTTGAAGTTGCCCCGTGCGGGGGCAGGCGGGACGGCCGTTTCGAGCTTGTGTCCCGCGGCTTGCCAAGCCTGGATGCCGCCGTCGAGCACGGCCACCGAATCGTGGCCGAGCCAACGTAGCAGCCACCAAAGCCGCGCTGCATAGGCTCCGCCTTGCGCATCGTAGGCGACGACTTGCTGATGCTGATTCAGGCCATGCTGGGCCAGGGTTTCGACCAGCGAATCGCGTCCCGGCAGCGGGTGACGCCCGTTCTTGCCGGTTTTCGTGCCTGAGAGATCCCGGTCTAGATGCAGGTAATGGGCGCCGGGTAGGTGGCCCGCCGCGAAGGCCTGTTCGCCCGCACCGGGGTTGGCGAGGTCGAAGCTGCAATCGAAGACGAGCACGCCGCCGGGCGCGCCGGACAAGCGCTCGGCGAGATTGTCGGCCGAAATCAGCGTGGTGTAGTGCGTGTGCGACATGGAGGGCTCCTCGTTGGCGAGCGGACGCGCGTGGACGTCGATCGATTGATTGCAGTCTAATCAAAAAGACGGGCAAGAGGAGGCGTGTTCGCCGTCTTGCCCGTCGTTTGATCGGCGGCCGAGGAAGGCCGCGTGCCGATTATCGGTGCCGTCAGATTTCGCCCAGTTCGCGCCGCAGGAACTCGTGGAAGTGCTGCATGCCGTCTTCCATGGGGCTTTGATATGGCCCAACTTGAGATTCGCCGCGCTCGAGCAGCGCTAGGCGGCCGGCATCCATGCGCTCGGCAATCTCGTCGTCTTCGCGCGCCGTCTCCATGTACGCCGCACGCTCGGCTTCCACGAATTCGCGTTCGAACAGCGCGAATTCCTCTGGATAATAGAACTCGACGATGTTCGTCGTCTTGCGCGGGCCGCGCGGAACCAGCCACGAGGCGACGAGCACATGCGGATACCACTCGATCATGAGCCCCGGGTAGTACACCATCCAGATAGCCCCGTACTCGGGTGGCTGGCCGTCGCGCACGCGCAGTACTTGATCGTGCCACTTGCGGTAGGTTGGGCTGCCGGCCTTGGCAAGGCCGTTTTGCACGCCCACCGTCTGCACGCTGTACCACTCACCGAATTCCCAGGTCAGGTCGTCGCAATTGACGAAGCTGCCGAGACCCGGGTGAAACGGGACGACATGGTAATCCTCGAGGTAGACCTCGATGAACGTCTTCCAGTTGTAGTTGCACTCGTGCACTTCGACGTGATCGAACATGTAGTCCGTGAAGTCGAAGTGTTGCTGCGTGCCGAGTTTGGCGAGGTCCTTAGCGACATTCCGGCCCTGGGCCTCGAACAGCAGCCCGTGCCAATTTTGCAGCGCAGTGGCGCCGAGATTCAGGCAGGGATTGTCGGCAAAGTGCGGCGCGCCGAGCAGCTCGCCATTCAGGTTGTATGTCCAGCGGTGCAGCGGGCACACGATATTCTCGGCGTGACCGCGCCCGTTGAGCATGATTGCCTGGCGATGGCGGCAGACGTTCGACAGCAGCTCCACCTGCGAACGTTGGTTGCGCACGAGTACGCGCCCTTCCTTCTCGCTTGGCAGCGCGAAATAATTCCCCACCTCGGGCACTATCAACTCGTGCCCGACGTAGCGGGGGCCCTTCTTGAAAAGCGTTTCGACTTCTCGCGCGAGCAGCGCTTCGTCGAAGTAAGCCGTGACCGGCAACTGGGCCGAAATGGCCTTGAGTTGCAATGCATTGCTCAGATTGGACATTCCCACTCCCGATGAAAACGTGAAAGCAGCGAACAACCCAACCATCGAAGATTCGATTTAGGGAACCGGCGATTATACCCGCTCTCCCCGGCTTGGGGCTCTTAAGTGCATGATTCGGGTCAAAAAAGCCCGCGCAAGAAGCGGTCCCCCGAACGGCGCGGCACCGGGTAGTGTTGTTTTTTTGTCTTCGGTCGCGGCATTGGTCCGAGTGGGCGGATGAATCGGGGCACGCTCTTTTGCCGTAGAATGTCGGACTTGTTTTTAATTCACCCTATCCAATGGCGAAGACAGCACCCGAAGGCGCGGCCGCGCCTGCTCCCGGCGGCGAACAGGGGGATGCGGCGCTGCCTCAGAACTATGAAGCAGCCGTGGCCGAGTTGGAAGAACTGGTTTCGCGCATGGAGAGCGGCGCCTTGAGCCTTGAGGAGTCGCTGTCCGCGTACCGGCGTGGCGCGGCCCTCGTGGCGTATTGTCAGCAGCAGCTCGAAAAAGTGGAGCAGCAGGTGCGCGTGCTCGACGGCGAGACGCTCAAGCCGCTGCCCCCCGGTGTGGCCCCCGCGGACAGCGGAGATGATCTATGACTTTTGAAGAATGGATGCGTGCGGTGCTCGTACGCGTCGAAACCGCACTCGAACGCTACTTGCCGGCAAGCGCCGTGGAGCCTGCGCGCCTGCACGAGGCGATGCGCTATGCGGTGCTGGGCGGCGGCAAGCGCGTGCGTCCGCTGCTCGTGCATGCCGCGGGCGAGTTGACGGGCGCACGGCCGCAGGCCCTGGAGGCCGCGTCGGCGGCCCTCGAAATGATTCACGTCTACTCGCTCGTGCACGACGACATGCCGTGCATGGACGACGATGCCTTGCGCCGCGGCAAGCCGACGGTGCATGTTCAGTACGACGAAGCCACGGCGCTGCTCGTTGGGGATGCGTTGCAGTCTCAGGCATTCGCCGTGCTGACGGATGAAACTGCGCTCGACGCGCGCGCACAGGCTTCGCTCGTGCGCGAGTTGGCCTTGGCGAGCGGCTCGGTCGGCATGGCCGGCGGGCAGGCGATCGATTTGGCGAGCGTCGGACTTGCATTGACGCGTCCGCAGCTCGAAACGATGCATCGGATGAAAACGGGGGCGTTGCTGCGCGCGGCGGTCCGCATGGGCGCGCTGGCCGGCGCGGCGCCCGATGCAGCGAGCTTGAGGGCGCTCGATGCCTATGCGGCGGCGGTAGGCTTGGCCTTTCAGGTCGTCGACGACATTCTCGACGTCACGACCGATTCGGCAACACTTGGCAAGACGGCGGGCAAGGACGCAAAGGATGGCAAGCCCACCTACGTGTCGATTATCGGGCTCGATGCCTCGCGTGCTTTGGCGACACAATTGCACCGCGATGCGCACGACGCGCTCGCGCCCTTCGGTGAGCATGCACGGCGCTTGGCCGAGCTTGCCGACCTGGTGGTAAACCGGGTGAGTTGAACGCGAAGCCCGCTAGCGCGCGCCGTTGTTGGCCTCGAGACGCGCGTAAAAAAAATCGGGCGCGTAACTTTTCCTACAATGGAACGACGATGTACGACTTGTTGAAAACCATCGACGACCCGACGGACTTGCGTCGCCTCGACCGCCGTCAATTGACGCCGCTCGCGGACGAACTGCGCGCATTCGTGCTTGACAGCGTCTCGCAAACGGGCGGGCATTTGTCGTCGAATCTCGGCACCGTCGAGCTGACGATCGCCTTGCATTACGTATTCGATACGCCGCACGATCGTATCGTTTGGGACGTTGGCCACCAAACCTATCCTCATAAGATTCTGACCGGCCGCCGCGAGCGCATGCAGACACTGCGTCAACGCGGTGGCATCTCGGGCTTCCCGCGCCGTTCGGAATCGCAGTACGACACGTTCGGCACGGCGCATTCGAGCACCTCGATTTCGGCGGCGCTCGGCATGGCGATCGCGAGCAAGCTCGAGGGCATCGATCGCTTCTCGATCGCCGTGATCGGCGATGGCGCGATGACGGCCGGCATGGCGTTCGAGGCGATGAACAACGCAGGCGTGTGCGACGATCTGCCGCTGCTCGTCATCCTCAACGACAACGACATGTCGATCTCGCCGCCCGTCGGCGCGCTGAACCGCCATCTGGCGCGGCTGATGTCGGGGCGCTTCTATGCCGCTGCCCGTGCCGGCGTCGAGCGGGTGCTGCGCGTCGCGCCGCCGATGCTCGAGCTTGCCCGCAAGCTTGAAGAGCATGCGAAGGGCATGGTCGTGCCGGCCACCCTGTTCGAAGAATTCGGCTTCAACTATATCGGGCCGATCGACGGTCACGACCTAGATTCGCTGATCCCCACGCTGCAGAACATCCGCGAACTGCGCGGGCCGCAATTCCTGCACGTCGTGACGAAAAAGGGGCAAGGCTACAAGCTTGCCGAGGCCGACCCGGTGCTCTATCACGGCCCGGGCAAGTTCAATCCGGCCGAAGGCATCAAGCCGCCGGCTTCCCCGCCTAAAAAGACCTACACCCAGGTCTTCGGCGAATGGCTGTGCGATGCGGCCGAACTCGATTCGCGCGTCGTCGGCATTACGCCGGCCATGCGGGAAGGATCGGGCATGGTCGAGTTCGAGAAGCGCTTCCCCGATCGTTATTTCGACGTGGGTATCGCCGAGCAGCATGCGGTGACATTCGCCGGGGGCATGGCGACCGAAGGCATGAAGCCCGTCGTCGCAATCTATTCGACGTTCCTGCAGCGCGGGTATGACCAGTTGATTCACGACGTCGCGTTGCAGAACCTGCCGGTCGTCTTCGCGATCGATCGAGCGGGGCTCGTCGGCGCCGACGGTGCGACGCACGCGGGCTCTTACGATTTGGCGTTCCTGCGCTGCCTCCCCAACATGACGGTGATGGCGCCCGCCGATGAAAACGAGTGCCGCCAAATGTTGTACACGGCGCTGCAGCAGCCGAATCCGACGGCTGTGCGTTACCCGCGCGGCGCGGGTACGGGCGTGGCGACGGTCAAGCAGATGACGGCGCTTCCGGTCGGTCGGGGCGAAATTCGCCGTCAGTCGACGGCACCGAAGGGCAGTCGGATTGCGATTCTGGCGTTCGGCACGATGGTCGCGCCTGCGCTGGCCGCGGCCGAAGCGCTCGATGCGACGGTCGCGAACATGCGCTTCGTGAAACCTATCGACGCCGATCTCATATGCGAGCTCGCGCAAACGCACGACGCGATCGTAACGGTCGAGGAAGGCTGCATCATGGGCGGCGCGGGCTCGGCCTGCGTCGAATCCCTATTTGCCAATGGGGTTGTTCGCCCCGTACTACAATTGGGCCTTCCCGACGCCTTCATCGATCACGGCGACCCCGCCAAGCTGCTGGCGGAATGCGGTCTCGACGGCGCGGGCATCGAAAAATCGATACGCGCGCGCTTCATCGAGCCGGCGGCTAAGCTGGCGGCGCAGCGCGTCGCGTGACACAAGCCGGTCGCGCGGCGGCCTGCGCGTTTTGAGGATGTATGCATGGGCCTTCGGGCCCATGTTTCGTTATTGGCGTGACTTGCGCTGGCCGTCCGCGCCGGCGCGTTAGCTGCGCTCATTAGGAAAGAACAAGATGAACCAGATGAATCCCGCCTTCGTGATGCCCGACGTCCAAAGCACCATCGACACGCGGCAGATTCCGATTCAACGCGTCGGAGTGAAGGGGGTGCGCCATCCTTTGACGGTGCGTACGCCGAGTGGCGAAGCGCAGCCGACGGTGGGAACGTGGAACCTTGACGTGCATTTGCCCGCGCATCAGAAGGGCACGCACATGTCGCGCTTCGTTGCGCTGCTCGAAGGCAATAAGACTCCGCTCGAACCCGCGACCTTTCGCAAGCTGCTGGCCGAGATGCTCGACAAGCTAGAGGCGACAGGGGGGCGCATCGAAGTGACGTTCCCTTACTTCGTGATGAAGACAGCGCCTGTTTCAGGGGTGTCGAGCTTGCTCGATTACGAGGTGACGCTGGCGGGACAATCGCGCGACGGGGAAGTCCGTACGTTCTTGCGTGTGCTCGTTCCGGTGACGAGCTTGTGTCCGTGCTCCAAGGAGATCTCGCAATACGGCGCGCATAATCAGCGCTCGCACGTGACGATTCAAGTGGAGTTGCTGGCGGATCTGCCCGTCGAAGCATTGATTCGGATAGCGGAAGAAGAAGCCTCGTGCGAACTGTGGGGGCTGCTCAAGCGTCCCGACGAGAAGTTCGTTACGGAGCGCGCCTATGAGAATCCGAAGTTTGTCGAAGACTTGGTGCGCGACGTCGCGCAGCGTCTCAATCGCGACGAGCGCATCGTGTCGTACGTGCTCGAGGCCGAGAACTTCGAATCGATTCACAACCACAGCGCGTATGCGGTGATCGAGCACGACAAGCGCAACGCGATATCGGCCTCGCCGGCCTCATTGCGCTCGTAGTAGTCGTAGTGCTCGTAGTGCTCGTACGCTCGCTAGCGCGCGAGCGACGATAAATCCCAGCGCGGCTTGACCGTGAACGCGTAATCCTTGCTCGCCTGGTCGGGCCAGCGCTGCAGCCGCAGCGCGCCCGCGAGGGCGATCATCGCCCCGTTGTCGGTGCAAAGCGAGAGATCGGGGTAATGCACGTCGAAGCCGCGCTTCTGGGCAGCGGCCGACAGCGCCTCGCGCAGTTGCCGATTCGCCCCCACGCCCCCCGCTACGACGAGCCGCTTGAGCCGCGTTTTCTTGAGCGCGGCCAGCGATTTCGCCACAAGCACGTCGACGGCCGCATCGACGAAACCGCGCGCGAGATCGGCTTTCGATTGTTCGCAGACGTTGGCGCCTAATCGCTTCGTCTGCGTGAGCACGGCCGTTTTCAATCCACTGAAGCTGAAATCGAGATCGCCCGAGTGCAGCATCGGGCGCGGCAGCGTGACGGCGCCGGGCGTGCCGTATTCGGCGAGCCGCGAAACTTCCGGGCCACCCGGATAGCCGAGACCGAGCAGCTTGGCGGTTTTGTCGAATGCCTCGCCTGCGGCGTCGTCGAGCGTTTCGCCGAGCGTTTCATAGCAGCCGACGTTGGTCACCCGCATGAGCTGCGTATGACCACCCGAGACGAGCAACGCTACAAACGGAAACGGCGGCGGCGCGTCGACGAGCAGCGGCGACAGCAGGTGACCTTCCAGATGGTGAATGCCGATCGTCGGCTTGTCCCATGCCATCGCTAGCGCATTCGCAATGCTCGCGCCGACCAGCAGTGCTCCGGCGAGACCCGGGCCTTGCGTGAACGCGATCGCATCGATGTCGACCCGCGAGGCGCTGGCGCGCTCAAGCACATCCTCGAGCAATGGCAGCGCACGGCGGATGTGGTCGCGCGAGGCGAGCTCCGGCACGACGCCGCCGTATTCGCGATGCATGGCGATCTGCGAATGGAGCGCGTGAGCGAGCAGGCCGCGCTCCGTATCGTAGAGTGCAAGCCCTGTTTCGTCGCAGGAGCTTTCGATGCCGAGAACGAGCATAGGGGGTGGGGCGCGCGCCGCGGGTGATTGGCCGTCACGGCAAAGGGGTGCGTGAAAAACACAAAAGTATAGCAGTGCGCCGTTCGGGGCCGCTCGCGCAGGTAGAATGCGCGCCATGGAATCTTTCGACATCGCCGTTATCGGCGCAGGGGCCGCCGGCATGATGTGCGCGGCCGTCGCCGGGCAGCGCGGAGGGCGCGTGGTGCTGATCGACCATGCGCCGCGCCTTGCCGAGAAAATCCGCATCTCGGGCGGCGGGCGCTGCAACTTCACGAACCTGCAAGCCGGCCCCGCGAATTATCTATCGGCCAATCCGCATTTTTGCCGCTCGGCGCTGGCGCGTTATACGCCGCACGATTTTTTGGCGCTGTTGAAGGCGCACCGCATCAGTTGGCACGAGAAGCATCGCGGCCAGCTCTTTTGCGATCATTCGAGCGAATCGATCATCGACATGCTGAAGGCCGAGTGCGGCACGGGGCGCGTTGCATGGCGGCGTCCGGTGGCCGTGCAGGCTGTGCGCCGCAGCGAAAGCGCAGGCGGGAGCTTTACGCTCGAGACGAACGCGGGCGAAGTCGCCGCACGCGCGCTCGTCGTGGCGACGGGCGGCCTCTCGATCCCGAAGATCGGCGCGACCGATTTTGCTTATCGCATCGCCAAGCAGTTCGGGCACAAGCTTGTCGACATGCGGCCTGCGCTCGTACCGCTGACGTTTTCATCTGATGATTGGGCGCCGTTCTCGGCGCTGGCCGGCGTGTCGCTCGAAGTCGGGGTGATGGCTGGACCGAAGCGCGCGCAGGGTGCGTTCGTCGAAGATTTGCTCTTTACGCATCGGGGGCTGTCGGGGCCAGCCGTGCTGCAAATCTCGAGCTACTGGCAAAGCGGCGAGCCGATCGCGATCGATCTATTGCCGGGCCGAGACGCCGCAGCCGAACTGCTGGAGGCCAAATCGAGCGGCACGAAGCGTCAGATCGGCAATCTGCTGGCGCAATGGATGCCTGCTCGCTTGGCGGACGCTTGGCTCGATGCGCAAGCCGTACCAGGCGAGGCGCGACTCGCTGATTTGTCCGATAAAACGCTACGCCGGCTCGGCGAGGCGTTCTCTCGATGGGCGCTCACGCCGTCCGGCACCGAGGGGTATCGCAAGGCCGAGGTCACGAAAGGCGGCATCGATACGCGCGAGCTGTCGTCGGCGACGATGATGAGCGCGCGCGTGCCGGGACTCTACTTCATCGGCGAGGCGGTCGATGTCACCGGCTGGCTCGGCGGCTACAATTTTCAGTGGGCGTGGGCGTCCGGCTTAGCGGCCGGCCAGGCTGCCGTGGAATTCGCACGCGGCGCTTGACAAGTTTCGTGTTCGTGTAAATGTGCGGAAGGTTTGCTATACTCCCGGACCTTGGAAAAATTTCCGTTTGGGAAGATGACGATCGTTCGCATAAAGGAAAACGAGGGAAAACGAGCCATTCGAGGTCGCGATGCGCCGCTTCAAGCGTACGATCGAGAAGAATGGTTGTTGATCGTCCGATCCGGTTGCTAGGCCGGCGTCGATCCCGCTAACGATAGCGCCGAGCGCGCAAGACCCGCTTGAGGAAGTGTCCCAAGCGGGTTTTTGCGCTCCGTTCTTGCTAGTTTTGTTATTTCAGTTTTCTTCATGAATTCGGGTGAAAGATGAGCCTTAAAGATCGTATCAACGAGGACATGAAAGGCGCGATGCGCGCACGCGATACTGCCCGCCTGGGAACGATTCGCCTGTTGCTGGCCGCCATGAAGCAGCGTGAGGTGGACGAGCGCATCACGCTCGACGATGCCGCCGTCACGGCGATCATCGACAAGATGATCAAGCAGCGCAAAGACTCGATCAGCCAATTCCAAGCGGCTGGCCGCACCGATCTGGTCGAACAGGAGAGCGCCGAGGTGGCCGTGCTGGCAGCCTACATGCCGGCGCAATTGTCGGAAGCCGAGATTGCCGAGCAAGTGCAGGCCGCGGTGGCCGAAACGGGCGCCGCGGGGCCGCAGGACATGGGCAAGGTCATGGGCGTGCTCAAGAGCAAGCTCGCGGGTCGCGCCGATATGACGGCGGTGTCCGCGCGGGTGAAGGCCGCGCTCTCCAAGTAGCCGGATGCGCGAAACCGAGATGCGGCACCGGCAAGCGCTTCGTCGCCAAGCGATGGGCGGCCATGTGCGTGTCGATGCCTGCACCGGCTTCGTGTCCCGTCATTGCCTGTGATCCCACACGCCTTTCTCCAGGACTTGCTGAACCGCGTCGACATCGTCGATGTGGTGGGTAAGTACGTCCAGCTCAAGAAGGGCGGTGCGAATTTCATGGGCTTGTGCCCGTTTCATAACGAGAAGAGCCCCTCGTTTACGGTCAGTCCCACCAAGCAGTTCTATCACTGCTTCGGTTGCGGCGCGCATGGCACGGCGATCGGCTTCTTGATGGAGCACGCGGGCCTGGCGTTTCCCGAAGCCGTGCAGCAGGTTGCGCAATCGGTCGGGTTGACCGTGCCGCAGGAACCGTCGCCGCTGCGCGGCGGCTACGGCGGCCAGAGCGGGGCGGCGGGTTTGGAGCGATTCGCGCCTGTCGACGGCAAGGCCGTTGCCGCCTTGTCGGACCTCATGTCAACGGCGTGCGATTACTACCGGAAAGCCTTGCGCGGTGCGCCGCAAGCGATCGAGTACCTGAAGAAGCGCGGGCTGACGGGCGAAGTGGCCGCGCGTTTCGGGCTCGGTTTCGCGCCGGACGGCTGGCAGAACCTCGAAGCCGTATTCGCCGATTACCGCAGCGATGCGCTCGTGGAAGCGGGGCTTGTCATCGTCAGCGAGAAGCTCGACGCGCAAGGCCAGCCGCGCCGCTATGACCGGTTTCGCGAGCGGATCATGTTCCCGATCCGCAACGTGAAGGGTCAGGTGATCGGCTTCGGCGGCCGCGTGTTCGACGGCGGCGAGCCGAAGTATTTGAATTCGCCGGAAACGCCCTTATTTAGTAAAGGCAGCGAGCTCTACGGGCTGTTCGAAGCGCGCTTGGCGATTCGCGAGGCACGCTCCGTATTGGTCGTGGAAGGCTATATGGACGTCGTCGCCCTGGCGCAGCTCGGTTTTCCGAACGCCGTTGCGACGCTCGGCACCGCCTGTACGCCCGTTCATGTGCAAAAGCTGTTGCGGCAGACCGATACGGTTATCTTCAGCTTCGACGGCGATGCCGCGGGCCGGCGTGCCGCTCGTCGTGCGCTCGATGCGTGCCTGCCGCATGCGGCCGACAATCGGACGATCCGCTTTCTGTTTCTGCCCGCGGAACACGACCCGGACAGCTTCATTCGCGAATTCGGCAAGGATGCTTTTTCGGAACAGATCGAGCATGCGCTGCCGCTTTCGCAGTTCATGCTGAACGAGGTGTTGGCGGGCAAGGAGCTCGATACGCCGGAAGGGCGCGCGCGGGCCTTGTTCGACGCCAAGCCGCTGCTGCAGGCGCTGCCTGCCAATGCGCTGCGCGCGCAGATCATGCATATGTTTGCCGATCGGCTAGACATTGCGTTCGAAGAGGTGGCCGGGCTCTGCGACGTCGACACCCGTATCAAGGTGGCGGCCCGGCAGGCGCCGGCGCGCAAGGACCGGCGTCGCGTCACGGGCATCGAGGAACGCGCGTTGCGCAATTTGGTGATGTATCCGCGCATCGTGTCGCTGCTCGACGAAGAGAGCGAGGAGAGCCTGTTCAACCAGAGCCACCACGGCGAATTGTTCGCCGAAGCTGCTACGCATGCGCGCGCACTAGGCGATGCGGCCGAATTTCGACATTTGTCTGATCTACTCAGAAATGGGGCCAACGCCGCGACTTTCGAAGAAATTTTCCGCGAAATTCTGGTCTATGATGAAAACGTACGCGATTTGCTGATGTACGACGCGCAAGACGCGGGTGTGGCCGAGCAGCAGCAAGAGCGCGAGCGCATCGCCGCCGAGGAATTCCAGGCGGCTATCCTGAAGATCCGCTACGACGCGTGCTGCGAGCGGCTCGAGCGTTTGTCGCGACAGTCGAAACACACGCCGGACGAGATCGAACAACTCACGGACCTGAACCGGCAACGGGCCGACATGAAGCGGCAGCTTGGGCTATGAAAGGGGGATTATGCCGTGTGTGCTATAATAAAAGGTTTTCAGCGGTCTAGTTTGTCTTTTCGAGGCAGGAGCCGAAGCAGGAGCAATACAGCGGGGGCGAAATAGCGATGGCGAAGACTACGGGCCATACGGGCCATACGGGCCAAAAGGCGGCAGCGAAAGGCGCGACGGCG
>CBIHOQ010000054.1:0-30920 GCA_966212065.1 uncultured Burkholderiaceae bacterium
GTGCGCAACGGTCACGTTGCGCCGGAATCAGCGGTCACGTTCACCGGAATACGCACGTAGCGCGATGCACCGCAAGCACGAGGCGCAATTCGTTCCAATCGTTCATGGGCCAACGGTAGCCGAGCACTTGCAAAAATGCAATTTTTGATGGCGTTTGTACAATGGACTTTGCATCTCTGCATGCTTAATCTGAGCTGGTGGTTCTCTCCTTGTTTCTCGTGAAAGGCATACCCATGAAGCTCTACTATTCCCCCGGCGCTTGCTCCTTGTCGCCGCATATCGTCGCCGCAGAAGCCGGCATCGCGCTCGAACTCGAGCGCGTGAGCCTCGCTAAAACGCCGCATATGACAGCATCGGGTGTCGACTTTTCGACGATCAACCCGAACGGCTATGTTCCCGTGCTCGAGCTCGATGACGGGACGCGGCTGACCGAAGGGCCTGCCATCGTGCAGTACCTGGCCGATTTGAAGCCCGAAACCGGCCTTGCACCGCCTGCTGGCACCTTAGCGCGAACGCAATTGCAATCATGGCTGAACTTCATCGCGACCGAGCTTCATAAGATGTACAGCCCGTGGCTGTTCCATGCCGAATACGGCACCGAGGTGCAAGCGGTGGCACGCGGCAAGATTGCTGAGCGGCTGCGATTCGTCGAAGCGCAATTGGGCGTAGCAGGACCGTATCTCACTGGAGAGCGATTTACCGTGGCCGACGCCTATCTCTTCACGGTCGTGGAATGGTCAAAGCACGTGGGCGTGGGACTGACGGAATTCGCCAACTTGCGCGCGTATTTGGAACGCGTGGGTCAACGTCCCGCGGTGCGCACGGCGATGATGGCCGAAGGGTTGAAAGTAGCGGAATGAGGAAGGCGGTCACCGTGCGGGCTTATGCGGTGCCCGCAGGAAAAGCCGACATCAACGATTCTCGGCAGGTAACGCGCTGCCAATGAACGACAGACTGCGGGTACTATCATTTGCGTCTCGCACTTGGCAGAAGGCTCCGCATGACGGCTAGCGTGCATCAATGGAGGCAACGTTGTGATTCGAAACATCTAAATCAAAGGGAAGTAGCTGCCATTTACCATCGTACGGATTTTCGGAACCGGATTTCCTTTCGAAATCGGTTTTCTCCACCGCGCCCATTGCTGCAAAAGCATACGGTTCAGAATGACGTCTCGACGCAGTGACACCTGGGTATGTCGTTGGAAACGCATTCGTGCGGCGTCGTGATCCATACGCGAATACCGAGCCTCGACTTAGCCCTTCAGCATCGTCGTCCCATGACCCGCGTGATTTGTCGAGATTGCTCTTCCTGAAAGCTGAATTCGTAGGGTATGTGACAACGAGACTGAGGATTTCCCTCCCCTCCGCATTTTTAAAATCTGCTTTACTGGGTGGTAGTTCGGCGTCCCCTGCGGGAAGTCCGGCGTTCCGCGCGTTACCATCCGGCTGAAGCAATCGTTGGGGCTGCAGTGCCTCTCTCCTTTTCAGGTACTTGTCGACATAGGGTAGGTCCTTTCTGTGTCGCTCCAAATCTAGCGGCAGGCTCGGATGCGTATGGAAGTTGGCAACGACGACGTGCCAAGCCGGTACGACAGGCGCATTTAGTCCGGTAGACATTTTCTCCCTGTCTGTCCGAAATTCGATATAAAGGTCGCCAGCTGTGCGATGCATGCTAATGACCCCACCGTGTTCGAATTCGGACCCCGGGTGCGACGAAATCTGAAAAGCGGTGCGCAGGGCAGATGCCACGCGTCTATCGCCCAACAATGTTTTCGCGTCTGGCCATCTCGGGACGTTCGCGCTACCTGCCGCGTGCGCAATTCTGTCCGCCCGCGCCGCGGTCTCCTGCGAATCCTCGGGATCACTGAACAAATCACCCATTGGCTCGGAGTCGGTACTGAACAAACCTCCCATTGGGCGCCTGCCCGCCTGCTGCTCTATGGAAGCGATGGACGACGTGGACGACGACCTGCCCAGCGATTGTTGTTGATCGGGAAACCCATCGACAAACCTTGAGCGTGACATCTCCGATTTGAGATTCGGGCGATACGGTGCCTGAGGTAAGATCTGGAATTCGTTCATCTTTGTCGAATGAGTTGCTGACTATAAACGATGATGTTTCATGCTTTTGAAGCAGTATAAGCAGCAAACACCGCGTGAACCGCCGCTTTTAATCACCTCATCGCGGGCCGGCGGATGGGTGACCTTAAACTCCCAATGTATGGGAACAATTAGAACCAGAGACCCCTTACCGCGCGGCGGGAAGCGAAGCGGCCTAGGCAAGTGTCGCTTCGGGGCTACGGAGTGCTCGACAAGCCAGGTGATCCAGCCCCTTATATAATCTCCCAGCACTCATATCAGAGCTTACTCAATTCAAAGTCCAAAGCTTTTGGAGATGGTGTGCTCGCATCTTGTCCGCTGGGACGGCCGGTTTATAGCAAGAAGAAATAGCGAGATTTCCGGTATTATTATCCAGTCTACCGATAATAAAATCTTCACCATTGGCTCCCGCCACAAACACCTTTTCTCCATTTGAGCTTATAACGATGTCGCTTAACCTTCGACTGCGGTTGATCGCGTAATCCCTATATGCGTCCTGATAATTTTCATAGAACCAAGCGAGCAGCCGAGGGTTTCTTTCAATCACTCGACACCGGACGAAATCCGGGACGTAGCCGGACAAAAGCTGAGTGCGCGGACACCAGAGATTGAGCACGTTCGATCTGTCTTTGTCATCCGGGGCGATCAGGCTCTCACATATAGGCTTCGGAAGGACGATATTGAGTGTTCGCCACCAGTCCGAACATTCGTCCGCTGATGCCGGTCCGTCGTCGGCCTCGGTGAGCAGCTCGAACGCTTCATGAGTAGCCTCGACCGAAGTATGCGGATGCCGAGCGGCCGTAATGAGCATGTTCGCGGTGCTCTCGGTCAGCCCGCCTTCCGAGTCAATGAAGAGAACGTGCTTCATAAAGTGGAAACGAATGTTCATCGATGGCGACGAGTGATTGCCCTCTCCCCAGGCTGCAAAACCAGGAAAAACCGACGCCGGGGGATGTAGCGCGAAAAGTCGGCAGATCGCGCCGATCGTGAGGCCCTGATGCCCTCGGACAATGCCATCGAAGCGCCCCCGGTAGCCGATATCCCCCGAAGTAATCGCGTTGACGGACGCCCCGATCGCGTTGAGGATGTCCACCGTCGAAGCGACAAAAACTCCCTGAGCAACGGGCGCCACGAGTTCGACGAGATCGCGCAAGCGGGTGTCTCCACGGCTTGCATAGAACCTTCTTAGATGCGGATGTTGAATCGGGACCATGGGCCAGGCAGTTCTCAGTCCGTGCAACGAGCCTGCGTTACCTGGAATACTAGTACGGTTATCGATTAATTGAGTGTTGACGAACACAAGATCTTCCAGCGCCGCCGGTTGCATTCTAAGAAAGCTCAGTAGAATATTTTCGCGAGCTGCCAAATTGCGCTGCAAGATAATCGTCCGGCGAAAGGCCGCCCAGTTGTCGCCGATAATATCGACGGCTTGTTGCAGATGCCCGATAGCGCCACTCACATTATTGAAATTAGCTGACGGAACCCCTACTTGGCTCCAAGCCAGAAGATTACCGATGGTCGCCATCTCCGTTCCCCGTCCTAAACGTTGTATGTAGATTTCACACTAGCGTCGCGTAAAATTGCATGCGCCGGCTGCTCGCGCAGCAAAAGTAGTGCTCAAGCGTTGCCTCGGTCGTAGTGTGCCTTAACTTCCGCTGCCAGGACACAGCCAAGTGGTGATTCGAAGTCAGCGAATGCGACCTCGATCGATTCCGGACGGTCGCCGACGTCCGCCGAGCTGGTCAAATAGCTGGGGGTCGGTGATCGCCGGCGCGGTCAACGAAACGGGTCGCTTCCGAAGACTTCGCGAATCGAGACAGCCAGTTCGCGAATCTGCGCAATGGTCAGCGGCGGCAAATTGTTGGCGTGTTGGGTGTCGTCCATGCGGCGACTATCCATCGCTACGTCGGAGTCGGCAACGCTAGCTCTCCGCTTCACGAATCACGAGGCCCCGGGATCTGACGATGGCTGCGTTTCACGCATGGCGATATGTCGTCCCATCCCCGTCGCCGTCCGATTGCCGACCACCGCCCCAGCTTTTTGATACGATCCAACCTACGAACAGGCGGCGTTTCGTCGGCTATTCGTAGGCTTGTATCCGAGCCGAGCAAAAAACAAACATGAGGGCCGCATGAACAACACGTATAACTACGGATCTCACAAAGATCTGGAGCCAACCGAGCTTTTCTTATTCATCGCTGTCGAGCAGACCTGCGAGCAGCTCGGGATCGACGACGTAGAATACGTCATCTTGATTTTTTCCGGTCTGCCGATTTTGCCAACCCGCGCCAAGCCATTAGGAGCAACGGAGGGAACGTCTATCGCCTCCGTTATGTCTCGTTCGCTGTTCCGCTACGAGCTAAAGAAGAAGGTCTTGCCGACCTTCACGCTGAACAGCATAAAGCGGCTTCGTTGGATCTTGACTCACAAGCTCAGCACGTTTGTCGGTCGAACGCTGCCGGGCGTCGGTTGGGTTCTCTTGGCAAGCGATGTTGCCCAGATCGGGTATCACACCGTCATTCAATACAACCGCATCGTTTCGCCCGAGGATATGGTGTTCTAATGGCAAGCCATACCTGGGAAGACCTCGAATCGTTTGTCAGAAAGGAAGCGTGCGTATCACCGAAGAAGGCCATAACACCCGAATCGACGATCGAAACGGATTTGGGGCAACAGGGCGACGATGCTGACGAGTTCATGCAGCACTTCTTCGAAGCGTTCCATTTGGATAGGGGCGACTACGACTTTCATCGCTACTTCCTAATGGAAGGCGAGGGCATTCTGTATCATTTGGTGATGAAAATACTGAGAAAGCCGCACTCGTTTAAACGGGAAACGCTGACGGTCGGTATGCTTCATAGGGCACTGATTGATGGCAGCTGGGACTCACAAGCGCTGTCGCGACGGCAGCCGGACAACTACCCAGCGGATTAGGCAGTACAACAACCACACGAGAGACGAGCATGCCGACAATTGAGTTGCAGATTTTCAGCCCGCGTTGGGGCCATGACGACACTTACGAGATCGAACTCGAACGGGACCACATGGAGATCACCAGGGGAGCAAACACCGCCCGCGCTGATTGGCGGGACAACGCGGACCCTGCATGGAGCGGCTGGACCGTTGAGGGCATGATGGGGAATGACAGCATCCACCCGCCTGCCGTTGCCCAAAGAATGTTCCAGAAGGTTTGGACGGCTTGGCGAAGTGGTGAGATCGACGCTGCACAAGCAGTGGGGCTACGGGCGCTTGCTGACTGGATCAATGCGGTAACGCACGCTAAGCCACGAACTGAGTTCTGGAGGGCCTACTTCTAGCTCGCGGTACAGCAGAGCGACCCAGCTCGCCTTGACCAAAGCACTTGCTCTGGCGATTTCTGGCTTTGCGTTGCGACGTGGAACTGAGGGTCCGAGTGAAGCCGGGACAGCACGAATATCTGGAGAGCTTCGGGGACGACGGTTCTGTGACCTTGCCCCTGTTTCGCGAATCCCACCTATCAATAGACGACTATCACGGTGCCCATAGATCGGAACAACAGCACCTTGTTCGACTCGTTCGCCATGAGTAAGGGAAATCTGTGCGTTTCGATCCAAGCATCATGACCGGCTTTGGGATAACCGACGACGACATCCAGTCGTTCACCGCATCAAACGCAGGGCTCTACGGCATCGACACGTCGCGGCTAAGCAGGTTCTTGCTTGCCCAGTTGACCAGCGCGTGGAAGCATCGAACCTTCAACACATTTGCCGTCACGGACGTGATACAGCACCTTGAAGGTCACAGTCCATTTCCTTCTATGACCGCGAAGCCTCATCAGTTCAAAGGCGATGCCTTGCGCGGGCTGTGGAAGGTCCATTTTTTCGATGCACGGTTCCTGGCCCGCAATATCCTCAACGAATGGGGCATGCTCAGCTCCAAGAGCGACAAATTCGAAAAATTGTGCGCCCGGATTGCGGCTGAAGAAGAGCAAGCGCCCTCGCGCGTCGGCTGGCAAGGTCGGCTTGTAGACGAGTTCGTGATGGAAGGCTACAGGCAGCGCGTGGCGAGGCAGAAACTCACCGGAGAGTGGCTAATCTTCGGCGTGCCAGAACAGAAAAACATTTACCTTTCACTCTGCACCCACTCCGATAGCCCAGAGCAAGATCGCGAAATCTACGATGCACTTTTTGCTCTATGCGGAGATGAATTCCCGGACGTTTTCGCGCAGCAGACCGGATAAATCGCCGGCCCGGTAGGCCCAGCCGCTTTCTGCGAACTCGACTAGAGAAAGATGGCTGCGGAGATCTTCATCGACCACATCGACCAGTTGGCGAATCTGCTCGATGCTCCGCAATGTGAAATCGTTAGGTATTGGGCGGTCGTCCATGCGGCGACTATCCATCGTTGTGCCGACGCCGACAATGCTGCTCCGTTCGACGGCCATCCGAAACAGTACAATTGGTCCGCGTACGCAATTTGAGAGGGCGACGATGAATGCCGAAGACAGTATCGATAACGCTATCGCTCGAACGGACTCCACTGTCGAACGGATTCGAACTGAATTGGAAAAGCTGAATCCAACTACTAAGCGACGAGTCCTTGAGAAGTTCACCCTCGCGGCGCTCGGGAGCATCCCTTGGGTGGGAGGGTTCATTAGCGCGCTGGCGAGCATGAAAACGGAAGATGCCGGTCTGCAGACATCGTCACTGCAGACTCAATGGCTAGAGCAACATCAGGCCAAAATGGAAACGCTGAGCGTGACCATGCAGGAAATCGGGCATCGATTCGAGGCGATCGGCGACGAAATCAACGAGCGGCTGGCAAGCGAAGAATACCTCGACATTGTTCGCAAAGCTTTCCGCGCGTGGGACAAGGCTGATAGCGAGGAAAAGCGCCGCTACGTTGCAAATCTCGTGACAAACGCGGCCGGAACCCGGCTCTGCTCAGATGACGTGGTGCGACTCTTCATTGACTGGCTCGATCGCTACCATGAATCACACCTGGCAGTCATTCGCGAAATTTTCACGAATCCTGGCTCGACGCGATCTGACATCTGGACTTCGGTCTATGGCGACGTGGTTCGCGAGGACTCGGCGGAAGCGGACCTTTACAAGCTACTGATCCGCGACCTCACCACTGGCAGCGTCGTTCGGCAAGCACGCGATATCAACGCTAACGGGCAATTTCTGCGCAGGAAGCCCGTCCGAAAACCGGCGGGACAGACAAATGGAACAATGGAATCCGCATTCGAGGACACGAAGCCGTACGAACTTACGGATCTGGGCAAACAGTTCGTCCACTATTCGATGAACGAGGTCGTACAACGCGTGTCAGGCGATTGAGATTTGCCAGTCCCAAGCTGCCACATTTGGACTTGGCCATCGCTTCACCCGAGTGTCGAAGCCTCATCACCATTCGTCAGCCCTTGAACGACTGGAACAGCGCGTCGTCCTTTGCGGAAATCATGGAACGTGTGAACCCCGCCAGCTTGGAATCCTGATCCACAAAGTAATCGTGTACAAATGAAACGACAAGCAGATAGTCGTCGTACACGATGTGAAGCTGATTACTGTAATGGGTGGATCGAGGAAAAATTCGCCAGTGTACGGCCTCCCCCGGAAAGCGCTCGATCTCTCCATCACTCCGGACAACAACAATCTCGTCGTCGAGTTCAATCACATTGCCGAACGGAGCAGTTGCAGCTGACACGAACGCATCGACGCTAACAGCGGTATCGATCTTTCCGCGGCTATCGTACGACGGTCCAGCAGCCTCGGCGTGAAAAGTATCGCCGACGACTTTCTGCCGACGCTGCTTCGGCACGTAGTCCGCGACGTCGATACCCGCCGCCGTCAGATTGTATAGCTTCTCTCGAGCGCCCCAAATCACTCCAGATGTCGGCTGGCCGCCAAAGAAATGATTTCCGTCAACTACCCGGTCGAACGTGCGATCAGGGCGTGACGCGCCAGCTTTTGACGTGCTGAAGTAGTTGACGAAAAAAGACGAATCGGCTGTCCACCCGACAACGCTTTGAAAGGCCCAGTCGCATGCGCTGCAAGCACGGGGAGAGAGATTCGTTTCGCCGGAGAGAATATCCTGATTTCCTTGCGGCGAGACTTCAAATTCAAAGAGTCCGTCATCGCCCATCGCCGTCGCCAGCGATGTGTAACGATCGGAAGCCTTTATTTGGAAGACCCTGCCCTCATGATGTTGCTCCGCATCCTCCCCCCATCGTTCAGAAAATTGAGAGCGACGGGCGGAGAACAACCCCGACCCCCACCGGCGAACACTGTGTGATAGTAAATCTCAGTGTCAACAGGCAAGAAATCGAATGGGCTGTCTTTCTTTACAGCACTGCGCTCGATGGAGACTTCGTAATCTCGAGAAGCCAGCGACTCCAGCTGTGTCAAGATTGGCGCCTTGATCTGTGGATCAAATAGGATCTTGCGAACCTTGTTGTTGTAAAAAAGATCACTGTCGGCAAACGCGACTCGCATCCCGGTCTGCACCTCTGGGAACTGCTGGGCTATCTCGTCAAGCGCCGACGCCCAGTCTAGCCAAAGCGTGCTGCCCGCGTCATCAAAAAGAATTAGTTCGCCAGAATATATCTGCGAATCCCAAAACTTCCCAAGCAGCTTCAACTTCACTGACCGCATAGGAGTTAAAGGCTGCATCGTTTCCCCCGGTAGATCCTGGCCCTCGTCGCGCGATTAATGAAACCACTCGCCTCCCACGAGTGAAGTGTCGCGTCGGACGGCTTGTCAAACGGCGACAGCCAGTGTGCGATCGGATACCCGTGCCACACGTTCTGATCCTGCACAAACTTTGCGATATAAAGCTGATTGGCTCGTGATGATGAGCCGAGCGGGGCTGGAACGCCCTATTCGAGATGAAGGCCCCATCCGCATTGAGCCCCGCACCAGCCCGCAGCCGTTGCGGTGTTGTAGCAGGTGTATTCGTCCGGAATGGGGATCGTCCACTGCGACTTTTGATTTACATATGCCGCATTGCGATGCTGCGGGTTAGGTGTATACACGCCCGGTTTCCCTCTTGTTCTTGATGGCCTAACTGGTCTCTCGCGCTGAGTGTACCATCGCGATCCCCTCTTTTTGAGATGGCGTGCAATTTCGACGCTACGACATGCGCCAAACAATGAAGGGCCAGATGCCCTCGAAACGCGTAAGAGGCGAAGAGCCGCGTCGCTGCCAGCAAGGACGTCCGGAGTGGATACACTTTTCACGCCAGCGACCGCGACACCCCACTCCCCAACCCACCCAAAACCCTGTAGAATCGCGCTCTCCGCGGGCGTCGTATAATGGTCATTACCCTAGCTTCCCAAGCTAGAGACGTGGGTTCGATTCCCATCGCCCGCTCCAGCATCCCCCCAAGCGTTTCACCCGGAGTCGGCACTTTGCTTCTGATGACGTGAGCCAGTCATGTCGGCGGAAAGACTAACGAAATGCATGGTGTTGCTGCTCGCTTCTCTGTCGGTGTCGGCCGCCGCGAGTTCGCAACCGCCCAGCCAACCCCTCACCGAAGTGTTGGCAGGACGCAGCGGCCTTAGTCCCGGCGAAGTCGTCTCGCTGCTCGCCAGTTGCGACGCCAACCCCACCAGCATGAAGTTCTGCGCCTGGCGCGATCAACTCGCCGCCGAACGCGCCTTGCAGCGACTCATCGACGAAAAACGCACCCAGTCACCCCAATGCGCCGCCGCACTCGAGCAAAAGCTAACCGCCTGGCAAAAGCTGCGCGACAAAACTTGTCGAGAATCGGCTGCCAGGGAATGGGGAGACGGATCGTTGCTGTCGGCTGCCGTTGCCATGTGCGAAACCGACCGCACCAAAGAAATGGCACGGTCGATCTCAGCGAATGCTTGCCACTAGCACCATAGCCCCTTTAGATAACTCGCCACGCTTGTAAAATGCCCGGTCGTACCCATCTACCTGCCTACACGCAGACACCCGGCGCAGCGAAATCGCCTGGCCCGCACCTCGCGCTCGATCGCGCGCCCTCGCACCGCACAACACCATCGCATCGTTCCGTTAGCGCACCAAGGAATTTCCGGCCGACTTCGCTGTCGATAAAGGTCCGGTCAGCCATAATGCGTTCCGGCCGCCCGCCCTACTCCTGGCTCGATAGAAAAGATGGAACGGTATTTCATGTCGCGCACGAGCGCGGTCGCGCTGCTCGTCGATGCACGTCAAGCACTAACCGCCAACCTGCGCGATAAGCCGCAGCAGGAAGCCGAGCGCAATCAACGCATGCTGCAAGACATCGAGCGTCTGTTGCTGAATGTGCGAGCCGGGCGAACGAACGAGTTCCATCTCGAGTTTCCAAACCGCGTGCACGTCCTTGTGTCGAACTGAAACCGGCGGGCTCGCCTACTTCTGCGCACCTACCGGCAGGCTGAGAAGCAGCGCTGAGATTTCACGGGCGCCGCGCGCTCGTCTACAATCTCGCCCACGCTATATACCGGCCTTGGCGCCGGTCCGCGCCCGACACGCAAGCCGCCCGCGTTTGGCGGCTTTTTCATGTTGCGGCCGCCGATGCCTTCTTCTGCAAGCACACCATGATTCACGATCCGAACGAGACGGGCCTGCCGCCCGAAGCCCCCGGCAACACCGACGACGCAACGCAATCGTCGGACAGCGAAGCGCCCGCCTTCCCGCGCCGTATCCGCAGCTTCGTCACGCGCGCCGGCCGCGTATCGACGGGCCAACGCCGCGCGCTCGACGAACTCGGCCCGCGCTTCGTCGTGCCCTACGCGGCGAGTCCCGCAAACTGGGATGCGGTGTTCGGACGCCAAGCGCCCCGCGTGCTCGAGATCGGTTTCGGCATGGGCGCCTCCACGGCGGAAATCGCCGCGGCGCGGCCCGACGACGATTTCATCGGGGTCGAGGTGCATGAACCGGGCGTGGGCGCGCTGCTCAAGCTCATCGGGGAACACCAGCTCACGAACATTCGGATCATCGAGCACGACGCGGTCGAAGTGATCGAGCAGATGATCGCGCCCGGCACGCTCGACGGCGTACACGTCTTCTTTCCCGATCCGTGGCATAAGGCGCGGCATCACAAGCGCCGGCTCATCCAGCCGGGCTTCGTCGCGCTGTTGGCCTCGCGCTTGAAGCCCGGCGCGTATTTGCACTGCGCGACGGACTGGCAAAACTACGCCGAGCAGATGCTCGACGTGCTCGGCGCCGAGCCGTCGCTCGAAAATACGGCCGACAGCTACGCGCCGAGGCCCGCTTATCGCCCCGTCACCAAATTCGAACGACGCGGCTTGCAACTCGGTCACGGCGTCTGGGACCTCGTGTTCAAGCGTCGCGCGCAATAAGTGCCGCGGGCTGAACGGGGCGGCGGAGAGGACTACGGGGACGCACCCACCTACAAACGACCTACGCGCCCCAGTTCAGCGCATCGCCGTAGCCGATCACGAGCACGACCATCCCGAACGCGATCCGATACCACGCGAATGCCGTGAAATCATGCGTGGCCAGATAGCGCAACAGCCAACGCACGCAAATGAACGCGCTGACGAATGCCGCGACCGTACCGACCGTAAAAATTTCGGCCATGTCGACGATGCCCGTGCCACGGTACTTGGCGAGTTCATAGAGCGTCGCGCCGGCAATCACGGGAATGGCGAGAAAAAACGAGAATTCCGTCGCCACGCGCCGTTCCACACCGAGCAGCATCGCCCCGATGATCGTCGATCCCGAGCGCGATACGCCCGGAATCAACGCGCAGCACTGCGCGCATCCGACTTTTAACGCATCGAGCGGCCGCAATTCGTCGAGAGTGCGAATGCGAGCCGGCGCACTGCCGCGACGGCGCTCGCGCGCTTGCACCCATAGGATCACGAGCCCCCCGACCACGAGCGCGAGCGCGACGGGCAGCGGCGCGAATAGCCTGCTCTTGATCGCGGCTTCGAACGAGAGCCCGAGCACGACGGCCGGGATTGTCGCGATGACGACGTTCAGCGCGAAACGGCGTTGTGTCCCGTCGGTCCAGACGCCCGAGGCCACCCGGCCGATGCGCAGCCGATACTCCCAGCAGACGGCGAGAATGGCGCCAAATTGAATGACGACGTGAAACGTCTTCGCCGCGTCGCCGCCGAAATCGAGCAAGCTGCCGACGACGATCAAATGCCCCGTGCTGGAGACGGGAAGAAACTCGGTCAGCCCCTCGACGATGCCGAGAATCAGCGCTTTGCCGATCAGTGCCCAATCCATCGATGCCCTCTCTCTCGAAACGCGAGCCGCCAGGCAGGGACGCATCCACGGCCTCTCGCGGCCGTGCATGCGTCATTTTTCGACGATCTGCACGCGTATGCCGTTTGTAAGGATCGTGATTGTACCGGGTTCGAAGGTGACGCCGGCAAATTGCAGCTGTTCGGGCTTGAACGTGTAGATCGGATACCCGTCGAGCCACTGCGCGGCGGCGAGCGCGCCGGCCGTCTCGATCTGCTGGCGGTAAGCGCGCGCTTGCCCGTTCAGTTCGACCTGCTGGACGCTAGGCGAACGCAGCACGACAGAGTGGCTCGCGTCGTCGTACTGAAGCTGGCTCGACAGCATGAATGCGCCTTCCACGGGTTGCTGCAGGAATGGGCTCTCCACGTGGGCGTTGACATGGACCGTCACGCGGTTCGCGCCAGGATCGAAGCCGACGACGGGATTCGTCAGCGCGACGTCGAACAGCTGCGAGACCGTGTGCCGATACGGGAATTTGCGCGCGATGGCCGTCTGCACCTGCTCGCGAGAAAACGTGTAGTGATCTGGGATGAACGGAAAGGTCGGGCTCGCGCATGCCGCGAGCGACACGCCAAGGCTCGCGACGGCAAGCGCCGTGCAGGCCCAGCCCAACAATTTGCGCCGACGCGGCGCCACAGCATCTGTCATGCACGATTCTCCTGCTTTCTACGGGGCTAAATTCCCGACGATCGCCATTGGGATCGTCGGGAATGATGAATAGGTCGAATCTGTCTCTTGCAGCCTATCGGTCCGGCTGCGTTTGGACTTCGAGCTCGGTGAGCCAAGCCAGCGCTTCGCCGCGCGACGCACCGCACATTTGCGTTTGAGGCTGCAGACCCGAGCAGCAAGCCGGTCGCTCGGGCCGGCCGAAAATGCGGCAACGTTCGTGCTCGTCGAGCTGCACGCAGCGCACGCCAGCCGGCTTGCCGTTGGGCATCCCCGGGATCGGGCTCGAGATCGAGGGCGCGGTACAACACGCGCCGCAGCCGGCACGGCAAGCGTGTTCCGTCATGGGAGGCGAATCGGGATCATTCACTGCCTTTTTGCTCGTTCTGCAAGACTAGAAGACGAAGGGCAAGCCGTACGTCATCATGCGACTTGGTAAAGTAGATGTTTCAACCGTGATTTTAGAGGATCGAGCATGCGCAGTACGCGCGCCATTTCCGCCGTGCAAAAGCTGAAGGATCGCACAGGCAATCCGCACTACGCCGCCATCGGGCTGCCGGGCGGCCTCTTCCGCTTGGTCGATCGGGCAAGCGGTATCGAGCTGCCGCTCTCGGAGCCGCTGCCGCTCGACCCGTTCGTCGCCTTCGTCGACACGGTTGCTCCGGCCAAGCCCAAACGAATCAGCAAGCTCGACGCCGCATTCGAGGCGCAGCTCAAGCGCAGCAAGCGCTAGGTACCACGTAGGTACCACGGCGCAGATGCGCGCTTTGGTACAATCTCGACGTTTCTTTCCCGTCGTTGACGAACCGCTACGTCCTAGCCCGTAAAGCCCCGTTAAGTCGCCATGAACATCGAGCAAGCCCGTTTCAACATGATCGAACAACAAATCCGCCCCTGGGATGTGCTGGACCAGGACGTGCTGAATCTGCTGTCGATCGTCAAGCGCGAAAACTTCGTCCCCGCCGTCTATCGCGACATCGCGTTCGCCGATTTGGACGTGCCGCTGCCTGAAGGCGAGCACATGCTGGCGCCGCGCATCGAAGCGCGCGTCTTGCAGGAACTGGCCGTTAAGAAGCACGAATCCGTGCTCGAAATCGGTGCGGGCTCGGGCTATATGGCCGCGCTGCTCGCCCATCGCGCTCGTCACGTGCTGACCCTCGACATCAAGCCGGAATTGGTCGAACTGGCCAAGCGCAACCTCGCCGAAAACGGCGTGATGAACGCACAAGCCGAACTCGGCGACGGCGCGCGCGGGTGGCCCGCCGCCGCGCCGTACGACGTTATCTGCGTGTCGGGCGGCCTGCCCGTGCTGCCGCAAGAAATGCTCGAGCAATTGAAGATCGGCGGCCGGCTCGCTGCTTTCGTCGGCACCGCGCCCGTCATGAAGGCGCAAATCATCACGCGCATGGACGAAAAGCAATTCCGCGTGGCCGATGTCTTCGAAACGTACATCGAGCCGCTGGCGAACGCCGTTCAACCGTCGCGCTTCAAGTTTTAAGGTCGCCATGCAAAATCTGACCGCGCCCGCACTTGCCGAATGGCTGGCCGACCCATCGCGCCCGGCCCCCGTTCTGCTCGACGTCCGCGAGCCGTGGGAAGTCGCGACCGCACACATCGCCGGCTGCGTCGAGATTCCGATGCGCGATATTCCCGCGCGCAGCGAAGAGCTCGACGACGAAGCGCAGATCGTTTGCATCTGCCATCACGGTGCACGCAGCGCCAATGTGGGCATGTTCCTCGAAGGGCGTGGCTTTAAGCAGGTGTTCAACCTGCAAGGTGGCATCGACGCTTGGTCGCGCCAAGTCGATCCGAAAGTGCCGCTTTACTGAGTTAAGCCGCCGCCGCAGCGCGAGCGACGGGTCACGCGTTCCCCAACATCGCGCGCGCCGCTCGTTCTCGGCGCGTCGCGCACCAAGTTGGCCGCGGCGATCGGTGCAGTCGGCCCTCTCCTCACCAGCATTTCCCGCCGGAACCCGCGCCGCGCCTCACGACGGCACGCTTGGCATATCCCTTGCAGCGTAGGGGCCGTCCGCGCGCGCATCTGCCTCTTATCGATGCATGCGTTTCGCGGGCCACTCCAATAAACGCTCTTTCAGCACCGGCAAGGGGATGCAAATGAAACGTCGTAGTCTGTTGAAGCTCGGTTCGCTCTCCGGCGCACTCGCGCTTGCAGGACAAAGCCCGTTCGTTCGCGCAGAATCGTCCAGCGGCCCCATCAAGGTGGGCATCTTGCATTCGCTGTCGGGAACGATGGCCATTTCGGAGACTTCGCTCAAAGACACGGCGCTCATGACGATCGCCGACATCAACAAGAAGGGCGGCGTTATGGGGCGACAGCTTCAACCCATCGTCGTCGATCCCGCATCGAATTGGCCGCTCTTCGCCGAAAAAGCGCGGCAACTCCTGACGCAAGATAAAGTGGCGTGCGTATTCGGCTGCTGGACCTCCGTTTCGCGCAAATCGGTTTTGCCCGTCTTCGAAGAACTCAATGGCCTGCTCTATTACCCCGTTCAATACGAGGGCGAAGAGATGTCGCGCAATGTGTTCTATACGGGCGCGGCACCGAATCAACAGGCCATTCCGGCCGTCGAATACTTGATGAGTGCCGAAGGCGGCGCTGCAAAGCGCTTCTTCCTGCTCGGCACCGATTACGTCTATCCGCGTACGACCAATAAGATCCTGCGCGCATTCCTGCATGCGAAGGGCGTCAAAGACGCCGACATTCAAGAGGTCTACACGCCGTTCGGGCACAGCGATTATCAAACCATCGTCGCCAACGTTAAAGCGTTCGCGCAAGGCGGCAAGACCACCGTGATCTCGACGATCAACGGCGATTCGAACGTGCCCTTCTATAAAGAGCTCGGCAATCAGGGGCTCAAAGCAACGGACGTCCCCGTCGTCGCATTTTCCGTAGGCGAGGAAGAGTTGCGCGGCATCGACACGAAGCCGCTCGTCGGCCATCTGGCGGCGTGGAACTACTTTATGTCGGTCAAGGCCCCGGCCAACACGAAGTTCAAGACGCAATGGGCCGAGTGGGTCGCATCGCAAAAACTCCCCGGCGGTACCAAGCGCGTCACGAACGATCCGATGGAAGCGACGTTCGTCGGCATTCATATGTGGAAGCAAGCGGTCGAAAAGGCCAAGAGCACCGACGTCGACAAGGTGCGGGCGGCCATGATCGGGCAAAGCGTAGCCGCGCCCTCGGGCTTCACGTTGTCGATGGACGGCAACCATCATCTGCACAAGCCCGTGATGATCGGTGAGATTCGCGGCGACGGCCAATTCAACGTCGTCTGGAAAACGAAGACAGCTATTCGCGCGCAGCCTTGGAGCCCGTTCATCGCAGGCAATGAAGGCAAGCCCGATATCGTCAGCTCGATTCCGGAGTTCTTGCGCCGACGCAAAGTCGCCTAAGCGAAAGCCGTACGCGATCGAGCCGCACCCGAGCCAGCGTATCGCGGGGGCGGTCGATCGCGCCCGCGATGCTGTTTCGAGGTCGCCCCAAGTACGTTTTTGCTCGTAGCCACCACCCATGAATCGATCCTTACGCCGATGGCTGGCCGTCGCCGCGTTGTCGTGCTCACTCGCCGCGCCCGCGGCCTTCGCCCTCACGGCAACCGACGTTGCCCCGCTCGCGAACGACGACTTCGACGCGAAAGCCGCAGTCGTCGCTAAGCTAGCCGCTGAGCACGACGCGGCAGCGCTGACGCTGCTCCAAGCCCTCGCCGACGACCGCGTCTTGGCAACGGGCTCGGGCCAAATCCTGATCCAAGCGGAAGGCGATGACGCGCACGCGCGCGATGCCGCGTCGGGCCAGCTCGTCGCAATCGGCGACGCACAGCCGATCACGCTCAACAACCTGCTGCGCGGCAAGGTCGCGCATACACTCGCCGGCGTGAGGCTCGCCTCGCCCGATCTCGCGATCCGCCGCGCCGCCGTCGACGCGCTGCTCGCGAGCCCCGATCCACAGATGAAGCCGCTCGTCGATGCCGCCCGCGCGAAGGAAACGGACCCGGCGCTCAAGCGCCGCCTCGATGCGCTCTGGGCGACGACCGCCCTCACCGATCCCGATCCGGCCAAGCGCCTCGAAGCGGTCGAGCTCGTCGCAGCGCGCCACGATCTCGATCTTTATCCGCTGCTGCGGCCGCTCACCGCAAAACGTTCCGACGGCAGCTTCGCCGAGCCCGATGCGCGCGTGCGCGCAGCCGCCCAACACGGCATCGATGCGCTCGATGCGCTCGAGCGCAACAGCCGCATGGTCGGCACGCTGTTCGCGGGTATCTCGCTGGGCAGCGTCCTGCTGCTTGCCGCACTTGGCCTCGCGATCACCTATGGCGTCATCGGCGTCATCAACATGGCGCACGGCGAATTCCTAATGATCGGCGCCTATGCGACCTACGTCGTGCAAAACCTGTTTCGCAGCTACCTGCCCAACGCATTCGATTGGTATCCGCTGGCTGCGGTGCCCGCATCGTTCGTCGCAGCAGCCGGCGTGGGCGTCGTATTGGAGCGCCTCGTGCTCAAGCGGCTTTACGGACGGCCGCTCGAAACGCTGCTGACGACGTTCGGCGCGAGCCTCGTACTCATGCAGGCCACGCGCACCTTATTCGGCGCGCAAAACGTTCAGGTGGCCAATCCCACGTGGATGACCGGGGGCATCACCGTCATGCAGAACCTGATCCTGCCGTACAACCGCATCGTCATTCTCGCGTTCTCGCTGGCGGTCGTCGCCATCGCATGGGGCGTGCTCACGCGCACCCGCCTTGGCCTGTTCGTGCGCGCCGTCACGCAAAACCGGGGGATGGCGGCCTGCGTCGGCGTCAAAACCGCCTTCGTCGATTCGTACGCGTTCGCCTTCGGCGCCGGCATCGCGGGCCTCGGCGGCTGCGCGCTCTCGCAGATCGGCAACGTCGGCCCCGATCTCGGTCAGAGCTACATCGTCGATTCGTTCATGGTCGTCGTGCTCGGGGGCGTCGGGCAACTGGCCGGCGCCGTGCTCGGCAGCTTCGGCCTCGGCATTCTCATGAAGGCGATCGAGCCGTTCTGGGGCGCGGTGCTCGCGAAGATCGCCGTGCTCGTGCTGATCGTCTTGTTCATTCAAAGACGCCCACAAGGCTTGTTCGCCCTGAAAGGACGCAGCGCATGAGGCCCACGATGCATTCGCTCACGCCCTCATCGGCGGCCGCCCCCGACGCGCACGCAGCCAGCCCTGATGCGTCGCACGATTCGCAATCGGTGCGCTCCTCGGCTGCGGCACCGGAGCGGCCTACCGTACCAACGCGGCTCGGGCTGCCCGAACGCCGCGCGTTGCTTTCGCGCCCGGCATGGACCGCGCTCATCGCGCTCGTCCTCGCCGTCGGCTTCGGCGCACCCATCGCAGCGCTCGTGCTGCCCGAATCGAGCGCCTTTCATCTATCGGCCTACGCGCTGACGATCGGCGGCAAATTCATGTGCTACGCCATCGCGGCGCTCGCGCTCGATCTCGTCTGGGGATATTGCGGGATCTTAAGCTTGGGCCATGGCTTGTTCTTCGCACTGGGCGGCTACGGGATCGGCATGTATCTCATGCGCGCCATCGGACATGACGGCGTGTACGGTACCGATCTGCCCGATTTCATGGTGTTCTTGAACTGGCATACGATGCCGTGGTTTTGGCACGGCACGGAGCATCTTTGGTATGCGATCGCACTCGTAGTCGTCGTGCCGGCGCTGCTTGCGTGGACGTTCGGCTTTTTTGCGTTCCGCTCACGCGTGCAAGGCGTCTATCTCTCGATCATCACGCAAGCGCTCACGTATGCCGCGATGCTGCTTTTCTATCGAAACGAGACGGGCTTCGGCGGCAACAACGGCTTCACCGATTTCAAGCGCATCGCGGGATTCCCGATCGCGCATCCCAATACGCGTGTGGCACTCTTTCTGATGACGTTCGCCGCGCTCGTGCTCGCGTTCATCGGTGCACGTGCGATCGTCACCTCCAAGCTCGGACGCATCGTCACCGCCATGCGCGACAGCGAAACGCGCTTGATGTTTCTCGGCTACAGCCCGCTTGCCTACAAGCTGTTCGTCTGGACGCTATCGGCCATGCTCTGCGCCATCGCGGGCGCGTTGTACGTGCCGCAAGTGGGCATCATCAACCCGAGTGAGATGTCGCCGGCCAATTCGATCGAGATGGCGATCTGGGTGGCTGTCGGCGGACGCGGCACGCTCGTCGGGCCGATCGCGGGCGCGGTCGCCGTCAACGCGGCACGCAGTATCTTCACAGCGCGCCTCCCCGAATACTGGCTGTTCTTCCTCGGCGCGCTGTTCGTCATCGTGCCGCTCGCGCTGCCCCGCGGCCTCGCTGGGCTCGCCGCCACGCTCATCGAACGGAGCAAGCGTAAATGATCGGCAGTCTTAACGAAGCCGCCGCGGCGGAAGCATCGCCGGCCGGGGATGCGCCGATGGCCCACATTCTCGCGCCCGGCGCCATCGATGTCACGCACGGAACGATTCTCTATCTAGAAGATGTGACGGTCAGCTTCGACGGCTTTCGCGCGCTCAATGGCCTATCGCTCACGCTCAACGTGGGCGAGCTGCGCTGTGTGATCGGCCCAAACGGCGCAGGCAAGACGACGATGATGGATGTCATTACGGGCCGCACACGCCCCGACACCGGCCGCGCTTTTCTCGGGCAAACGCTCGATCTCACGCGCATGGACGAGCCGTCGATCGCACGCGCCGGCATCGGGCGCAAATTTCAGAAGCCGACGGTGTTCGAACAGCATCCGGTCTGGGAGAACCTCGAGCTTGCGATGAAAACCGACAAGCGCTGGCATGCCTCGTTACGTGCGCGGCTTACGTCGAGCGCGCAGCTTCGCATCGAAGAAACGCTCGCCACGATCGGGCTCGAGCACGAGGCACGGCGCGCGGCCGGCGAACTGTCGCATGGGCAGAAGCAACGGCTCGAAATCGGCATGCTGCTCATGCAGCAGCCGGCGCTCTTGCTGCTCGACGAACCGGCCGCCGGCATGACCGACGACGAGACGATGGCGCTCGCCGCACTGCTCGATCGCCTGCGAGGGACGTGCTCGATGATCGTCGTCGAACATGACATGGAGTTCGTCGCCGCGCTCGCAGGCGCGCAATCGCGCGTCACGGTGATGGCCGAAGGACGTGTGCTCGCGCAAGGCACGCTCGATGAAGTGAAGCGCGACGAGACCGTCGTCGAATCGTATCTGGGCCGCTGAGCTAAGGACCGAATCGAACTCGACCGAACGGAGCCGAACTCGACCGAACCGGACCGAACCGGACCGGACCGAACCGAACCGAACCGAATCGATTGTTCGACATAACGCGCTACCGCACCGCATAGACGAGGACAGCTTCAATGCTCGACGTTTCAGGACTCAATCAGTTCTATGGCGGCAGCCATATCTTGCGTGACGTGACGATGCAAGTGCCACCCGGCTCGCTCACCGTGCTGCTGGGGCGCAACGGCGTGGGCAAGACGACGCTGATGCGCTGCCTGATGGGCGTCGTCCGCGCGAAAAGCGGCACGATCACGTGGGCCGGTGAACCGCTCGATGCCCTCGCAACCCCCGCGCGCGTGGCGCGCGGCATCGCCTATGTACCGCAAGGGCGCGACATCTTTGGGCGGCTGACCGTCGAAGAGAATCTGCTCGTCGGTGCCGCGAGCAAGCGCGGCGTCTCGCAGGTGCCCGAGCGCATCTACGCACTCTTCCCCGTACTCAAAGACATGCGCAAACGCCGCGGGGGCGACTTGTCGGGTGGCCAGCAGCAGCAACTGGCGATCGGCCGAGCGCTGATGAGCGAGCCGCGCCTCTTGATTCTCGACGAACCGACCGAAGGCATTCAACCGTCGATCATTCAAGAAATCGGCCGCACGCTGCGCAAGTTGGTGGATGAAACGGGGATGACGGTGCTGCTCGTCGAGCAGTATTACGAGTTTGCCAAGGCCATTGCCGATCACTACTGGGTCATGCGGCGCGGCGAGATCGTCGCGAGCGGCGCAGGGCGCGACATGGATGCGCGCGGCGTGCGCGAGATGATCGCTGTTTGATGTGAGCGCCGCGACGCTTACTTCGTTCGCCGCTACACCGCGGGGCACAGCCCGCTGGGGGCGGCCCAGCGCGCGCCGAGGTGTTATGCTCGCCACCATTGACACGCCGCGCACCCTCCAACCGCGCGCACGCCCGACGCCCGACGCATTTCATGTCTTCTCCGATATTCGACGAACCCTCGTCACGCCATGTCGAAACGCTTGCCGTTGTGCCTCGCTCGCACGATCGCGACGACTGGCAGGCCCGGCTCTCGCTCGGTTTCGAACGGCACGGGCCGCGCACGACGCTCGTTCATCGTCGGCATATGGGCCCGCTGCGCGTACAAAAGCCGCTCTATCCCGAGGGCGAAGCGATTTGCCATGCGGTGATCGTGCATCCGCCGGGCGGCATCGCGGGCGGCGATGCCTTGACGCTCGACGTCTCGCTCGGCGCGGGCGCGCATGCCGTGCTGACCACGCCCGGCGCCGCGAAGTGGTACAAGTCGAACGGCCGCTTGGCGCGTCAGCGCATCGACATCGCAGCCGGCCCCGATGCGAAGCTCGATTGGCTGCCGCAAAACAACATCGTGTTCGATCGCGCGCAGATCGCGCTCGATTTCACGCTGACGCTCGCTCAAGGCGCAACGGCGCTAGGCTGGGACGCGACGCAGCTTGGGCGTATCGCCGCGGGCGAGCGTTGGGCGGAAGGCGCCCTATCGAGCACGGCGCGCATCGTCGGTCCGTCGGGCAAGTTGCTCTGGTTCGAGCGTGCAATGCTGACGGCCGGCGATCCCCTTCGCATCGCTCGCCAGGGGCTCGCGGACTATCCCGCCTACGGCACGCTTTGGGCCGTCGGCCCGGCATGCAACGACACGCTCGCCGAAACGCTCGCTCGGCAATTGCCGTTCGACGACTCGCAACGCGCGGGCGTCTCGTGCGTGACGGAGGGCGTGCTGATCGTGCGCGCACTCGCGCATTCCATGGAGGCACTGCAGCAAACGTTGATGCAGTGTTGGCTCACGCTGCGCCCTCTCGTGCATGGTGTCGACGCTCGGCCTCTGCGGCTTTGGTGCACGTGAGCCCATCTAACCGCTTGCTGGAACGATTCCCTCGTGCGGCGACACGGTGCTAGCATAGTCGCGCACTTCGCCGCCCCCTCTTTCAACGCCATTACGTTTGACTGCCGCGCGCAATGAAACTGACGCCTAGAGAAAAAGACAAGCTGCTGATCTTCACCGCCGCGCTGCTTGCCGAACGACGCCGCGCACGCGGCTTAAAACTGAACTATCCCGAAGCGGTCGCGTTCATTTCCGCGGCGCTGATGGAAGCGGCGCGCGACGGCAAGACCGTTGCCGACGTCATGCACTACGGCACGACGTTGCTCACGCGCGACGACGTCATGGAAGGCGTGCCCGAGATGATCCCCGACATCCAGATCGAAGCCACATTCCCCGACGGCACGAAGCTCGTCACCGTCCATCACCCGATTGCCTAACGCGAGCGAGCCAGCGATGATCCCCGGTGAAATCCTGACTGAAGACGGCGATATCGAATTGAACGTCGGTAGAGAAACACGCACGCTGACCGTTGCCAATACCGGCGACCGCCCCGTGCAGATCGGCTCGCACTATCACTTCTACGAAGCGAACCCCGCGTTGGCGTTCGACCGCGAGCAAGCCCGTGGCTTTCGGCTCAATATCGCGGCGGGCACCGCCGTGCGTTTCGAGCCGGGGCAATCGCGCACGGTCGAGCTCGTCGCACTGGCCGGTGCGCGCACCGTCTACGGCTTCAACGGCAAGGTCATGGGCCCGCTCTAAACCTCGGCCTTAGCCTACCCAGGCGTCATCATTCGGACTTCCAAACGTCATGACATTACGCATCAGCCGCCGCGCCTACGCGGAAATGTTCGGGCCCACGACGGGCGACCGCATTCGGCTCGCCGATACCGAACTCATCATCGAAATCGAACGCGACTTCACCGTCTATGGCGAGGAAGTGAAGTTCGGCGGCGGCAAGGTGATCCGCGACGGCATGGGGCAATCGCAGCGCGTGGCGGCCGAGGTGGCCGATACCGTTGTCACGAACGCCGTCATTCTCGACCACTGGGGCATCGTCAAAGCCGACATCGCGATTAAGAACGGACGCATCGCCGCGATCGGCAAGGCGGGCAACCCCGACATCCAACCGGGCGTGACGATCGCGATCGGCGCGGCAACGGAAGTCATTGCCGGCGAAGGGCTCATCGTCACGGCCGGCGGCGTGGACTCGCATATCCACTTCATCTGCCCGCAGCAGATCGAGGAAGCGCTCGCCTCGGGGGTGACCACAATGCTCGGCGGCGGTACCGGTCCGGCCACCGGCACAAACGCGACAACCTGCACGCCAGGGCCCTGGCATCTGGAGCGGATGCTGCAGGCAGCCGACGGCTGGCCGATGAATCTTGGCTTTCTCGGCAAAGGCAACGCGAGCCTGCCCGAGCCGCTCGTCGAGCAGGTCGCGGCCGGTGCGATCGGGCTCAAGCTGCACGAAGACTGGGGCTCGACCCCCGCCGCGATCGACAACTGCTTAAACGTAGCCGACGCCACCGACACCCAAGTAGCGATTCACACCGATACGCTGAACGAAGCGGGCTTTGTCGAAGCCACCGTGGCCGCGTTCAAAGGACGCACAATCCATACGTATCACACGGAAGGCGCCGGCGGCGGCCATGCGCCCGACATCATCAAGGTCTGCGGCGAGGCTAACGTGCTGCCCTCGTCGACGAATCCAACGCGGCCTTACACCATCAACACGCTCGACGAACATCTCGACATGCTGATGGTCTGTCATCACCTCGATCCGTCGATCGCCGAGGATCTTGCGTTCGCCGAATCGCGCATTCGCCGCGAGACGATCGCGGCCGAGGACATCCTGCACGATTTGGGCGCGCTGTCGATGCTGTCGTCCGATTCACAAGCAATGGGCCGCGTGGGCGAAGTGATTATCCGCAGCTGGCAGACGGCACATAAGATGAAAGCGCAACGCGGCCCGCTGCCGCAAGACAGCACGCGCAACGATAACTTTCGCGCCAAGCGCTACGTCTCGAAGTACACGATCAATCCGGCAATCACGCACGGCATCGCGCATGAAGTCGGTTCGATCGAAGCCGGTAAGTGGGCCGATCTCGTGTTTTGGGAGCCCGCGTTCTTCGGCGTCAAGCCCACGCTGATCCTGAAGGGCGGCATGATCGCGCTCGCGCAAATGGGCGATCCGAATGCGTCGATCCCGACGCCGCAGCCCGTGCATTACCGTGAGATGTTCGCGACGCGAGGGGCTGCGTTGACGCAGACGTCGCTGACGTTCGTTTCGCAAATGGCCGCCGATGCGGGTATTGCCGAGCGCTATGGCTTGAAGAAACGCATCGTGCCCGTTCGCGGATGCCGGACGGTATCGAAGGCCGACATGATTCACAATGCTTGGCAGCCCTCGATCAGCGTCGACCCCGAAACCTACGAGGTCGTCGCGGATGGTCAATCGCTGACGTGCGAACCCGCTACCGTTTTGCCGATGGCGCAGCGGTACTTTTTGTTTTGATCCGCGCTGCGACGATGGTTTTTGGCTTCTAACGATTTCCGATGCGAACGATAGACAAACGTATTGCCCCGCCGGCCAAGCTTGCCGCCTCGCTCGTCGCACGCGCGCCAACGCTCACGCTCGCGTACGAGGCACGTTGCAAGAGCCGGCTTGCCGCCACGCTCGACACGGGCGAGGAAGTCGCGCTCGTCATGCCCCGCGCAAGCGTGCTCGCCCATGGCGATGTGTTAGTGGCCGACGACGGTGCGCTCGTTCGGGTCGTGGCCGCGGCCGAGACTGTGCTCGTCGTGCGCGCGGCGGATACGGTCACGCTCACGCGCGCGGCCTATCATCTCGGCAATCGCCATACCCCCGTCGAAATCGGTGTCGATTATCTGAAGCTCGAAGCCGATCCGGTGCTGGAGACCATGCTGACGCGATTGGGCGCGCAGGTCGAGCGTGCGACGCTGGCGTTCCATCCGGAAGCCGGTGCCTATGGCGGCGGGCATCGGCATGGGCACGATGCGACGTTCGAAGAAGACTACGCGCTGGCGCAGCAAGTGTTTGCGCAGCGACATGGCGATCGTGACGGTCATTCTCATGACGAAGCGCATGCGCACGATCACGGCCATGACCACGATCATAGTCATGGGCAGGATCACGACCATAGCCACGATCACAGCCACGGTTGTAATCATGAAGACGGCCACACGGGAAGTAGTTGCGGGCACAACCACTCGCATCCTCACGACCATTGACGAACATGCGCCTAGCCGAACTGACCGCGCTGTTGCATCTCGCGTCGCCTGCCCTGCCGATCGGCGCGTTCAGCTATTCGCAGGGGCTCGAAGCGGCGGTCGAAGCGCAGTGGATCGTCGATGCGGATACCGCACGCGCATGGATTGAAGACGGTCTGTTGCATGTGCTCGCGCGCGGCGAGCTTCCGTTCATTGCGCACCAGTTAGGACGCTGGCAGCGACACGACGCGGCGGCTCTCGCCGATGCCGACGCCCAATTCCTCGCGAGCCGCGAAACGGCCGAACTCAGGCGCGAAACCGAACAGATGGGATGGTCGCTCAAGCAGCTCGCGGTAGCGCTCGAATGGGGCGGCGAGGTAAGGCGCACGACGCTGTGTGCAATGACGCCGCTCTCGCAACCAACCGCATTTGCGTTCGCCGCCGCTGCCCACGACATTGCCGCCGACGCCGCGCTCGCCGCCTACGCGTTCGCGTGGGCCGAGAATCAAATCGCGGCGGCGATCAAAGCGGTGCCGCTCGGCCAACTCGCGGGGCAGCGCATCTTGGTGGCGGCGCGTGCGGTCATCGATAAAGCCGTCGCCTCCGCCATCGAAACGCCGCCTGAAGGCATCAATACTTTTTCACCGATGCTCGGTGTTTTTTCGGCGCGGCATGAGACGCAATATTCGCGGCTGTTCCGTTCGTGAATAACGCTAAACCCCGAACCTTGAATCGACAGAGACACACGCACATGAGGACGAAGAAACTACCGCCGCTGCGCGTTGGCGTGGGCGGCCCCGTCGGGTCGGGCAAGACGACGCTGCTCGAGATGCTCTGCAAAGCGATGCGCGAGCGCTACGATCTCGTCGCGATCACGAACGACATCTATACGAAGGAAGATCAGCGGCTGCTGACCGTCGCCGGGGCGCTGGCACCCGAGCGGATCATGGGCGTCGAAACGGGCGGCTGCCCGCATACGGCGATTCGCGAAGATGCCTCGATCAATTTGGAAGCCGTCGACCGGATGCTCACGCGGTTTCCCGATGCGGACATCGTCTTCATCGAATCGGGCGGCGACAACCTCGCGGCAACGTTCAGCCCCGAACTGTCCGATTTGACGATCTACGTCATCGACGTTGCGGGCGGTGAAAAGATTCCGCGCAAGGGCGGCCCCGGCATCACGAAATCGGATCTGCTCGTCATCAACAAGATCGACCTTGCGCCGTACGTCGGTGCGAATCTCGACGTCATGGCCGCCGATGCGAAAGCGATGCGCGGCGAGCGGCCGTTTGTCATGTGCAATCTGAAGGCGCAAAGCGGGCTCGACGAAGTGATTGCATTTATCGAGCGCAAAGGATTGTTGGCGGTCTAGAAGGACGCCTACGCGTCGGCTGCCTCGTCCTGCGGCAGCAGCGCCGTCAATACATCGACCGTGCGTGCCGTCGCCCCGCGGTGGCGCGCGGCGAATGCCGAAGCGGCCGCCCCCATCGCCACGCGCCGCGACTTATCGGCAAAGAGCTCGCCCAGCACACGTGCCAAATCGGCCGGGTCGCTCACCTGCACGGCCGCACCCGCGGCAACCGCGTCGAGCGTGGCCTGCGCGAAGTTGAACACGTGCGGGCCGATCAGCACCGGTACGCCCACCGCACAGGCTTCGATGAGATTCTGACCGCCGAGCGGCAACAGACTGCCGCCGATGAACGCAACGTCCGACGCGGCGTAGTACGCACCGAGCTCGCCCATCGAATCGCCAAGCAACACGGTCACGTTCGGCGGCAGCGGCGCATCGGCGACCTGCGCAGCGGCACCGGCAGCGAGCCCTGCCCCGCCCCACGCCGAGCGTCGCAGAAGCGCGAGGCCGCGTCGCTCGACGAGCGCCGCGACTTCATCGAAGCGTTGCGGATGACGCGGTACAAGGATCAGCAAAGCGTCTTCGGTAGCGAGCGCGGCGAATGCGTCCAGCACAAGCGCTTCCTCGCCTTCACGTGTGCTCGCGGCCACCCACACCGGCCGTGCACCAATCGAGGCGCGCCAGGCGCGGCCGCGCGCGACGAGTTCCGGCGGCGTTCCCATATCGAATTTCAAGTTGCCGAGCACGACCACGTTGCGCGCGCCGAGCGCGGTGAGACGCTCCGCATCGGACGGGCTCTGCGCGAGCACGCGCGTGAAGCCGCCGAACACCTCACGCGTCGCTGCACCGAAACGGGCGGCACGCTTGAACGAGCGCGCCGACATGCGCGCGTTCGTCAGCACGAGCGGCACGTCGGCCAGGCGGCATTCGTCGATCAGCGTCGGCCACACCTCCGTCTCCATGACAATGCCGATCGAGGGCCGCCAAGTGCGCAAGAACCGTCGCACGAGGTGCGGAAGATCGTACGGCAGGTAGCAGCGCAGCACGCGATCGCCAAACAGTTGCGTGCTCATCGCCCGCCCGCTCGGCGTCATGTGTGTGACGAGCACGCGCGCATCGGGCCGCGCCTGCATCAAGGCTGCGATTAACGGCTCGGCCGCACGCGTCTCGCCGACGGACACGGCATGGACCCAAAGGAGCGGCGCATCGTCTTCGGGCAGGCGACCATGTGCATAGCCGAAGCGTTCGCCCATATGCTCGCGATAGCCGCGTTCGCGGCGCGAGCGGATCAAAAGGCGTAACACCGCGAGCGGCGCGACGAGCCACCACAGCGCGCGATAGACGGCCCTCAGCATGCGCATGCCTCACCCGCGGACGGGAAACATGCGCCGCCATGACGCAGCGCGGTCGTCAAACCAGCGCGCGGCCTTCGAGCCGCTCCAAGATGCCGAGCGGGGCGCATTCGGGCTGCACCATCGCGCGTACCGGCAGAAAGAATGTCTGCTCGAGCATGTACTGACCCGACATGGCCGCATGCGATGTCTGATCGGAGAAGCAGATCCATGTACTTCCGGGCGGGAACGGCATTGTCTCTTGCGGACACGTCTTCTGATAATCGAGGTCCGCCTTCATACCGTCGTGCAGATTGAGCATTAGATGATCGTAGGCGCTGCGCGGCGACTTCGTGATGTGCAGCGCATTGAGGAGCCACGCCGAACCCGGCTTCTGCGGTTTGATCTTCGGCAAGAAGCGCCGTGCCACCTGCTCGAACGGCTCGCCCACGCGCCAGACGCGCGGCTCGCCGTGCGGATTGACGTTGGTGAACACGCGCAAGATGCGCTCGCCGCGATTGGGCCGCGACGGAAACGCGTCGACGTGCAGCCGGCTGTCGTCCTTGCGCCACGACGTATGGCGCGTCTCGACGCGCAACAACCGCAAGCTCGTCGGCGCGGGACGCAGTGCGTCGCGGTACTCGGGCAGCAAACGATCGACGAGCATCCGCGCTTGCGCCTGATAGCGTGCGACGAGCGCGCGCACGGCCGACTGCGTGACCGTATCGCCCGCCACGCCGTGCAGCGCGCCGCCGTTCGGTTCGAGGCTGATGTTCTTGCGCTTCGGATCGGCAAGTGCCGGATCGAGCAGCGCCGTCTCGCCGCCTTCGATCGTGAAGCGCAGGTTCGGAAAATAGAGGACCTTGCCCGTTTCGAGCGCCACGCGCACGGTGTCGCGCGTCACGGAAAGGTCGGCGCCGTCCCAATCCGAGCAATTCACTTCGAGGATTTGCGATTCTTTCATGGTCCGTTGAGCGCGATCGGTTACAGCAGGCCGAATCCGGCCAGCGCGGTCTTGACTTGCTGGAGCGTCGGCGGATCGCCGGCGGTGCCGAGATTGACGACGCGCGGCGACCAATAGCCGCCCGTGCGCCATGCGGTGGCGAAATTGTACAACTCGACGGTGGGCCGCTTCAGCGCAGCGGCAATATGCACCAGCCCGGTATCGACGCCGACCGTGGCCGCCGCCGCATCGAGCAAGCCGACGACGGCAGGCAGCGACAAGCGCGGCGGCACGATGGCTGCAGCGCCGAACTCCTTGGCCAAGCGCTCGCTCGTCGCACGCTCGGCTTCGCTGCCCCATGGCAGCACGAGCGAGGCGCCGCGCGCGACGAGAGCGCGGCCGAGCTCGATCCAAGACGCGTCGGGCCACTGTTTGTCCTCGCGCGAAGTCGCATGCACGAGCACGACATAGGGCACGGGCAGATTCAGCCCAAGCTCGGCCAAGGCGCGCGCGGCGCGCGACGTATCGAGCCCGAAGTCGATCTCGTCGGACGGCTGCGGCGCCGCAGCGCCGATTGCTTGCGCGACGAGCTGACGCGTGCGCTCGACAACATGCGTACGCGCCTCGATCCGGACGCGCCGGCCGTAGAAGAAGCGCACGGGCCATTCGTAACCGGCGCCGTCGGTGCGATTGCCGAGCCCCACGAGCGGCCCGCGCGCCCAGCTCGCGACCCAAGCCGTCTTGACGAGGCCCTGGCAGTCGATAACAAGGTCATAGTGCTCGGCGGCGAGCGCACGTCGAAACGCACGGATCTCGCGCCATGTCGAAAGCGAGAACGGACGCTTGCGCCAGCGCCGCAGGGAAAACGGAATCGCCCGGCGCACGCCGTGTACGAGCGCGACTAGATCGGCGAAGCTTTCTTCGACGAGCCAATCGATTTGCGCGTCGGGGTAGCGACGCCGAATATCGGCGACGGCGGGCATGTTATGGACGACATCGCCGAGCGACGACACACGGACGAGCAGGATCTTTTGCACGCTGAAAGGAAAAAGAAAGATACGGCGGCGCGGCGGAGCACGAAAACGCGCACGCGCCGAGCAATGCCCGAAGGGCAAGGATTCTACCGCGCCCGGGCCTGCTTTTTGGTGGGGCTACGCGCGATGCGCGACCGATACCGGCGCGGCAATGTTTTATGCTCGATTACGTTCGACTCGGCGATGGCACTACAATGTTTGTCTTCGAATCACGCGCCTACCCGGCGCAGCCCTTGCGAAGCACTATGTTCAGTTCGTTCAGTTCGTTAAGTTCGTTCCGCCCAGCCCGCGTGGCGCTGTCGTTTGCCGCGCTCATCTCGCTCACGGCGCTCGCCGCCTGTTCGAGCGCGCCGCAGCCGAAGTTTCAGCAAGAACTCTTCGATTCGGGTTCGAGCCCGTTTTCGCGCAGCTACAACGTCGGCAGCAACGACGCCTGCGAGGCCGTGAGGCGCGCGCTGCTCAACCAAGGCTATCTAACGACGCTAAGCGGGACCGACCACATCGACGCGACGAAAGATTTTCAGCCGAACGGAGACTCGCATATCACGGTGGAATTTCACGTCGTTTGCACGCCGGGAGAAGATGCCGACGGCACGAGCATCGTCTACGCGAATGCGATTCAGAGCGGTTATGCGCTCAAAAAGAGCGACACGTCGGCTAGCGTGGGCCTGAGCATACTCGGCTCGGTCTCGCTGCCGATCCGCTCCAACAGCGACGCGATGGTGAAGGTATCGAGTGAAACGATCCAATCGAATGCGTTCTACGATCGCTTCTTCGATTCGGTCGCCCACTATGTGAGCACGCTGATTAAAACGGCGCCGGTGCCCGTTGCGCCCGTGAAAACGACAGCGTTGCCCAGCTCGCCGCCGCCGATTATTGCAGGGACGCCCGCTATGCCTGCGGGCCCAACGCCCACGCCGGCGGCCGCTCAGGCGGCAAC